>JAUIIG010000024.1 GCA_030431875.1 Alphaproteobacteria bacterium
ACAATGCGCTCTACCCCGCAGTGCTCGATCATATCCGCGCACACTTCGACCTGCGCCACCTCGGTCGCGGTGAAATCGACGGGGCACCGCAGGACTAGGCGTCCGGTTCAGCCCGCAGCGGCGACGATGGCGGCCCAACCGGCTTCGTCGATAACTTCGATACCCAGTTCGGCAGCTTTCTTCAGCTTGCTGCCCGCGCCCGGACCCGCGACCAGCAGGTCGGTCTTGGCGCTGACCGATCCGGCGGCCTTGGCGCCCAAACGCTCGGCCTGGGCCTTGGCTTCGTCGCGGCTCATGGTCTCCAGCTTGCCGGTAAAGACCACCGTCTTGCCCGCCACCGGGCTGTCGACCGTGGCGACTTCGTAGCGCGGCGGGCTGACTTCGGAGAGCAGGTCGTCCCAGACGGCGCGGTTGTGATCTTCGTGGAAGAAGGCACCCAGCGCCTCGACCACCGCACCGCCTATGCCGTCGATGGAGGTGAGCGAGGCGGTCGCCTCCTCATCGCCTGCATGCGCCTTCTCGGCGGCATCGCGCAGGGCGGGCAGTTCGTGGAAGTACTTGAGCAGGTCGCGCGCCGTCACGGCACCGACGTGGCGCACGCCAAGGCCGAACAGCAGCCGCGCGGCATCGGGCTGGCGCTTGGCCTCAATGGAAGCGAGCAGATTCTCGACCGACTTCTCCTTCCACCCGTCGAGCGCCAGTATCTCTGCCTCGCGGTGCTTCAGGCGGAAGATGTCTGCCGGGCTTTCGAGCCAGCCGAGCGCGAAGAACTGGTCGATGGTCTTCTCGCCCAGCCCCTCGATATCCAGCGCGGCGCGACTGACGAAATGCTTGAGCCGCTCGGTGCGCTGCGCGGGACAGATCAGGCCGCCGGTGCAGCGGACATCGACCTCGCCATCCTCTGCTACGGCTTCGCTGCCGCACTCGGGACAGTGATCGGGGAAGGTGAAGGGATCGCGCTCGACCTCGCGGGTCAGGTTGTCGACCACCTGCGGGATCACGTCTCCGGCGCGCTGGATCACCACCCGGTCCCCCGGCCGCACGCCGAGGCGGGCGATCTCGTCGCGGTTGTGCAGGGTGACGTTGGTGACGGTCACGCCGCCCACCAGCACCGGGGCAAGCCGCCCGACCGGCGTCAGCTTGCCGGTGCGCCCGACCTGGATGTCGATCGCCTCGAGCGTGGTCTCCGCGCGTTCGGCAGGAAACTTGCGCGCGATGGCCCAGCGCGGGGCCTTGGCCACGAAGCCAAGCCGCTTCTGCAGGTCGAGCCGGTCGACCTTGTAGACGACCCCGTCGATCTCGTAGGGCAGGCCCGCGCGGCCTTCGGAAATGCTGCGATAGGCCTGCAACATAGTACTGATATCAGGACATAGTTTCAGGTCGGGCGAGATCGGCAGGCCCCATTCGGCAATGCGCTGCA
Source organism: Alphaproteobacteria bacterium (assembly GCA_030431875.1). Lineage (GTDB taxonomy): Bacteria > Pseudomonadota > Alphaproteobacteria > Sphingomonadales > Sphingomonadaceae > Alteraurantiacibacter. The sequence goes on from JAUIIG010000024.1 coordinate 1,421, forward strand.
TCACCCCGAACTGGGTGTCTGCCGGAACCTCGCTGGCACTGCCCCAGCCATGCGCGAGGAAGCGCAGCGGACGCGCGGCGGTGACGCTGGCGTCCTTCTGCCGCAGCGACCCGGCGGCGGCATTGCGAGGGTTGGCGAACAGCTTGCCGCCCGCCGCCTCCTGCGCAGCATTGAGCGCGGTAAAGTCCTCTTTTGCCATGTAAACTTCGCCACGCACCTCAAAGACTTCTGGCACGCTGCCCGACAGCTGCTGCGGGATATCGGCGATATGCGCGACGTTCGGGGTGACGTTCTCGCCCACCTGCCCGTCGCCGCGCGTGGCGGCCATGACGAGCTTGCCCTGCTCGTAGCGCAGCGAGCAGGAGAGGCCGTCGATCTTGTCCTCGGCGGTAAAGGCCAGCGGGTCGCCCTCGCCCAGTGACAGGAAGCGCCGGACGCGAGCGACGAATTCCTCGACCTCCTCGTCAGCAAAAGCATTGTCGAGGCTGAGCATGGCGACTTCATGTTGCACCTTGGACAGCGGCGAAGCGCTGATCTCGTGTCCCACGACTTTGCTCGGCGAATCCTCACGGATCAGGTGCGGGAACTGCGCCTCCAACTCCGCATTGCGACGGACGAGCGCATCGAACTCCTGGTCCGAAATCTCCGGATCATCCTTGGCGTGGTAAAGCCGGTTGTGGTGCGCAATTGCCTTGGCAAGCCGCATCAGCTCGTTGGCGGCTTCGGCTTCGGTGATATCCATCACACCCCCTCCAGCAGCCGGTCGGCCTGCGCCCGAGCCTCGTTGGTGATCTCCGCACCGCTCAGCATCCGAGCGATCTCTTCCTGTCGCCCTTTGGCATCCAGCAAGGCCACCGAGGTCTTGGTCACCGTGCCCTCGCTCGACTTGGCGATCATGTAGTGCGTGCGGCCTCGCGCGGCGACTTGCGGGCTGTGGGTCACGGCCAGCAGCTGGCCACCGTCGCCCGCCAGCCTCGCCAGCCGTTCGCCGATGGCCGAGGCCACCGCGCCGCCCACGCCGCGGTCGATTTCGTCGAAGATGACCGTCGCCGCGCCACCCTGCTCCGCCAGCGCCACCTTCAGCGCGAGGATGAAGCGCGACAGTTCGCCGCCCGAGGCGATCTTGTTGAGCGGGGCGAAGTCGGCACCGGGGTTGGTGGCGATGAGGAATTCCACCGCGTCCATACCCGATGCGCCCCAGCGTTCTTCCGGCTGCTCGCTCACCGCCGTCCTGAACCGGGCGGCGTCGAGCTTCAGCGGCGCCAGTTCCGCCGCGACGGCCTCGTCCAGTTGCATGGCCGCTGCCACGCGGGTGGCGTGCAGGGCCTCGGCCCGCGCGCGGTAGACTTCATGCGCCTTGCGCTCTGCCGCTTCCAGGTCGGCAAGGTCGGCATCGCCCTTTTCGATCGCGTCGAGCTTCGCACGAAGGCCAAGCATCACCTCGGGCAAGTCATCGACCTGGCACGAATGCTTGCGCGCCAGCGCCCGCAGTTCGAACAGCCGCGTCTCGATCCGGTCGAGTTCCAGCGGATCGTGCTGCATGGCCTCGGCAGCAGCCTGCAGCTTCTCTTCCGCCTCGCCCGCTTCGATCACCGCGCGGTCGAGCGCGGCCAGCGCCTCTGCCAGCAGGGGATGTTCCTCGGCGATCCGGTCCAGCTTGCGCGCAGCCACGCGCAGCGAGGCGAGCGGCGAATCGCTGCCGTCCCAGACCGTGCGCAGGTCTTCGAGATCGCCCGCCAGCTTCTCGCCCTTCTGCATGTCCGAGCGGGCATTCGCGAGCGTCTCTTCCTCGCCCGCCTCCGGTTCGATAGCCGTCAGTTCGGCGAGGTGTGCCAGCAGCAGGTCCTGGTCGAGCTTCGCCTGTTCGATCTCGGCGCGCGCCTCGGCCAGACTGTCGCCCGCCTTGCGCCAGTCGTCCCATGCGGCAGCAACGCCCGCCACATCTGCCCCGGCATAGCGATCGAGCAAGGCCCTGTGGCCGCGCGGGTTCACCAGGCCGCGGTCGTCGTGCTGGCCGTGCAGTTCCACCAGCGAGGAAGCCAGCGAGCGCAGCAGCGCCACGCCAACGGGCTGGTCGTTGACGAAGGCTTTGGATCCGCCATCGGCCTTCACCCGGCGGCGGATGATGAGCGGCTCGCCCGGTTCCAGCTCGACTTCGGCATCGTCCAGCGCCTCGGCGACCCCCGCAGGCAGGGCAGCAAATTCGAAGGTTGCGGTAACGCTCGCCTGGTCCTCTCCCGCGCGCACCAGTGCGGTATCGGCGCGGTTGCCCAGCACCAGCCCCAAGGCATCGAGCAGGATCGACTTGCCCGCCCCCGTCTCGCCCGTCAGCACGCCCAGCCCCGGCCCGAAGGCAAGGTCAAGCGCCTCTATCAGCACGATGTTACGGATGGAAAGCGCGGTCAGCATGGTGATGCTTTGCTGTAATCCGCACCCCGTCACAGCGCAACGATGGGCACTGTCCTGTCAGTGGAATGGCTAGAAATTCTTAACCATTCTCTGGCCTAAGGTGAGGCTCGCAACAGGAGGGTCTCGCCGCGATGTCGGTGCTCACGATCAGGGCATACAAGCGATACGCCACGCGGCTGCCGGTCGAATTGCGCCGTGAAGGCCGCAAGACCATGAAGGGCCTGCTGATCGAATTGTCACAGCAGGGCGCACGGCTGAGCAACCTTGGTCGCGGCAAGTACGAGCCGGGCGACAAGGTGACGATTGTCACCGCCACCGAAATCGAGCTGGTTGGCACCATTCGCTGGGCACACGACGGTTTGGCGGGCGTCCGCCTTGATCGTTCGCTGCACTTGCCGGAAATGCGCGACCTGCTGGAACTCAACCGCCGCGAGCAATCGGGCGTCGACTGGCGCTACGGCACCTAGCCGGACAGGAAGTTAGCCGCCGACCCGCTCGGGGGCGTGCTCTTCCATCAGGTCGTAGGCCTTCTCGTACCACTCGGTACCCGGATAGTTGGCACCCAGCACCGCCGAATACCGCTGTGCTTCTTCGGGCAGGCCGAGGGCCAGGCTGGTTTCGGTAAGGCGGTAGAGCGCTTCGGGCGTGTGGCTGGTGGTCTGGTAATCGTCCACCACGTTGCGGAAGCGCAGCTGCGCCGCCAGCCACTGGCCGGTATTCTCGTAGAAACGGCCGATTTCCATTTCCTTGCCCGCAAGGTGATCGTTGACGAGGTCGATCTTCAACCGCGCGTCATCGGCATAGGCCGTATCCGGATAGCGGCGGACGATTTCGTTCAGCGCGGCAAGCGCCTGCAGTGTAATCGCCTGGTCACGCTCGATATCGCTGATCTGCTCGTAATAGCACATGGCGATCAGGTAATAGGCGTAGGGCGCGTCGCGGTTACCCGGGTGGATCGACAGGAAGCGCGAGGCCGACTGGATCGAGCGCGTATAGTCGCGCGCGGCGTAATAGGAGAAGGCACTCATCAGCTGGGCGCGGCGCGCCCAGGGCGAATAGGGGTGCTGGCGTTCCACCTCGTCGAACAGGCCGGCGGCCAGCGCCAGGTCGCCGCGGTCAAGCCGGGCGCGCGCCGCCGCATAGAGCGATTCGACGTCGCGGGCGACATAGGCCAGGTCGTTCGGACCGTTGTCACGCCCGCCGGCACAGCCGGTCAACAGCACGGCACAGGTGGCGCCCAGCAGCGCGCTACGGATGGAAAGCTTCGCAGTCATGAGAGGCCTATAGCTAGGCTCGCGCTGAACGCCAAGTGAAGTGCGCGTCACTTTCCCCCCTGCCCCCATATATAAGGCAAAACGCACAGTAACGACGGCCCTGGTTACACCTGAAAGCTTGTCGACGTTTGTCGGAACCAGTTGGCCAGTTGTCGGCACGCTGCGTCATTCATCGACGCGAAGCCCAAGCCGGTCGAGCATGAGATGTCATGCCCGGCACCCTCCCCTACATCAGGCTCATCGCTCCGGCCCACCCCCCAGTTCAAACGGGGCCGGAGCACAACCGAGGAGGAAAAATCATGACGAAGTTTTCGATCAAGTCCGGTCTGGCCGCCGCTCTCACCGCTGGCGCCCTGCTCGCCACCCCCGCCGTGGCTGCCGATGCCCAGGGTGAAACCGTTGCTGTCCGCTACAGCGACCTCGACCTTTCGACCGAGGCCGGCCAGCGCACGCTGGAACGCCGCCTGACCAACGCTGCCGAAGAAGTCTGCGGCATCGACAGCCGCTCCGGCTTTGCACTGCCCAGCACCGAAGCCATGCGCTGCTATCGCGAAACCGTGCAGAACTTCGAACGCGAAATCGCCGCCCGCGCCGAAGAACAGCAGCGCGGCTGACATCCACCGAACCGGAACCAGGCCTTCACCGGGCGTAGGGTAAGATGCGCACCGGATAGAACAAGCTGGCACGGTTTCCGCATGACCCGCCGTCGATTGCCCTCCAAGCTGGGCGTCACGGCGGGTCTTTTTTCACCCGTACACTGCTCCGGGGCTGGCATGCCCGCGCCGCGCTTCCTATAGGCTGGAAGCCATGGCCAAGGCGCTTTTCGAACTCAATCCGCACCTCGACCGGGCAGAGCTTGCCCGCCAGTTCGCGGTCGACAACAAGCTGCAGATCGAAAACTTCCTGACGGAGGAGACGGCGCGCGAGATTCGCGAGATCCTCGCCAGTGGCACCGAGTGGGGCATCGCAACCCAGGCCGGGACCGAGGGCAAGCCGCAAAGCTGGCGCGGACGCGAACTGCGCGATCCAGCCAATGCCGCCGCTGTCCGGCAGGCCTTGCAGGATACCGACAGGGTCGCTGCCAGCGGAGACTATGCTTTCCGCTTCCAGCGCTACCAGATCGTGGAGGCCGTGCAGGAGCAGTGGGACCCCGAAGGCCCGCACGAACTGCTGCTGGAATATCTCAATACGCCGGAATTCCTCGATGCCATGCGGCAGATCACCGGCATTGCCGAATTGGCCCGGGCCGATGCCCACGCCAGCCTCTATGGGCCCAACAACTTCCTTGGCCGCCACATCGACAGCCATGTCGCCGAAGGCTGGCGGATTGCCTACGTCCTCAACATGACAATCGACGACTGGTCACCGGACTGGGGCGGTCACCTGGTCTTCTATGACGCGCTCGGCAATATCGAGAGCGGCTATATCCCGCGCTTCAACACCCTGAATTTGTTCATGGTTCCGCGCGCACACGCGGTCACCTACGTGCCTCCTTTTGCGCCGCGCGGACGCTATGCCATCAACGGGTGGCTCCGCGACCGGTGAGCAGCCTGACCCCGCAGCAATGGGCTTCGCGCGCTGCCGCGACGGCGCAAGGCGGTGATGCCCGGGCAGCGCTGCAGATGCTCGCCGAAGCACGCCAGGCTTTCCCGCAGGAAGCAGGCCTGTGGCACTATTCGGGCAAGCTGGCCTTGCAGTCCGGCGATCCGGGGGCTGCGGCCGATTTCTTTGCCAAGGCCTGCGAGCTCGCGGGCGGCAAGGTGGAATTTGCCATCGACCAGGCGATCGCCCTGACCACTGCCAACAGGCACCGCGAGGCGCTGGACCTCCTGGCCGCAATCGAGGGCGCGGCAACGGATCGCGCCAGCTACTGGTCCGCCCGCGCCAATGCTGCGCGCGGCCATGGCGATGCTGGCGATGCCGCTGGCTGGTACGACCGGGCACTGGCGCTGGAACCGCAGCGCTCCACCGCGCTCCAGGGACGCGCGGGACTGGCGCTGGAGCGCGGCGAGGACGATGCCGTCGCGCGGTTCGACAGGGCCCTGCAGGTCGATGCAGGCAATGCGCTGCTGTGGCTCGGGAAGGCCCAGGCGCTTGATGTTGCAGGCGATGTGACCGGCGCGCGCACGATCATCGAACAGGTCGTGGCGCAGGCTCCGCATTATACCGACGCGCTGTTTTTCCTCGCCCAGTTGCGTCAGGCGCAGGGCGAACAGGACTATACCTCGCACTATGCCGACGCCGCCGCCAAGGTGCCGCAAGACCCCAACATTCCCGATTCCTGGGCACGCACGCTGGCCGGGATGGACAGCAACGCCGAAGCTGCCGATGTCATCGCCGTAGCGCGCGCGCGGTTCCCGCAGGTCGAACGCTTCAAGCTGCTTGAGGCCATCTACGCCGGGGCTGCTGGCGACGATGACCGGGCCGAAGTGCTGTTTGCCGACCTCGATGACACATCTGACGACCGCAAGGTCCACGAATCCCGCCACCGCATCCGGCGCGGCGAGTTCGACCGGGCGGAGGCATTGCTGGAAGTGGCCGAGTACCAGGTCTCGCACGATATACGCGCCTGGGCCTTGCGCGGCATCCTGTGGCGACTGTCGGGTGATCCGCGCGAGGAATGGCTGCACGAACAGGCCAACCTTTACGGCCTGCGCCCGCTCCACGATGCGGAGAGCGTGCTGCCGCCCGCCATCGCGCGGCTGCATGACCTGCACGATGGCTCGCCACTGCCGCTCGGCCAGTCGCTACGCGGCGGCACGCAGACCCGTGGACGGCTGTTCGACCGCGGCGAACCCGAGTTCCAGCGCCTGCGCGAAGCGATCGAGGCGACAATCGAAGACTATCGCGCAGGACTGCCGGCAGCCGATGCAACACACCCGCTGCTGCGCCACCGTGAAACGGACTGGCGCATCGTCGGCTCGTGGTCGGTTAGGCTATCCGGCGGAGGCGACTACCACACCTCGCATATACACCCGCAAGGGATTGTTTCCTCGGCCCTTTATTGCGAACTTCCGCAAGAAGTCGCGGACCATGATCCCGAGCAGCACGGCTGGCTCGAACTGGGCCGCCCGCCGCCTGACCTGCGGCTCGAGCTCGGCCCGATCGCGGTCATCCGCCCTCGCGCCGGCCACCTCGCGCTGTTCCCGAGCACGCTCTATCACGGCACCCGGCCATTCGATGACGGGCGGCGCATGACGGTTGCATTCGATGTCGCGCTGGCCGACAAACCTTCGGGATGAGCGCGAAGAAAGACAGTCGCAAGGCATGGGACGCCTTCTGGGATGGCAGCGATGCCTCTGCCAGCGGCTGCTTGCCCGATGCATGGAGAGGTATCGACCGCGTCCAGACCTCGATCTGGCACCAGCTCGCTCGCACGCTGCCCCGCCGCGCCCGGGTGCTTGACCTCGGTACTGGCGACGGCCGCGTCATGGCGCGGCTGCTGGAGGCACGGTCGGACCTGAAGCCGGTCGGCATCGACCAGGCCCGCTCGCTGCCAACGCCGCCCAAGGGAGCGAAGGTGCGGACCGAAGTGCTGATGCGCGACCTGCCCTTCCCCGACGACACCTTTGCTGCGGTCACCAGCCAGTTCGGCTTCGAGTATGGCGATATCGAGCCCGCCGCGGCCGAGGTACAGCGCGTGGTGCAGCCGGGCGGGGACGTGGCGATGATTACGCACCGCGAGGACAGCCCGATCCTGGCGCACAACATAGCGCGCCGCGAACAGATCCTCTGGGTGATCGAAGAGGCCCGACTGCCCGAGATTGCCAAGCGTAGCCTGCAATTGCGACAAGTCGGGATGGCGGTGATGCCGCCCGAGATTGCCAAGGCCCCGGAGGAAGGCGCGCGCCGGTTCGGCCCGCAGTCCGCCGCCTGGGAAATTGCCGAAGCCATTCGCCGTACGCTGCACTTCGGGCGCAACGATCCGCCTGCGCGCACGGCCATGGTGATTGACCAGATCGTCGCCCAGGCGAACAACGAGCTGGGGCGCATTTCCTCACTGGAAATGGCGGCCCGCGCGTCCGGCACCGGCGAGAAGCTGTCCGCAGTGCTGGAACAGGCGGGGCTGGAACTGCAGGCCAGCGAACCGCTGCGTGACGGCAATGCCGAGCAGCCCTTTGCTACGCTGCTGAGACTAACCAAGCCCGAATAATCGAGCGCCAGCGCCTGGCGCGTGGCGGACCCGGGTTCCGCAAGGGATTGCTGCTGCCTCCGCGCCCCAACTGCAAGCGGACATAAGAAAAGGGCGGGGAACCCTAAGGTCCCCCGCCCCTTCCAGGCGATTACTCGCTTGGTCAGATCGCTTAGAAGCGGATCCGAGCCGAAGCGAAGAAGTCGCGACCGAGCACGTCGTAGGTCGACGGGTAGGTGTTGGCCTGTTCCTGGTTCGAGCCCAGCAGCAGCGAGTTCGGACGGTTGGTGACTACGCCACCAGCGTCGAATTCCGGGGTGCCCGGCAGGGTGTCGAACAGGTTGTTCACACCCAGGGTCAGGGTCAGGTGCTCGTTGGCTTCGAACGAGAAGGTGAGGTCGATCAGGTCGTAAGCCGAGATACGCTCAACGCCGTTGAAGGCAGCGTAGTCAACCGACGGATCGTCATCATCAACCGCGCTCAGGTGACGCCAGCGAGTCGACATGGTGAACGGACCGTCCACCCAGCTGAAACGCGAGGTCCACTTGAACGCTGCGGTCGGATCACCGCAGGTGAAGCCGAACTGTGCAGCACATTCAACGACTGCCGTGACGCCCGGGATGGCATTCGAGTAGCTCGATTCCGTCCAGGTGCCCAGGAAGTTGATGTTGAAGTCCGACACACCGCCGCTGGTGAACAGCGAGAACGGCAGGTCGAAGCCATAGTTGATCTGGAGGTCGATACCCGACACGCCGAATTCGGCGAGGTTGGCCTGCGAGATCAGCGGCGGGCTGGCAACGGTGATGGCACCGTCGCTGTTACGCGTACCCACGAAGATCTGGCAGATCGGGTTGTTGATGTCCTGGATCGTGCCATAGCACAGGTCGAACGAGTTCTGCAGACCACCACCGGCAGTTGCGATCGCGCCTTCCACGAGGATGTCGTAGTAGTCGGCGGTGATCGTCAGGCCGGGGATAAACTGCGGCGTCAGCACGACACCGAAGGTCCACGAGTCCGAGGTTTCTTCCTGCAGGTTCGGGTTACCACCGAACAGGGCCGGGATCTGGGCGTTCAGCTGCACGGCAGCTGCGTTACCCAGGTTGGCCTGCGGAACACCGGTAGCGATACAGATCTGGTCTGCACCCGGGTTTGCCGCCAGGAAGGCTGCGTTACCGCAGGGGTCAGTCGCGCCGGGGAAGCCGATCGACTGGCCGCCGAACAGTGCCGCAACGTTCGGTGCACGCACCGCACGCTGGTACTGACCGCGGAACTTGATGTCCTCGATCGGAGCGAATTCCGCACCCACAGCGTAGGTCCAGACGCCGCCGACGGCTGCCAGCGAGTAGTCCGAGTAACGGGCTGCGCCGTTCACACCGAGGTACTCGATGCCCGAATCCGGGCCGAGGATCGGAATGTTGAGCTCGGCGAAGAACTCGTCAACGGTGTACGAACCGGCGGTGGCCTGACCGGCGTTGAAGCCGACCACGTCGCCCGACGACAGCGCAGTGTCAGGAATGAACTGCGAAGCCTGCTTGCGGTATTCGTAACCCAGGGCGAAACCGATCGGATCAGCCGAACCGATGGCGAAATCACCGAAGGTGCCGTTGATGCTGGCGGTCGCGACTTCGAGGGTCGAGATGTCGCCGTTCTGGGCCAGGATCGAGATCTGGTTCACCATCGTCTGGTCGAGGGTATTCGGACCGAAGATGTTGATCGCCGGAGCCGAACCGTCGAGACCGGCCTGGAAGGCCGAGCGCGAGATGTTACCCGCCTGGACGTTGGCGTTACGCGTACGGGCATACATGTAGTATGCGTCGTAGTTGATCGTGTCAGTGATTTCACCGCGCAGGCCAGCGAGAACACGGAAAGCGTTACGCTCGTCGAGCGAGTTACGCGAACCGGTTTCAACCGTACGACGCTGGATGAAGCTGCTGACGGTACCCAGACCCGGCAGGTTCGGCGTGAGGCCAGCAGCGATGCGGGCATTGTTCACGTCTTCTTCGCGCTGATCGAGGATGTTCAGCTCGTCGATGAAGGCCTGGTCCAAGAACGGCGAAACGGCAGCGATATTGACGTTGAAGGTACCGGTCACCGGGGTGGCGGCCAGCTCCTGGGCAACGCGGTTGTTCACGAACGAGATTTCGCCGTAAACTTCGTGGCCGTCGGTCCATTCGTAGTCACCGTAACCACCGATCAGGTAACGTTCCTGCGGGATCTGCAGGTAGTTGGCCGGAGCGTAGTTGTAGGTGTCACCAGCGCGAGCACGGGCAACGCCGGGGGTGTCGAACACGGCGTCGTCGAGGACGAGACCCGAACCCAGCGGGTAGGTCACACCGTCAACGGTGGTGCTGCCCGGGGTGTTGAAGCGGCCCTGCGGCAGGGTCGACGAACCGAACTGCTGCAGCGGAGCACCGAAAGCTTCGGCGCCGATGGCGAAGTTCGAGAACGCGCGATCGCCCTGGAAGACCGATTCACGGTTGTAGTATTCACCGTAGACGGTGACGTGGCCGCGGCCATCGGCGAATTCGCCGCCGATTGCGCCATACAGTTCGTAACGGTCGCCATCGCCGCGATCGGTGATCGAGTACTGGCCACCCATTTCGACGCCGTCGATGTCACGCAGGCGGAAGTTCACGACGCCGGCAATAGCGTCCGAACCGTACACAGCCGAAGCACCACCGGTCACAACGTCGACCGAGTCAAGCAGGAACGACGGGATGGTGTTCAAGTCGACGATTTGGCCGGTATCGTAGAACATCCAGCGACGGCCGTTGACCAGCACCATGGTGCGGGTGGAGCCGAGGCCGCGCAGGTTCAGCGTAGCGGTACCGGTACCGGGGTTGTTCGAGTTCGAGGTGAAGCCGGGGACAACCTGCGGGAGGGTGTTCACGACGTTTTCGACGTTCACCGTACCCGACAGCGAGAATTCCTCGCTATCAACCACTGCGACCGGCGCAGCGGTGTCAACGTTACGACGCTGGATGCGCGTACCGGTGACAAGGATCATGCCGTCGTCTTCCGACGCGCCATCCTGCGCATAAGCCGGGGTCGCAACCAGCGATCCGAGGATCACGGTGCTCGCCAGCAGCGAGGCCTTCTTGTTAATCAACATTGATATGCTCCTGGTAAGTGGGAGAATTCGACGAAAAGAGGGAAACCATCCGTTATGCGGTCAAGACCAACAGAGTGTCAGGCGTTCAAATCCCTCCTTCCTGACCATGCCTCAAACACCATTGTTGCGCGCTGCACAATCGCCGCGTGAAAAGGTTTCAGACGGAAGCTTTTCCGTGTGACATTTTGGCGACAATTTTGACCGCTGGATGACGGTCGCCGGAGGGGTGGCGCAAGATTATTCCCAAAATGCCACGCTGCGGCATTCGATACTTTCGCGAGGGTTCGGAGCCGCTATCGAGCCGTCGATGAAGGCCGAATGCGGACAGCGCCAGGTGCGCTCGTGATCGCTGTCGAAGAACTTGAACAACAGCACGTCGTCGCGCTCCATTCCGGCGAAGTACCACCAGCGGTGCGCCGGATTGTAGGAAAAGATCGTGGCTGCCAGCAGGTCTTCCTCGCCCGGCACCGGGGCGGTCAGCGCATCGCCTTGCGGGAACTCGTCGACGATCAGCAGGGTATTGTCCTTCTCCTGCCCGCCGAAGCTGGTGCGGCCATCGCACAGCGCCAGCGGCACGTCCTGCGGCGGCGGCGAGAAGGTGCGCCAGTGGCTGGTGATGAGGAAGCGCTTGAACCCCGGTCCGTCGGGAAAGCACTGGGCATAGGTCTGCTCGGCCATGCGCCGGGCCGTGCGCGGTGCGGTGTCGACGTGGGCCTCGCCTGCGGGAGGCTGGAGGCCGCCGCGGTGCTGGTAGCCCTCCTTCTTGTTGCTCACGTGTTCGCTGAGATCGGCGCTGGTGCGCAGCATCCATCCGCGCGCGGCGCACTTGTCGGCGCCGGTCCAGCGCAGCACGTCGGCCTCCACCTCGCGTTCATAGACTCGGTCCACCGCCGCGCTGTCATAGAAATCGGTGATCGCGCTGTTGCTCTTGCCGATCATGAACCCGTGAACGTCGAGCGCAAAGTGATCGCGGATCGGCATGCCGTCACGGATCACCACTTCGTGGTCCGAATAGGTGCCGGTGTTGAGCTCCTCGCCCTGGCTGACATAGCGCCGCGTCACGAAGTCGCCCTCGTCGACGTAGCGCATCATTGCCCGTACCTGCCGGGCCTCGTCCTCGATCCTGTCTCCTGCCAGGGTGGCCATGGTTTCCTCTTCCCGTCGTTCCTAACGATCGTTATCGTTATGCCACGACGGACTGTTGAGCGGCAAGGCTTTCGCTATAGATGTCGCCAGAGAGAACGAGGGGAGACATATGGGACCGTTACCGCCGGGCACGGACGACCGCGCCATCTGGGATATCTGGCAATCGCAGTTCACCCTGCCCGCCGTCACCGTGGCGGACGAACTGGGCCTGTTCCGGGTGATCGGCAACCAAGCGCTCGACACTGACGCGCTGGCCGCGGAGCTGGCAGTCGATGCCCGCGCGCTGGGCGTACTGCTGGGGGCACTGGCCGCGCTCAACGTGGTGGAGCGGCGCGACGGGCGCTGGTCCGCCACGCCGCAGGCGCGCATGTGGCTGCATCCCGATGCCGAGGGGTACTGGGGCGGCTTCCTGTTCCGCTTCCGCGAGACAATCCCGCTGCATGCCCAGCTGCTGGCGATGGTCCGCACCGGCAAGCGACCCGAGAACCTGGTGGCGGGCGGCCCCGAGTGGGAGCGCGGCACCATGACCGCCGAAGTCGCCAAGCGCATTTCCGACTTCATGCACGCGCACTCGATGGGCCCTGCCCGCGGCGCTGCCGTGCAGCCCGAATTCGCAGAGGTCCGCTCGCTGCTCGACGTCGGTTGCGGCTCGGGCGTTTACGGGATCGAGATGGCGCGGGCCAACCCGGCGATGGAAGTGACCCTGCTCGACCTCAAGGAAATGGTGGTCGAGGCCGGCAAGCATGTCGAAGCCGCCGGGCTGACCGGACGGGTATCGACCTGCGGGCTCAACATGTTCGAGCAGGACTGGCCGGAGGGCCACGACGCGCACTGGTTCGCCAATATCTTCCACGACTGGTCGGAAGAGACCAACGCCCTGCTCGCCGAGAAATCCTACAAGGCGCTGGCGCCGGGCGGGCGCATTTTCCTGCACGAGATCCTGATGGACGACGACGGCCAGGGCCCGTGGCAGGCCGCCAGCTTCAGCCTGATGATGCTGATGGGCACGCTGGGCAAGCAGTACACCCTGCCCGAATTCCGCGAGATGCTGGAAGCCGCCGGGTTCGAGGACGTGCGCGCCTGCCGCAGCGGCGGGGGGTATTATTCGCTGGTCTTGGCCCGCAAACCCTAGTTTGTCTTGCGAGGCCGCCTCCGCGGCCTCGTCCTCGGTGCTATTCGCTCCGCCCTTCGGGCTGCGCGGCACCTGCGGTCGCGCGGTCGCGCTCGGTCGGTCGCTAGGCGCGACCGAGATCAGCACCAAATGGCCAGCTCGCACCGGGAACGGTCACGATAGTGACCGCAAGGGCGACCGCCCGCCCGCAGCGGGCGCGTAGCGAAGCGAAGCGCGTCTAGCGAGGACGCGCCCACGGAGGTGGGCGCATAAGACAAACAATCCAACCTTTCCTACAGCCTCCCGCCCCCGCCATGGCCTCGCGCCATGTCGACCAAGCCCAAGCGCAAGCTCCCCGCCTTCCTCCCCGTCCCGCGCAAGTGCCAGCGGCACGACGGGTGGACGCCCGAGCGCCAGCAGCTCTTTATCGAGGCGCTGGCCGATTACGGCTCCGTCCGCGCCGCCGCCAATGCCGTGGGGATGACGCCCGAGGGCGCCTACCACCTGCGCCGCCACCCCGATGCCGACAGCTTCCGCAAGGCGTGGGAGGCCGCACTCGACCTTGGCGTCCAGCGGATCGAGGACGTGGCGATGGACCGCGCGCTCAACGGCATCCAGGTGCCGGTCTATTCCTATGGCAAGCTGGTCGGCACGCGCACGATCTATAACGACCGGCTGCTGATGTTCATGCTGCGCAACCGCGCGCCGGATCGGTTTACGGATGGCGCCGCGCGCGGCCTCAACGCGGTGGACAAGCAGTCGCTGGCCAAGCTGAAGAAGGAATGGCGCAAGGACTGGGAACGCGAACGCGCCCTCACCCGCAAGGATCGGAGCAAGGAGGTGCTCGCCAGCCTCAACGCGAAGCTCGACAAGGCGCACAAGCACAAGGTGCTGGCGATGAGCCCCCGCACCCGCGCGGCCTGGGACGAGTACCAGCGCCTCGACGCCGAGGACAAGGCGGCGGGCTACGCCTGGTACGAGGATCCCGAGCACCCCGAATACCAGGCGCTGAAAGGCGGCGCGAAGGCCGGGGACGCCGAATGGCAGGAAGGCCCGCGCGGCCCGAGCGAGGAGATGAAGAAGGTGCTGGAACGGAAGGGAAGAATGCCGCCCCCGGACGACGGCTGGGAAGTGGTCGACTACGAGGAGGAATATGGCGGCGGCGCGGGAGGCGGAGATGGCGGAACGGACTAGGCCCGGTCAGCTGCGGCGGATGCAGGGGCGGGATTTTCTGAAGGCTGGCGGGGTGGAGAAATTGTGGCCGGAGGGGGTTCGTGTGGGAGAGGCCCTTGAGGCGCAAAGCTCGCAGTCTTGGCGCAAGTAATCCCCTCCCGCCTGCGGGAGGGGCAGCGAGACTTGGAGAGCCGAAGGCGAACCTAGTCGCAGCGGGGTGGGCCTGTTCGACCCAGCGCTATCGCGCGCCCACCCCCAACCCCTCCCGCAGGCGGGAGGGGAGCTTAGGCGTCGAACCTGTGAAACTCTCGATGCCAGCGGAGAAATTCGGGGTGTGGACGGTGCGATGGTAGCTCCGGTTCTTTCAGCCTTCGCGTGGGATTGATCACGGCCTCCACGCTTTCTCGGTCGTTCACTTTGCGATGAATGATAATGTCGAGATCATCTGAAACGCCAATAAGCCCGCGATCAAACATCCAATGTGCCGTCCCCGACAGGGCAAGACCATTGCGCACGCTGTCTGGCCCACCATGCTCAACGGGGCGAATATGCGCAGCCTGCGCTTCCAAACGACCGCCACCATTGACCAGCTTGAAACCTGTTACGGCGCACCGTCCGTCATAGGCATGCATCACCGCCCGCCGGAAAGCTCGGTCGCGAAAGGGCTTCGAGACCAAAGATTGCACAATGGGACGCTCGATTTCGAACGGCATCTGCTGCTCACGAACACGATTGTCCTCGACAACCTCGTCATCGCTGCGAGGCAAAAAGTCTTCATCCGGCAGGCCGAGCGAAATGATGCGCGCGAAGTCGGAAGGCGATAGCGGGCGGACGGCGGCTTGAGCGCGACCAGATACCTTGCCTTCCTCATTGAGGACCCCACGCTCAACCTGTTCACCATTCACGATGTGCGGGACAGTCGGCTCGAAAGGCAGATAGCTGCCTCTCTCAATGATCGCGTGATAGTGGTCTGCCTTATCGGGATCGGGGACAATATCCTCGACCTTCGCAACAGCAAAGAAGCCCTTGGACTGAGGGATTTTCACCGGCTCACGATAGACAATCCAGTCGCCGATCATCTGCTGGGCGCGGCTGAGATAGATTTTCGGAAACTGGTAACGCACCTCAGGAATGTCGTCGTAAATCGACTCATCCTTGTGCATGAAGACGCCGAAGGTCACCTTCCGAACTCATTTGAAGCCATACTAGTCACAGGGCGACAAGATCTATCAAAAGGTAAGTAGTCGTGGAGTGGCGCCCATCTGGATGATGCAGGATCTTGCTTCTGATGGTCGCTCTCCATTGCCCGCCGGCGATCATTCCCTCTCGATCAATTCTTTCAAGGTAATCTGCGCTCAGCGTAGGTGCCACCCTTCCTTGAAGAACCTCTCCATTGTCATTTCGTCTGAAATCGAATCTTCGCTGGACAGGCACCAAGCCAAGCAACTCGCCCTCTACAATTTGCTCATCTTCTTCGATGTCGACCTTGGAAACTCGTTCGAAAGCACGCTGAACGCTTTCTTTGTCCAATCGTAATTCTCTTTTTTCCTCCGCGACCTTCAATGTTGAATCGGCCTTATGCAAATGCCCTACGAACCTCTTCAACGATTGAAATACTCTTGCATCAAGTTCTTGGAGCCGTGCCTCAAACGCAACGCCGCTGGTTGCCGCCACATCCTCCAATAATTCAGTTATTGATCTGACCGCTTGGTGCGCCGGTGTTTCGAACATGCCGAGCTGTTCGGAGTTATCTTCTTCCAAAACAAACCCGAAAGACCCATGCACCAGTCCGGTGATAGTCATTTGTGACTGCCGATGTATTTGATCAGGCAGGCGTCCACGTTCAGCCATCCCGCCTTCGCTCATAGCAACATGCTTTGCTATAAGCTCCTGATAATCAAGCAATGCCTTTCCGGCAAAATCGGCTTCAATTGCTGACGATCCCCTGACAGCGGCGCCGTCGAAGACCAATGCGACATTAGCCGTCTTACTCTCCCGACCTTCTACCGCTGCCAGTTCTGCCTCTAAATTGTTGAGGCGCCTGCGAAGAGATCGCGAACCCAGCGGATCGCGATCTCCAGAGTTCGCCAATAGCTCTCGGAGCGATGCTATTTCGCCGCGAAGCGCATCCAGATGAACCTTCGTCACCATGCTGCTTCGATCTCCTCTAAGGCGATCATGGCCGCGTCATCGTCGGACTGCAAATCGATTTGCAGCATGCCCTTCCATCGGAACGTTTCTCTTTGGTGGCTAAAGAGTCCAAACCAGTAGGCTGTTTGTTGAGAAACGAGGTCAGGAGATATGTTTAAATCAATGAAGTAGGCGTCGCATAGAAACTCCGCCTTACAATAAGCTTGGTCTAGAAGTGTGTCCCCATGCAGATCGACAAACGCAGCCCAATCAGCCTCCTCCGAGTTAGCTTCAGGGCGTCGAAGAACCGAGACGACGTCTACGTCACTTGGAGGTCGCCCCTTAACCACTTCACATCTTTCAACGAAGCTTCCATCGATCCACTGAAATCCTGACTGAAAGCCAATATCCCGAATTTCATCTCGAAATCGCTTAAAGCCCCGCAAAATTTGCACTCGCTCGGCAGAAGTCGCGAACTTGCGCGCAAATTCGCTCATCGTGGTTCGATAAGGCGACCTAGGAGCAAACGCACCAACAGCATCGCCATCGAGGAACGGAGGCAAGACATTACCAAGGCCGAAATCTGGAATTGGCAAGTCTATCCCCCAAGCTTCGCAAAAGCCGAATAAATGATAGCGCGAAAACTTTGAAGATAAAGAAAAAATAGAAGCGAGGCTTTGCCGCGATTGACCCTATTCGCATTGTCGCAACAACGCCACTACGCGGCAATCATCACTCCTCCCCCATCCGCAGCGCCGCGATAAACGCCTCCTGCGGAATTGAAACATTCCCATACTCCCTCATCCGCGCCTTACCCTTCTTCTGCTTTTCCAGCAGCTTCTTCTTGCGCGTAATGTCGCCGCCATAGCACTTGGCGGTCACGTCCTTGCGCAGGGCGGCAATCGTCTCGCGGGCGATGATCTTGCCGCCGATGGCGGCCTGGATCGGGATCTTGAACAGGTGGCGCGGGATCAGGTCTTTCAAGCGCTCGCACATGCCGCGGCCGCGTTCTTCGGCCACGCTGCGGTGGACGATCAGCGATAGCGCGTCGACCGGCTCGCCGTTGACCATGATGTTCATCTTCACCAGGTCGCCCTCGCGCAGGCCGATCTGTTCGTAGTCGAAGCTGGCATAGCCGCGGCTGATCGACTTGAGGCGGTCGTAGAAGTCGAACACCACCTCGTTCAGCGGCAGCTCGTAGGTCACCTGCGCGCGGCCGCCGACATAGGTGAGGTCGGTCTGGATGCCGCGGCGGTCCTGGCACAGCTTCAGGATGGCGCCGAGATATTCGTCGGGCGTGTAGATCGTCGCCTTGATCCACGGTTCCTCGATCATATCGATGCGGTTGACGTCGGGCCAGTCGGCGGGATTGTGGATGTCGACCACGGCGGCGTCCTCGTTCTTCGTGTGGGCGAGGTGGACGCGGTAGACCACGCTGGGCGCGGTGGTGATCAGGTCGAGGTCGTATTCGCGGCTGAGGCGTTCCTGGATGATCTCGAGGTGCAGCAGGCCGAGGAAGCCGGCGCGGAAGCCGAAGCCGAGCGCGGCGCTGCTTTCCATCTCGTAGGAGAAGGAGGCGTCGTTGAGGCGCAGCTTGCCGATGGATTCGCGCAGTTTCTCGAAGTCTGCCGCGTCGACCGGGAACAGGCCGCAGAACACCACCGGCTGCACTTCCTTGTAGCCCGGCAGCGCTTTCTCCGCCCCGCCCTTCACCGTGGTGATGGTGTCACCGACGCGGGCCTGTTCGACTTCCTTGATCTGCGCGGTGATGAAGCCGATCTCGCCGGGGCCGATCTCGGGCAGGTCCACGCGCTTGGGGGTGAAGGCGCCGACGCGGTCGATCAGGTGCTGGGTGCCGCCCTGCATGAACCTGACGTTGAGGCCCTTGGTGATGACGCCGTCGATCACGCGCACCAGGATGACGACGCCGAGGTAGGGATCGTACCAGCTGTCGACCAGCATGGCCTTGAGCGGGGCACTGCGGTCGCCCGTGGGCGGCGGGATGCGGGCGACGAGAGCTTCCAGCACGTCCTCGATGCCGATGCCCGACTTGGCGCTGGTGAGCACCGCGTCGCTGGCGTCGAGGCCGATGACCTCCTCGATCTCGGCGCGGACCTTTTCCGGCTCGGCGGCGGGCAGGTCGATCTTGTTGATGACGGGCACGATCTCGTGGTCGTGTTCGATCGACTGGTAGACGTTGGCGAGCGTCTGCGCTTCGACGCCCTGCGCCGCGTCCACCACCAGCAGTGCACCCTCGCAGGCGGCGAGGCTGCGGGAGACCTCGTAGGCGAAGTCGACGTGGCCCGGCGTGTCCATGAGGTTGAGCTCGTAGGTCTCGCCGTTCTTCGCGGTGTAGTTGAGGCGCACGGTCTGCGCCTTGATGGTAATGCCGCGCTCCTTCTCGATGTCCATGTTATCAAGGACTTGCTCGGACATCTCACGATCGGTGAGGCCGCCACAGACCTGGATCAGCCGGTCCGCCAGGGTGGACTTGCCGTGGTCAATGTGGGCGATGATGGAAAAATTGCGGATCTGCGACAGCTCAGTCATCCCGCGCCTTTAGCGGGGCGATAACCGACTGTCAGCAGACTTTGCGCACGGGGCGTTTCGACTAGCTGGCGCGTGAGGAACCCATGGTCACTTCCACCTGCATGAAACGCGGGCGCGAAGTCGGTCCGTTGGCTCCGTTCACTGCAGCAGCAGCGAGGTGGTGGCCCTTGGGAAGCGCCTGCAGCGGCATGCCGGCCGCAGCGAGCATGTAGGGCGACACGCGGTGCCGCGTGCACAGCCCACCTGCCCCGTCAGACACCAGCGGCGTCTCGAACTCGAGGCCCTGCGTAGCGTCCTGCGAGCGACGGACCTTGCCCACCACTAGCTGGCCTTCACCGAGGTCGAGTACCAGTTCGGTGCCGATCGGTACTTCCAGCAGGCCTTCGATCTTGGCACCCGTGCGCGAAAGGTCACGCAGCATGGCTACGTAGTGGTGATCCTCGTGCACCACGCCGATCCGGCGGTAGACGGTGCGACGCTTGGCGCGATGCTTGGCCGGGCCGACTGCTTCGTAGTGAAAATCCCCACCGACCAGCTTTGCCAACACCTCGTCCTGCGGCACTGCGCGCGAGAAGATGAAACCCTGTATAAGATCGATGTCGAGGGCGGAAATTACCGCCAACTCGTCCATGGCCTCCACGCCTTCAGCCGTGGTCGTCATCCCCAGCGCGCTCGCCAAGCTGGCAATGGCGGTGATAATGGCGTGGTTGGAATGGCCCGTGTCGGTGCAGCCACGCACGAAGCTCTGGTCGATCTTGATCTTGTCGAAGGGCGCCTTGGACAGATAGGACATCGACGAAAAGCCGGTGCCGAAATCGTCTAGCGCCAGCCGAACGCCCAGCTTCTTGAGCGAGGCGAACATGGCCTCGGTCGTGCCCATATCGCCCATGAACACGGTCTCTGTGATCTCCAGTTCCAGCTGCGAAGGATTGAGACCGGATTCATCGAGTGCCCGCTCGACCACCTTGGACAGGTTCTCATTGAGGAATTGGCGGGCCGAAACATTTACCGAGACAGTCAGGTCACCGGGCCATTCCGCTGCATCCTTGCATGCTTGCTTGAGCACCATGGCACCAAGCTCGTCGATCAGGTTGCTGTCCTCGGCAATAGGGACAAAGACACCGGGTGAAATGGCACCATGCTCAGGATGGTTCCAACGCACCAGCGCCTCGAACCCGCGCAATTGGTGGTCCTTGGTTTGCACCTGCGGCTGGTAATGCACTTCGAGCTCGCCGGCCTGGATGGCATCACGCAAGTCTTCCTCGATCTCGCGACGATCCTCGGCGGTTTCCTTCAGGTCATTGGAGTAGAAACGGAATTGGCCGCGCCCGCCGCCTTTGGCAGCATAAAGCGCCAAGTCCGCGGCCTTCACCAGCTCGTGGGCTTCGATACCGTCATAAGGCGCGACTGCAATGCCGACTGACGTGCCGATAATCGCCCGACTGCCTTCCACAGAATATGGCTGTGAGATCATCTGGATCAAACGGTTGGCGATCTCGCCGAGCTTGCCGCGATCGTCGAGGTCGGGAACGATCAGCTGGAATTCATCACCACCCAGCCGCCCGATCTCCGCACCACCAGGTGCAATGCTCTGCAACCGTGCCGCGACCTGCCGCAACAGCTCGTCGCCAGCGGGATGCCCCAAGGTATCGTTGACTTGCTTGAACCGGTCGAGGTCGAGCATGATCAGCGCACAACTGCGCTTCTCGATCTTGTAGGCATTGAGCGAGGCATCCAGCCGGCGCTTCATGCGGTGACGATTGGCCAGGCCGGTAAGCGAATCGAATTCAACCAGACGAGAAGCCTGCAGCTGTTCCTCGTAGCTGTCGGTAATATCCTTGGCGATGCCGCGGTAGCCGAGGAACTCCTTCTTGTTGTCGAATTGCGGCCGCCCGGTCAGTTGCCACCACTTGCCGCCGCCCTCGGCAGTCTTCTCGTCAAGCAGTTGGACAGTCTGTTCGGAAAAACTGGAACGCGAACTGACGATGTAGCTGATCGGCTTGGTCTCGGTTTCAACCTGCTCTTCGCTAACGGTCTTGAAGACCTTGGCGAGTGGTTCCCCGATCACATCGCGTTCGAGCGCGAACTGGGCAAGGGCCGCCGGTGAAAGGTAGGTCAGGCGGTTCTGGGCATCGGTGGCCCAGAACCAGGCGATGTTGCTCTGCTCGAAACTGTCGAGCATCTGCAACCGGTCGCGATCGCTGACCTTGATGGCGGCAACCTTGGTAGCGATGGCTTCGGCGTCAGGCACGCGAACGGGCTCGGAAGCCTTTGCGCCAAAACCTTTCCAGACGTCGCGAACACCCATCGCTCGCCAATCTCCTCTTGACCGCCTGCGAATGCGGAGGCGGAACGCTCTTGTTGCAACGCCATGGTCCTAAACGATTAGCGTTACCAAAAATCTAAATGCTCCCGCATGGGCGGCTCATCCGGCCTTGCGGGTTTCCTCGCGCTGGATCGGCGACGGAGCCGCCGCCTGGATCGCGGCGATCCGGCCAGCACTATCCTTCTGCAAGGCATTGGCGAATTCCACGCCCATTCGGTCATCTTCGCACCAGCGCGCGGTGCACGTAACCCAATGATTCTTCGAAATTTGGACCTTGAAGATCGTCCCCACCGGCACGTTCCACAGACCTTCGATCAGTGCCCCGGTGGTGGAGATGTTGCGGATGGTGCCGTTGTAGAGGTGGCCATGGTGATCCAGCACGACCTTGCGCAGCATTGTCTGGCGCGGAGCGCGGCTTGAACGCGGCCCGCGGGCGACCGCTTCCAGCCCGTTGGCGAGCCGCGCCTGCGCATCTTCAGCCGTCAGAGGCCGCTCGTAGATGAAGCCCTGCACGTGACTGCAACCGTGCATGCGCACCAGGTCGAGCTCATCGTGGGTCTCCACGCCTTCTGCCGTGGTATCCATGCCCAGGGCATGGGCAAGGCTGGTGATCGAGGCGATGATGGCGCCGTTGCGGCTGCCTTGTTCCGTAGCACCGCGCACGAAGCTCTGGTCGATCTTGATCTTGTCGAACGGCGCCTTTTTCAGATAGCCGAGCGAAGAATAGCCCGTACCGAAATCGTCGAGCGCCAGGCGCACGCCGATGTTCTTGAGCGCCGTAAAGGTCGCATCGGTACCCGCGTCGTCCTGCAGGAAGACGGTTTCAGTAATTTCCAGCTCCAGCCGCGATGGATCGATATCAGCATGGGCGATGGCGCTGGCGACCACGGCCGGGAACTGGACATTGGCGAACTGCAGGGGCGATACGTTAACCGCAACGAGCACTTCGTCCGGCCACTTCGCGACTTCCCTGCACGCCTGGCGCAAGGCCCATTCGCCGATCTGCTGGATCATGCCGCTGTCTTCGGCTGTCTCGATAAAGCGTTCGGGCGAGATCCAGCCCTTGACCGGGTGCTGCCAGCGCATCAGCGCCTCGAAGCCGCAAATCCGCTCGGTAGTGGTGGAGACCACCGGCTGGTAGTGCAGCTCCAGCTCGCCGCGCGCCATGGCATCGCGGAGGTCTTCTTCCATCTGCGAGCGCGCTTCGGCCTCGGCGTGCAGGTCGTTGGAGTAGAAGTGGAAGCGGCCGCGCCCGCCATCCTTGGCCGCGTAAAGCGCAAGGTCGGCATTGCGGATCAGTTCTTCACTCGTGGTGCCGTCGTCTGGCGACATGGCAATACCGACAGAGGCACCAATGACCACGCGTTGGCCTTCGATCGAATAGGGCTGCGAGAGCGAGGCGATGATCTCGCGCGCCAGTTCTTCCAGCGATGGGCGTGGCACACTGTTGGGTACGATGACCTTGAACTCGTCACCGCCGAGACGGCCGACCTGTCCGGCCTTGCCGACTGCGCGTTCCAGCCGCTGGGAAACCTGCTTCAGCAAGGCGTCGCCAGCGGGGTGCCCCATGGTATCGTTGACCTGTTTGAAGCGGTCGAGATCGAGCAGGAAGACGGCACAGTTGCGGTTGTTCTTCTCCCGGTCGGCGAGGATCTTCTCCAGCACCTGGCTCATCTGGAAACGGTTGGCGAGGCCAGTGAGCGAATCGTAACGAGCCAGGCGGGTGGCATGTTCCTGGCTGCGCTTGCGTTCAGTCAGGTCAGTTCCCGAGCCGCGGAAACCGATGAAGTTGTTGAACTGGTCGTAGAGCGGTCGGCCGGAAACCGACCACCAGCGTTCGTCACCCTTGTTCGCAGCGCGGACGGCCAGCTCCGAAAAGGCCGATCGCGCCGACAGGTGGAACATCAGTGTGCGCTCACCCTCATCACCGGTCACGGCCAGGTTGAACAGCCGGGTCAGCGGGTGGCCCAGCAGGTTCTCCGGCTTGGTGCCTAACACCTCTGCCACTGGCGGCGAGACATAGGTAAGCTGGGAACGGCGGTCGGTTTCCCAGAACCAGCCCTGCCCGGTTTCCTCGTAGTCGGTGAGGATGTCCTGCGCGCGGGTGGCAATGCGCGCCTGGGCCTGCAGGACGTCTTCCTCGCCTTTCTGCTGGATCACCTGTTCGCGCGTCACCAGCACGGCGACGACAAAGCCGAACAGCACTCCGGCAAGTCCTACGAGCGAACTGTTGGCGATGACGATGGCAGACCAGATGGCCAGCTGCGCCGCAAAGATCATGCCCGGCTGGCGTCGCAGGTAGACCATGGCGATCGATGCTACGCACAATTGCGAGGCAATTGTCGCGTCCCACCCGATGCCCGTCTCCATGGCCCAGCGGGTCATACCGAAACCGTAGAGGAACAACGGGATGATCACGACGCCAATCGATCCCAGCACCTTGGCGGACACCGAGCGGCCGGCAACGAAATCCCAGACCCGGGAGACCGGCAAGATCAGGACAACCGAAAGGGCAAGCATGAGTGCAGCAGCGGCGCTTGGCAGAGCGCCCGATACGGCTAAAGCGACGACCAGGGTCGTGACCATGCCCAGGATCAGGTAGGGCCAGCGCCGGGGGAAGAATTCGCGCTGGGCCAGCACCTGCCGCGGCGGAGCAACGTTGCGCGACATGGTCGCTTCGCGGCGCTCGGCTTCGCGCCGGTCGATAGCGGGTGCGCCTTCGGCAGCCGTGGCGATTGCAGCAGGCGGCCTGGCAGCGGCTGCGGTTTTTTCCGTGGCAGGGGCAGTGGATGGAGCAGGCGACGGGGATGCGGATTTCTCGGGCACATCCGCCACCGGCGCGACGACAGGTGCGCGCTGTTGCGCGGGCGCGTTCTCACGCCTGACCCTGTCGATCGCTGTTCGGCTGCCACCGCTCATGTCACGCCAATGCCGCAAACCCGTTGGAAAACGGTTAACCGCCGCCGATTTCCGACACCGCAAATGTCCGTGCATGACCTCGGCTGGCGCATTGCCTCGAAGGGTTAATGCGATGCATACTGCAAGTAGGGAGATCGGCGAGCGGGAGAGGCAGGCAATGCGGCATATCGCGATTATCGGTTCCGGACCGGCCGGTTACTACGCAGCCGAGGCCGCGCAGAAGCGTTTTGGAGAGGACGTGCGTGTCGATATTTTTGACATGCTGCCAGTGCCTTACGGCCTGATCCGCACGGGCGTCGCGCCCGATCACCAGTCGATCAAGGGGGTTTCCCGGCGGTATGAAAAGACCGCGCTGACAGAGAACGTCCGCTTCGTAGGCAATGTTGCCGTCGGGCGTGATATCTCGATTGCCCAACTGCAGGAATATTACGACGCGGTGATCTTTGCGACCGGCGCGCCGAAAGATCGTGACCTTGGAATTCCGGGCGAAGAGTTGGGCAATGTCTTCGGCAGCGCGGCATTCGTCGGCTGGTACAACGGCCACCCGCAGTTCGCGAACCTCGATCCGGACCTGGCCGGTTCCACCGCCGTGGTGATCGGCATGGGCAATGTCGCGCTGGACGTGGCGCGCATGCTGGCCAAGACCGACTGCGAGTTCGACGGCAGCGACATCGTGCTCCACGCACTGGAAGCCCTGTGCGCTTCGAACATAGAGCGGATCGTACTGCTCGGCCGCCGCGGCCCGCACCAGATCATGATGACGCCCAAGGAACTGGGAGAACTGGGCCGGCTCGACAACGCCGCCCCGCACGTTGCGCGGGACGACCTGCCGGACGAAGCCGAGGATGCGATCCTCGAACCCGGCCTGCGCAAGTCCGTCACGGTGCTGCGCGAATTTGCCGCCGTGCCGGAGCATATCCGCGCGGAGAAGAAGATCGCCATCGAGTTCGCCTTCTTCGCCCAGCCCAAGGCCCTGATCGGCAAGGAGAAAGTAGAGGCGATCGAGATCGAGCGCACCGAATTGGTCAAAGGCCGCGCTGTGGGCACCGGAGAGACCGAGCGCCTGCCCACAGACCTGGTGGTCAGTTGCATCGGTTATCGCACCATGGCCATTCCCGGTGTGCCGTTCGACGAACGCGCCGGCCGCTTCGCCAATGACGAGGGACGCATCCTGCCCGGCCTCTACTGCGTCGGCTGGGCCATGCGCGGTCCCTCGGGCACCATCGGCACGAACAAGCCCGACGGCTTCGCCATTATCGACAAGATCGCCGAGGACGTGATCAGCGGAGCACTGGGCGCTGCCAGCAAGAAGGGCCGCGAAGCCTTCGATGCCTATGCCGCCGAGAAAGGCCTCGACCTTGTCACCTTCCGCGACTGGAAGAAGATCGAGGAGGCCGAAGCCAAGGCCGCCCGCGAAGGCGCCCCGCGCGAAAAATTCGTCGACATCGCCGCGATGATGCAGGCGCTGAGTTAGTCTCGTGGCAACTGCATTCGGCCGGCGCTGGCCTCTGCCAGCCGCCGCCCGAGCTTCTTCGTCACCATGATGTGGCCGCCACTGCCCTCGTCGCCGAACAGCAGGTCGTAATAGTCGACAATCAGGATCGAGCGGGTCTTCACGGAAAGCTCGTCCCACGGCACGAACACCGGCTTGGCGAAGGGGGCCATCGCCTTCATGATTCTGAGCCGCATGCCACTGGCACAGGCTTCAAAGGTCAGCACGTTGCGGAAGTTGACGGCGGCCAGAGGGTGCGGGCCGATGGCGCCGCTTTGCCAGCCGAATGATACAAGAACCGTGTCTTCGCGATCCGGATAGCGGTTTGCGACTTTCGACCAGCCGCTGATGGCCATCAGCAGGCTGGTAATGCCCAGCCACATCAGCGGGAAGATCAGCAGGAAAAGGCCGACGACGAGCACGGTAATCATCGTCTGGCTCATGTCCTACTCCCTCATCGCCGGATCACACCCGCATCGGCATCAGCACGTAAAGGGCCGGGCTGCTTTCATCCTTGCGGATCAGCGTCGGGGCACCAGCATCGGCGAAGTGCAGTTCCACCTTGTCGGCGTCCATCTGCGCGAGGATATCCTTCAGGTATCCGGCGTTGAAGCCGATCTCCATGCTGTCGGAGCCGTATTCGCCCGACACCTCTTCGGTGGCGTTGCCATTGTCGGGGCTGGTGACGGTGAGCGTGACCTTGTCGGCATCGAGGCCCATCTTCACTGCGCGGGTCTTCTCGGTGGCGATGGTGGCCACGCGGTCGACACCGGCGAACAGGCTCTTCGGATCCACCTTCAGCAGCTTGTCGTTGCCGGTGGGGATCACGCGGCTGTAGTCGGGGAAGGTGCCGTCGATCAGCTTGGAGGTGAGCACCACCCCGCCCTCTCCACCCAGCGTGAAGCGGATCTTCGACGGCGACAGGTCGATGAGGACATTGCCCTCCATCGCCTCTTCCAGCAGCTTGCGCAGCTCGGCCACGGCCTTCCGCGGCACGATCACGTCGGGCATGCCTTCGGCGCCAGCCGGGCGCGGCAGGGTGAAGCGGGCGAGACGGTGACCATCGGTGGCGGCCGCCTTCAGCACGCCGCCATCGTCTTCCGCGACGTGGAAGAAAATGCCGTTGAGGTAGTAGCGGGTTTCCTCGGTGCTGATCGCGAAGCGCGTGCGGTCGATCAGTTCGGCCAGCGTCTTGGCAGGCAGTTCAAAGCTGGTCGGCAAGTCGCCTTCAACGATCACCGGGAAGTCGTCGCGCGGCAGGGTCGGCAGGGTGAAGCGGCTGCGCCCGGCCTTGATGACCATGCGGTTCTCGGCAGTCTCCAACGCAACCTCGCTGCCGTCGGGCAGCTTGCGGGCAATATCGAAAAGCAGGTGCGCCGACACCGTGATCGCGCCGCCGCTTTCGACCGAATTGGCTTCCAGGCTTTCAACCACCTGCAAATCGAGGTCGGTGGCCATGATCTTCACATGGCCTTGCTCGTCGGCCTCGATCAGCACGTTGGACAGGATCGGGATGGTGTTGCGCCGCTCGACCACCGACTGGACGTGAGACAGGCTGCGCAGCAGTTTCGCGCGTTCGATGGTGGCCTTCATCGCAAATCATTCCCCATTGCGCGCCGCGGTGCCGGAAAAGCCCGGACTCGCCCGCAAGCGCCGGTAAAAAGCTCTCTTACCCTTAGCGGAGGTGCGGATACGGGCAAGGATTCGGGGGTGGAGAGCCGGATTCCTTGGGGAAAAGTAAGCCGAAGCTGCCGCTGTCAGACAAAAACGCGCGAATTGCGGGCGAAAACACGCGAATTCGTCGCCTTGGCGTCCACGCAGCGCACGTAGTTGGCGATTGCCGCGGCGATCTTCGCCCCGCCCGCGACGGAAGGTTCGATCGGATTGGCGTAGTCCGCCGCTTCGTTGCAGACCAGTCGCAGGTCAAGCAGGTCCAGTCCTGCATCGTGGATGGCGCGTGTGACTGCATCGTTGAAAATGCTGATCGCTGTAGCCGTGAGTGGCCCCATGTTGGCGTCGTAGATGGTGCAAAGCGCCGTGGGCACGGTCAACTGGCTCGCCCGCTGGACCATGGAGCGGTACGGCGGTTCGAACTCCGCCCGCGCCTGCATCAGCATGGAAAGCGCGGCAGCCACGGTCGACGCCTCCTTCTCCAGCATGGCGGCGTTGTGCAGGATGTCGTTGCCGCCCGAGGAAACAACGACGTGCGTGGCATCGTGCGGGCACAGGTCCAGCTGCCGTTCGACCTGCTCGCTGATGCTGCCGTCGACGGCCAGCAAGGTCACGCGGTCTTCGGGGCCGAGTTCCGCGCGCAACTGCTCGGCAACATCCGGCCAGCCGGGCACATAGGCAGCGTTATCGAGGATTGAATCCCCGAACAGGACGACGTGGCGCGCCATTGCTCACCCCAACATGGCCATGCCGCCGTTGACGTGCAACGTCTGGCCGGTGACATAGCTGGCTTCCTTGCTGGCAAGGTAGGCCACGGCTGCGCCGATATCCTCGCCCTCGCCCATTCGACCCATGGGGATGAGGGCGTTGATGGCGTCCTTTTGTTTGTCGTCGAGAGCATCGGTCATGGCCGAGCGGATGAAGCCCGGGGCGACGCAGTTCACGGTGATCCCGCGCGCGGCAAGCTCCTGCGCCATCGACTTGGACATGCCGACTACGCCGGCCTTGGCGGCGCAGTAGTTCATCTGGCCGGGGTTGCCCGTCGCGCCGACGACGCTGGTGATGTTGATGATACGGCCGAAGCGGGCTTTCATCATCGGGCGGGCGCTGGCGCGCATCAGGCGGAAGGTCGCCTCGAGGTTGACTTTGATGACCTGCTCCCACTCCTCGTCCTTCATGCGCATTGCGAGGTTGTCGCGGGTGATGCCGGCATTGTTCACCAGGATATCCACCTTGCCCAGCGTATCGACCGCAGCGGGCACCAGTTCTTCGACCTGGGTGGTGTCTGAGAGATTGCAGGTGATCTCGACATGACCGTCATGGTCGTGGTGCGGCAGGTCTTCGTTCAGCTGTTCGCGGAAGGCGCGCAACTTGTCCCCGTTTGAGCCGCTGAGCGCGAGGCGCGCGCCCTGCTTCGCCAGCGCATAGGCAATCGCCGAACCGATCCCACCGCTGGCGCCGGTGACGAGCGCGGTCATGCCGTTAAGTGAAAACATCGGGGCTCTCCTGCAATACTCTTGCCGCCCCTCTCGCGCGTGTCGCGCTAGCGGTCAATGGCCGTGGAGAAATCCACCCGCCGCCTTTCCGCAATCTGTCCACCGTTCATGCGGCCTTCGACGAGCTCGTAGCCCATCAGGGCAAATATCCGCCCACCCATGAAGATCGGGCGGGCGTTGCCGTACCAGTCGACGCAAGAGGCCACGCAGTTGTCATCGCGGCCCTGCCCGCCGTCGGCCTCCAGCTCACCGGCAAGCGACAATTCGCGATTGTCGCGACGCAGGAAAGCGATGGCCGAGCCACCTCCAAGGAAGGCTGGCGCGCCATCGCGCAAGCGGCGGCGGACCGGTAGGCCCAAGGTACCGCTGTCACCGTCCGAACCGGCGTCGGGCCGGTAGAAGAAGGCCTGGCTGCGGCTCTCGCCCTCTCCTGATGCAGGCAGGAGGAAGGTCGACTCAATCGACGGCGTACCGGCAAGGCTTACCGCGCTGAAGCCGAGGGCGTCGTTGGCATTGATTCCGATCGCCACGGCGTCACGCCCCAAGACATCGAGCCGCGAGACCGAATGCGGCATGTCCAGCGTTGTAACGTCGGCACCGCCGAGCGGGACAACGTGCAACTGGTTGCTTCCGCTTCCGCCCCAATGGTTGGCGGCATAGAGCAGGTAGCGTCCGACAAAGCGGTTCTGCAAAGACCAGCCGTCGACATCGGGCAGCCTGCGCAAGGCACCAGCCTGTAGCTGTCCATCGCCCACCGTGAAGGCTTCCAGGGGCACGGTCAGCAGGCCAACGTCGCCGCTGGTGAATTCGCTCGCCCACATGGCATCGCCCTGGCTCTCCCCGCGCAGGACCACGCGCAGAACTTCGTCCTGCTGGTCTTCGCTGAAAGAGAACTGGTCGATGGGACCGCCAGAAACGACCACCGCCCCCGGCGCCGATCCATCGAGGGGCAAGCGGAACAGCTGGCCGGGTAGCGTCAGGCTGTCCTCCCGCCGCCAGTAGGGGCGGTACTGGCCGGTCCAGACATAGACCGCGTCGCGTGAGACGTAGAAAGTGCGGCTCCATTCACCCAGCACTGCATCGGCTTCGCAGGTCATCTCCGCTGCCGCGAGATCGCAGCGGGTAACCGTGTGCAACATGGCCGGGGCAGCGCCCGCATCGCGGTAGGTGTTGGAGATGTGGATGTCCTGCGCGGTCGACAGCGCCACGCCTTCGTCGAGCGAGCCGTCTTGCTGGCGGGTGCGCAAAGTGGGCAGGCTTTCGCGCCATCCCTCCCAATTCATGTAGAGCGGGGCGTAGAACACCAACTGGTCGCCGATCAGGCGCGAGGCGTAGTTGCTCGACGAATAGTAGTCGCCCGACTTGAGGT
This sequence comes from Alphaproteobacteria bacterium, assembly GCA_030431875.1. GTDB lineage: Bacteria > Pseudomonadota > Alphaproteobacteria > Sphingomonadales > Sphingomonadaceae > Alteraurantiacibacter. The sequence continues at coordinate 31,731 of JAUIIG010000024.1, forward strand.
AGTGCGTGTCGCGGTAGGTCAGCGATCCGTCGCGGCCGACACGGAAGCGGTTCAGCTCGGTGCCGCCTGCGGCGTAGGAATAGCCGACGACGATCACCTCGCTGCCGTGCACCAGCATTTCGTCGTACCAGGCGCCGTAGCCTTCAGCGCCGGGCGGGAAGGCGTCGATCGCGTCGACGGGAGCCAGGGCATCGTCGCCCACGCGAACGGTGAAGAGCCGCCCTCGCCGCAGCACGACGAGGTAATCGCCGACATTCTTGACGATACCGCCTTCATCGACGCCCGCTTCCTGGGTGTTGGTGATGCTTTCGTTGGAAGTATCTTCCGCAGGAGGTTCCGGCGCTGCCATATCGTACATCACCGGGGCTTCGAGGTTTTGGACCTGTTCCTGCGCCCGCTCGTTCCGCTCTAGCAGATCCAGCATGGCTCGGGCGAACTGGTCCAGTTCCTCCTCGCTCTCGAAGCTGGAGACGGTCTCGCTGCTGGGGACAGTGCCTTCGACCGGAGCGAGTACCGGCTCCGAACACCCTGCCAGCAAGACGAGCGTAGCCCCCGCAGGGACACAGGCTTTCGCGAATCGGATCATCTCAACTCCCCCTCGATCAATGATACAATGTTACATTGAAGCAGGAGATTTGTGAATGCCGCGTTTATGGCGCTGGTCTGGCAGGCTTTCTCAGAGGGCTTCGAAGCGCTCGGCGGCAATGTCGCGGTTGAGCGAGGCGGTCAGCCACGCCCCTAGCCAGACGCCGTATTCGAACTGCATCGGCACCCCGTCGATGGCCACGACGGAGTCGACCATGGCGCGGTCGGCATCGGTGGCTTCACGCGGCGTCACGCCAAAGGCATCGGTACGGGCCACAGCCGAGAATGCCGCGATCAGCGCGGAGCGGTCGACTTCCTCGTAATTTGTCAGCAGTTCGAATTTCTGCAGTGGCTCGATCGGCATGGCCTGGAGGATGACGTCGGCAAACAGCGCCGGTCCGGCATATCGCGCGGCAGCAGCCGTCGCCTCTTCGCTCCAGCCATGCTCTGCGGCGCACTGGCCCACCCGTTCGCGGAGCACGGCCACCAGCTCCGGCGTTGCTGACGGGTTGCGCGCGCTTTCGAAGTCATAGCCATCGCGGAACGCCTCGATCACCTCCTGCTGCGCGTCGGAGAAGCCCCCGGCCACGCAATCGAGATTCTCTTCGGCCGCGGCGGGAAAAGAACCCAGCGCGGCTTCCAACAGGACAGCGGGAAACAGGAGGCGAATGGAAGCCACGTACACGCCTGCTATTGCAGTGCCAGGAATTCGCGCTCACCCATTCGCTGCAGGCCCATGAAGCCCAGCAGGATACCCACGCGGACGGCTTCTTCCTCGCCCAGGCCCGTACCCAGGATGAAGGCACCCATGGCAATGGTGTCGGCGGAACTCGGACCGCCGGTGTCGCCCACCATGCCTCCGGTCAGCCCGCGTTCCACGCTGGCCCACAGGGCCGTGCGGTCGCCGGTCGCCAAGGCGCGGTCTACGGCGGCAAGGTCACTGTCGCTCAGCTGCCCCGAAACCCGGAAACCTGCCTCGCTCACCCGGCCAAGCTCATAGAGAGCGGCGTACATGGCCTCTTCCTGCGACCAGCCCAGCTGGCTGATACAGCTCTCCACTGCCGCCATGGCAATATCGCCCATGGCATTGGCGGCGGAATTGGCATCGCCGCCATCGCCAAAGCGGGCACGCGGACCCAGTTCGGCAAGCTCGGCGCGCTGGCTGGCGGTGTAGGACCTGGCCATGCAGTCCAGCCCCTTGTCCTGCGCCATGGCCGGCAGGGCCGCGAAGGGCAGCGCGAGTGCCGCTGCGGCAATTGCGAGACGCTTGAACATCAGCCGATCTCCTTGGCCAGCAGTTCGATGTCCTCCATTCCGATCACGCTGGTCGTAGTCACGTCAGGCGCAATCTTGCGGATCATCGGGGCGAGCACCTTGCCGCCCAGTTCGACGAAGTGGGTAACGCCTGCCGCTTCCATCGCCAACACGCTCTCGCGCCAGCGCACGCGGCCCGTCACTTGCTGCACCAGCAGGTCGCGCTCGGTCGCCGGATCGGTGACTTCGGCGGCGGTGACATTGGCGTAAAGCGGCAGGCGGAAAGCCTGCGGCGGGGTATTGTTGAGCGCCACGTCCATCCGCTGTGCGGCAGGCCCCATCAGCGAACAGTGGAACGGGGCCGACACCGGCAGCTTCACGGCGCGCTTGCAGCCATATTCCTTGGCCATTTCTACCGCGCGGTCGATGGCTTCGGCATGCCCGGAGAGCACGACCTGGCCCGGATCGTTGTCGTTGGCGACTTCGCAAACCTGCCCTTGCGCGGCAGCTTCGGCCAGCGCTTGCGCCTTCTCAAGGTCAGCCCCCAGCAGCGCGCACATGGAACCGAGGCCCAGCGGCACGGCGTCCTGCATGGCAATGCCGCGCAGGCGCAGCAGCTTGGCCGTATCGGTAAGGCTGAACGCCCCGACCGAGGCAAGCGCGGTATATTCGCCCAGCGAGTGACCGGCGACACAGTGGCCCTTTTCCGACAGGTGGAAGCCGCCTTCTTCCAGCACTTTTACCACGGCCATGGCATTGGCCATGATCGCCGGCTGGGCATTGGCGGTCATGGTCAGCTCGCTCTCGGGACCTTCGGCCATCAGCTTGGCGAGGTTCTGGTTCAGCGCCTCGTCCACTTCGCCGAATACTTCGCGCGCGGCGGCGCTGGCTTCGGCGAGCTCGACGCCCATGCCGACCTTCTGGCTACCCTGGCCGGGGAAAACGAATGCAATCATGGAAACTCCTTCTCTCCGGGTGCGACTATGCGCCGGAAGCGCTGCGTGCAACTCCGAAGGGGACAATGGCATTGGCGGCATCGTGACCGATATCGGCGCGCCCGAGGTAGGGAATGCCGGTCCGTTCGCACCAGTAACGCGCGATCTCTTCCTCGGTCATACCGAAGGGGCGGTCGTTTTCCGGCACGTCGGAAACGCGGCCCAGCCGGATTCCCGCCACCCCGCGCAGGTTTTCGCAGATGTGGAAAAACAGCCGGTCGACGGCATAGAGGTGCTCGGCCACCTCCTCCACCAGCACGACGTGGCCGGTCAGGTCAGGCATCAGGTCTGTGCCGACCAGCATGGCCAGCGTCATCAGGTTGAAGGCCACCGCAGGGCGATCATCGAGGCCCGCTTCGAGCGGCACGTCTTGGCGGGACAGGTAACCCAGCACGCGCCGCACGGCCTCGTCGCCGCCCTCGCGCCGCACGTCGCCCGCCAGCGGCCCGTGGACCGGCGTGCCGATGCCATGCCGGTAAAGCGCGCCCAACAAGGTGCCCGCGTCCGAATAGCCTAGGTAAGTCTTACCATGCGCAGCATCGCCCAAAGCAGCTATGGCCGGCGCGGCAATGCGATTGGAGCCGTATCCACCCATTGCGAACCACACGGCATCGACCGCCGGATCGTTGGCCGTTTCGACAAAGGCCGCCAGCCGCGCATCATCGTCGCCAGCGAAATGGCCATGTTCGAGGAAGCATTGCGGGTGGAAGCTGAGTTCGACCTGCGGGAACTCCGCCCTGGCGAGCGCCAGCACCATATCAGCGCGTTCGCGCAGGATCGGTTTGCCCGGACAGACACAGGTAATGCGCGTTGTCATCGCCCCTCCCTAACATCCGCTTCACAACTTGCGAGTCCCCGCGTAACCGGTGCGGCATGACTACCCAGCAAAAGCGCTCCTATTTCTTCTGTGGCATCGGCGGATCAGGCATGTTGCCCCTTGCCCAGATCGTGAAAGGCATGGGCCACGAGGTCGGCGGGTCCGACCGTTCCCATGATCAGGGGCGCACGCCGGAGAAATTCGCCTGGCTGGAGAGCCACGATTTCCAGCTCTTCCCGCAAGACGGCAGCGGCCTCACCAGCGGGGAACAGGTGCTGGTCGCCAGCGCCGCAATCGAGGACACCGTGCCCGAAGTGGTCCGCGCCAAGGAACTGGGCTGCCCGCGCCAGACCCGCGCCGAGCTGCTGTCCGACCTGTTCAACGATGCGCCCTGTTCGCTCGCGGTCGGCGGCACGAGCGGTAAGTCGACCACCACCGCCATGCTCGGCTGGATCATGGAGGCGGCGGGCAAGCGCCCCACGATCATGAACGGCGCGGTGATGAAGAACTTCGTCTCGCCCGAAATGCCTTTCGCCAGCGCCGTGGTGGGCCACGGCAGAACATTCGTCTCGGAAGTCGACGAGAGCGACGGCTCCATCGCGCTTTACAGGCCCACGGTGGCGCTGCTGCTGAATGTCAGCCTCGATCACAAGAGCATGGACGAACTGCGCCAGCTGTTTGGCGATTTCCTTGCCGTGGCGGATCGCGGCGTGGTGAATGCCGACGATGTCGAGGCCTTCCGTTTGGTGGCCCGCGCGAAAGAGCCGCTGACCTTCGGCATCGATAATGGCTGCGCCGCGCTGGGCGTGGTGGAAGGCAGCATGGCGCCGGGGCCGATCTTGCAGACCGCCACCGTGGTGGACCGGCGCGACGGCAGCGAACATGCCCTGAAGCTGGCCATGCCGGGCAAGCACAACCTCTCCAACGCGCTCGCTGCCGTGGCCGCCGCCAATGCCGCAGGTGTCGCCGTGGCCGATGCCGTGGCGGCACTCGGCACCTTCAAGGGACTGGCGCGCCGGTTCGACATCGTCGGCACCTCGGCCAATGGCGTTACCGTGATCGACGACTTCGGCCATAATCCGGAGAAGGCCCGTGCCACCCTGCGCACACTCAAGGCACAGCCGGGCCGCGTGATCGCCTTCTTCCAGCCGCACGGCTACGGCCCCTTGCGGCAAATGGGCCACGAACTGGCGCAGACCTTCGCCGAGGAACTTGGCCCCGATGACCTGACGATCATGTGCGAGCCGGTCTATTTCGGCGGCACGGTGGACCGCAGCCAGGGCAGCGAGCGGATTGTCGACCTGATCAATTCCGCAGGCGGAAAGGCCGAGTACGTCGAAACCCGCGAGGACTGTGGCAAGCGGATCGTCGAGCTGGCGCAGGAAGGCGACCGCGTGGTGGTGATGGGCGCCCGCGACGATACGCTTACCATGTTCGCGGAAAGCCTTTTGCAACGTTTATGAGCCAATCTGCCCTCGTAAACGCGTAGTAACGGGGGCCTCGCGCCGTGCAGAAAAGTTACCGCCAGGGCGGCATATTGGCGCTGGATGCGCCGGTAGGAACCTACCTGGTCCATGCCTATTTCGACGATAACCAGGTCGACCTGGTGAAATGCAACGTGCTCGGCTGGCAGATCTCCGCCGATCGCAAGGTGACTCCCATCGTAGTCGATCCGCGCGCGGCCGATGATGATCTGTGGTTCGTAATCCACCCCGATGGCCGGGTCGAATGCTCCGACGGGCGCAGCTGGGATAACGAGGATACCTGGCTCTACGAAGAGAAACGCCAGCGCCGCCGCAACGCGGCCTGAACCGAGCTGGTCAGGCTTCCGCGCCGGTCGGGTGACCGAGGTGAAGCACCTTGTGCAGCACGAAGACAATCACCGAACCCAGAACCAGTCCGACAAGTGCGGACAGTCCGGCGAAAGTCAGCCAACCCAGTACGCCACCTGCCGCACCAGCAATGGCCGACACGCTTTCCTCGATCCCGACCACCCAGTGTTCGGGACCATGGACGCCGATCTCGGCGAGGCCGTGCAGGATGATGCCGCCGCCGACCCACAGCATGGCCACGGTGCCCACGACCGACAGCACGGTCAGCAGTTTCGGCATGGCATGGACGAGCCAGGAGCCGAACTTGCGTCCCGCCTTGGTGATCCCTTCCTTGGCCAGGTGCAGTCCGACATCGTCCATCTTCACGATGAGGGCGACAGCGCCATAGACGACCACGGTAATCACCACGCCCACCAAGGCCAGCACGCCAGCCCGCACCAGCAGGTCTTCCGCCGCCACTTCGTTGAGCGTGATCGCCATGATCTCCGCCGAGAGGATCAGGTCGGTTCGCACCGCACCGGCAACGCGCTCCTTCTCGAACTCGACCGGATCCTCGATAGGGTCTTCGAGTGTTTCGCCGTGCTTTTGCCCACCCAGCTTCTCGATAACTTTCTCGGCACCTTCGTAGGACAGGTAGGCCCCGCCCGCCATTAGCAGCCAGATGATCGCTTGCGGCAGGAACTCGCTGAGCAGCAGCGCACCGGGCAGCAGGATCAGTAGCTTGTTGAACAGGCTGCCCCTGGTGATCTTCCAGATGATCGGCAGCTCGCGCTTGGGATCGAGCCCGGTGACATAGCCGGGCGTCACCGCCGCATCGTCGATCACCACCCCGGCGGCCTTGGTACCGGCTTTGCTGGCGGCAACGCCGATATCGTCCACCGATGCGGCGGCGGTGCGGGCAATGATCGAAATGTCGTCGAGAAGGGCGACTAGGCCACCGGGCATGTGCTGGGTTCTCCTGCGGGTTCAGCCAAGGTTACGCGCGAGCGGCGCAGTCTATCCCGACTTCCCGCTCAATTGGCGCGATAGATGGTGATCACCACATGCGGCTCGGCAACGCTCGGGTCAAACCCCAGCGTGCCGATATACCCGCCCCGTGTAAGCCATTCGTAGTCGCCAAGCGGGACCTCGAATGCGGGGCTGGTACGGATGGGATCGGGCGCCCCCTCGCCGGGCGCAGGCATGCAAAGCGCTCCGGTATTGACGACGTTGATGATCACCCCGTCATCGGTGCGCAGGAAGTAATCGGCCACGATATCCGAGCAGCCATCCGAACGGTCGAGCTGCCAGTCCCAGCCCATCGGCAGGATCTCGCCGCGCATCCGCGGGCCTTCGAAGGTTCCGCCGGTGATCGGGATGATGCGGCGCACTCCGCGGGGGGTCTCCCCCACCTGGATTGCCTCGCCCAGCGTCACCACGGAACGATAGAGCAGTTCAAGGCCCGGCTCCGGCGCGGGAGCAGGTGGCGGCGTCTCTTCCTGCGCCAGGGCCGGCGTGGCGACCAACAGGCTCGCGGCAAGGATCATGGACTTTCGCATCAGGTTACTCCCGGTCGAGGCGCAGGAACCGCGCCGCATTGTTGTAGAGGATATCGCGTTTCTGTGCTGGCGACAGGTAGTCGGCGTTCTGGATGATGGAAACCGAATAGGCCATCAGCCCCGGCCAGCTGAGCTGGTCCGTGCCGAACATAACCCGGTCGCCAAAGCCTGCATCCACCAGCCGCTCTATGTAGCGGTTCACTTCCTCGATCGGATAGGACCAGATCAGGCCCGCCGTGTCGACATAGACGTGGCTGTTGGCTTGCAGCAGGGCCAGCATGTTGTCGATCATCGGATAGCCTGCATGCATTACCTGCACCCGCAGGCGCGGATGGCGGGCGAGCATCTCTTCCAGCAGGAAGGGATCGCCCATCGATGCCCTGAAGCCCGGCATGGTGACATTGGCGCGGCCCGAACCGCCGGTGCCCATGTGGATCGCCACGGGTATGTCCAGTCGCTCGGCGAGCGCGAAGAAATCATCGACGATGGGATCGCTGGGCGACATGCCCGCGTATTGCAGGCCGATTTCGCCCATCACTTCGAACCCGCCGTCGGTGAACAGCATTTCCAGCCGCTGCAATTCTTCGGCGCGGTCGGTATCAGCGTCCATCGCAAAGCCGGTGCCCGCAATTACCCGGTCGGGGGCTGCCTCCTGGTAAGCGCGCACGCTGTCAGGATCGCCAAACACCACGGCGGTGACGTTTAGCCGCTCCATCTCTGCCACCACGTCGTTAAGGTATTCGCCCGGCTCGGCGGCATAGAGGCGCGGTGAACAGTCCTCTCCGGACCAGCCGAAAAAGCCCTCCTCCCCGTCTGCCGGATCGGAAGCGAGGAACTGCTGCGGATTGGGGCACAGCGGCGCGGTGCCGGGGCGGCTTTCCAGCTGCGAGTGGAAATGCACGTCGATAATCGGCGGCGGCGGATTGTCCTCCTGCGCAAACAGCGAAGCCGGAAGAAGCATAACAATCAGAGATGCAAAGCCGAACGCTCGCATGCAAATATTCCTTTTTCTGAGATCAGAGGACAAGCTCGACGATACCGCGAACGACCAACGCGATCCCTCCAAATACAAGTGCCAGAGGCCAGAGGAAGATAAGCATGGCGTGCGACATAACCGCATCCTCCCCAGTAAATCTTGCTTCACTGGCTAGTGAATTGGTCCAGATCATCTTGAGCACGCCAGCCATTCCCAATCCAAGCGCCACGTAAATCAAGACCGCCACCAAGCGCGGAAACCACGGCGAAAAAGTCTCAATGGAATGCCAAACAACAACTGCACCGAGGACAACCGTGCCGATCACCACTAAGAGCACTAGGCTCTTCTTCTGCTCTGTATTCATGGATCCCCCAATCTTGGGCGACAGGCATAATTTAATCACGTGCATGGTCAATGGCGGTCTCTGGTTGACGCAACGGTTGCCGCTTGCATTCGGGTGCAATTTCGCTATGTGCGCCCCTTCCCTGCCGCCGGATGCGTCCGGACGGGGAAATCAAGAAAGCCGGAGGGGCCCCGCGATCCGCGCGGACAAGCCAGCGATCGGCATGGAGTGAAAGGAAGCGCACATGGCTCTCTACGAGCATGTTTTCCTCGCGCGTCAGGACCTGAGCCAGGCTCAGGTTGATGCGCTTGCAGCCAGCGCCACGGAAATCGTGGAAGCGCAGGGCGGCAAGGTCGTGAAGACCGAGACCTGGGGCCTCAAGAGCCTCGCCTACAAGATCGACCGTAACCGCAAGGCGCATTTCGTCATGCTCAACATCGACGGCCCCGGCTCGTTGATTGCCGAGCTCGAGCGCCAGAACCGCATCAACGAAGACGTGATCCGCTGGCTCACCATCGCCGTGGAAGAGCACGAAGACGGCCCGTCCGTGATGATGCGCAAGAATGACCGCGACCGTAAGCGTCGTTCCGACCGTGAGGAGCGCAACTGATGGCCCGTCCGTTCTATCGTCGCCGCAAGTCCTGCCCGTTCGCGGCCAAGGACGCCCCGCAGATCGACTACAAGGACACGCGCCTGCTGCAGGGCTTCATGTCCGAACGCGGCAA
>JAUIIG010000083.1 GCA_030431875.1 Alphaproteobacteria bacterium
GGAAGGTGCGCAGTTCCATCCAGTCGAGCGAGACGCCAAGCATGGCGGATACGCGGTCGATCGCGCTTTCCAGCGTCATCACCGGCCGATTGGCGACCATGTGCACCACCGGTTCGGTGCGCAACTTCACCTGGCCATAGGCATGGACGAGGCTGAACCAATCACACTGCCAGTGGTTCTTCTTGAGGATCTTGAGCCCTTCGGGCGCGCCGCGGGCAAAGACATCGCGGCCCAGCCGGTCCCGCGCCATCAGCCGCGCGCCAGCCTCGCGCATGGCACCAAGCCGTTGCAGCCGCAGCTGCAGCTTGAGCGCCAGCTCCTCGGGCGAGGGATCTTCCTGCTCGTCCTTGGGCAGCAGCAGGCCGCTTTTCAGGTAAGCCAGCCAGGCCGCCATCACGAGGTAATCGGCGGCCACCTCGAGCTTCAGCGCCTCGGCACGCTCGATATAGGCAATGTATTGGTCGACCAGCGAGAGGATCGAGATCGACTTGAGATCGACCTTCTGCCGCCGCGCGAGGTCCAGCAACAGGTCCAGCGGGCCTTCCCACGTGTCCAGTTCCAGGTAGAGCGCGTTGCGGTCTACCGTCCCGGGCGCGGCAATACCCTGCCATTCGTCTTCCTGCGTCGTCCGGACGGTGTCGGCAGGGATAGTGCCGCCTTCCAGCAGGTCCGGCGTGTCGGGCGGGGAAACATGGTTGGTGTCGTCGGTCATGCCCGCACCTCCATCTGCCCCAGCAGCGTGTCACGGGCCGCGAGCAATTCAGCGCGCGGGGTGTGGTCACTCACCTTGCCAGCACCGGCCATGGCGCGATCCAGCCGCTGCCGGCTGGCGTCGGAAATGGCGGGCAAGCGCCGGGCGGTTTCGACCATGTCATCCATCTTGCCCCAGCAATTCAGCACAAGATCGCACCCGGCGGCAATGGCGCGCTGCGACCTTTCCGGAATTGTCCCCTCCAGCGCTTCCATGTCGATATCGTCGGACATGAGCAGCCCGTCGAAACCGATCCGCTGGCGGATGATCTGCGAGATCACCTTCTCGGACTGGGTGGCCGGATTGTCAGCGTCCCACGCCGTGAAACGGATATGCGCGGTCATGGCGATGGGAGCATCGTTGAGCTTGGCGAAGGGCGCGATATCGCGCTCCAGTTCCTCGTCGCTGGCGGTGACCGTGGGCAAGTCCTTGTGGCTGTCCACCGTGGCGCGACCATGGCCCGGCATGTGCTTGATACACCCCACCACGCCGCCGCGCGCCAACCCGTCCAGCGTGGCGCGGCCGAGTGCCGCCACCTGCAACGGCTCGCGGCCCAGGGCACGGTCGCCGATCACGTCGTGCGCGCCCTCCACGGGGATATCCAGCACCGGATGATAGTCGACCGTAATGCCGACCTCGAACAGGTCCGCCGCCAGCAACTGGGCATTGGCGCGAATGGCCTGGATCGCACTGGCCGGGGCGACATCGTAAAGCTGCGCAAAAACGCCCGGCGCGGGGTACTTGTCCCACTCGGGAGGCTTCATTCGCGCGACGCGCCCGCCTTCCTGGTCGATGGAAATGAGCAGGTCGTCCCGACCGTGAAGTTCGCGCAAGTCATCGGTCAAAGCACGCAATTGTTCGCGATTCTCGACGTTGCGCCCGAACAGGATGTAGCCCGCCGCCTGCGCGTCCTTGAAAAAGGCGCGTTCTTCCGGCGTCAGGACCGGGCCGGACAGGCTGAAAATCGCGGGCGTCATCGCCTCAGAATAGGCCCCAAAGCTTACCGTGGTGCAAGTGCCCTGAGCCTGCCCATCGGGGAAAACGGTCGCCCTGGCTCACGCCTTAGCGAATGTAGCAATCCCCGCCCGCGTTACGGATGGAACGGCAGGCTGCATCGCCGGCTTCGCGGTTGGCCGCGATCGCCTGCAGGCGGTAGACAGTAGCACCGTTCACCTCGGCCTCGACAATGCGGTGACGCATGCCCGACAGCCCGCTATAGCGGTTGCTGGCACTGGTCCATGCCTCGTTGGCGTCGGAACGGCTGGTGAAGGCCCCGATCTGGACATAGACGGCGTCGGCGCTTTCGCCGGCCGAACCGTCTTCGCCTTCGCCCTGGTTCATGTCGATGCTGGGTTCCGGCGTCTCGCCATCGTCCGCCAGCATGCCGCGCTGCGATTCCCCTTCGGCAACCTGGTAAGCCGTATCACCGGTGCCTTCGACCTGGCGGCCACCGGGATCTTCGGGCAGCTGCTTGTAGGCTCCTTCGGGCGCTTCGATGGTGGAGCCGTCAGCCGCGAGTTCGGGGTCGGGAGCATCCTTGGTGAACCACCAGGCTGCAAACAGGATGCCCGCGATCACCAGCAGGCCGATCAGGCCGAACCAGATCAGCCGGGCGTCAAAACCGCCCTCGTCCTCGTAGTATTCGTCATCCTCGAGCCACGGCAGGCTGTCATCCTCGCCCTGCAGGGCGAGTTCTTCCTCGGCCTCGAAGGTTTCGTCGACGCTGTTCTCGTCGTCCGGGTCCCCTGCCGGAAAGATCATTGCCTAGAGCTCCTCAACCGCCTCGACACCCAATATGCCAAGCCCATTGCGGATTACCTGCCCGATTTGCACGGCAAGGAAAAGCCTCGCGGCGGAAAGCTCCGGCTGCTGTGCCACGATGATGCGCTTTTGCGAGTCGTCGTTGCCGAGGTTCCAGAAGGCGTGGAACGCCGCTGCCAGGTCATAGAGGTAGAAGGCGATGCGGTGCGGTTCGCGGGCGCGCGCGGCCGCTTCCACCTCGCGCGGGAATTGCGCAGCTTGCTTCACCAGCGTCAATTCGTCCTCGCCCAGCAGGTCAAGCTGCTCGCCGGACGGCGCAATGCCCTCCTCTGCTGCCTTGCGCAGGATCGAGCAGATCCGCGCGTGGGCATACTGGACGTAGAACACCGGATTGTCCTTTGACGCTTCCACCACCTTGGCGAAATCGAAATCCATCTGCGCTTCGGGCTTGCGGGTGAGCATGGTGAAACGCACCACGTCCTTGCCCACTTCCTCCACCATGTCGGCGATGGTGACGAAATTGCCGCTCCGCTTGGACATCTTGGCCGGTTCGCCATCGCGCAGCAGCTGCACCATCTGAACCAGCTTCACGTCGAAGGGGATCGGCTTGCGCCCCTCTTCGCTTTGGCCTTCGGACATGGCGGCCACAGCGGCCTTGATGCGCTTTACCGTACCGGCGTGGTCCGCACCCCAGATGTCGATCAGGGCATCGGCATTCTCGGCCTTCTGCATGTGGTAGGCGAGGTCAGCGCCGAAATAGGTCCACTTGCCGTCGCTCTTCTTGATCGGGCGATCCTGGTCATCGCCGAACTTCGTCGAACGGAACAGCGGCAGCTCGACCGGCTCCCAGTCTTCCAGGGTCTTGCCCTTGGGCTGCTCCAGCACGCCATCGTAGACGAGGTCATGTTCGCGCATCCACATTTCGGCGGCTTCGGGCTTCTTCGCAGCTTGCAGCGCGGCCTCGGACGAAAAGACGTCGTGCTTGATGCCCAGCATCGCGAGGTCCGACTTGATGACCTCCATCATCCGCTCCACCGCGAAGGCGCGGAACAGCGGCAGCCATTCGGCCTCGGGCTCGTTCTGGAAGCGGTCGCCGAATTCCTCGGCAGCCGCCTGCCCCACGGGGACCAGGTATTCGCCGGGATAGAAGCCCTCGGGAATCTCGCCGATGTCTTCGCCCAAGGCCTCGCGGTAGCGCAGATGCGTGGACCGGGCGAGCGTGTCGACCTGCCCGCCCGCATCGTTGACGTAGTATTCGCGCGTCACCTCGTGTCCGGCGTGCTCCAGCAGGCTGGCCAAGGCATCGCCCACCACGGCGCCGCGGCAGTGGCCCATGTGCATGGGGCCGGTCGGGTTGGCGGAAACGTACTCGACGTTGACCCGCGTTCCCTTGCCCATGGCAGACTTGCCATAGTCGTCGCCCAGATCGGCGATGGCTGCGACCTCGGATGTCCAGGTTTCGGGCGCAAGGCGCAGGTTGATGAAGCCGGGACCGGCGACCTCTGCCGAGACGATAGCGGGATCGCGCTGCAGGTGTTCGACGATCTTCTCGGCCAGCGCGCGCGGGTTGGTGGCCGCGGGCTTGGCCAGCACCATGGCGGCATTGGTGGCGAGGTCACCGTGCGAGGGATCGCGCGGCGGCTCCACGCTCACGTTGGCGCGATTGGTGCCGGCAGGCAGCGCGCCTTCGGCTTCCAGTGCTGCCAGTACGGCGTCAATCTTTTCCGCATAGGCGGAATACAGCGTGTGGGTCATAGCATTCGTGAGCCCCCGCGCCTGCAGGAGCCTCCCTGTAACAAGCCACCGCCTTTGCGGGGACTTGGCGATTTTTCAAGGTTCGACTTAACGGGTCGCGTTGTAGGCGAGCTGGTCTTCGGTCAGCTGGAAGCCGATCATCAGCTCGAAAGTGGCGCGGGCGACGGCTGCGCGCACATCGGGCTCCGTCAACGGGTCGATGGCGGCAGACTGGTCACCCGCGCGGCGTCGTCGGGTAATCCGCTCGCGGATATCCTCGGGCAACGTGGCCTCGGCACGGTTGACATAGGCACCGGCCGTACCGCTGCCCTGCGCGCGCGATTGTCCTGCAGCAAAGTTCAGTTCCACCGTGCCGATACGCTTTGCCACCACTGAAGTGCCGCCGCGCAGGACGGTGGAGTAGTAAGGCAGCGTTACCGTGCGCGCCGTCGTCGTATCCATGCGCGTGGCAACCACATCGAACGTGGCGGTCGAATAGACCTGGTCACCGGTGTCGTTGCACTGGCTGCGAACATTGGTGATCGCGGCAGTCACATCGATGGCATCGGCTGTGCGGGCGTCTTCGGGCGAGAACAGGGTAATGTCGCCGGTATAGTCCGGCACGCCAACTGCGGGGCAGACCGAACGCAGCGCGGTGATACCCACGCCCGTATCAACAACGATATCGCCTTCGCTGCGGCAGCCACCGAGGGCTACCAGGCCTGCCAGTGCAGCAACCATTGCGATCCGAGCGTTCATTCCCATTCCTTGCACAAGTAATCAGTCAAATGCGTTTGCGAGGCCCTAGCCCTTTCGCGAGGCGGCCACAACAGCTAGAGAGACGCCCATGAACGCCCCCTTTCAGCAAGACAAGAAATCCGGCGAGCGCAAGCCGCTGATGGTCCTGATCGCCGCGCCGCGCGGTTTTTGTGCCGGCGTCGACCGCGCCATCGAGATCGTCGAGAAGGCGATCGAGAAGTTCGGCGCGCCGGTCTATGTTCGTCACGAGATCGTGCACAACCGCTTCGTGGTCGACGGGCTGAAGGAAAAGGGCGCGATTTTCGTCGAGGAACTGGACGAAGTGCCGGACGACATGCCGGTGGTGTTCAGCGCCCATGGCGTGCCCAAGTCCGTCCCGGCAGAAGCCAAGCGGCGTGAGATGATCTACGTCGACGCCACCTGTCCGCTGGTATCCAAGGTGCACCGCCAGGCCGAACGGCTGATCGAAAAGGGCAAGCACATCATCTTTATCGGCCACGAAGGCCATCCCGAGGTGATCGGCACCATGGGACAGGTGCCCGACGGCCAGATGACGCTGGTGGAAACAGTCGAAGACGTAGCCAAGCTGCCCTTCACGCACGAGAACAAGCTGTCCTTCCTGACCCAGACCACCCTCTCGGTCGACGACACGGCAGAAATCGTGCTGGCACTGCAGGAACGCTATCCGCATATCGTCGCGCCCAAGGCGGAGGACATCTGCTACGCCACCTCCAACCGTCAGGAAGCCGTCAAGGCCATGGCTCCCAGCTGCGACCTAGTGCTGGTGATCGGTGCGCCCAATTCCTCCAACTCGCTGCGGCTGGTCGAGGTGGCAGAGCGCATCGGCACGACGGCCAAGCTGATCCAGCGCGCCAGCGAGATCGACCCCGCATGGCTGGACGGCGTTGGCACCGTGGGTGTCACCGCCGGGGCCAGCGCGCCCGAGGTACTGGTGCGTGAAGTGGTCGCCAAGCTGGGCGAGTGGCGCGAGGTCGAGGAAAGCAAAATCCGCACGGCCGAAGAAAAGATGGTGTTCAAGCTGCCTCGCCAACTGATGGACTGAGGCAAAGGGCTTGGCGGTCTACACACACCTGTCTGCCGAAGCGCTGGCTGACCTGATCGCGCATTACGACGTGGGCGACGTGGTGTCCGCGAAGGGCATTGCCGAAGGCGTTTCCAACTCCAACTGGCTGGTGGAGACCACCGGCGGAACCGAAGGTGGCACGCGCTTCATCCTCACCATGTACGAACGGCGGATCGACATTGCCGAGCTACCATTCTTCCTTGGCCTGCTGGACCACCTTTCCGAACACGGTGCCCCGGTACCTCGCACGATCCACGATCGCAGTGGTGCCGCCTCGCGCACCATCATGGGCAAGGCGGTAGCGCTGATCGAGTTCCTCCCGGGTGTTTCGGTAGACGAACCTACACCCGCACAGGCGCAAAGCGTCGGCAAGGTGCTGGCCCGGATGCACGCACTGGCGCAGGACTTCGAAGGCGAGCGCGCCAATGATCTTGGACCCGACGCCTCCGCCCGCGTGCTGGCGGAATGCGGCGCGGCGGAATTGGCTGCAATCGATCCCGCCCTGCCAGCCGTCCTGACGATTGCCGAAGAAGTTGCCCGCGAATGGCCCGCCAACCTGCCGCAATCGGTAATCCATTCCGACCTGTTTCCCGACAACGTGCTGATGCTGGGCAGCAAGGTCAGCGCGCTGATCGACTTCTACTTCGCCTGCAACGACGCCATGGCCTACGACCTGGCCGTGACCCATGCCGCCT
>JAUIIG010000025.1 GCA_030431875.1 Alphaproteobacteria bacterium
GTTTTATAGATTATTTGGGAGAACGTGAGAAGAACAAATGGTGCCCAGAAGAGGACTCGAACCTCCACGCCCTTGCGAGCGCCGCCACCTGAAGACGGTGCGTCTACCAATTCCGCCATCTGGGCACCGGAGCAGGCCGGTCATCGAAAGCCGCCTGCGTGGTAGGGGCGCGCAACTAGGACAGGGCGGGCGGACTGTCAACGCAACACTTGCAGCCTCGTTGCAAAAATTCGCCGCGCGCCAAGACAGCGGCCAAAACACGGACTTCGGGGCATTGCCCGCCGCCGGGGTTTCGGGCAAAGGGCGGGCCATATCCGGCTTTACGCGACACCAAGGACGAATGGACGCACCATGGCACGCAAATCCCCGCTCGACGGCAAGCTCGTCACCCTGATCGGCGGCAACGGCTTTATCGGCAGCCACCTGGCGCAAGACCTGCTTGACCGGGGCGCACGCGTGCGCATTGCCGCGCGCAATCCGGAAAAGGCTTTCAAGCTGAAGCCGCTCGCCAACCTCGGCCAGCTGCAGTTCGCCCGCTGCAACGCGGCAGACAAGAACAGCGTCGAAGCCTGCGTCGCCGGTTCGGACGCGGTGGTCTACCTCGTCGGCACTTTCGGGCAGAACCAGAAAGCACTGCAGGCGACCGGCGCGGGCCATGCCGCGCGCGCAGCCACGGAAACCGGCGCCAGCGCCTTCGTCTACCTTTCCGCCATTGGTGCCGATCCGGCTGCCGAGACCGGCTACTGGAGCACCAAGGGCGCGGGTGAGGAACTGGTCAAGGCTGCCTTCCCCAAGGCCACGGTTATCCGTCCGTCGGTCGTGTTCGGAGAAGAGAGTGGGCTGATCCCGATGTTTGCCGATCTCGTTGCAATGATTCCGGTGCTGCCGGTGTTCGGGGCGGAGAGCGAGTTCCAGCCGGTTTGGGTCGACGATGTCGCTGAAGGTATTGCCAATGCGCTGGAAGACCCCGCCACCCACGGCGGCAAGACCTACGAGGCAACCGGCCCCGACACGCTGACCATGCTGCAGATCAACCAGATGATCGCCGAAGGGCAGGAGCGTGAGCGCATGTTCGTGCCCATGCCGGACGTGCTGGCCAAGATCTTTGCCGTCCTGCCGCTGACCCCGATCAACTCGGACCAGCTGGCCATGCTCAAGGCCGGATCGGTGGCGAGCAAGGGTACGCCGGGCCTCGCCAAGCTGGGGGTGTCGGCAAAGCCGCTGTCACTGTTCCTCGATCGCTGGATGGTGCGCTTCCGCAAGCACGGTCGCTTCACCGACAAGCGCACCGCCTAACCCATCTTTTCGACCAGCAGCACGGCACCGTCATTGCCGGTGACCTGGACCCGTTCGCCAACAGCCGTGTCAGGCCCGCGAACGTTCCATTCGCTGTCACCCAGCTTCACCCGGCCGCGCCCGGCCTCGATGGCCTGGGTCACCACGGCGACCTCTCCGGCCAGCCGCTCCCCGCGCTTGTTCATCTTGGGGTCGGCGTCCTCGATCGGGTGCGCGCGCAGGTAGATGCGGCCGGAGAATACGGCGACAATGGCCAGCACTGCAAAGATCACGATCTGCAGCGGCAGGCCGATGGGTAGGACCCATGCCAGCAGTCCGGTGATCACCGCCGCCCCTGCCAGCCAGATCAGGAAGACCCCGGGGACGAGGATTTCCGCCGCGCCTAGTGCCAGCCCGATGGCGAGCCAGATGTAGTGCGGATCGAGGTTTTCGAGCCAGTCCATCAGGCGCCTCCACTACGCGGCACGGCGCCGCGCGCCGGTGGTGCTGCAGGAGGCGTAGGCGGTGACTTGTTGTCGCCCAGCGCCTCTTTCGCCAATTCGCCTATGCCGCCGAGGGTACCGATCAGCTGGGTCGCCTCGACCGGGAAGAGGATGGTCTTGGCATTGGGGCTGGTGGCGAAGGCGGCCACGGCGTCAGTGTATTTCTGCGCCACGAAGTAGTTGATCGCCTGGCTGCCGCTGTCGGCAATGGCGTCGGACACCATCTGCGTCGCCTTGGCTTCGGCCTCGGCTTCGCGCTCGCGGGCCTCGGCATCGCGGAAGGCGGCTTCGCGGCGGCCTTCCGCCTGCAGGATGGCGCTCTGCTTGGCACCTTCGGCGCGCAGGATTTCCGAGGCGCGGTCGCCCTCGGCCTCGAGGATTTCGGCGCGCTTGAGGCGCTCGGCCTTCATCTGCCGCGCCATGGCATCGGAGATATCCATCGGCGGGCGGATGTCCTTGATCTCGACGCGGGTGATCTTCACCCCCCAGGGCGAGGTCGCATGGTCCACCACCGACAGCAGGCGGGCGTTGATCTCGTCACGTTTCGAAAGTGTCTCGTCGAGGTCCATCGAGCCCATCACCGTGCGCAGGTTGGTGGTCGTCAGCGCCATGATGGCGTTGTAGAGGTTGGACACCTCGTAGGCCGCCTTGCCCGCGTCCAGCACCTGGAAGAAGACCACGGCATCGGTGCCGACCATGGCGTTGTCGGCGGTGATGATTTCCTGCCCGGGAATGTCGAGCACCTGCTCCATCATGTTCACCTTCTGCCCGACACGGTCGAAGAAGGGGATCAGCAGGTGGAAGCCGGGTTCGGCAGCCTTGTGGTACTTGCCCAGCCGCTCCAGCGTATAGACATAGCCCTGCCGCACGATGCGCACGCCCATCATCAGGAAGACGATGACGAGCACCAGCAGTGCCAGAAGGAATTCAAACATAAGGAACCTCCCACCCGGTTGTGGGGGACATCCTACGCCAAGGGCGCGGGGGAGCAAGCGAAAGCGCCATGCTTCCTCTCACTCCGCCAGCCACTTAGTCGGCGGTCGCAACCTCTACAGAACGCAGCCGCATGGAAGCCGGCAGGTTGGGAATGCCGTCGTACAGCCGCGCGAGCCATTCGGCATCGACCGGGCCGAGGCTTTCGGGCGCCGAGCCATCGGCATCGAACAGCCGCAGCATGGTGCCGGGGCTGTCTTCTGCGCCGTCGGGGAATTCGGTCGCCAGGGCCTGCAGGGTGGCGAAGTCGGCCAGCTGGCGGACGGTCAGCCCCTCCACCGCAGCACTGTCGATCAGCACCAGGGCATAGGTGATATCGTGCCGCACCGGGCGGTAGATGCGGCTGTGGGCCTGCCACATGCCAGCCTCGGGCAGCTGGGTGAGGTTCTCGCGGCTGCCGACGCGGATACCGTCACGGGTATGCGCGGTAACCTGGTGCCATACGCGCCACGGGGCATCGCCGGCGATCAGTTCGTCGCGGTCGGCGCGGTCCATGTCGGCGAACAGGTAGCCGCGGCTCTGCATCAGGTTGGCGAGGTATCCCCGGCTGTCTTCGACGAAAGCGATCAGCAGGTTGGGCTCGCAGCCTTCCTCTTCCGATCCGGCAAGGCGCAGACCGAACATCTCGACATTGTCACGCAGGCGCGAAACCATCACCTGTGCATATTGCTGCTCCATGCCCAGTACGCCGGGGCAGATGCGGTCCTCGAAGCGCGGCAGCGGCTCTTCCAGGATGCCGTCTGCTTGTGCGGGGGTGGCGAAAGCGAGCGCCGAAAGCACGGCGGCGGCGGTCAATTTGCGGACATGTTCGAACATGGCTGCGACTCCTCTCTTCTTTCCTATAGCACTTATTCGCTGGCGGCGCTCTCTCGGCCTGATTCCTCTGCCATCAGCCGCAACTGCCGCGTCGTTCCGCCCACGCGGCGAAAGCCCGGGAGGTTGGGAATCCCATCGTAAAGCGAGCGCAGGTAGGCGCGGTCGAACTCGGTCAGGCCCAGCGGCGGGCTTTCGACATCGAACAGGGTGAGGATCGAATCCATTACCGGGTCTTCCGGCGGGCGCGTCTGGGCCAGGCCGCGGATCGTGGCATAGTCGGCCAGCTGGCGCAGCGACATGCCCTGCACCGCGTCCCGGTCAAAGCTGAGCATGACGGTGACGATATCGCGGCGAGTGGTGGTGTAGATACGCGTATGCGCCTGCCAAGCACTCATCTGCGGCGGAGCGCCAAGGTTGCGCACTTGCGCAATCGGCATGCCGGTCAGCGTACGCGGCTGGACATTGGTCCACACGTGGACCGGACCGGGCGCGACAATGTCGGCCTGCTCGCCGCTGTTCAGGTACTGGAAGCGCTGCGGCTCGTTCTCCATCATGGTGCGGAACATGGCCTCGCCATCCTCGGTGAAGACTACCACGAAATTGGGTTCGCAGTCGTCGTCGAGCAGGCGGATCCCCAGTTCTTCCGCATTGGCGCGCAGGCGAGCGTTGAAGGAAAAGGCGAACTCCGCCGACAGGCCCACCACGCCGGGGCAGAGCCGGTCTTCGAAGCGCGCCAGCGGCACCTCGAACATGTTGCCCTGCCGCACCACGATATCGCGCACCTGCCGCTGCACGCGGGTGACTTCGATCTGCTGGTTGTTGCCGGTCACGACGATTTCGTTGTTGTCGCCGGAGACCTCGTCATCCCAGGCGGACGGCACCTGCTGCTGCGCCGCAAGGGGCGCGGGCAAAGACAACGCCGCTGCAACGGCAAGCGCGGTGAATCGGTCGGACAAAGTCATCTTGCGCCACAGGATAAGGCGTCATAGAGGCCGCGCAATACCGCAAATGGTCACAAATCGTCGCGATATGGCCGGTGCGATTTGACTGCCTTGTCGCGTGGTGCGAAGGGCGGCGCAAAGATCAAGTAGTCAAGCTGGAGAGTCCCATGACCAAGCACGTTCTCGAAAAGCTCGCCGAGACCAATCCCGAATGCGAGATCTGGTGGGACAGCTCGCCGCTGGTCTATCCCAGCTGGAAGGAAGAGGTGCTGGCCAAGGCTCCCGAAGCCAAGCGCGCCGACTGGGATGCCCAGCTGACCCGCTTCTACAACCCTGACGCCCCCGCAGAGATGGAATTCCGCGGCGTCACGACCAATCCGCCGCTGTCGCTGCAGGCCGTGCAGCTCGATCCGCAGGGCTGGACCAAGCTGGTGCGGGACATTGCCGCCGCAAACCCCGGCCTCGATGTCGAAGGTGTCTACTGGAAGATGTACCTGCACCTGGTGAAGGTAGGTGCCGACGCTATCCGCCCCTCGTTCGAGAAGTCGGGCTACAAGTACGGCATGCTCTCGGGCCAGGTCGATCCGCGCTTTGTGACCGATGGCGAGGCCATGCTGGCACAGGGCCTGTCGATCGCAGAGATGGGCGACAACGTCATGGTCAAGCTGCCCGGCTCGAAGGAAGGCTACGAGGTGCTGGAAGAGCTGACCGCGCGCGGCATCTCCACCAACAATACCACCAGCTTCACCGTGTCGCAGTACATGCGCTGCATGGCAGCCGTGACCGCCGGCCTGCAGCGCGCCAAGGCTGCGGGCGTTGACCTGACAAAGTGGCGCAGCGTCATCACCCACATGTCCAGCCGCCTCGGCGAAAAGGGTGACTGGCAGGCCCAGGCCAAGTCGCGCGGCATCGAGCTGTCGCTCGACGAAATCCGCGACGGCGAGGAAGCCGTGCTCAAGCGCGCCTACTGGTACGGCAAGAACACCGGCCACCCGTCGAAGATGCTGCAGTGTTCGATGCGCGTGGAGAAGGACAAGGATGGCAAGACCGTGTCGCGCCATATCGAGGACTTCGCTGGCGGCGACTTCGTCTACACCTGCCCGGGCGGCTACATCAGCCAGCTGATGGACGTCGAAGACGAGCTGGCTCCCTTCGATCCCAAGGCCATCGAGCGCGAGCCGAACCCGGCATCGGTCGAGAAGCTGCTGAAGCTGCCGGCCTTCCGCCAGGCCTATGAGTACGAAGCCATGAAGCCGCACGAGTTCAGCCAGTACGGCAGCTTCCAGGCCACCGCGACCGAGTTCGCCACGGCCACCCGCCAGACGGTCGACTTCGTGCGCAAGGTAATGGAGGGCTAAGGCCCGAATTCAGGCCTGGCTTCCGGCAATCCATTCACGGGTGCCGTAGTAACGGCAGCTTTCCGCTGCGACTGCACTGGCCAGTTCCAGCGCCTCCACCGCGCCCTCGCCCCGCGCGAGGTAATGGCAGTAGGCGCCGTGGAACACGTCGCCTGCGCCCAGCGTATCGACCGCATCGACCTGCGGCGGGGCGATCGTGCCGCGCTGCTGCCCGTCGCTCCATTCGAGCGGCTGCGGGCCGCGCGTAATGGCAGCGAACGAAGGTCCGAGTGCGAGGACGCTCGCGAGGATTTCGGCGTCTCCCTGCTCCGGCGGGTGGAATCGTTCGGAGACAATCGCGTGGTCGACGTGGGGGACCAACTCGCCCGTCCACGGCTTCCACGATCCGCCATCAAGCACAACAGGGATGCCCTGCTCGCGCGCCATGCGCGCCACCGGCACGGCCACTTCAGGCATGAAACCGTCGCAATAGACCACCTTCACGCCGTCCAGGATGTCTTCGGGCACGGCCCGCGCCACAACCTGTTGCGGCTGCTGGTCGATGATGGTGCGCGTCCCGCCTTCGGGTACGACGATGATGCTGGAAACCGGCAGCAACTTGGCCTGCTTGTCGGCAAAGTCCTCCACCCGCACGTCGTATAGCGCCAGTTCACCGCGCACGGCTTCGGCAAAACTGCCGCGGCCCAGCATGGTCACCAACCGCACCTCGCTGCCCAGCGCCCGCGCCGTCACCGCACCGTTGAGTGCCGATCCGCCCGCCCCGGCCCAGAAATGGGTCGCCGACAACTTGCTGTCTTCAGCCGGATAGCTGGGGCAGGAATAGCCGAGATCGAAAGTCGCGCGACCGATGCAGAGAACGGTCACGTGTTCTCCGCCACCCAGTCATCGCGCAGCTTGAACTTCTGGATCTTGCCCGACCCGGTCAGCGGCCAGGCATCGACCTGTTGCCAGTAGGCGGGACATTTCTGCGGGCTGATCTGGGAACGGCAAAACGCGCGCAGGGCCTCAGGGTCAAATTCGGCGCCCTCTTCCATCCGCACCCATGCGGCCACGGCCTCGCCCAAGACGTCGTCGGGCACGCCCACCACGGCGCATTCGGCGACGCCCGGATATTCAAGCAGCACGTTCTCGATCTCGGCGGGAAACAGGTTCTCGCCGCCGCGGATGATCATTTCCTTCACCCGGCCGGTGATCTTTACGTAACCGCGATCATCCATCGTGCCGAGGTCGCCCGTGCACAGCCAGCCATCGGCCGTCACCGCTTCGGCAGTTGCTTCGGGGTTCTCGTGATAGCCCAGCATGGTGGCGTAGGAGCGCGAGCGGATTTCACCCACCACGCCGCAGTCCACCACCTCGCCCGTCAGCGGATCGAAGATGCCCACCTCTGCACCGCAAGCAGGCTGGCCGATAGTGGTGCTGATGTCTTCCACCGCATCCGCGAGACGCGTCGTGGTGATAACCGGGCTGCTTTCGGTCTGGCCGTAGGCGACCAGCACCTTCGAACCCAGCACGGCTTCAGCCGCACGAACCAGTTCCGGTGCGACCATGGCACCGCCCATGCCAATCACCTGCAAGGAAGACAGATCGCGCTTTTGCGCCTTTTGCGCAGCGATCATGGCCACGCCCATGGTCGGCACGGCCAGCGTCCAGGCGACCTTTTCCCGCTCGATAAGGTCAAGCGCGGCGTTGGGATCGAAGGCGGGCAGCGGGACATAGGCGATCCCTGCCTGCAAGGCGCCCAGCACGCCCATCGAACAGCCCATGGTGTGGAACAGCGGCGTCAGGCCGATAGTCGCCTTGCCGGGGCCGGCGCCTACGTTCTTGACCGATTGCAGGGCATTGTTGGTGAGATTGCGGTGCGACAGCACCACGCCCTTGGGGAAGCCGGTGGTGCCGCTGGTATACTGGATCTGCGCCGGATCGTTGGTGTCGACCTGCGGCAGCGTGCCGGACGGATCGGTGAACAGGGCATCCTCGTCCTGCATGTCCACCACTTCGCGCAGCGTGGGGATATCGTCCGCAACCTCGGCCGCGATGGCTGCCATCGGGTTGCCGCGGAATTCCTTGATCAGGAACAGGGCCGCGCTGCCAGACTGGCGCAGGACGTAATCCAGCTCGCGCTTCTGGTAGGCGGGGTTGACCGTCACCAGCACCAGCCCCGCGAGCGCACAGCCGTATTCGAGCAGGACCCATTCGGGGATGTTCGGGCCCCAGACCGCGATACGTTCGCCGGGCTGGAAGCGCGCGGCGAGTCCCTTCGCCAGCCGTTCGGCATCGGCGAGCAGCTCCTCATAGGTCCAACGGCGGCCCGAGGTTCCGTCAGCCAGGCCTTCCACCAGGGCATCGACCTGTCCGTTCACTGCTGCCTGTTCTCGCAGCAATCCACCGATGGTGTTGTCGAAGATTTCTACGTCGGCGAACCAGTCGCAATAGGCTTTGTCGAGGCGCCGCTCGGCCATCACAGTCTCCCGCATGGCCGATCAGGACGCCGGCCTTAATCAGCCCAGTATAACCGGTTCGGGTTCGTGACCAAGAGCTTGGTTTGCAATTCCGCCGTTGGCGCGATGCGCGGGATCATGTCGACCACGTGGCCATCGTCAGGGACCTCGTCCTGCATGTTGGGATGCGGCCAGTCGGTGCCCCAGATGCAGCGGTCGGGATAATCGGCCACCAGCGGGGCAATGGAACTGGCGAAATTGTCCCACGGATCGCCCATGCCGCCTTCCTTTTTCGCATCGAGCCGGTCCGGGCAGGTGGGCTTGAACCAGATGTCATCACGGCTTTCGAGCAGCTTGCGGAAAGCGCGCATGTCAGGGCCGTCCGGCCCCTGTGTCACGTCAGGGCGGCCCATGTGATCGACCACCAGCGGAACGGGAATGGCGTCCATGAAAGGACGCATTTCCTCAAGGATATCGGCCTCGAAATAGATCACCACGTGCCAGCCTTCGGGCAGGCGCTGGGCGACTTCGAGGAACTTGTCCTTCGGTGCATTGTCGACCAGCCGCTTCAGGAAATTGAAGCGGATGCCGCGGATGCCGCCATCGTGCAGCTTGGCCAGCTCATCCTCGCCGATCGCCGGGTCGACCACGGCCACGCCGCGCGCCTTGCCGTTCGACTTGGCGATGGCATCCAGCGTCGCGGCATTGTCGGTGCCGTGGCAGCTCGCCTGGACGATCACGTTCTTTGCGAAGCCCAGGTGGTCGCGCAGGGCGAACAGCATGTCCGGCCCGGCGTCTTCGGGCAGGTACTTGGCCTTGGGGCTGAAGGGGAACTGCGCCATTGGGCCGAACACGTGGCAGTGCGCGTCCACCGCGCCCGGCGGCGGGGTGTAGCTGGGCTTGCTGGGGCTGGGGTGCCAGGAGGTAATCCGGTCAGACATAGACAATTCCGTCCATCAACTTTCGTGCAGTGCGCAGTAGGGCCGCGCTTTCAACTTCGCCCTTGGCGTCGACCTTCATCACGCAGGTCATCTCGCCCGAGGGGTGCTCGATGGAGAGCGACTTAGTGCTGCCTTCGGGCACCTCGGCAACCTCGGCAGCAGGCGAGCCTTCGACGAGGCAGGCCGTCGCCGCCGTCACCGCGCCGAGCACGCCGATGGAGGCATGGGCGCGCTTGGGAATGAAGACACGGGTGGTCACGGCGCCGCCATTCTTGGGCGGGGCGACCAACGTCATCTTGGGCACGGACTTTTCAGCCACATCGCCAAGGTTCATCAGCGGGCCTGCCGCCAATCGGATAGCCTCGATCTTTGCGCGGATCGGAGCGAAGGCATCGCTCTCCAGCTCTTCGCGAGTCTCGTAGCCAGTGGCGCCGACGTCTTCGGCCTTGAACACGATACAGGGCATGCCGTTGTCGATCAGCGTGCAGCGCACGCCTTCGATCTCGTCGAAGGCATTACCCGTGGGCAGCAGCGCGCCGCAGCTGGACCCGGCAGTGTCGCGGAACTCAATCGGGATCGGCGCATGGGTGCCCGGCACCCCGTCGATCTTGGCACTGCCGCTGTAGTTCACCGACCGCTTGCCGATCTCGTCCGCCGGTGTCTCGACAGAAGCGACCGCGATCTGGCCGGTGTTCTCCATGTAGATGGTGACGTCGGTAACATCGCCGCTTGCCTCGACCAGACCGCGCTCGATGGAGAACGGGCCGACGCCCGACAGGATGTTGCCGCAGTTCTGCGCATCGGTGACGATGGCCTGGTCGACGAAGACCTGCAGGAACAGGTAGTCGACATCGACCCCCGGTCGCTCGCTCTTCTTCACCACGGCGACCTTGCTGGTCAGCGGGTCAGCCCCGCCCATGCCGTCGATCTGGCGCGGGTCTGGCGAGCCCATCACGCCGAGCAGGAACTCGGCGCGTTCGGCCTCGTGCGAAGGAATATCCGAAGCGAGGAAATAGCCGCCTTTCGACGTCCCCCCGCGCATCCACATGACAGGTGCCTGGTTCATCGCGTCAGGTCCTCCTCAGACCCACTTCAGCCCCATGTCGGTCAGCTTCTGGCGGAAGCCGTACATGTCGAGGCCGAGCACGCCGTCAGCCAGCTTCTGGCGCTTCTCTTCCTCGTTGGCTTCGCGCGCCTGGGCTTTCTTCAACACTTCCTCGGCGTTCTCGCGCTTCACCACGCAGACGCCGTCGTCGTCAGCCACGATGATATCGCCTGGACGGATGAAAGCACCCGCGCAGACAACGTCCACGTTCACGCTGCCGAGGCTCGCCTTGATCGTGCCCTGTGCGAACACGCGCTTGGACCAGACAGGGAAATTCATCTCGGTCAGGTCGCGCACGTCGCGGATGCCCGCATCGATGATCAGGCCCTTCACCCCGCGCGCCTGCGCGCTGGTGGCAAGCAGGTCGCCGAAGTAGCCGTCTTCACAGGGGCTGGTCGGCGCGATCACCAGGATATCGCCCGCCTGGCACTGCTCGATCGCTGCGTGGACCATGTAGTTGTCGCCCGGCGGGACGGAGATGGTCACGGCCGAAGCGCCGACCCGCATGCCCGAATAGATGGGGCGCATGTAACTGGCGAGCAGGCCGGTGCGGCCCTGCGATTCGTGGACCGTGGCGACGCCGCAGGCGCCCAGCGCTTCCACGACTTCCGGATCGGCACGTTCGATGTTCTGGACGACGACACCCATGTCTTTTCGACTCCTCTTGATCTGTTCGGGGTCCGCGTGAACCGCGCGCCCTTGATCGTCAAGCGGCGCGTCTAGCCCTTCGGCAAACTTGTAAGCAACACTTACAATTGTTAGGGGGCATCGTCGAGAGAGATGGCCGTGACAGAATCGCAAAGTTCCTGCCCGAAATTGGCACTAATCGGCTTCGGCGAAGCCGGGGAGACCTTTGCGCGTGCAGCAAGCTGGAACGGCCACGCGCGCGGCTGGGACCTGCTGCCCGCACGGCGCGAGTTGATGGCCGCTTGCGGGGTGTCGGCGGGCACGGATGCCGCCGATGTGCTGGCCGGTGCGCAATGCGCGCTCAGCCTCGTTACAGCTGACGCCGCTCTTGACGCTGCCCGCGACTATGCGCCGCTGCTGGAGGCTGGCCAGTTCTGGCTCGACATGAATTCGGTCGCCCCGCAGACCAAGCGCGCGGCGGCAGAGGCGATCACCGCTGCGGGTGGGCATTATGTCGATGTCGCAGTCATGGCCCCGGTCGACAAGGGCCTTACCGTGCCGCTGCTGGTAGCTGGGCCTGAAGCTGACGAAGCGGCTGCGCTGCTCGCCGCCATGGGCTTCACCAACGTGCGCGTCGTGGGCGAAGAGGTGGGCCGTGCCAGCGCGATCAAGCTGTGCCGGTCGGTCATGGTGAAGGGTCTCGAAGCGCTCACCGCCGAAATGGTGCTGGCCGCTTCGCAGGCGGGCGTGCTCGACGAAGTGCTCGCCAGCCTCGACGCCAGCGAAAAGCAGCAGAGCTGGTTCGACCGCGCCGACTACAACCTGGATCGCATGATGATCCACGGACAGCGTCGTTCCGCCGAGATGGCAGAGGCCTGTGCCATGCTGGAAGGTCTCGGCATCGCGCCGCTGATGAGCGGGCAGACCGTCCAACGCCAGCTTCGCCTGGGGGAACTGGAACTGACTCCCCCGCCCGACACACTATCTGCTAAGCTTGACGCAATCTGGACGACTCCGGACCACAAGGGAGAGAAATAAGCGATGAGCCTGATCATCGATTGTCACGGCCATTACACCGTCTTGCCCAAGGGCCACGATGCCTGGCGTGAGGAGCAGAAGGCCGCCTACAAGAACGGCACCGAGTGCCCGCCCTATCCGGAAATCTCCGACAACGAGATTCGCCAGACGATCGAGGACAACCAGCTGCGCCTGATCAAGGAACGCGGCGCGGACTTCACAATCTTCAGCCCGCGCGCATCTGCCATGGCTCCGCACGTGGGCGACCAGGCCGTGGCCAGCGAATGGGCGCGCCGCTGCAACGACCTGATCTACCGCGTCACCCAGCTGTTCCCCGACACCTTCATCGGCGGCTGCATGCTGCCGCAGAGCCCCAAGTCGGACCTGTCGGAAAGCGTCAAGGAATTGCGCCGCTGCGTCGAGGAACTGAACTTCGTCGTCTGCAATCTCAATCCCGATCCGGGTGGCGGCCACTTCGAACATCCGCCCCTGACCGACGAGTACTGGTTCCCCATCTACGAAGCGATGGAAGAGCTGGAAGTACCGGGCATGATCCACGTCTCGGGCAGCTGCAACCCGGCCATGCACGCCACCGGCGGCTATTACCTGGCGG
Source organism: Alphaproteobacteria bacterium (assembly GCA_030431875.1). Taxonomy (GTDB): domain Bacteria; phylum Pseudomonadota; class Alphaproteobacteria; order Sphingomonadales; family Sphingomonadaceae; genus Alteraurantiacibacter. Next base: position 12,628 of record JAUIIG010000025.1, read on the forward strand.
CCGATACCGTCGCCTTCATGCAGCTGTTGCAGGGCGACCTGTTCGCCCGCTTCCCCAAGCTGAAGCTGATCATCCCGCACGGCGGCGGCGCGGTGCCCTATCACTGGGGTCGCTACCGGGGCCTGGCCGACATGCTCAAGCAGCCCAGCCTCGACGAGCTGTTGATGAACAACGTGTTCTTCGACACCTGCGTCTACCACCAGCCGGGCATCAACCTGCTGGCCGACGTGATCGAGAACAAGAATATCCTGTTCGGCAGCGAGATGGTGGGCGCGGTGCGCGGTATCGACCCGACCACCGGCCACTATTTCGACGACACCAAGCGCTACATCGACGCGCTCGATATCAGCGCCGAGGAAAAGCACATGATCTTCGAGGGCAATGCCCGCAAGGTCTACCCGCGCCTCGACAAGATCCTGAAGGAAAAGGGCCTTTGAGTTCGACCGCAACCTGCCTCGCCAAGTGCGAAAAGCCCGAGCGCTATATCCAGCAGCTGGTGAAGCACTGGGGCCACAAGATGGCGACCTCCTATGACGAGGGCGACGGCATGGGGCTGTTTCCCTTCGACGAGCACACCAATGCCGTGATGACTGCGCATCACGACGGCATCGGCATCACGCTGACCACCGCCGATGCCGAGAAGAACGAGCACATGCGCGGCGTCATCGAGCGCCACATCGACCGTTTCGCCTTTCGCGAGGCACCGCTGACCTACGATTGGAAAGTACAATGACTGAGAAGAAGAAAGAGCGGATCAACATCCACGAGTATCTCGCCCAGTTCGACGATATTCCTGGTACCCGCGTGTTCACCGCGCAGCGCGCCCGCAAGGGCTACTGGCTGAACCAGTTCGCCATGAGCCTGATGAAGGAAGAGAACCGCGAGCGGTTCAAGGCCGACGAGAAAGCCTACCTCGACGAGTGGGACCTGACCGACGCTGCCAAGCAGGCCGTGCTGGATCGCGACTACAACGCGATGATCGATGAAGGCGGCAACGTCTATTACCTGTCGAAACTGTTCTCGACCGACGGCAAGAGCTTCCAGTTCGCCGCCGGTTCCATGACCGGCATGACGCAGGAAGAATATGCCGAAATGATGATCAAAGGCGGCCGTTCGCCCGAAGGCGTGCGCTCGATCAAGGAAGGACGCTAGACCATGGCCCGCGTAACTACTGGTATCACCTCCAGCCACATCCCCGCGCTCGGCGCGGCCATCCAGACCGGCAAGTCGCGCGACGACTACTGGGGTCCGGTGTTTGGCGGCTATGATTCCATCAAGGAATGGATCGCCAAGGAAGAGAACATGCCCGATGTCGTCGTGCTGGTTTACAACGACCACGCCTCGGCCTTCGACATGAATTGCATCCCGACCTTCGCGATCGGCTGCGGCGAAGTGTTCAAGCCGGCCGACGAAGGCTGGGGCCCGCGCCCCGTGCCCGACGTGATCGGCCACCCCGATCTTGCCTGGCACATCGCCCAGAGCCTGATCCTCGATGATTTCGACATGTGCATCTTCAACCAGATGGACGTCGACCACGGCTGCACCATCCCGCTGTCGATGATGTTTGGCGAGCCGGAAGAATGGCCGTGCAAGGTCATCCCGCTGCCGGTGAACGTGGTCTGCTACCCGCCGCCCTCGGGCGCGCGCTGCTTCGCGCTTGGCGACAGCATCAAGGCCGCAGTGGAAAGTTTCCCCGAAGACCTCAACGTCCACGTCTGGGGCACGGGCGGCATGAGCCACCAGCTGCAGGGCCCGCGCGCAGGCCTGATCAACAAGGAGTTCGACCTGAACTTCATCGACCAGCTGATCAACGATCCGGAGACGCTCTCGAAGATGCCGCACATCGACTACCTGCGCGAAGCGGGCAGCGAGGGCATCGAGCTGGTCATGTGGCTGATCATGCGCGGCGCGCTGGGTGACAAGGTGAAGGAGTTGTACAACTTCTATCACATCCCGGCCTCCAACACGGCGCTGGGCGCGCTGATCCTGCAGCCGGAGGAAACCGCCGGCGAAGCGCTCAACCCCAAGCGAGTGCTGAGCGGGCACAGCCTCGAAGCCGCCGAGTAATCTCCAAGGGGCGCTGTCGGAACAAACTCCGCCGGAACAAAATTCCGGGGCGCCCCTTGTTTACATGTAACCACTTGCAACTCTCGAACGGGAGAACACCCCCATGAAAATCGCACTCGCCGGTGGCGGCGCATTCGGAGAAAAGCACCTCGACGGCCTGAAGAACATCGATGGCGTGGAAGTCACCGCGCTGGTCGGCCGTCGCCTGGAGCCGACGCAGGCCATGGCCGAAAAGTACGGCGTCCCCTTCGCGACCACCGACTATGAAGACATGCTCACCCGCGACGACGTCGACGCGGTGATCCTGTGCACCCCGACGCAGATGCACGCCGACCAGGCCATCAAGGCGATGGACGCAGGCAAGCACGTCGAAGTCGAGATCCCGCTGGCCGACAGCCTCGCCGATGCCGAGGCGGTACTGGCCAAGCAGAAGGAAACGGGCCTCGTCTGCATGGCGGGCCACACCCGGCGCTTCAACCCGTCGCACCAGTACGTGAAGCAGCAGATCGAAGCAGGGAAATTCAACGTCCTCTCCATGGACGTGGAGACCTACTTCTTCCGCCGCGAGAACAAGAACGCCAAGGGCGAACCGCGCAGCTGGACCGACCACCTGCTGTGGCACCACTCTGCCCATACGATCGACATCTTCCAGTACATGACCGGCAGCAAGATCATCGCCGCCAACATCCTGCAGGGGCCCAAGCACCCGGACCTTGGCATCGCGATGGACCAGTCGATCCAGATGAAGACCGAAAAGGGCCAGATCCTGACCCTGTCGCTGTCGTTCAACAACGAAGGGCCCTTCGGCACCTTCTTCCGCTACATCGGCGACACGGCGACCTACCTCGCGCGGTATGACGACCTCTACAACGGCAAGGACGAGCCGATTGACCTGTCCGGCGTGGACGTGCCGTCGAACAACGGCATCGAACTGCAGGACCGCGAATTCATCGCCGCGATCCGCGAAGGCCGCGAGCCGAACAGCTCGGTCGCCGGAACCATCGAATGCTACCGCACCATCGGTGCGCTGGCAGCCAGCCTCGAGGAACAGGACGGCTGGTCCTGAGCCGAACACAAAAAAATTTTTGAGGGGCTCGCCAGTGGCTAACCACCGGCGAGCCCTTTCTTTTTCGGCCGATTGGGCGGTGTCATCCGTTCACATCCGTGAACGAAAGTTACCCTTTGCTAGCAATTTTTTGACAGTCGTATAAATCGGTCGCTGGACTGATAAGGAGAGAGGCTTTGAGCCTCCGAGCACGACTGGAACGCCTCGAGCGCTTTGGTAATGAAATTCTACGAGAGGTGGCGCAGCGCAAGGCAGCGAACTCGGATCGTATTCTCGAGCTGCGCGTGGCTTTCAATGACGAGTGCATCGCCACCGCCAAGGAGATCGCCAACGATCCGGCCGTGCGCGACAACCACGAGGTTGCCGCTGCCATGCAAGGGGCGCTCGAAGCCGTCCGTTCGCGCATGGCCACGCACCAGCTTCGCTGGAATGCAGAGCGGATCGAACAGGATCGCGCCGGCTATTTCGAGGCCGTCCAGCCGCTGCACGACATGATGCGCGACTTCTTCACCAACGCTCGCGTCTTCTTGAAAGACTGATTGTCGCACCCGCACCGCAATGGCGGTTGCATGACCGGCGGCGGCTTGTGTAACCCGGCAGCTCGAAACGACATTTCGCAATGCTTGGAGAAGTCCCATCGCCCTAGCCAAGAGAGCCATCGCCGGACGCAAGGTCCACCCCATCGGACTGGGCTGCATGAACCTGTCCTGGGCCTATGGCACGCCCCCCGAACACGACGTGAAGGTGAAGCTGCTGAACCGGGCGCTCGACATCGGCTACGACCATCTCGACACGGCCAATATCTACGGCGGCGGTAAGAACGAGGAATTGCTGGCCGAAGCGGTGATGCATCGCCGGGACGAGTTCCTGCTGGCCAGCAAGTGCGGCATCGTCGTCGACGGGGCCAAGCGCGGGGTTTCCTGCGCTCCGGATTCGATTGCCGAAAACCTCGACAGGTCGCTGGCCCGGCTGAAGACCGACCACATCGATCTCTATTACATGCACCGCTTCGATCCGAAGGTGCCGATTGCCGACAGCGTCGGCGCCATGGTGCGCGCGATGGAAGCGGGCAAGATCGGCGCTTACGGCGTATCCGAATGGTCTGCCGCGCACCTGCGCGAAGCCCACGCGATCCACCCCGTCGGCGCGGTCCAGCCCGAATATTCGCTGTGGACCCGCAACGTGGAGCTGGGCGTGCTGCAAGCCTGCAAGGAACTGGACATCCCGCTGGTCGCCTTCTCCAGCACGGGTCGCGGGGCCTTTGGCGGCGTGCTGCGCGATCCCGCCACGCTGGAGGAGAAGGACCTGCGCACCATGATGCCGCGCTTCAATGCCGAGAACTGGCCGAAGAACCTCAAGGTGATCAAGCAGTTCGAAGCCCTGGCGGCGGAGGTGGGTGTCGCGCCCGCGCAGCTGGCCAACCGCTGGGTGCTGGAACAGGGCGACAACTGCCACGCCATCCCCGGCACCACCTCGATCGCGCACATGGAAGAAAACTTCCACGCCGCGACGGTCGACATCCCGGCAGACGCGATTGCCAAGGCGGGCGAGATCATCAACCACGGCACTGTCAGCGGGCACCGCTATCACGACGCGATCCGCCCGACGATCGACACCGAGGAATTCGAGGACGCATAAATGGCTGCAACAGGGGAGAGCATTCGCGCCGAGATCGGCTATTCCGAGCGCACCGAGCGCGAGCCGTTCTTCTACGCCAATGCGCACGAGAAGGACTTCGTCCCGCTCAAGCCAGCCGAGGTGGAGATCCACGATGCGCGCGGGCGCGATTGCTCGCTGGACGTCGAAGGCTTCACCCTCGTCGAACACCGCAGCGCGGTCGATGACCTGACCGACATGCAGGCCGTCGCCGGCCCACACCGGGACGAAGTGGCCGAACTGCTCAAGTCCGTGACCGGGGCAGACCACGTTGCCATGACGCCCTTCGGCATCCTGCGTTTTTCCGAACGCGCTGGAGCCAATGCCGCGCACGACAACTCGCACCCCGCGCGCTTCGTCCATGTCGACATGGCCAGGGAAGCGGCCGCGGCGGCGCGCTCCAACACGGCACCGGACATGGAGATCGTCCGCAGCGCGCAGTACAACGTCTGGCGCGTCCTCTCTGACCCGCCGCAGGACGTGCCGCTCGGCCTGTGCGACTATACCTCGCTGTCGGACGACGACCTGCTGCCCTGCCGGGCCATCTTCGATCCGCTCGACGGCTCGCCCGAATGGGGCTTTCCCAACTACCTGCTGCAGTACAACCCGGCGCACCGCTGGTTCTACTACAGCGACATGCACCCGGGAGAGGCGCTGGTCTTCAAGGCCTCCGAAAGCGACCCGGACCGGGCGCAGATGATGCCGCACGGGGCATTCGACAATCCGCTGGCCCCCACGGATTCACCGCCGCGGATCAGCCTCGAAATGCGCGGCACGGCTTACTGGTTTGCATGAAGCCGCTTACATTATCTGCCTGACAAGCTAAGCTTTCTCCAAGTGCGATTTGGGGAGAGATCACATGCACAAGTCAGTTCCGGCTATCCTCGGCACCCTTGCCATCGGCCTTGCTGTACCTGCCGTCGCGCAGGACGAAGCGGCAGAGGAAAGCTTCGAGGACATGATGGCGCGGGTGAACCTGCTGCCAGATACCGAGGGCGACGGGCCCTACCCCTCGCTGATCGAGACCGTCGACGCCCTGCCGGAGCATGTGGTTTACCGGCCGCAGGACCTTGCCGCCGTCGGTCCCAACGGGCTCGGTGTGTTCGTCTGGGGCAATGGCGGCTGCGCAGCAGATGGCACCTCCAGCCGCTTCCACCTGTCGCAGATCGCGTCTTACGGCTACCTGGTGATCGCGCCCGGCCGCTGGCGCAGCGGCCCCAACCGGCTGGAGGACCCCGGCCCTCCGCGCGAGATGGACGCCGACGGCAATTTCCCGCCCTCGCCCACCAGTGCCGGCCAGCTGATCGAAGCGCTCGACTGGGCGCTGGCGCAGAACGCCGATCCCGACAGTCCCTATTTCGGCCTCGTCGACGAAAACGCGCTGGCCGCCGGCGGCTTCTCCTGTGGCGGCGTGCAGGCGCTGACAGTGGCGGGCGACCCACGGCTGGATACGATCGTGGTGCAGAACTCCGGCCTGCTGCCCGATGACGGGCCGCGCCTCGGCGGCATGGAACTGCGCAAGGAAGGCCTGAACGCCCTGCACACGCCGGTGATCTACCTCGACGGCGGACCGACCGACATCGCCTACGAGAACGGCCTCGACGACTATAACCGCATTAGCCACGTCCCTGCTTTCTGGGTCAACACGCCCACTGGCCACGGCGGCACCTACCACCGGCCGATGGGCGGGCGGAATGCCGCGATCGTGGTCGACTGGCTCGAATGGCAGCTGCGCGGCGACGCGGCGGCAGCGCGCACCTTCGTGGGCGCGAACTGCCGCCTGTGCACCGATCCCGAAGCGACGATCGAATACAAGAACTGGCCCTGAAGCCGGAGCGGACGGACCGCGCCCGGTCTTACTCGTCGGGCGCGGTGGCCGTCATCTCGGTCACTGCCTGCCGCACCCGCTCGGCCAGCTGCGCGTCTGAACGCGCAGCCGTGGCAATGGCGTTGTAGGTTGTGGGATCAAGCCCGTGATAGGCCACGATCGAGCGCGCCTCTGCCGTCTTCGCGGCATCGTCCAGCGCGTCGTTGGCGCGCACCTCGCGTAGCTGTAGCGAGGCGGCGGCAAACCCGGCCACCTGTTCGTCCGTAAAAGAAGGCGTCGCGGTCTCGGTCGCCGGTGTTTCGGGTACCGGTTGGGCCTGCTCGGGCACAACCTGTGCCGAGACAATGGTCGCGGCGACCAGCAGGTAGGTGGCGGCAAGGGTATGGGAAATCTTCATGGCAAGGGTCCTTCCAACGGCTGCAATCACGCCCCCGACCGGAAAGCTGCGACCCGGGCCGCGATCCTGGCAAGCACCCTGCTGCCGGTCCGACGCGGGTCCGCGACAGGTGGAGAAAGCCGTGGCTGGCGCACGACAAGCCGTTGAAATGGCTTCGGCAGCTGGCAGCAGGCCATCCCGCCAGCCGACCGGCTGATCGGATCCACCGCTGATTCGACTTGCGCCAACGCGCGAATGCCTGGCCCCCAAATGCAAAGGGGGCGCCCCGTGGACGCCCCCTCCCCCCTGTTATTCCGTGTGCTGTCAGAGCATGCGCACGGTGATAGGTTCGCCGTTATTATCGGCAGTGAAGCTGTTGTCCTCACCCAGTTCGCTGGTCGGGGCACCGCAGACCTCCTCGCCATCGGCCGGCGTTGTACAGCGCTGGTTGCCGTCGGCGCGCCAGGTGGACCGCGTAGGATTCATGGCGAGATAGCTGACGCCGTCCTCCGCCCAGACCGCCAGCGCGGTGTTGCCGTCGGGCATGTCCACCCAATAGCTGCCCGCCGCGATCATGTCGGCTTCGGACTCAACCGGCGCGTCGAGGCGGCGCATGGTTGCCGGTTCCTCGTCCGGATTGTTCGGATTGCGCGCTGTCCAGCTGCCGTCTTCCTGCAAGGGTCCGTTCTCGATGCAAAAATCGGTGGCGTCTTCCATGGCGTCGGGGAAGTCGATGCAGACCTGCCCGTCCGGCGCAGACCAGCGCACCGGCTCTGCCCCTGCGACAAGGTCGATCGGGCCGCCCCATTCGGTGCCGTCGTGGGCGGCAAAGCTCAGCGACTGGGTGCCGTCGGCATAGGTGACAAGATAGGGCCCGGTACCGGCCGCCAGTTCTGCCAACGGGTCTGCCGCGGCCATTTCCTCGCCATCGTCCGAGTCGCCGCATCCAGCCAGTGCCAGCAGCGGCAGCGCAGCCATAAATAGCTGTTTTCTCATGATAACTCCTCCCCAAGCATCATGCGACCCGCGGCGAGTGGGCGCCTGATCCAGGGAAGAGTCAATCGCCGCAGAGGAAGCGACTGTTATCGCGGCCTATTCTGCCGTTTCCACCTCGGCCGGCGCCTCTGCAACGGGTCGCGCTACGTTGTAGGCCGAACGGATCATCCACGAGCCGCCAGAAGCCTTGGTCCAGACCGTCTGGCTGTCCATGTCGAGCGTCGTCGGCTCGCCCGTTTCCGGATCGCTGGTGGTGAATTCGACGTGGCTGGTGAGCACCGCAACGTCGTCGGATTCGGCAGCCCATCCGCCGGTGGGTTCGATAGTGATGCCGAAGTTCGGGTCTTCCAGCAGGGCAGCATATTCCTCGGCAATTGCCGCGCCGCCATCAAGCACGGTGCCGTCAGGCCGGATCAGCCGGGCATCGTCGGCGTAAAGGCGGGCAATGCCCACGACGTCGCCAGACTCGATCGACTGCAACTGCGACTGTTCGGTGAGGCGCACGGTCTCGACCACGGCTTCCGGATCGGCTCCGCCGCTACAGGAGGCAAGCAGGGCCAGCGGTGCCGCTGCGGCAAGGACAAGCTTCTTCATTGGGAATCCCCTCGTTGATTATGTCTGGCGTGGGGATAGCCTTGCGCGCGAACCCGGCCCTTGATCTCGCGCAATCCTGACAAAGAGGGGTCAGAGCTGCTGCAGCAGCGGTTTCCAGAAGGACTTGGCTTCGGCCACTTCAGCGGCGCTGGAGAGCTTGTCGTGGTTCACTGCGACCGTCACCTTGCCACCGGGCTTGTTGGAAAACATCACCGACACCTTTGACCCGTCGTCTAGGTCAACGCGCCAGTAGCGCCACTTTTCGCTTTCGGTGAGGCGCGGCTCGCCTTCGGCCACGGCACCGGCATATTCGGCGCGCTCGGCATTGATCGCTGCCCAGGCAGCGCGTGCGGAATCCATGGTGCCGGGAATGGTGCGGCTGGCATTGGCGGAGAAGGTGCCGGTGCAGGTCTGCCCGATTTCGCGCCGCCCGATCATGCGTTCGTAACCGACGGTGACCATCTGGCTCCACCACGGCTTGACGCCTTCGGATTTCAGCAGGCGGGCGATTGCGGCATGGTCCATGTCCGCCGCGCCCGCGCTGTCGAGGTGCGTCTTCCACGCCGCCCAGTCGCGCCCGGTGGCCTCGAGCACACGCTCGTCGGCCATGCCGGCAGCGACTGCCGGATCTGGCATCACAGCTTCTCGGCGTAGAGCGCCAGCAGGGCGGCCCATGCGCGTTCGGCTTCGGCCTCGGCGTAGACGGGGCTGTCGAGCACGGTCCAGCCGTGGTCGCCGTCGTAGACTTCGACGTGGACATCTGCCGCAGCAGCTTCGCCAGCAGCCGCCAGCGCATCCTTGTCGGTCGGGGCCTGGGCATCGTCGTTGCGGGCGATGGCAATCAGGGCACCGGCATCGGGGGCCATGTCGTTCAGCAGGTTGACGGGAGCATCGGGGCCCTCGCCCACCAGTCCGCCACCGTGGAAACTGGCGGCTGCCTTGACCCGACTGGGCACGGCGGCGGCAGCGCGGATGGTCCAGCTGCCGGTCATGCAATAGCCCTGGTTACCGATGCCGCGCGACGTATCGACCGCATCCTGCGCGTCGAGCCATTGCACCACGGCAGCCGCCGTCTCGGCGATGGCGGCAGGCGTATTGGCCTGCATCCACGGGCCGACGGCCTGGAACCCGCCGCCTTCGCGCCAGGCGTCGAAATCCTCGAACTGCTGTCCGGAGACCGAGCGGTAGTAGGGATTGGCGACCAGCACGGCATAGCCTGCTTCGGCGAGGCGGCGGCCCATCATGATCTTGGCGGGACGCAGGCCGGCGATGTCGGGCCAGAGGATCACCGCCGGATGCGCACCGCTGGCGGGATGGATGAAGACGCCGTCGAAGGTGCCGCCGGTGGCAGCGAAGCTGACATTGTTCTCGACAATGCCGGAGGTCGGCGTGGCAGTGCTATCCATCGGCGCACATGCCGCCACGGCCCCCGCCGCGCCCATCGCGCCGAACTGTCGACGCGTAACCTTAGGCATGGCCTGGAGTTGATCCTGATCGCACATGATGTCTGCTCCTCTTGTCCCGTTTGTGAGACAGGTTAGCAGGCTCGCGCAGAGTTGCGAGTCCAATGGTTTGTTTGCGAAGCCGCCTCCGCGGTTTCGTCCTCGCTAGGCGCGCTCCGCTGCGCTACGCGCCCGCTGCGGGCGGGCGGTTGCCCTTGCGGGCTTGCGGCCCGTTTCCAGCGCTGGGTTGCGAGGCTGCACTGTTCTCGGTCGCGACCAGCGACCGACCGAGCGCGACTGCGCGAGCCGCAGGTGCCGCGTAGCTTGAAGGGCGAAGCGAACAGCACCGAGGACGATCCGGCGGAGGCCAGATCGAAAAACAAGCTACGTGAGATCATCCATTGCGATCTTCAGGCCCGCTTCGGCATCCTTGCCCGCCTTGCGGCGCAGCGCCTCGATATGGGCGCGGCCCGGGGGCACGGCTTCCACCGGCAAGGCAGCGATCTGCTTGGCGAATTCCTCGGTAAAGTCGATCGCGTGTTCGGGGTGGGTCAGGATCAGGCCGTCCTGCCGGCTCATCCCGCGCAGGATCTTCGCGCCGACCTCGTAGGGGTCCATGCCGAACTGCTCGAAAGCGGTGCCGAACTGTTCCAACTCGCCTTCCTTGGCGGGCGCGAAGCCGGCGTCGGCGAACTTTTCGGGACGCTTCTGCGCGCTGGCCCAGGCATTGGTGCGTGTGAGCGCGGGGCAGCACAGCGAACAGCCGATCTTCTGCGGGGCGAGGTTATAGCGCAGCGAATCCGTCAGCCCGCGCACGGCGAACTTGCTGGCGGTATAGATGCCCGCCTGCGGCCCCGGCAGGAAGGCAGCCATCGAGGCGACGTTGACGATATGGCGACGCCCTGAGGCGGCCTTGATATGCGGCATGAAGCTTTGCAGCCCGTTCACCACGCCGCCGAAGTTGACGCCCATGATCCAGTCATAATCGTCGTAGCTGGCCTCGTCGGTCGGGCCGAAGACCGAGACACCGGCATTGTTCACCAGCACATGGACTTCTCCGAAGTGGTCCACCACGTCCTGCGCCACCTGGGCGAAGGCCTCGCGATCGGTCACGTCGAGCTTGCAGAACAGCGGCTCTTCATAGCCCTTCTCGGCAAACCAGGCCTCGGTCGCGGCGCGGTCGTCCTCGTTGCGATAGGACAGCGCCAGCCGCATCCTGGCGTCGGCGAAAGCCTGCGCTGTCCCCAGCCCGATACCCGTCACCGCGCCGGTGATGAAGGCGACGCGGCCTTCCCATTCCTCGCGGTATGTTGCCGGATCAATCGTCATTTCTACCCTCTCCTTACCCAAATCGGGCTTCCCTTGATCGTATCGATCGTTAGTATTGCATGCAAAGGATATAGGGGAGAGTCGAAATGTCCGATACCGAAGCCCGCCTCGCGGCGCTGGAAAAGAGCGTCCACCGGCTGGAGGACGAAGCCGCGATCCAGCGCCTGCAGATGGCCTATGGCTATTACATCGATTACAACCGCCCCGAGGAAGTCGCCGGTCTGTTCGCCGACGATGGCGTGGTGGTGTTCCTGTCCGGCGAATATGTCGGCCCCGAAGGCGTGATGCGCCTCTACGGTACCTGGTTCCAGAACCTGTTCACCCGCGGCCGCCGCGGCCCGGTGCACGGCCTGCTGCTGGATCACTTCCAACTGCAGCCGGTCATCACGGTTGCCGAAGATCGCAAGACCGCCAAGGGCCGTTTCCGCGGCATGTTGGCCGGTGGCTGGCACGACGAGGCGATGGACTGGAAACCCGAAGGCCCGCCGCAGCAGTTCTGGGAAGCCGGCATCTACGAGAACGACTACGTCCGCGAAAACGGCGTGTGGAAGATCAAGCGCCTCAACTACCTGATGCAGTGGCAGGGCGACTATGAAACCGGCTGGGCCAAGACCACGGCGCACCTGCAGCCTGCAGAAGTGGCTTATCCGGAAAACCCGATCGGCCCCGACCGCATCCTGCCACCGGAGGAATGGCGCACGACCTGGCCCAACCGCCACCCGGTGGAGATGAGCTTTGCCCACCCCGTGCTGGGCGAGGCGTTCAAGGTCGGCCACTTCACCGACATGATGGTGAAGGAAAAGTTCGAGGGCTAAGGGCAACCACCCGAGGGCGACTCGAATGGACCGCGTGACCTATCTGCGCGAATGCAGGGCATTCTTCGACGAAAACCTGTCACGCTATTTTCCGCGGCCAATCGGATGCAGGACCTCTGCCGTCAAGGCGCTGGAAGTGAGCCTTGGTGTCAAACTGCCTGAAGCCTACAGCGAGTACCTCCACTGGATGGGAAGAGACTACGACGGTATTTTTCGCGGCGAGGAGGCGTTCCTTGCTGATGTCGAGGACAATGCCGAGTATCTGCCGGAGCTCCTCGCCGAGAACGACCGAAAGCTCGACGAAGGTCGCCCCTTCCTCTGCTTTTTCATGCATGAAGGTTATATTGCTTCTTGGTTCTACACCGACGAACTCGACGAGACCCATGGGTGCATAGCTTTTCGGAGGGCTCGCCGGACGCAAACCAAGCGCCGGAGCGGTTCTCCGACTGGTTGATGGCCGAGCTCCGAAGGGCGGCCGAAATCGCAAGCAGGGGGAGAAAATGAGTAAGCTCGAGGACGGCAGCGAGAAAGGCCTGAAAGGGCACTTCAAGGAAGACTTCTCGCTGCGCACCCGCATCGGCCTCGCGCCGCGCGCAGGCCATGTTGATCGTGACGCGCCTTACCAGCGCATCGCCACCGAAGAGGCCTGGACCTTCCCCGCCCTGGTGAAGGCCCAGGTCGAATACCTCGAAAGCGGTGCGGCGCCGCACGACGATTCGCTCAAGATGGCAGGCCTGTTCGCGCACATGCCCAGCCTGCAGGAAATGCTGCAGGACCTTGGCGACCTGCGCATCAGCCACATGGACGAATACGTTATCGACCGGCAGCTCCTGCTGCTTACCGCGCCCGGCGTGCAGGTGGTGAAGCCGGGCGACGGCACGGCCATGGCCCGCGAAGCGAACGACATTGCCGCAGAGGCCTGCCGCAACCACCCGGACCGTTTTTCCGCCTGTGCCGCCTTCGATCCGCGCGACGTGGCCGGTTCGGTGAAGGAAATCGAGCGAGCCGCCGGGCTGGGACTGAATGGTGCAGTCCTCAACTCGCACTTCCAGGGCCACTACCTCGACGAGCAGGACTACTGGCCGATCCTAGAAGCGCTCGAAGCGAACGATCTGGCACTCTACATCCACCCGACCGCGCCGTTCAACGCGCCGCATTACGAGGAGCGCGGCTTCTTCGGCGCACTGGCGGGCTTCCCGCACGATGTCTGGCTGCACACCATGGGACTGGTGCTGTCGGGTGCCTTCGACCGCTTCCCCAAACTGCGGCTGGTCATTGGCCACATGGGCGAATGCCTGCCGCTGCACCTCTACCGGTTCGACTGGATGCAGGGGAATGCCGACGGCCGCAGCCACCTGCGCGGCGGGACGCAGCCGACGCTGCAGCATCCCATCAGCTACTATTTCAAGAACAACATCTGGATCACCACCAGCGGCGTGGGCTGGGAACCGGCGATCAAGTTCTGCCAGGAAGTATTGGGGCCGGACCGCGTGCTCTACGCGATGGACTACCCCTACCAGCAGAGCTACGACGAAGTCGCCGCCTATGACCGGATGGACATGGACGCGCGTGTCAAGAAGATGCTGATGGAAGACAACGCCCGCAGCGTGTTCCGGATTACCGGCTAGCCAGTTCCAGCAGCTTGGCGATCGCGGCGGGATGGACCTGTCCAAAGAAGCGCATTTGTGCGCGGCGGCCTTGCGCCCAGTCGAGCTTGCCGTTCATGTCGATGGAATTGGCGATCTGCAGGTGCACGAAATCGGCAGCACCGGCCCAGTCGTCATTGGCTTCGAGTACGCAGCCGTCCGCAGTCAGGCGGGTAACGGCGACGGCCAAGGATTCGCCTTCGCAAGCGCAGCGGCCCGGCAAGGCGGGCGTGTCGCGGCGGTCTTCATATGCAGTAGCCATGTCGCAGCTCCTTCATTGGAGCCCGCAAGGTTACGCAAACATGGTTAACGAAATCTGGTTGCCCCGTTCAGCAACCGTCATGGATTGCTGAACGGGACACGAGGCGAGTCAGCCCCAGACCTCTTCCGCAACCTCGACACACAAGCGGATCTTGTCGGCCTGCTGCTGGGTGGTGATGTCGTTGCCGTGCACGGTGCTGGCAAAGCCGCACTGCGGGCTCAGCGCCAGCTGGTCGAGGTCGGCATACCTGGCCGCCTCGTCGATGCGGCGCTTGATATCGTCCTTGCTTTCCTGCTCGCCGAGCTTGGTCGAAACCAGGCCCAGCACCACGACCTTGCCCTTGGGCAGGAAGCGCAGCGGCGAGAAGTCGCCCGAGCGGGCATCGTCATATTCGAGGAAGAAGGCGTCGATGTCGCATTCGTTGAACATGACTTCGGCCACCGGGTCATAGCCGCCTTCGGCCGCCCAGCTGGAACGGAAATTGCCGCGGCAAAGGTGCATGGTGCGCACGAGGTCGTCCGGGGCGCCGGCGAAGCTGGCGTTGATCAGCTTGGCATAGTCATGCGTGATCGAATCGGGATCCATCCCGCGGTTCTGCGCGTCCTCGCGGTGGCCGGTGTCGCACAGATAGGCGAGGTTGGTGTCGTCGAACTGCACATAGCGGCAGCCGGCGTCGACCAGGTCAGCGATCTCCTCGGCATAGGCCTTGGCAACGTCGTCGTAGAAGCCCTGCATGTCGGGATAGGCATCTTCTGGGATACCGGCGCGGCCGGCCCGGAAGTGCAGCATGGTCGGGCTGGGAATGGCCACCTTGGCCATGGCGCCCGGCGCGCTCACCTTGCTGGCGAGGAATTCATAGTCGGCGCGCTGGATCGGCTTCTCGTGCTTCACCTTGCCGGTGATGATCATCTTCGGCGGGGCGAATTCGACGTCGACGCCCTTGTCGTTCTTGAACGCCTTCTTGATCCCGCCGGTTTCCTCGACGCCCGAAAGCTGCAGGAGGAAGTCGGTGTGGAAGAACTTGCGGCGATATTCGCCGTCGGTCACGGCCTTGATGCCGAGGCCTTCCTGCCAGGTGACGAGCTCGGCGATGGCCTCGTCCTCGATCTGGCGCAGGGCGGCCTTGTCGATGTCACCCGCGGCGAGACGCTCGCGTCCCTCCAGTACGGATTGCGGACGCAGGAACGAACCGACGTGGTCGGCCCGCGAGGGTAGCTTGAATGTCATGGGAATAGTCCTGTCATTGCTGAATAGCGGCTGCTGTAACAGCGTCATAACGCGGGCTCGCGCTCGACTGACGCCACACTCATAGGCTGCCAAGCCAGCGCCGCGCAAGATAGATTGTGCATCGCAGCAACAAGAGCCGCTTGACCTGCCTCTGGCCAACTCTAACGATAGTTATTATTGCGCAGCCCAAACGGGCGCGACGCCCATGCTTTGGGAGAGGCAAAAATGCAGGTTTTGAAGCTGGCAGCAGCGGCTGCCGTGGTCCTGGGTCTGGCAGCATGTGACAGCGCACCGGATGGCAGCGCACCACCGACCGAAGGCGTGACCGACGCCCTGATCGCAGCCGCCGCGCCCGACGAATGGCTCAGCCATGGTCGCGACTACGGCGAGCAGCGCTTCTCCCCGCTGACGCAGATCAATGCCGAGAACGTGAGCGAGCTGGGCCTCGCCTGGTCCTATGACTTCGATACCGCGCGCGGTCAGGAAGCCACGCCGCTGGTGCACGACGGCGTGCTCTATACCACCAGCGCCTGGAGCAAGGTCTACGCCTTCGACGCGGCCACGGGCGAATTGCTGTGGAGCTACGATCCCGAGGTGCCGCGCGAAACGCTGGCGGTCGCCTGCTGCGACGCGGTGAACCGCGGCGTCGCGCTTTATGGCGACAAGGTCTACGTTTCCACCCTGAACGGCTACCTCGTGGCGCTCAACCAGAGCGACGGCAGCGTGGCCTGGAGCACCGAATACGTCCCCGACCACGAAAGCTACACCAGCACCGGCGCCCCGCGCGTGGCGGACGGCAAGGTGTTCATCGGCACGGGCGGCGCGGAATACCGTGCGCGCGGCTTCATCGCTGCCTTCGACTGGGACACGGGCGAGGAACTGTGGCGCTGGCACACCGTGCCGGGCAACCCGGCCGACGGGTTCGAGAACGACGCCATGGAAGCGGCTGCCGAGACCTGGGGCGGCGAGTGGTGGACCCTGGGCGGTGGCGGCACCGTGTGGGATTCGATCACCTATGACCCGCGCACCGGCCTGGTGCTGTTCGGCACCGGCAACGCCGAGCCGTGGAACCCGGCCGCCAATGGTCGCGAGAGCGGCGAGGTCGACGGGGACGACAACCTCTACACCTCCTCCATCGTCGCGCTGGATGCCGATACCGGCGAATATGCCTGGCACTTCCAGCAGACGCCGGAGGATCGCTGGGACTACGACTCCAACGCCCAGATCACCATTGCCGACGTCGAGATCGACGGCCAGCCGCGCCACGTGGTGATGCACGCCCCGAAGAACGGCTATTTCTACCTGCTCGATGCCGCGAGCGGCGAATTCATCTCGGGCACGCCGTGGGTCGACATCAACTGGTCGCTGGGTATCGATCCGGTCACGGGTCGTCCGGAAATCAATCCTGAAGCCCGCTACGAGGTTACCGGCCAGCTGTGGGTCGGCCTGCCGGGCGCAGGCGGTGCGCATAGCTGGCACCCGCAGAGCTATTCACCCGCCACCGGCCTGATGTACCTGCCCGCCAACCTCGCCGGCTTCCCGTTCTTCGCCGATACCGAGTTCGAGGAAACCGAGCGCGGCTTCCAGACCGGCATCGACAGCGCGGCCACAGCCATGCCGCCGATCCCCGAGGTGCGCGAGGCAACCTTGGCCGCCACCACCGGCGCGCTGATCGCGTGGAACCCGGTGACGGGTGAGGAAGCCTGGCGGGTCGACTATCCCGGCCCGTGGAATGGCGGCACGCTGGCAACCGCCGGCAACCTGGTGTTCCAGGGTACGGCAGGCGAGGAATTCCGCGCCTACAATGCCACCAGCGGCGAACAGCTGTGGTCCTTCGCCACACAGAGCGGCGTAATTGCCGCGCCCATGACCTATGCCATCGACGGCGAACAGTATGTCGCCATCATGGTCGGCTGGGGCGGTGTCTGGGACGTTGCGCCCGGGATCCTCGCGGCCAAGTCCGGCACCCCGCGCAACATCAGCCGCCTGCTGGTGTTCAAGCTGGGCGCTGACGGCGAACTGGCCGAAGCCCCGCCGCTGGTCGAGCGCGCGCTCGATCCGCCGCCCTTCACCGGCACGCCGGAACAGGCCGCCGCAGGCGCGCGCATCTATGGTCGCTTCTGCAGCACCTGCCACGGCGACGCTGCGATCGCCGGTGCGCTGAACCCCGACCTGCGCCATTCGATGACGATCAACCAGTTCAATGCCTTCAAGGCGATCGTCCTCGACGGGGCCTTTGCCCACAACGGCATGGTCAGCTTCGCCAGCGACATCGACGAGGAAGAGCTGGAGACCGTGCGCCAGTACATCATCATGCGCGCGAATGAGGACAAGGCGTTGGAAAACGGCGGCTGAATCGATTCGCGTCACACTGACAAGATTGCTATAGATCACAACAATATTGATTCTCCCGGGATAGGAGCCCCAGACCATGAACGAAGTCACCACTATCGATCGCACCCAGCGCGAATATTCGGATGCCGTGAAGAAGGCGCTGGCGCGCGCGCCGCAGCTTTTCATCAACGGCGAATGGGTGGATAGCTCGGGCGACGAGACGATCGACGTCGAAGACCCGTCCTCGGGTGCGATCATCTCCAAGTTCGTCGAGGCGACTGACAAGGACATCGACCGCGCCGTCGCCGCCGCCAAGGCCGCCTTCGAAGATGGCCGCTGGCGCAACCTGCCGCCGGTCGCGCGCGAAAAGATCATGCACCGCCTGGCAGACCTGATCGAAGCCAATGCCGACGAATTCGCCGAACTCGAAGCCATCGACGTGGGCAAGCCCAAGGGTATGGCCGCTGCCGTCGACGTTCCCGGCGCTGCCGCGCACTTCCGCTACATGGCTGGCTGGGCCGGCAAGATCGGCGGCGAGACGCAGGCCCCCTACTCCATGCCGGGCGGCATGATGTTCGCCTATACGGTGAAGGAACCGGTCGGCGTTTGCGCCCAGATCGTGCCGTGGAACTTCCCGCTGCTGATGGCCTGCCTCAAGATCGCTCCGGTCCTGGCATCGGGCTGCACCACGGTGCTCAAGCCCGCCGAACAGACCAGCCTGACCGCGCTGCGCCTGGCAGACCTGGTGGCCGAAGCTGGCGTCCCCGCCGGCGTCGTCAACATCGTCACCGGCTATGGCCACACCGCGGGTGACCGCATGGTGAAGCACCCCGATGTCGACAAGGTCGCTTTCACCGGCTCGACCGAGATCGGCAAGCTGATCAACCGCAACGCCACCGACACGCTGAAGCACGTCACCCTCGAACTTGGCGGCAAGTCCCCGGTCGTGGTCATGCCCGACGTCGACGTGGCCGAAACCGCGCCGGGCGTTGCCGGCGCGATCTTCTTCAACTCGGGCCAGGTCTGCGTCGCCGGTTCGCGCCTCTATGCGCACAAGTCGGTGTTCGACAAGGTCGTCGAAGGCATGGCCGAAACCGCGCCGTTCTGGGCTCCGCGTCCTTCGCTCGACCCCGAAGCCCACATGGGCCCGCTGGTCAGCAAGGAGCAGCACGACCGCGTGATGGGCTACATCGAGGCCGGCAAGCGCGACGGTGCCAGCGTGCTGATGGGCGGCGATGCCCCCTCCGACGCCGGTTACTACGTCAACCCGACCATCCTCACCGACGTGAACCCGCAGATGAGCGTCGTGCGCGAGGAAATCTTCGGCCCCGTGGTGGTTGCCCAGCGCTTTGAAGACCTCAACGATGTGGTCCGCGAAGCCAACGACACGCAGTACGGCCTCGCCGCCGGTGTCTGGACCAAGGACGCATCGGCCGCCCACCAGATCGCCAGCAAGCTGCAGGCGGGCACGGTGTGGGTGAACTGCCACGCCATGATCGACCCCGCGCTGCCCTTCGGCGGCTACAAGGAAAGCGGCGTCGGCCACGAACAGGGCCGCCTGGGTCTTGAGGCCTACCTCGAAACCAAGACGGTGATGATGAAGCTTTGATAGGCTGAGCTATCGCACACACAAGGCCCGCTTCGGCATTGCCGGAGCGGGCTTTTTCTTTGCCGTGATTATTAGAACGGATCAGTCGGCGGGCGCGATGCAGTCATCCTCTGATTGCACTTCGGACCACTCGCTGACTTCAAGAACGCGAAGGATCGGTCGCCCCATTCTGCTGCGCTCATCGGGTTCGGGAGACCCAATGCCTTCAACGCAGAGAAGGAACTCTTCGTGGCCACGCTCTCTGCGCATCGGCACCAAGACCTCGCGGTCCCATCCCCTGTTCGGGAAGCGCAGTTGCCAATGCGTTTCGCCTGCGAACTCCGGCGTACGAAAATATGGGTACTCCCAATGCGCGACGAGGACACCGCGAAAGGGCACACCCCTTTCAGCTCCATCGCCTTGACCAGGTTTTCCGGAATCGACGTCGCTTGGAGGCGAGGGCGCTTCTTGAGCACCAACCGACGCAACGCTGGCAAGGCTGAGCATCACCGCAAAGGTCACAGGGTATGTTTTTCGTTCGAACATACCCAATGATTGCGACATTCGCCCCTTCGAGGCAATGAATTGCTCTGACACCTAGCCGACAGCGCAATTGCCTTATAGAGCGCTGGAAGATGCAAACCGAGGACCTGATTTCGTGCCCATAGACCTCTCCAAGATCCGCGCCATCGACGTGCACGTCCACGCCGAAGTTTCCTGCCACGATCCGGAAGACCCGGTGATGAGCAAGTTCTTCGATGCCGCCAGCGCCTATTTCAAGGCTCCGCGCGAACGGCCCAAGATGCCCGAGATCATCGAGCTCTACCGCGAAACCAACATCGCCTTCTGCATGTTCACGGTCGATTGCGAGAGCGGCATGGGCGCCAAGCGTGTCTCCAACTACGAAGTCGCCGAGATCGCCAACAAGAACGACGACATCTGCATCCCCTTCGCCTCCATCGACCCGCACAAGGGCAAGTATGGCGCGCGCGAAGCGATCGACCTGATCGAGAACCACGGGGTGAAGGGCTTCAAGTTCCACGGCATCGCCCAGAACGCCCACCCGTGCGATCCGATGGGCTACCCGATCTACGAGGTGATCAACGAGTACAAGCTGCCCGCCATCTTCCACACCGGCCATTCCGGCATGGGCACCGGCATGCGCGGCGGCGGCGGCATGCGGCTGAAGTACGGCGAACCCATGCTGATCGACGATGTCGCGGTGGACTTCCCCGACATGAAGATCATCCTTGCCCACCCCTCCTGGCCGTGGGTCGACCAGAGCCTGTCGATGGCGCTGCACAAGGACAACGTCTTCATCGACCTGTCAGGCTGGAGCCCCAAGTACTTCCCCAAGCAGGTGATCACCTACGCCAACACCCAGCTGAAGAAGAAGATGCTGTTCGGCAGCGACTTCCCGCTGATCCATCCCGACAAGTGGATCGCCGCGGCCAAGGACGTGGGCTTCCGCGACGAGGTGATGCCGGGGATCATGAAGGACAACGCGGCAATGGTGCTGGGGCTGGCCTGAGGCTTCGGGCGTGACCGCAGACCCGGAGGACATCCGCAACTGGCTGCGCCTGTCGCCCCGGGTGACCACTTCGGGCAAGCTCGATCCGGCTGACCCTGCGCGCCTCGCCGCCATTGGCGTGCGCAAGGTAATCAACCTCGCGCTGGCGAGCCATCCCGAAGCCTTGCCCGACGCAGCGGAACGCATGGCCGAGGCGGGGCTGGACTATGTCCATATCCCGGTCGCCTTCGCTGCCCCGCAGGAAAGTGACTATGCCGCATTTGTCGCCGCGCTGGAGGCGGACGAGCGGCCCGTGCACGTCCACTGCATCATGAATTTTCGCGTCTCCGCCTTCTTCTACCGCTACCATGTCGACACTTGCGGGATGGACGAGGCTGCGGCACGAACATTGTTGGAAAAAGTGTGGTCGCCGCATCGGACAGACCACATGGAAGAGCCGCCATGGCGGGACTTCGTGGAGAGGGTAGGAAAGAAATGAGCTTCGCAGGACATCACGTGGCCATCACCGGCGCATCGTCTGGCATCGGGCTGGTAACGGCGAAGATGCTGGCAGAGCGTGGTGCAGCCGTGACGCTGATCGCCCGGCGCGCGGAGATGCTTGAAGCGGCGGCGAAGGACATGGGCGGCAAGACCGCCTGGGCCACTGCAGACGTCGGCGTGCGCGAGGAACTGGACGCGGCGCTCGACAAGGCCGTGGAGGCCAACGGGCCGATCACGGGGCTCTTCGCCAATGCCGGGCTGACGGGCGGTTTCACCCCGCTGCTGGGCTATCCGGATGACCTGTGGGAGGACACCTTGCGGGTCAACCTCACCAGCGTGTTCTGGGCGGTGCAGAAGGTTGCGCCCGCCATGGTGGAGGCGAAGAAGGGTTCCATCCTCGTCACCGGATCGATGGCATCGAAGCGCGGCATGGCGATGAACCCGGCCTATGTCGCCTCCAAGCACGGCCTGCTCGGCCTCAGCCGCGCGGTCGCCATGGAACTGGCGCCGCACGGGGTGCGCTGCAATTGCGTGATCCCCGGCTTCATCGAGACCGAGGCCTTGGCCCGTATTCCCGAAGAACAGCGCGCCAAGATAGAAGGCCGCGTGCCGCAACGCCGCCTGGGCAGCAGCGAGGAACTGGCCGAAGTCGCCGCCTTCCTCTTGTCGGACGCTGCCAGCCATGTCACCGGACAGGACTGGGCAGTTGACGGCGGCACGCTCGAAACACTCGAAGTATAAGAACAGGGAGACGCAAGAATGCGCGCATGGTTGCTGCCGGAAGGCTCAGACAGCTTTCAGAAGCTCTATCAGGACGACTTGCCGGACCCGGCGCCGGGCCCCGGTGAAGTCCTTGTCGAACCCGCTGCATGGTCGATCAACTACCGTGATTTCGCGGTCGCCAGCGGCCACTATTTCGGCGGCGCAATCACCGAGCCTTCGGTACCGCTGTCCGACGGTGCCGGCACCGTCACTGCCATCGGCGAAGGCGTGAAGTCGGTCCGCGTGGGGGACAAGGTGCAGTCGACCTTCTTCCAGGGCTGGATCGACGGACCACCGAAATTCGTTCCCGCGCTGGGTGACGGCAAGGCTCCGGGCATGCTGGCCGAAAAGGTAGTGCTGGCTGAAAACGGTGTCGTGCCCATTGCTCGCAGCCTCGACCTGGCACAGGCGGCCTGCCTGCCTTGCGCCGGTGTTACCGCGTGGAACGCGCTGTTCGAAGGCGGCCGTCCGCTCAAGGCAGGCGAGAAGGTGCTGGTGCTCGGCACCGGCGGTGTCTCGCTGATCGCGCTTAAGCTGGCCAAGGCCGCCGGCGCGGAAGTGATCGCCACGAGTTCCTCCGACGCCAAGCTGGAACAGGTGAAGGCCTTGGGGGCCGATCACCTCGTCAACTACAAGGACATCCCGGACTGGGGGGCGCACGTGCGCGACACCTTTGGCGGGGCGGACAAGATCGTCGAGGTCGGCGGCACCGGGACGCTGGGCCAGAGCTTCACCGCCTGCGCCCCGCTGGCGGAAATCGCGCTGATCGGCGTGCTCAGCCAGGGCGAGCCGCCCAACCCGCACGCTCTGATGATGACCGGTGCCAGCCTGCGCGGCATCTTCGTCGGCTCGGCCCGCATGGCGCGCGATCTCAACACCTTCGTCGACAAGCACCGCCTTACCTTCCCGGTGGGCGGGACCTTCGGCTTTGACGAAGCGGACAAGGCCTATGCCCATGCCTGGGGTCCGGACAGCTTCGGCAAGACGGTGATCACGCGCTAGCGGCGATGGCCGTCGCGGCACCCCCCGCACCGCCAGCGCCACCGCGCAAGGGCGGCTACGAGCTGGCGGTGCTGTTGCTGCTGACGCTCGGCAACGGCGTGGTCGGGTTTGACCGCCTGACGGTTGCCTACCTGTCGCCCTACATCGTCGCCGACATGGCGCTGGACAATGCCCAGCTCGGCCTGCTGGCGGCAGCCCTGTCTGGCGCGATTGCCTTCTCGGCGCTGTTTGGCGGGCGGCTGGCGGACACCAGCGGGCGGCGCAAGACGATCCTGATCGCCTGCACGCTGGTATTCTCGCTCGGTTCGGCGGCGGGCGGGCTGGCCACGGCCTTTATTGCCCTGTTCCTGGCCCGCGCCTGGGTGGGCCTTGCCGAAGGGCCGATGGTGCCGGTCAGCCAGACGATCATGGCGCAGACCGCCGCGCCCGAACGGCGCGGGTTCGCCATGGGCTTTGCCCAGATGGTGGGCGCCTTCGGTATCGGCGGTTTCCTCGGGCCGCTGGTGGCGACCCAACTGGCCGAAGCTATCGGCTGGCGGCACACGCTGTTCCTGACGCTGTTGCCGGGACTGGTCCTCGCCCTGCTGATCTGGCTGGTGTTGAAACCGGACACGCCGCGCAAGGCAAAGGTAGAGCGCGCACCCAGCCCGCCGTTCATGGACGCTGTCAGCACACTGCTGGCAACCCGCAACATCCGCGTCTCGCTGGCCGTGGCTGCGACGATCACGGCATGGCTGGTGCTGCAAAACACCTTCCTCGCTGTCTACCTGACGTCCGAGAAAGGCATGACACCGACCATGGCCGGCAGCGTCATTGCGATGGGCGGGCTGGCTGCAATCATCGGCGGAGTGGGCCTGCCCTTCCTGTCCGACCGCTTCGGCCGCCGCCCGGTGATGATCTGGGGCTCGCTGGCTGCTGTCGCCGCGCCCGTCGGCCTGCTGTTTGCACCTAGCGATCCGGTGGTGCTGGGTGCGATCATCCTCGCCGGATGGATCCCCATCGGCATCGGCCCGCTCTACTGCGCCACCGTGCCGACCGAAAGCGTGTCGCCCGTACTGGCCAGCACCGCCGTGGGACTGGTGATCGGCTCGGCAGAACTGTTCGGCGGGGTGATCCTGCCGCCCATCGCGGGATTGATCGCGGACTATTTTGGACTCGAAAGCGTGTTCTACCTTTGCGCCGCATTGCCACTGGTCGCGGCTTTCGCTGCCCTATTCCTGCGCGAGACCGCTCCGTGTATCGTGGCGCCTGAGGAGAGTTAGAATGTGGGAAGTGCGCGTCAGCCCTTGCGGCGATTTTGACAACCATCCGTTCAAGTCCAACCATTTCGGGGTCGAGCCGCTGGCGGCCGCCATGGGTGCGGAAGTGACCGGCGTACGCCTGCCCGAACTGAGCGACGAAGGGATTGCCAGCCTCAAGCAGGCGCTGTGGAAGCACAAGATGGTCTACCTGAAGGACCAGCACCTCTCCCACGCCGAGCACGAGGAATTCGCCGCCCGCCTCGGCCCCTTCGCGGTCGACGCCTATACGCAGGGCGTACCCGAACACCGCGAGGTACACCCTATCATCAAGGAGGCCGACGAGGTCACGCCCAGCCTGTTCGGTGGCGGCTGGCACACGGACAGCCCCTTCCTGCCCGAACCGCCAAGCATTACGACGCTGCGACAGGTCGAAGGCCCGCCCTATGGCGGCGACACGACCTGGACCAACACGGCGCTTGCCTTCAAGCACCTCTCCAAGACCTACCAGGACATGCTGCGCCCCCTGCGCGTGCACATGAGCGCGGCGAACAATTTCGCCACGCAGAACAAGCTGCGCGACGGTGGCGCGATCGGCTTTGGCGACACGGCCAAACAGGAACAGGGCCTGAAGGGCAGCTTCCACCCGCTGGTGCGCACCCATCCCGAGACGGGCGAGCCCTCGCTCTACATCTGCGACACCTATGCCGTAGGGATCGAAGGCATGACCACGCACGAGGCGCGGCCGATCATCGAGTTCCTTGTACAACACACCATCCAGCACGCCTTCACCTGCCGCCTGCGCTGGCAGCCGGGCATGGTCTGCATGTGGGACAATGCCGCTACCATGCACCTGGGGCCGAATGATTACGACGGCTTCCGCCGCGAGATGTACCGCACGACAACGGCGGGCGGGGTGCCGGTCTAGCCGATGCTGGCGACCATTGCCCTTGTCCTTACCGGCCTGCTGCTAGCGGGCGTACTCGCGATAGGTCTCGTCGTGGCCTGGGCCCTCAGCGGTGAAGAGCAAGCCGCAGAGGACGGGTCGTTCTTCACGATCATCCGGCGCTGGGTCGCGAAACGCCCAAAGCGGCTTGCCTACCGAAGAGACAAGAAGGGACGGTTCCGCAAGGTCTGGCGGGGCTAGGCCCTAACCCGCGAAGAAGTTCAGCTCCAGCAGCACGTTGTTCGGGTCTGCGGTGAAGATCTGCCGCAGGTTGATCGCTTCGACCAGGTTCTCCTGGTAGTCCGCCCCGCGCGCATCGAGCCGCGCCTTCACTTCCTCGTAGCCTTGCAGCTTCAGCGCCACGTGGTGCAGCGCCCCGGTGAGTTCGCCCGGCTTCACCTCGCGGTCATAGGCGCGAACGCAATCGAGCGAGTTGATATGGATGATCGCGCGGCCTTCGGCATCGAACATCCACTGCGCGGTCTGCGGCGTCAGCGGCGGCGGTCCGTCGCGGCGTTCGAGATCGAGCAGCTCGGCATACCAGTCAGCCGTCTCGTCGAGCCTGTCGGTGATGATGTTGACGTGATCGAGTGCTTCAACCTTCATTCTCTTCTCTCCCGGGGGCGGAGACATAACCGCCAAAATCAACCCTTGCCTCACTAGCCGAATATTGTATGTGGTGCATACAAATTTCGCATATATGATTCTTTCATGGATATGGAATGGAGAGGAAAGAAATGGCCGACAATCTGAATCAGGTCCTGGCGAAAGCGAACGGCGATATCGTCGGTCAGCTTCGCAACAACAAGATCGGTGCCTACGTGTACCCGGTCGTCGCTCCCGAATTCTCGAACTGGCGCGATGAACAGTGGGCATGGCAGCACGGCGCCGTGCTGTTCGACCAGTCGCACCACATGTTCGACCTCTACATCAACGGTCCCGACGCCGGTAAGCTGCTGTCGGACACCATGGTCAACTCGTCCAAGGGCTGGGAAGTCAACAAGGCCAAGCAGTACGTGCCGACGACCCCCTATGGCCACGTCATCGGCGACGGCATCATCTTCCGCCTCGCTGAAGAAGAATACGTCTACGTCGGCCGCGCACCTGCTGCGAACTGGCTGATGTTCCAGGCCGAAAAGGGCGGCTACAACGTCGACATCATCAACGATCCGCGTTCGCCCTCGCGCCCGATGGGCAAGCCGGTGCACCGCATCTCCTGGCGTTTCCAGATCCAGGGTCCGCGCGCCTGGGACGTGATCGAAAAGCTCAACGGCGAACCGCTGGACAAGCTGAAGTTCTTCAACATGTCGACCATGAAGATCGGCGACAAGACGATCCGCACCCTGCGTCACGGCATGGCCGGCTCGCCGGGCCTCGAAATCTGGGGTCCCTACGAAGAGCAGGAATATGTCCGCGAAAAGATCCTCGAAGCCGGTGAAGAATTCGGCCTGATCCCGGTCGGTTCGCGCGCCTATCCGTCGAACACGCTGGAATCCGGCTGGATCCCCAGCCCGCTGCCCCCGGTCTACACCGGTGAC
>JAUIIG010000026.1 GCA_030431875.1 Alphaproteobacteria bacterium
CATGGTCATGGTCATGGACCCCTCGTCGGTATCGCACTGGGCGACGCCGTGCATGGTGCCGTCGCTCATGTCGAATTCGGTGTAACGGCAGTCACCGCCGCTTTCCTCGAACATGCGCTGCGGCGCGCTGTCGAGGTCTTCGCGGGTGACGCAGCTAGTGTTGGAGAAGGTGCGGTTTCCCATGGCATCGCGCATCATGTCAGCCACTTGCGGCGGGATCTCGCTGGACAGCTGGATATCGGTGGCGCGGGTCGTGGCTTCCCAGTTGCCCGGCTCGATGGCAGCGGCAGAGGCAGCGATTGTCAGGGCGACGAGCCCCACGGTCAGTTTGGGGGTGAGCTTGCGCATGATCTTCCTTTCGGGTCGCACTTCGTTGTTATGGGCAGCCTAACAGGCTCGCCCCGGGAACACAGCCCCCCTGATTTCCGGCCCTGAAAAGGGCGTAAACAGCCGGTTGCCCTTCGCCGCGCATGCATCCATTAGTGCCATTCGACAGGGGCCCGCGCTTGGCAGGGCGAATCCAAGAGGACCGGACTTGAGCGACACCGCCTATACGGACGGCAGCTGGGAAAGCGGCGACGGGCTGACGCTGCACTATCGCGACTATCCCGGGCGGACCGACCGCCCGCCGATACTCTGCATCCCCGGCCTGACGCGCAATGCCCGCGATTTCGAGCCGGTGGCGGAGGCCTTTGCTGGCGAATGGCGCGTTATCTGTGCCGAACTGCGCGGGCGCGGTGAAAGCGATTATGCCAAGGATTCCGCCAGCTACGTCCCCGCGCAATATGTGGCGGACATTGCCGCCTTGCTGGACCAGGCCGGGTTGGACAAGGTGGTGGCGCTCGGCACCTCGCTGGGCGGCATTGTCACCATGCTGCTATCCCTGTCCTACGGCGACCGGCTGGCAGCAGCCGTGATCAACGACATCGGCCCGGAGATCGAGGCCGAGGGGCTGGAGCGGATCAAGGACTATGTCGGACAGGGCCGCAGTTTTCCCACCTGGATGCACGCCGCCCGCGCGATGAAAGAGCTTTCCGGCCACATTTACCCTTCGTTCCAGACTGCCGACTGGCTCCGGCTGGCCAAGCGGCTGATGGTGGTGTCGGGCAGCGGCCGTATCGCGCTCGACTACGACATGAAGATCGCCGAACCGATGCTGGCAGCAGACAAGCCTGTCGATTTCGACATGTGGCCGGCCTGGCAAAGGCTGGCGGAGCGTCCGGTGCTGGCCCTGCGCGGCGAGTTGTCGGACCTGCTCTCCGACGCAACCTTCCGGTGCATGGCGCAGGCCAGCGACAAGGTGGAAGCCGTGACCGTGCCGGGGGTGGGGCATACGCCTACGCTGGAAGAACCGGTGGCGCTGGAAGCCATTGCTCGCCTGCTGGCCAAGGTCAGCGGGGAAGGCGCGGCATGAGCAAGGCCCCCACGATCCTGCATATCCACTCGACCTTCGATGCCGGAGGCAAGGAACTGCGCAATGTCCGGCTGATAAACGCCTGGGGCAAGGCCGCCGACCACGCGATCGTCTCGGGCGATCTCGAAAAGCGCGGCGCGGCGCGGCTGATAGGCAAGAAGGCCAAGGTATCATGGCCCAAGTTCCCCTCGCTCAAGGGCAAGCCCACGCCAGGGCGGCTAGCTGCCCTTGCCAAGGCCATGGCCGGCTATGACCTCATCTGCACCTACAACTGGGGCGCGATCGACGCGGTGATGGCGCACACTGTGTTCGCCGACGCTTTCAAGCTGCCGCCGCTGGTGCATCATGAAGACGGCTTCAACGAGGACGAGGCCAAACGGCTCAAGAAACGGCGCAACTGGTATCGCAAGATCGCGCTCGGCCGCACGGCGGCGCTGGTGGTACCTTCAACAAAGCTGGAGGACATTGCCCTCAACACCTGGTCGCAGCCGCGTACGCGCGTCCGGCGGATTCCCAACGGCATCGACACCCGCGCCTTTGCCGCGCCGGCCAAGCGCGACATCTTGCCCGGCCTGATCAAGCACAAGGACGAGTTCTGGGTCGGTACGCTGGCGGGCCTGCGCGCGGTCAAGCAGCTCGACGTGCTGGTGCGCGCCATGGACCGCATGCCCGCCGAATGGCAGCTGGTGATCGCGGGCGAGGGGCCGGAGCGGGAAGACTTGCTCGCCGAAGCCGAACGGCTGGGCTTGGAGGACCGCGTGCACCTGCCCGGTTTCGTCGCCGAGCCGCAGAAGCTGGTCGGCCTCTTTGACATCTTTGCGCTTTCCAGCCTGTCCGAGCAGTTCCCCATCTCGGTGGTGGAGGCCATGGCCGCCGGCCTGCCCGTGGTCGCGCCGCGCGTGGGCGATATCGGCGCCATGGTAGCCAGCGACAACGGCCCCGCACTGGTCGATCCGGGCGACGAGAAGGCGCTTGCCAAGTCGCTGGCGCGGCTGGCTGACGATCCGGTCACGCGCGATCGCATCGGCAAGGCCAATCGCCAGAAGGCACGCGAGGAATTCGACGAGCGGCGCATGATCGAACGCTACCAGGCGCTCTACTGGGGCCTGATGGAGAAGTACCCGAAACCGCAGTAACGCCCGCCCATCAGGCTTAATGGGGCATTCACCCGTGCGGGGACAGACCTCGCTCTTCGATTGAAATGCCCGCCCTATCCGTTAAAGAGCGCGGCCTGACCTTTCTTTCCAGCATGATCGACCAAAAGTGGCCAAGACACCGACCCCGATAGAACAGCCTGCCAAGGGCAAACCCGAATCCCGCGTCGACGCGGAGCAAGAAATGCTCATGCGCGAGGTGGACGAAGCCGTCCGCCAGGACGAAGTGGCCGGTTTTGCCAAGAAGTGGGGCTGGCCGCTCGGCATCGCTTTCGGTCTTGGCCTCGCCGGTTTCGGCGGTTTCCTCTTCTGGCAGGGGCAGACCGAAGACGAGCTGGAGAGCCAGTCCGAAGCCCTCGTGCAGGCAATCGACGAGCTGGAAGCGGGCAATATCGACATTGCCGATGGCGAGCTGGCCCTGCTGGCCGAAGGCGAGGGCGGGGTGGCTACCATGGCCGCCATGCTGCGCGCCGGGATCGCCATCGAGGCAGAGCGCCCTGCTGACGCTGTTGCCATCTACGAAGAGGTAATCGCCAAGCCCGACGTCCCGGCAGAGCTGCGCGACGTGGCCACGATCCGCAGCGTTACCGTGCAGTTCGACGATCTCGACCCGCAGGAAGTGATCGACCGCGTCGGCCCGCTGGCCGTGCCGGATAACGATTTCTACGGCAGCGCGGGGGAACTGGTCGCCCATGCCTACCTGGCCCAGGGCAAGGAAGCCGAAGCTGGTGCCCTGCTGGCTGACCTGGTGCAGAACGAAGACGTGCCGCAGTCGATCCGTGGCCGCGCCCGCCAGCTGGCCGGCACGCTGGGTGTCGACACCATCGACGATGTGAATGCTGCATTGTCCGAAATTACCGGGCAGGACGTGAACGCCCCGACCGCAGAGCTGGTCGAATAGAAGCGAGATGATGACAATGAAGACCCTGCGCCGCACGGCCACCCGCTTTGCCGCTCCGATCATGGCCCTGGCCCTCGCCGGTTGTGCCGGTGGTGGCCTGTTCGGCGGCGGCGGCGACGATGACCCGGAAACGCCGACCGTCGGCAACCGCATCCCGATCCTGTCGCGCATTGCGACCGAAATCACCGCTGATCCGGCGCTCGCCTCGACCGCGGTGATCGTCCCCACGGCGACGACCAACACCACCTGGCCGCAGGCTGGCGGCAATGCTGCCAAGGTGCCCGGTCACGTCACCCTGTCGACCTCGCCCAGCCGCCTGTGGACCGCCGATATCGCCGGGACGACCAACACCCGCCGCCTGGCTGCTGCCCCGGTGATCGCCGATGGTACGCTGTTCGCGGTGGATACCGGCGCGACAATCTATGCCTTCGACGCCAACACCGGCTCGCGCCGCTGGACGCACCAGATCCGGGTCTCGGGCGACCTTGAAGACGCCACCTTCGGCGGCGGTGCCAGCTACGACAATGGCCGTATCTACGCCACCAACGGCGTCGGCGATGTCGTGGCGCTGGATGCCAGCAACGGCAGCGAACTGTGGCGCGTGAAGCCTGCCGGTCCGCTGCGCGGCTCGCCGACCGTGGCTTTCAACAACGTCTTCGTGATGACGCAGGACAACCAGATCTTCTCGCTCGACGCGGACAGCGGCGAAATCCTATGGCAGCGCGCGGCTGCTTCGGGCCAGACCGGTGTGTTCGGCGTGGCTGCCCCGGCAGCTGGTCAGGGCACGGTGATCGCCGGTTTCTCCAGCGGCGAACTGGTTGCCTATCGCTACGAGAACGGCCGAGAACTGTGGTCCGATGCCCTGGCGCGCACCTCGATCTCGACGCAGGTCGGTACGCTGACCGACGTCGACGCCGACCCGATCATTGATCAGGGCCGCGTCTATGCCCTGGGGCAGGGCGGCCGTATGGCTGCCTACGAACTGCTCACCGGGCAGCGCATCTGGGAACTGACGCTTGCGGGTATTTCCACCCCCACAGTGGTCGGCGAATGGGTCTTCACCCTGACCGACGAAGCGCAGTTGCTGGCCATCCAGCGCAACACTGGCCGCATCCGCTGGATTTCGCAGCAGGAGCGCTGGCGTGAGCCGGAAGACCGCGAAGGCCCGATCTTCTGGACCGGTCCGGTGCTGGCCAATGGCCGCCTGTGGATCGCGAGCAGCCGCGGGCAGGTGCGCTCGGTTGACGTGATGACCGGCGAAGCGAGCGATTTCGTGCGTCTCGATGATGGTGTGTCGCTGCCGCCGGTGGTGGCCAACAACACGCTCTACATCCTCGACGACAACGGCAAGATCCACGCCTGGAGGTAATCGGGAGGCAATCGGGCAGTAACTGTCCAATAACGGGACGGGCACCACAAGGGCCCAATCTGTTACCCGGCCTTTAACCTTCCCCGCCTAGAGCGGGCGCGATGGAAAAATCGCGCTCTTCCCTATCGCAACCACCGCGTAGCGATGTCTCGCCCTGGGTGGGCCTTGTCGGCCTCGTGACCCTGCTCAGCTGCGTGCTGCTGGCGCGTATGTGGCCGGAGATCTGCGAGTGGATGGGCTGGGCCAACGAGCGAGGCCGCCTGTCCGGCCCCAACGCAGCATTGGCCACAATGACGCTGACCGGCCTCGCCATGGCGGCATGGTCGGTGCTGGTGGACAAGGTCCACCGCAATCCCTCGACCGGGATCGACTGGAGCCGCAAGCGTGCGGTGTCCGAAGTGCTCGACATTTCGATCACCAAGCTTGCCGGACTGTGGGCCACCTGGTTCATCATCGGCGCGCTCTACATCCTCGCCCGCTGGTACTGGGAGGGCAATTACCTTTTCGCCATGCAGGTGATCGGCGCGGCGGCCGTGCCGATGTTCGTGCTGTCGATCCCCTACGTGATCTGGCTCGACCGCGTGCTGGTGAACCCGCGCGACCATTGCTGGCACTTCGGCGCCATGCTGGTGGGCCGCGAGGCATGGGACGGCGAGCAGGTGAAGAAGCACTGGCGCGCATGGATCATCAAGGGCTTCTTCTCCGCCTTCATGATCTCGATCCTGCCTGCCGGTTTCGCCGCCGTGGTGGAAGCCGACGGCAATGCCATGCTGCACGATCCCGTGCGGCTGGGTGTGACGCTGTTCGAGCTGCTGTTCGTGATCGACGTGCAGATCGGCACGGTCGGCTACTTGCTGACCTTGCGACCGCTCGACGCACATATCCGCAGCGGCAATCCCTTCTTCGCGGGCTGGGTGGCAGCCCTGCTGTGCTACCCGCCGTTCGTCTATGGCATCATGGGCCAGGGCGGGATCATCCAGTACGAATACAATACTGCCGACTGGGCCTACTGGTTCGCGGACAGCCAGACGCTGCTTTACGTCTGGGCCGGCTGGTTGGTGTTCCTGACCGGCGTCTATGCCTGGGCGACCGTTGCGTTCGGCATCCGCTTTTCCAACCTTACCTATCGCGGCGTCATCACCAACGGGCCCTATCGCTACACGCGGCACCCGGCCTACCTGTCGAAGAACCTGTTCTGGTGGTGCAGCACCATGCCCTTCCTCGTCACCAGTGGCTCATTGCTCGACGCGGTGCGCAATGCGCTGTTCCTGGGCGTGGTCAGCGCGATCTACTACTGGCGCGCGCGCACCGAAGAGGCGCACCTGCTGGCGGAAGACCCGAAGTACCGTGAATACTACGACTGGATGGCGGAAAATGGCGTCATCACGTCGCGCCTGCGCCGCCTGACCCGCGCGCTCAATCCGCGCAAGCCCGATCCGCTGCCCGAACCCGCGGAATAGGACCTAGAGACCCGAATTCCCGACCACGAAGCAGGCCGCTGCCACCAGCAGGCCGGCAAAGCGGTTGGAACGGAAGCGGTCGAGCGGGTTGGCGCCGTCGCTGGGGTCCAGCGTCAGGACCTGCCAACCGAGGTGCACCGCTGCCGGAAGCAGCGCCAGCAGCGCAATCCAGTCTCCGCGCAACAGCCAGAAGGCGAGGCCCCACAGGCCGATAGCGGCAGCATAGAATGCGCCTACGCCCGGCTTCACCTTGCTGCCGAGGCGCAGGGCAGAGCTCTTGATCCCGACAAGCGCATCATCCTCCCGGTCCTGCAGGGCGTAAATCGTGTCGTAGCCCATGCACCAGAAGAAGGCCCCGGCGTATAGCGCGAACATCACCTCGAGATGATCGTCCCGCAGTGCCGTCCAGCCGACCAGCGCTCCCCAGGTGAAGACGAGGCCGAGCCACGCCTGCGGCCACCAGGTGATGCGCTTCATGAAGGGATAGGCGGCCACCAGCGCGAGGCTGCCCAGCGCTACCAGTTGCGAGCGCAGGCTGGGCAGCATCAGCAGCACCACCAGCCCCACCGCGCTGAGCGTCATCAGCCAGATCCAGGCGGCGGTCTTGCTCACCCGCCCGCTGGCGACCGGACGGCTGGCAGTGCGCGCCACCTGCCGGTCAAGATCGGCATCGACTACGTCGTTGTAGACACAGCCCGCTCCGCGCATGGCCACGGAACCGAGCAGCATCCACAATACCAGCTGCCATTGGATACCCGCACCGGTCAGCCAGACACCCCAGGCGCAGGGCCAGAACAGCAGCCACCAGCCGATCGGCCGGTCGAACCGCGCCAGCAGGGCATAGTCGCGCAGCGGCTGCGGCAAGCGTTCGGCGAGTGACTTGTGCTGGCTGTCTGGGGTGACGGAGTCTGCTGACATGCCTTGCCTGTTAGCCGCGCTTGGCCCTAGTGCATAGCCATGCCTGCCACCCCTGCCTGGCCGCCCAAGAGCGCTCCGCGACTGTTTGTCGATCAGCAACTTGCCGAAGGAATGACCCTGTCGCTCGACGGCCCGCAGGCGCATTACCTCAGTCGGGTGATGCGCGTGGGGCAGGGCGATGCGGTAATCCTCTGCGACAACCGGACCGGCGAATGGCTGGCTGAAGTCACCGCCGCAGGAAAGCGCGATGTCACGCTGTCGCTGGTACGCCAGCAGCGTCCGCGCGAGGCAGTGCCCGATTTCTGGCTCTGCCCGGCGCTGTTGAAGAAAGACCGGTTCGACACGGTGCTGGAAAAGGCCACCGAACTGGGCGTTGCGGCGATCCACCCGGTGGTGACGCACCGCTGTGTTGCCGACAAGCTCAACCCCGAGCGCGCCCGCACCATTGTCACTGAAGCTGCCGAACAGTGCGCGCGCACCGCGCTGCCGGATGTCCACGAGCCGGTGAAGCTTGAGGCCATGCTGCGCGACTGGCCCGAGGACCGCCTGCTGTTCTTCGCCGACGAGGAAGGCGGGGAGCCCGCTTCCGAAGCCTTCGCCTTCAGCAAGTTTCCCGAACGCGGCGAGGGCCTGCACAAGGCCGCGCTGCTGGTCGGCCCCGAAGGCGGCTTCGATGATGCCGAACGCGGCGCGATCCGCTCTCTGGCGCAGGCGCGCCCCATTTCGCTCGGCCCGCGCATCCTGCGCGGTGAAACCGCTGCCCTTGCCGGAACGACATTGTGGATGGGGCTGGCGGGTGATTGGGCTGACAGCTGACAAGATAGCTGAGCTTGACGCCGCCTAGGCCAAAATTGCGGGTGGCGGATCGCAACCGATCCGCTAAACCGCGCGCCGCAAGGGAGAAACGATGAGTACACGCCAGGCCTCGGACAAGGACGAACCGCGGATCGAAAGCCGGGACCAGCTCGTCGCGCCCATGCAGGCGGGCGAGAAGCCGCCCGAGCGCTGGCGCATCGGCACCGAGCATGAAAAGCTGGTGTTCAAGACCGACGATTTCCGCGCGCCGTCCTACGGCGAGCCGGGCGGTATCCATGACATCCTGATGGACATGCAGCAGTTCGGCTGGGAACCGGTCGAAGAACTGGGCCCCGACGGCACCACCAATGTCATCGCCATGAGCGGCAGCGACGGCACTATCAGCCTCGAACCCGCAGGCCAGCTCGAATTGTCGGGCGCACCGCTGGAAACGTTGCACCAGACCTGCGCCGAAACTGGCCGTCACCTCGACCAGTGCCGACAGGTGGGCAAGGAGATGGGCGTGGGTTTCCTCGGCCTCGGCATGTGGCCCGACAAGACCCGCGAAGAGCTGCCGGTAATGCCCAAGCAGCGCTATTCGATCATGATGCGGCACATGCCCCGGGTGGGCAATCTCGGCCTCGACATGATGCTGCGGACCTGCACCATCCAGGTGAACCTCGACTATGCGAGCGAGGCCTGCATGGCGAAGAAGTTCCGCACCGGGCTGGCTCTGCAGCCGCTGGCCACGGCGCTGTTCGCCAATTCACCGTTCACCGAAGGCAAGCCCAACGGTTTCCTTTCGTACCGCAGCCACATCTGGTCGGACACCGACCCGCACCGCACCGGCATGCTGCCGTTCGTCTTCGAAGACGGCTTCGGTTACGAACGCTACGTCGACTACATGCTCGATGTGCCGATGTACTTTGTCTATCGCGACGGCGTCTACATCGACGCCGCCGGGCAGAGCTTCCGCGATTTCCTCAAGGGCGAATTGCCCGCACTGCCGGGCGAACTGCCCACGGAAAGCGACTGGTGGGATCACCTCTCCACCGCCTTCCCCGAAGTGCGCCTGAAGAGCTTCCTCGAGATGCGCGGTGCCGATGGCGGTCCGTGGAACCGCATCTGCGCGCTGCCCGCGCTATGGGTCGGCCTGCTCTACGACAGCACCGCGCTCGATGCCGCATGGGACCTCGTCAAGGATTGGACCATGGAGGAACGCGAGGCGCTGCGCGATGCCGTGCCGGCGCAAGCCCTCAACGCGCCGATCCCCAGTGGCGGCACGGTGCGCGACCTGGCGCGCGAAGTGCTCGACATCGCCCACGAAGGCCTGGCCGCGCGCGGCCGGCTTAATTCCATGGGCGATAACGAGACCGGCTTCCTCAACCCGCTGCGCCAGATCGTGGACAGCGGCAAGGTGCCTGCCGAGCTGCTGCTCGATCTCTACCACGGCGAGTGGGGCGGCGACATCAGCCGGATCTACGAACAGAGCTTCTGACGCGCGGGAGGCCATGTCCGCTCTCGCTTGCGGCGCGAGAGGGGCGGGCGAGCGAACATCGGTTCGCGGGGTACGATCTCAAGCATAGCTGATCACCTCGAACTCGATGCCGTCCCAGTCGAAGAAGTAGAACCGCTTGCCGGGCTCGTAGTCGTCGTGGCCCCACGGCTCGAAGCCATGGGCTTTCACCACCGCTTCCGCCGCGTCGAGGTCGTCCACCAGCAGGCCGACGTGGTTCATCGGGCGGCCCTTCTTCTGGCCTGCGTGATCTTCCCGGTCAGTGTAGAGCGCGAGGTAGGTGTTCTCCTCCCCCACGTGGATCGTGTGCCCGCCTTTCATGGCAGCGCCCTGCCAGCGAATGTGCCAGCCGAGCAGCTTCTCGAACAACGCGGCAGAGCGTTCGGGATCGGTGACCGTGATGTTCACGTGTTCGATCCGGCCGATTGGTTTTACCTCAGTCATGGTGCAAGCTTCCTTGTGCAAGTCATTGTCTTGCAATGCTTGCAGGCCAGCCTTGTGGCATGCCTGCGAATCACTGCTTGCATCTCTATGCAACCTCAAGCTAAGTTGAGGTCAAGCATTTGTGGAAATCTTTTTTGAGCGGGGCGCGACAGGGGAATCATGCCGCAAGCGAACTTCATCACCATCGGCCACCTGTCCCGGCGTACGGGTGTCGCCGTATCGGCGCTGCGCTTTTACGAGGAAAAGGGCCTGCTCCATCCGCTGCGCACCGGCGGCAACCAGCGACGCTTCCTGAAGAGCGATATCCGCCGCGTCAGTTTTGTCCTGATCGCGCAGAAGCTGGGGCTGGGGCTGGCGGAGATCGAGGAGCAGCTCGCCAAGCTGCCCGAAGGCCGCAATCCCACGCTGGCCGATTGGCAGAAGATCAGCCGCGCCATGCGCGAACAGATCGACGACAAGATCCGCCTGCTCAACCGCACGCGCAACCAGCTCGACCAGTGCATCGGCTGCGGCTGCCTCAGCCTGCAGAAGTGCCAGCTCTACAACAAGGACGACCAGCTCGGGCTCAAGGGGCCGGGGCCGAGGGCCGTTCTCGATTAGCGCTTAAAGCCCCAGGTCCTTCAGGCAGCGCTCTATCACCTCGCGTCCCGCTGTCCGCGCAAAGGGGAAGGCCTGGAAGAATGTCTCCGCTCGAAGGTCCGGGTCGGCAGCCTTGGCCTTGGCAAGCCATTTCGAGGCATCATCCTGCCTGCCGGCAAGCTGCGCGGTGAAGGCCGCGATCAGCTCGATATGCTTGTGTGCGCCGGGCATCATGGCCGCCTTGGCTCCCAGTTCGGCGCTCTTTTCGAGATCACCCATCTGCAGGTGCGTCAGCGATCGGCTGGAGACCATGGCATAGGCCAGCGGATCAAGCGGGCTGAGGTCGATGGCCATGGCCAGGTCGCGGTCGGCTTCTTCCGCCTTGCCCGCCATCGTGTTCACCAGCCCGCGATTGTAAAGGCCCTGCGCAAAGCTCGGGGCGAGGCCCATGGCGCGGTCGAACCAGTCGACCGAATCGTCCAATCGCCCGTCGAGCCACAGGCTGCGCCCGACGTTGAAGTGGGCGAAGGGGTCGAGCCGGTCCGCCTCCACCGCACGGTGGGCGAACTGGCGGGCAAGCTCCATCTCACCCGCCGGATCGCCGGCATATTTGAGGAAGGCGTTCTGGAAGTGGGTGAAGGACAATCCGCCCATTGCTCCTGAAGACCACGGATCGCGCTCCAGCGAATGGGCGAACAGCTCTGCCGCGCGGGCGTTGTCCGCCAGGTTGAAGCGATACATGTGGTCCAGCCCCAGGTGCATGGCCGACCATGCATCGAGGTCGGCCATTGGCCGCCCACGCGCCAGTCGCACCTCGTTGCGGGGAATCTGGACCTGCAGCGCATTGACCACCTGCGCCTCGATCTCGGGGCGCATCTTCTGCAATTCCTGCAGGCCGCTGCGGTACTGTTCCGCCCAGATCGTGCCGCCGCGGGTCGTGTCCACCAGGGTCACGGCCAGGGTGACGCTGTCACCGAAGGTTTCCACCGTGCCGGTGAGGCAATAGCGCACGCCAAGCTGCTGCCCAACGGTTACCGGATCGGTATCCGGCGCGCGGAAGCGGAAGCTCGATCCGCGCGCGATGACGAACAGCCAGCCGAAGCGCGACAGGTCCATCAGCACATCGGCGGGCAGGGCGTCTGCGATGATATCGTGCGGGCCGCTCGATCCGGCCAGCCGGAACGGCAGAACGGCAATCGAGGGGCGACCGTCCAGTGTCGGGGGCGCGGGTGCAGGCGCTTCGGGAGCGGCCTCGATCACCTGTGCCGGTGCCGTGCCGCTGATGCTGACCTCGCCGACAAAGCGGAAGCCCTTGCCGTGGATGGTGCGGATCAGCAGCTGGTCCTTGCCGTTGTCGCCAATTGCCTTGCGTGCCGCCTTGATCCGCGCGGCAACGGCGGATTCGGACACGATCCGGCCGTCCCACACTTCGTCGATGATCTCGTCCTTGCTCACCATCCGGCCGTGATTTGCGGCGAGCAAAAGCATCAGTGAGAGAACCTGGGGTTCAACGTGAATATGGGCGCCACCGTGACGTAGCTCGAACTGCGCGGCATCGAGCTCGTAGTCGCCGAAGCGGTAGGTTGGCTGGCTCGAACCCGACAAATGCAGCCCCTTTCTGCAATCTCCATGAAAAGGTCAGACATCTTCATGCCCGCGTCAAGCATTGCCGGAAATCGCGGCCTATCCCCCAATCATCGGAAACAGCCGATCACAACCACAAACTAGGAGAATAGAAATGCCGCTCGTTACCATCGATGTCATCAAGGACGTTTTCACCGAAGAGCAGAAGCACGAACTGATCGACAATGTCACCGAAGCCATGGTGAAGGTCGAAGGCGAAGCCATGCGCCCCGTCACCTGGGTGCGCATCATGGAAGTCGAACAGGGCGACTGGGCCATCGGCGGCCAGCGCCTGGGCGCCAGCGATGTCCACGCGATGTCCGGCAAGAAGGCCGCCTGACGCGGGCTTCCACCGGCTGGAAAAGGGCCGTCTCACCTGCGGGTGGGGCGGCCTTTTTGTGTATGGCGCGGGCAATTGCCGCTGCGCTTGGAACGCGCTAACCTGCTCACATGGCAGAGACTTTCGCTCACGGCACCGTGCACGAGGCAGGCGAGGACATGCAGGCCGCGCTTCTGGCCGACGCCGAAGCGTTGGCGCTGTGGCAGAGCCTCACCCCGCTGGCGCGCAACGAGTACATCTGCTGGGTCGACGACGCCAAGCGCTCGCCCACGCGGGAGAAGCGTATCGGGCGGACTGTGGAGAGCCTGCTGGAAGGCAAGCGCCGTCCGTGCTGCTGGCCGGGATGCGTGCATCGCGACGACAAGGCGCCGAGCAAGTGGCAGCGGGATAATTTGCTGCGGGACAAGTAGGGGGAGTGCTTTGATGGCAAACCGGCACTCACAGGTCTTAGCAATCTGCGCCGGATTGAGCTTGTTTGCCTTGTTTGGTTGCGGACAGGAGCCGACAGCCGAGGCTCGGAATGATCCGGTCGAAGCGGAGCCGGCGCCTGCATCGGTTTCTCTAAACGAGCCTAGCCAGTGCCTGACTCGTGAGCCCGAAGAGATCCAGTGGCACACATGCAATGGACCGGACTCCGTCCAGTATGGCCAGCCGGGTACGGATTTTCGCGCCATTCGCTTCGACTGCATGGACAACCATCCCTCCATCGCCTTCCCGGTCGATTGGCCGGGAGAGGGCGTCAGCGAAATGGCGGTGGAGTTCCCAGAAGGAGAGCAGCGCACCGGCGAGGTGGTCGTGCTGGGCGACGGGACCAATCTCTGGGTCGAATTCCAACCCGGCGACCCGCTTCCCGCGCGGTTGGTCCAGGGCGACATGATCAGTTTTGTCGTAGACGAGACTGAGTACGAGATTCCGATAGCGGGTGGTCGAGAAATGCTGCTGACGCTGGTGCGAAGTTGTATGAACGCCTACCCATGAGCAAGATGACATTTCGCTTGAGGCTACCCCTTGGCAGGCCGCAGGTAGATCAGCCAGTAGACCAGCGCCACCAGCACCCCGCCGCCAACCACATTGCCGAGAGTGACGAGCAGCAGGTTGTGCAACAGACCTGCGGTATCGGCTTCGGCTCCTGCCAGCATGCCGACCGGGATCATGTACATGTTCGCAATCGAGTGCTCGAAGCCGAGCGCGACGAAGGCCGTGATCGGGAACACGATTACCGCGACCTTGCCCGACGCGCTGTGCGCGGCGAAGCACATCCAGACGGCGAGGCAGACCAGCACGTTGCACAGCACGCCGCGAAAGAAGGCTTCACTGGCAGGCAGCGCAACCTTGGCTTCGGCGATGGCAACGGCGGTGGCACCCACGTCGCTTCCGTCGAGCAGGCCGGTCAAGTGGACCAGCACGGCGGTGCCGACGCCGCCCACTGCATTGCCAAGGTATACGATCCCCCAGTTGCGCAACAGCTGGCCCCAGGTGATCTTTCCATCGGCACGGGCGAGCACGATCAGGCTGTTGCCGGTAAACAGTTCCGCTCCGCCGACGATGACGAGGATGAGGCCGAGCGAGAAGGCGAGGCCCCCGAGGAGGCGGGTCGGCCCCATACCCAGCTCGCTGCCGGTGATCGTGGCGGTGAAGAATGCCGCGCCCAAGGCAATGAAGGCCCCAGCGAGCACGGCGAGGGCGAAGACCTGCACGAAGCCGAGGCTGGCCTTGCGGATAGCCACTTCCTCGACCAGTTGCGCGATCCGGGCGGGTGAGACGACGTCTAGCGGGTGTGGCTCGTTGCTCATCGTCTCCGGCCTGTCCTACTCCGCCGCCAGGGCCTCCGCCTCACCGAGGTCCACACTCACCAGCCGCGAAATGCCGCGCTCGACCATGGTCACGCCGAACAGGCGGTGCATGCGACTCATGGTGACGGCGTTGTGGGTGACGATCAGGTAACGCGTCGCGGTTTCCTGGTTCATCGAATCCAGCAGGTCGCAGAAACGTTCGATGTTGGCGTCGTCCAGCGGCGCGTCGACCTCGTCCAGCACGCAGATCGGGGCGGGATTGGTCAGGAACAGCGCGAAGATCAGCGCCGTGGCGGTCAGTGCCTGTTCGCCGCCTGACAGCAGGCTGAGCGACTGCAGGCGCTTGCCCGGCGGCTGGGCGAAGATCTCCAGGCCGGCTTCCAGCGGATCGTCGCTGTCGATCAGTGCGAGGTGCGCCTGCCCGCCTTCGAACAGGCGGGTGAACAGTCGCTTGAAGTGCTCGTTGACCTCTTCGAAGGCCTTGCGCAGGCGTTCGCGCCCTTCGCGGTTGAGGTTGCCGATGGAGCCGCGCAGGCGGGCCACGGCCTCGACCAGTTCAGCCTGTTCCTCGGCGCTGGCCCGGTGTTCTTCCTCGATCCGCGCCAGTTCCTCGGCAGCGACGAGGTTGACCGGGCCGATCCGCTCGCGGCTGGCGACGAGGCGGTCCATCTCTTCGTTTTCGGCGCCGGAATCCTTCACCGCATCTTCGGCAAAGTCGAACTTGCCCGGCAGCAGCGGTGGGGGGGACTGGAAGCGTTCGCCCGAGGCGCGTGCCATCTCCTCGCGGCGCTGCTCCTCGTTCTCGGCGCGGGTGGCCAGCGTGGCGCGGGCCTCGCGTGCAGTGGAGAGAGCCTCGTTTAGGTCCGCGAGCCGCGTGTC
This sequence comes from Alphaproteobacteria bacterium, assembly GCA_030431875.1. GTDB lineage: Bacteria > Pseudomonadota > Alphaproteobacteria > Sphingomonadales > Sphingomonadaceae > Alteraurantiacibacter. The sequence continues at coordinate 15,186 of JAUIIG010000026.1, forward strand.
CGCCTCGCGCGCCTGCTCTTCGGCTTCGCGTACTGCGGCTTCGGCCTTGGCCAGTTCCTCGCCCAGCCGCGCGCGCACGGCCTCGCCGCCTTCGATCTCCTTCATCAGGCCCGCGGGCTTGGCGGCTACGACCGCGCGTTCCTGTTCGATTTCCTCGAACCGGGTTTCCATTCCCGCGAGACGCGAGGCGGCATCGCCGGCGCGAGCTTCCCAACCCTGTTTGTCGGAACGTTGCGCCGCTACGCGTTCGCGTGCCACGGCCAGCGCCTGGTCATGCGCGGCGAGCGCGGCCATCGCGGCCTGCGCGCTTTCGCGGGCGGCCTCGTTCTTGGCGCGGGCAGCGTCGAGTGCTGCGCGGCCAGCTTCGGGATCGGGCAGCTCAGCCTTGCGGGCTTCCGCGGCGGCAAGTTCTTCGGCGGCCTGCTGGCGCTGGCTTTCCAGTTCCTCACCGCTTTCGGCCAGTTCGGCGCGGCGGTTGGCGAGGCGTTCGCGGCGGCTTTCGGCCTGGTCGAGTGCGCGCAGTGCTTGCCGCTCGTCCTCGATCGATTCCGACAACGTCCGGTCGCGGGCGACGAGGTCGCGCTGCAACTCGGCCAGTTCGGCCTGTGCCTCTTCCTGTGCGGAGGTAGCGGCCGAAACCGCCTCGCGCAGAGCGGGCAGTTCGCCTTCCAGTGCGGCAAAACGGTTGTCGGCTTCGAGGCGGGCGGCTTCGGCAGCACCTTCACCGCGCGCGACGAAACCGTCCCAGCGGCGCAGGAACCCGTCCTTGGTCACCAGCCATTCGCCGGGGTTCAAGTCGCGGCCGTCGTCAGCATCGGCCACGTGGACCAGCGCGAGGCGAGCCTTGAGCTGTTCGGGGCAGGCGCGCAGGTGCTTCGCGAGGCTGTCTGCCACCGGCGAGGGCGCCTTTGAACCGGTCCAGAACCGGCCATCGGCCCCGCCTTCGGGCGCACCCAGCGGCGAGCGGGCATCGCGGCCCAACACGGCAGCGAGCGCGCGTTCGTAGCCAGGTTCGGCGGCCAACTTGTCGAGTGCGGTAGGCAGGCCGTGCTTGCCCGACTTTTGCCGCTCGCGCGCCTCGCGGTCGCGCTTCAGCGCCTGCCATTCGCGTTCGATACCGGCCAGCTCGGCCTTGGCGGTGGAGAGCGCCGAGCCTGCGGCATCCCGCGCTTCGGTCAGTTCGTCCTTGCGGGCGCGGGCTGCTTCAAGTTCTTCGCGCAGGCTGGCGACGCTCGCCTGAGCAGCGGCGACTGCTTGCTGGGCAGCGGCAACGTCCTCTTCCGGATCGCTTTCACCCAGTAGGGCCGCACGCGCCTCTTCCAGCCGGCGGACCTCGGCTTCGAGCCGTTCGACCCGCGACTTGGCCTGGGCAATCTCGGCTTCGGCAACGCGCCATTCGGCCTCGACACCCGCGTGATCGGCGGTGGCATTGGCCAGCGCCAGTTCGGCCTTGCGCGCTGCGCTTTCGGCCTTTTCGACCGCGTTCGCGAATTCCGGACGGCGCGCTTCGTCGGCCACCAGTGCTTTGGCACCCTTGTCGAGCGCGGCTTCGAGTTCGCGCAGCGCATTGGCGGCGTCGCGGGTCATGCGGTCGGCATCGACCTTGTCTTCCTCCAGCCGCGCCTTCTGCCGGTCGAGGTCGCGCAGGCGTTCCTCTGCAGCTTCGAGCTGGCTGGCGAGGGCGGCCATGCGGTGCCCGTGGGCGGATGCATCGTCGCGCCGGTCCGCCAGTTCGTCGCGCAGTTCGTGCAGACCTTCGGCCAGCGCTGCCTGCGCCTTCTGCGCCTCGCGTGCCAGTTCCTGCGCCTGGGAGACCTTGCTCTCGGCAGTGCGGGCCTGTTCGCGCGCCGCTTCGGCAGCGGCGGCCGCATCGCGCCAGCGGGCGAACAGCAGGCGGGCCTCGGCCACGCGGATCTGGTCCGACAGGACCTTGTAGCGTTCCGCCTGCTTGGCCTGACGCCGTAGCGAAGCAATCTGCGAGTCCTGGTTCGCCATCAGGTCTTCGAGGCGTTCGAGGTTCTTCTCGGTCGAGCGCAGCTTGCTCTCGGCATCGCGCCTGCGGACGTGGAGGCCGGCGATGCCCGCCGCCTCTTCCAGCATCATGCGCCGTTCGACCGGCTTGGCGGCGATCACCTGGGCGATCTTGCCCTGACTCACCAGCGCGGGGCTGTGCGCACCCGTGGCCGCGTCGGCGAAGATCAGGCCGACGTCCTTGGCGCGCACGTCGTCGCCGTTGAGGCGATAGGCGCTGCCTGCACCGCGTTCGATGCGGCGGGTAACCTCCAGCGGTTCGCCCTTGTCGTCGGTGGCGTGGAGCTGGACCTCGGCAAAGTCGCGCGGCGGACGCGCGGTGGTGCCGGCGAAGATCACGTCCTCCATCCCGCCCGAGCGCATGGACTTGGGCGAGTTTTCCCCCATCACCCAGCGGATCGCTTCGAGCAGGTTGGACTTGCCGCAGCCGTTGGGGCCGACGACCCCGGTCAGGCCGGGTTCGATGCGCAGTTCGGCAGGCTCTACGAAGCTCTTGAAGCCGCTCAGTCTAAGCTTGCGAAACTCCATAGGCGCCTGCTCTCAGAGCCTGTTGCAGCAGAGTGGAAACGTCTGCATCGCATCAGGAAGCCTGTTGGATAGGAGCGGCGCGCAGTGCGGGCCCATCGGCCCCCGGACAAGCGTCGCGACGACGCCAGCGGGCTTCCTGATGCGACCCCTGCGGGGCGGGCCGAATTTTTCCCAGCGCAGCGTCGCTTGTCGATCACTATGCTTTGGCATGGCTCTCTCCTCGCTTCTTGCGCTGGACCAAATTCGGCTCCGTGCAGATGCTTCCACTCTGCTGCAACAGGCTCTCCCCCTCAGCCTTCTGCCGGGCGCGCACCTGCGTTTTGCAGCAGGGGCTCGAGGCTGGGCCACGAGCGCTCTTCGAGCACGCGGCCGTTGAGGATGAAGGTGGGGGTGGAATTGATGTTCAGCTCATCCGACTGCTCGGTCGAGCGATCACCGATGGCGATCACCGATTCCGCGTCGGACAGGCAGGCTGCAGCCTGGTCGTTGCTGATCCCGCGCGAGGCGAAGAAATCGAGGAAGCCCGAGGCCTGGGCGACCATCACGAAGCGTTCTTCTTCGGCAACGTCGCCCATCGACTGCAGCACCGGCTGCGACTGGCCCATCTGGTTCTGCAGCTGGGCGAGGTTGGCCCAGACCTGGTTCGACAGCGGGTGGAAGCTTTCCGGCGCCGAGCAGCGCACGAGGCGGGCCAGCGTCAGGTCCCAGATGTTGTGCACCTGGTTGCGCAGTTCGTAGGAAACGAGGCCGGTGCTGACATAGTTTTCCACCAGCGGACGTTCGCCGGTCTGCGAAAAGTTGGCGCAGGCGGGGCAGGTGAGCGAGGCATATTCGACCAGCTTGATCGGCGCATCGGGGTTGCCCAGCAGGTAGCCGTCGAATTCGGTGATCTCGACCGTGTCGGTCCACGAGGTGCCGGCGGGCGCCTCGATCGGGTCGAGCGCTGCAACGGGGCCATCTTCTTCACCGCCGCCACAGGCGGACAGCGCCAGCGCCAGCGGCGCGGCGAGGGTGGCGAAAGCGAGGTGTCGCGAAATGGTCATGTCGAAAATCCTGTCATGATCTGTCCGGCCCCGGGGCGAATTCCCAGTTTAGACCGGTCTGGAGTGGCTTTGAAAACCGCCGATCCATGCGAATCGGCGCTTTTGCACAGGGTTGTCCCCTATTCGGCGGAGGTTTCAAGCATGGAAGGGTTGTCCATCACGTGCTGGAGCACGTCCCACGAGTGCACGCCGTCCAGCAGCGTGCCGTTGATGGCGAAGCTGGGAGTGCCGGGAATATTCCATTCCGCAGCATTGGCTTCGTGCGCGGCGATGATCCGCTGGGTCATGGCATCGTCGGACAGGCAGCGGTCGACCTGTGCCCGGGTCATGCCGCGCGGCTCCATCAGTTCGTGGAAGTCGAGGTCGTCGCCGATGGCGCGCATGCGGCTGGCGAGCGGACCGCTAGACCAGCGCTGCATCTGGGCCTCGGTCGCGTCCTGCGCCTTGGCCATCCAGCGGTCCTGCGATAGCATCAGCGCGCGGTGGTTGCCGAAGAAGTCCTCCGGCGCGCCGCATTGCGCCACCAGCGTCGCGGCAAGGTCTACCGGGTTCCGCAGGTAGGATCGCACTTCAACCTCGACGAGACCCTGGTGCAGGTACTGCACGCGCATGGCGGCGTCGGATTCCGCTTCGAAATGGGCGCAGTGGGGGCAGGTGTAGCTGACGAATTCGATCAGGTGCAGCTGCGCGTCGGGATTGCCGACGATGTGACCGCGGTCGGTCTGCGTGAAAGTGAGGTTCCAATCCTGCGCCACCACCATGGTGACGGGTGCTGCTGCCAGTGCCAGAGCGGCTATTGCCCAGCGTTTCATTCCTGTTCGTCCTTCTCTTCCTGATGCGCGACGGATCGCGCCAGCGATTCCAGTACCGCGCGCAGCTCGGGATCGCCGATATCGCGCAGACTGTCGCCCAATTCCATAGGGATCGGCTTGAGCGAGGGTGGGGCCGTGCGCTTCTCTTCAGCATTGGGCGGCTTAACCGCACCTTGCCGGATCTTGGCGCGCGCCACGGCACGGTAACCGAAGAAGCGGTTCACCCGCTCGATGATCTCGGGGATTACGTGCTGGATCAGCGGGGCGTGCGCCGGCAGCACCACAAGTTGCAGGATGCCGTCGCTCTTCTCGCCCGGCGGGAAGCGGATGCTTTCTGGGGCGCAGACCTTGGCATGTTGCGGGCCGACGATCTCCGGCCAGCGGGTGACCACGCTCGATTGCACGAAGCCGAAGCGGCGGAAGGCTGCCCGGCCGATCTGCGGCACGAGATCCGCCACCGGCTTGGCCGGACCGCCGCGCGGACGCTCGTAGGGACGTGCCTTCTTCGTGCGCTTGGCGGGAGTCTTCCCCGGCTTCGATGGTGGATCGCGTTCCATGGCTGGCGCTCCCATGCCATAGCGCGCGCGTGTCCGCCACCGTCTCTGCCTTGCTTCTGGACTGGTACGATCGCTCGGCGCGCGACCTGCCGTGGCGCGCAAGACCGGGTGCCCTTCGCCCGGATCCCTACCGCGTCTGGCTGTCCGAGGTCATGCTGCAGCAGACCACCGTGGCGGCCGTCGCGCCTTACTTCGCGAAGTTCGTCGAGACCTGGCCCACGGTGGAGGCGCTGGCCGCCGCGCCGGAGGAGGAGGTCATGGCCGCCTGGGCGGGCCTCGGCTACTATTCGCGGGCGCGAAACCTGGTGAAGTGCGCGCGGCAAGTGGCGGAAATGGGCGGCTTTCCCGAGGCCGAGGCGGAGCTTCGCAAGCTGCCGGGGCTGGGCGACTATACCGCCGCTGCCGTCGCCGCGATTGCCTTTGGCGAGCGCGCAGTGGTGGTCGATGCCAATGTCGAGCGGGTGGTGGCGCGGCTGTTCGCGATCAGCGATCCGCTGCCGGGCGCGCGCAAGGCGATCCGCGCCGCCGCTGATGAAATTACGCCGGACGAACGCGCGGGTGACTTCGCGCAGGCCATGATGGACCTTGGCGCGACCATTTGCACCGCGCGCGATGCCAAGTGCCTGCTCTGCCCGCTGTCGGGCGAGTGCAAGGGTCGTGCCGAAGGCGATCCGTTGAAGCTGCCGGTGAAGGCGCCGAAGAAGGCCAAGCCCAGCCGCACGGGCACGGCCTTCTGGATCGAGCGCGAGGGTCGGGTCTGGCTGGTCAAGCGGCCCGGCACGGGCATGCTGGGCGGGATGCGTGCACTGCCTGACGATGGCTGGTCAGCACGCGGAGACGGAAACGGCGAAGCACCCTTGGCCGGCGCGTGGAAGGCGGGCGGCGTGGTGCGCCACTCCTTCACCCATTTCGACCTCGAACTGGGCGTGGCGGTCCATGCGGGCGAGAAGCCCGTCGTCGAGGGTGAAGGCGAATGGTGGGTGGTAGAAGAAATCGAAGAGGCCGGCCTGCCGACCCTGTTTGCCAAGGCCGCACGGCTGGTGCTGGCGAACTAGTGCCCTAGCTGTCCCGTTTGTCCGGTTCGGGCAATTCGCGCAGTGCCTCGATCTCGCGGGCGGTGCGTTCAGCAGGATCGGTGGCAATGGTTTCCAGCACGCCGACGCGTTCCTGCAGTACCTTTACCAGCTTGCGCAGCTCGTCAGCTTCCGCATCGACGCTGCTCAGCGACTTGACCGGCTGGACGCTGGCATCGGCATAGAATTCGATGAAGCCGCAGTCGCTGCACCGTTGCGATGCCACTTCGCTGGCTCCGCGCCCGATGCCGAGGCTACTGACAAGCGAGCGCCAGATGCTCGGCTCACCGTCGATCCACTTGATCCGGCCGCCGGTATCGGGGCTGTAGAGGTAGCCGGGCGCCATGGTGCCGCGGCACTTGGGACAGCTTGCCATGCCAGCCTCCTACAGCACGCCGCCGCCCAGCCACAGGCGGATCACGGCAATCACCATCACGACGAGACAGAAATTGCGGCCGCCGTTGCTGCTCGACAGTGCGCCGAGGCCTGCGCCAACTGCGAGGAAGGGGAGGGCCAGCCAGTTGAGCGCACCGAGCACGGGGATCTGCCCGATAACCACGACAACCAGTGCGACAAGTCCGATCAGGATCGAGAGAATATTCAGCATGTGTTATACTTAGGTAACACAGTGGCCTATTGCAACCTTGTCGCAGGAAATTTCGCTGCGTAAGGCTGTTGCCACAAAACATTGCCAGGATGCCTTCCCATGCAGCACCAGACCCTGACCGCCACCTTTTCCCGCCGTGCCCTGTTCCGCAGCGGCGCCATCATGGGGGCGGGCGCGGCCTTCTCGTCGCTGCCGTTCTCTGCCGCCTGGGCGCGCGAAGGAAGTGAGACGCGCTGGCCGGGCGTGGCGCAGTTCGTAAACGGCTTCGTGGGCGAGGGCGAGGTGGCCTGCATGGTCGCCACAATGGGCTGGGGTCAGCAGGAGGCAGACACCATCGCGGTTGGCCAGCGCAGTTTTGGCGGCTCCGGCGGGGTCGATGCCGATACCCTGTTCCGCATCTATTCGATGACCAAGCCGATCACCGGCCTCGCCACGATCATGTGTATCGAGGACGGCCTGCTCTCGCTCGACCAGCCGTTGGCCGATATCCTGCCCGCTTTCGGCAACATGCAGGTGCAGCGCGAATACGACGGGCCGATCACGGCCGACAACCTTGAGCCTGCCGAACGCCCGATCACCATCCGTCACCTGCTGACCCACACTGCGGGCCTTGGCTATTCGATTGTCCAGTCAGGCCCGATTGCCGACGCCTATGTCGAAGCCGGACTGGTGCCGGGACAGGTGACCCGCCTGCCGCTTCCCGGTGCCTTCCGCGGCGAGGCCGTGGACAGCCTCGAACTGTTTGCCGACCGGTTGGCGGAGATGCCGCTGGTCCACCAGCCGGGTACGCATTGGTCCTATTCGGTCGGGCTGGACCTGCTGGGCCGCGTGATCGAGGTGGTCAGCGGACAGAGCTTCGACAGCTTCCTGCACGATCGCATCCTTGGACCCTGCGGCATGAGTTCCACCACCTTCCGCGTCGCGGAGCAGGACAAGGGCCGCCTGACGGCCAACTATTTCCTGTTGGGTGACGTGCCCGTGCCGATCGACCTGCCGGACAGCTCGATCTACCTCGACGACCCGGCCTTCCCCTTCGGCGGCGCGGGCCTGGTATCGAGCGGCAACGACTACGACCGCTTCCTGCGCATGCTGGCAGGCTATGGCATGATCGATGGCACCCGCGTGGTAAGCGAACCGGCGGTGCGGCTCGCCACCTCCAACCTCTTCCCTGATACGCTCGCCAGCGACGGCGGCTTCAACAGTGGTGGTCGCAGCTTCGGCTTCGGCGCCGGCGGACTGGTTGGCACCGGGCAGGCAGAGGGACTGTTCGGCTGGTTCGGTGCAGCCGGTACGGCGGGCCTCGTCAACATGAAGTGGGGCCTGCGCCACAACCTGATGACGCAGTACATGCCCTCCACCGAATTGCCGGTGCAGAACGAATTCCCGCTGGTTGTCGCGGCGGACGCAGCCAACCAGATGGGAGCCTGATGGCCCACCTTTCCTTTACCGGTCACGACCTCGATCGTGACGACCATACCCGTGCCGACCCGGACAAGCTGGCAGCAATGCGCGCGCGCAGCGACGCGCGGCTGCTGGTGCTCGACGGTTTGCTGCCGCAGCTCGACGATAACGGGCTGGTGATCTCCGACCTGTCGGGCATCAGCGATGGCGACGAACTGGTTTACCTCGGCCTGCGCGGCGGCGCGCCCTTGTTCGTACAGGTCCCGCCCGAAGGCGACATGCGGCAGGCGGTGACCCTGCGCGAGACCATGCTGGCGCTGATGCGGCTGGACCCGGCGGAACTGGCCATGTTCGGCGGGGCGCGCAGCGTGGCCGACTGGCACGCCCGCCACCGCTTCTGCGCCCGTTGTGGCGGCCATACGCAGATCGCCAAGGGCGGCTGGCAGCGCAACTGCACCTCCTGCGAAGCGCAGCACTTCCCCCGCGTTGATCCGGTGGCGATCATGCTGGTGGAGAATGACGGCGCCTTGCTGATGGGCCGTGGCAGGGGCTGGCCGGATCGGGCCTATTCGGCCCTCGCGGGCTTTATCGAACCCGGCGAGTCCATCGAAGAAGGCGTCCGGCGCGAAGTGCTGGAAGAGGTCGGCGTCACCGTGCGCGACGTCAGCTATATCGCCAGCCAGCCATGGCCATTCCCCTCGCAGCTGATGATCGGCTGCCACGGCTTCACTGACAACCGCGACCTCACCATCGATTACACCGAGATCGAGGACGCGCGCTGGTTCACCCGCGCCGAAGTGGCCGAGGCGATGGAGAACGGGCGCCATGCGGAGAGCTTCATTCCCCCGCTGCCGACTGCTATTGCCGCCTACATGCTTACCTGGTGGCTGGAGCGAGACTGATGGGCGTACCGATTGTTGTCGACATTTGGTCGGACGTCATGTGTCCGTGGTGCCTCGTTGGCTACCGCTCGTTCAAGCTGGGCGTGGAGGAGGCGGGCGACGACGTCGATGTGACGATCCGCTGGATGCCCTTCGAGCTGAACCCCGACATGGCGCCTGAAGGCCGCGAGCAGGCCAAGCACCTTGCGGCCGTCTACAATCGCAGCGAGGAAGAAATCGAACAGATGCGCGCGCAACTGGCAGCAGCGGCGGAGCGCGTGGGATTCTCGATGGCATGGCAGGGCGAAGGCGAGGAACCGCCGGCGAAGATGTGGAACACCTTCGATGCCCACAAGCTTCTGCGCTGGGCGCTCGCCGAATATGGCCCGTCCGAGCAGACTGCGCTCAAGGAGGTGATGTTCGCCGCCCACTTCCAGCAGCGCGCCAACATGGGCGACCGCGACGTGCTTCTGGGCCTGTGCGAGGAAGCGGGACTTGACCGCGCCAAGGCCGCCGAAGCTCTCGACGACGATGCGCTGGCTGTGGCCGTGCGCGCCGAGGAAAAACGCGGGCGCGAACACGGCATCGCTGCCGTCCCGACTTTCGTCATCAATTACAAATATATGCTGCAGGGCGCGCAGGAACCGGACGCCTTTGCCCGGGCGCTGCTACAGATCGCCAATATGGAAGCGGCGGCTTAGACCTTGTCTGGCTCGTAGTCGCCAGCCGGACGCGCAGCTTCGCGCTTTTCGGCATTGTCGGGCGATTCGAGGACGTGATCCATCTCCGCACCTTCGCCCTGCGCGAAGTTGAACGCGCTCTGGTGGCGATGCTTCAGCCACGGCATGCAGGCTTCGTGCAGGCGTGCCATCAGCACGGGGTTCGGTTGGATGGTTTTCTGTTCAGTCATAAGAATCGCTCCGGCCCCTTAATAAGGACCGTTCACCTGTATGGTTCCTGAGTGGGTAAGGTTTCAAGCGATTCCGTGCCGACTGTCCCGATTCAGGCCCGTTCCGTCAGGTCAGGCAGGTCCTAGATCAGGCCAAGCCGGGACAACTTGCCTGCCAGCTTGCCGGGGATCACGTCGCCGATCTGCTCGCCATCGGCGAGGTCGCGCGGCGGTTCGCCCTTGAGATAGCGCCAGCCCTGGTGCGCACGCTTGGGGCGCGGCATGACGCGGACCAGCTTGGGCTCGATGTTGATCCACCAGCGGCCATTGTCCTGCTGCTCGTAGCCAAGGATGGTCGAGCGGGCGACGATGTTGTGCTCGTGGATCCAGTAGAGCGAGCCGCCGATGGTCTGCTCCCACTTGGTCGGACGATAGCGGGTGTTGACCTGGAAGCTCTTCCGGTTGGCGTACCATTCCTCGATGTCGGCAAAGCTCTTGGCGCCGAATGCGATCTTGGTCAGGTTGAGCGGCATGAAGCCTAGATAGAGTAGGGCTCGCGCTACTCAACCCCCACTCGAGCTCTACTCCGGTCTTGCAAGCTGGCGATCAACAACGCAGTCTGGCCGCCAAAGGGAACGGGAGGGATCTTGCATGCGAATACTCGTGGCGATGGCAGCTCTGGGGCTGGCCGCCTGCAACGGGCAGGCCGAAGAGGAAGCGACCAGCGATCCGGGCGAACAGCTCTACAGCGATCCCGATGTCGGCGCGGCCACCGTGCTGACCACCGGCATGGTGCGCGACGCGGCGGACCTCGTTACCGATGGCAAGGTCTATCGCCTTGGCGTGGTCAGCGGTCCGGACTCGCCCGTTTTCGGCGACCGGTCATACGCCATGGAGATCATCGACCTCGGCACCTTTGGCCCCAACGAGGTGACTGGCAACGACGACCGGCTGACCGCGCACCTCGGCATCGGTACGCAGATCGACGGGCTGGGGCACATCGGCATTGCCGGGGTCCACTACAACGGCGTGCCGCGCAGCGAAGTGGTACAGCCGGACGGGCTGGTACGGTACGGGGCGGAAAACATCCCGCCCATCGTCACCCGGGGCGTGATGATCGACATGGCCGCCTATCGCGGCGTCGATGTGAACGAGCCCAACGACAGCTTCGGCGCAGCGGACCTGCAGGCCGCGGCAGAGGCGCAGGGCGTGGAAGTGCGCCGCGGCGACGTGGTGCTTGTCCACACCGGCTGGCTGGCACGGATCGGCGAGCCTGACGTGTTCATCAACCAGGCGCCCGGCATCAACGGCGACGCTGCCGACTGGCTGGCCGAGCAGGGCGTCGTGGCGGTCGGCTCCGACAGCTCCTCGGGCGAGACCAACGCGCCCGATCCGGAAGGCCGTGTCCTGCCCGTCCACGCCACGCTGATCGCCGAACACGGCATCTATATCCTTGAAACCGTCGACACCCGCGAGCTGGCCGCCGACGGTACCCACGAATTCATGTTCGTCCTCGGCGCCCCGCGCTTGCAGGGCAGCGTGCAGGCCATCGTCAATCCGATAGCTATCAGGTGAGGGACCCCATGAAGAAAATTGCGATTGTTGCGGCTGCACTGGCCATCGCCGGTTGCGGCGAAACCACGGACGAGGCCGCAGAGGCAGAGGCTCCGGCCGAAGAGGTGGCGGAAGTTGCCGGAGTGGCCATCACCCCCGGTCTTTACGCCGTGGGTGACGAGACCACCGAATACGGCCAGTCGCGGCTCAACGCGGATGGCACCTATGTCGACATGGCGGACGGTGAAGAGGTCGGTTCGGGCACCTGGACGTCCGAAGGCGCGACCATGTGCATGGATCCCGCGGGTGATGGCGAAGGCCAGGAGGAACGCTGCTGGACCAACTCGCCGCCCGACGAGGACGGCAGCTTCATGACGACGCGCGATGACGGCAGCCAGTCCTACCGGGTGACGCCGATCACCGAGTAGCTACAAGCTGCGACACATTGGAAGTTGCAATTCAGCCTGCGCACGGCAAACTGGACAGAATCAATTAGCACGGGGAGAAGAAGCCCCGGTTGAGGGGATTTCTGTTATGCGCCTGCAGCCTGGACTGTACCTTTCGTGCCTGCTTGCCTCGGCTTCGCTGCTGCCCGCCACGGCAGCGGCGCAGGATAGCCACGCCGGGATGGACCATGCCGCCACCGCCGCACCGGCAGAGATGCGCACGGTGAACTGGTCCGATCCCTCGGCCTGGCCGGATGGTGAAGTGCCGGGCGAGGGCGACTCCGTCACCATCGCGCGCGGCACCGAAGTAGTGCTCGACGTCAGCCCGCCTGCCTTGCGCTCGATCACTGTCGACGGTGCCCTGCGCTTTGCCGAGGATCGCGATCTCAGCCTGGAGACCGAGTGGATCTATCTGCGCGGCGGCACGCTGCAGATCGGCAGCGAGCATGCGCCCTACAGGCACCAGGCCTCGATCACGCTGACCGACGAGATTCCCGGCGAAGACGTCAACACCATGGGCGATCGCGGGATCGTGTCGATGGCGGGCACGATCAGCCTGCACGGCGACCGCGAGCATACATGGACCCAGCTTGCTGCCACGGCAGAGGCCGGTGCGAGCCGGATCGAAGTACTCGATGCCAGCGGCTGGCGACAGGGCGACGAGATCGTCCTCGCCTCCACCGACTTCGATCCCCGGCAGGCCGAACGCCGCACGATCACTGCCATCAATGGCAACAGCCTGACGCTCGACGCACCGCTCGAATACATGCATTTCGGCGAGATCACCTACGGCGTGGACCAGCGCGGCGAAGTGGGGCTGCTGACGCGCAATATCCGCATCCAGGCCTCGGAAGACGCGGACGAGGACTATTTCGGCGGCCACATCATGGCCATGGCTGGCAGCACGGTGAACATCTCCGGGGTCGAACTCAGCCGCATGGGCCAGCACCTGACGCTGGCACGCTATCCGATGCACTGGCACCTCGTCGGCGAAGCGGCGGGGCAGTACATCCAGAACTCGTCAATCCACGATACCTACAGCCGCTGCGTAACCGTCCACGGCACCAACAATGCGCGGGTGGAAAACAACGTCACCTACAACACCGTGGGCCACTGCTTCTTCCTCGAAGACGGCGTGGAAACGGGCAACCAGTTCATCCGCAACCTCGGCATCCAGACCAAGTGCCACCCGACCCTGCCGTGCGACCCGACCAACCTTGGTCCGGACGGTTCGGCGCTGGCATCGCAGATCGGTGGTACGGGCCAGCAGAGCGAGCATATCCTGCTGCCTTCGGACAACACGGCATCGACCTTCTGGATCACCAATCCGGACAACGTCTACCGCGACAACGTGGCCGCCGGGTCGGACCAGATCGGTTTCTGGTACGCATTGCCGGTCCACCCGACCGGCGCCTTCGAAGGCACCGAGCAGAGCGCCAACACCTGGCCGCGCCGCACCCGCGTACGCGAATTCAGCGGCAACGTCGCGCATTCCAACTACGACGGCTTCATGTTCGACCGCGGCCCGAACCCTGACGGCACTTTCAGCGTCGGCGGCAGCAACTATCACTTCCCGGTAGCAGACGGCGCGGACCCCAATGGCGAACCGCTAGTGTCGCATTTCGAGAACTTCACCACCTACAAGAACCGCAACGGCGGCGTCTGGGGGCGCGGCGAGCTGCACCTGTTCACCAACCTGCACGCGGCGGACAATGCCATCGGCTTCACCCACGCGGCCTCGCGCGTCGGTTTTGCCGAATATACCTCGCGCGTGGAGAACGGCATTTTCGTGGGCGAGAGCGACAACGTGGGCAATCCGCGCACGCCCGAAGAGATCGCTTATGGCCGCAGCCTGCCCAATGACCTGCCGGACTTCCCCATTCGCGGCTACGAATACTACGACCTGCGGCATGACGTGGTGGACACGACTTTCGTCAACTACCAGCCCAACGAGCTGCGCGACGCCGGGGCGCTGTCGTACCTGATGTACACCAGCTTCGGCATGAGCACGGAGAACGCGGTGGAAGGCGCCACCTTCGTCAACGCGCAGCCGGTCAGCTTCCCGCCCGTGGTGCAGCGCTGGGCGTCGGACCTCGGGCGCGGCAATGCCTGGCGCGGGGCGACCATCCACGACCGGGACGGCTCGGTCACCGGCACCCCGGGGGCCTATATCGTGCTCGACAACGGTATCGCCTCGGACCGCGATTGCGACATTCGCCCGGCCTGGGGCGCGGCGATTTGCGAGGGCGATGTGGGCCGCTTCAGCGTGGGCGGGCAGTTCGGCTTCGGCAACGGCCCGATTGCCGACCCGGTCGTGCTCAGCCGCAACGGGCGGCGCTTCGAATATACCGGCGAAACCACGATCCGCAGCGGCACCGAAGTCCGCGTGGAAACCGGCCGCGACGAGATGGCGCTGTCCCTGCGCGAAATGGACGACGGCTCCTCGCTGGTGGTCGAGATTCCCGGCTATTCCTCGGCAGAGGGCGGGATGGAAGTCGCCAGCGCCGAAGAACTCCGCGCCGCCGAGCAGACCGCCTGGTACGCCGCCGAGGACGGCCTGTGGGTCAAGCTGGTGGTCGACAACGGCGGCGACGGCACCATGCCGAGCCCCAGCGGCGGCTTCGGCGCCAGCCTCACCGGCCCGCGACCGGGCGGTGCCTTCGTGACGGGCGCGAGCATGGTGGTGCGGCGTTGACGACAGCACTGCTCGCCCTTCTAGCGGTGCTTTCTGCGCAGGAAGGCCCGCCGCCGCCGACAATGTGGGTGCCTGTCGAGCGGCCGAAGCCGCCAGTGAGCCGCGAGTCTGCGCTGGAGGCCATGGACCTGCTGCTCCATGCCTTCAGGACCAGCGATGTCGAGGCCATCGAGGCTCTCACCAGCCCCATTCCGGTCCGGTTACTATACAACCCCATTCCTGACCGCGCCGAGGTCGCGCGGATTTTCGGGGAATGTTCGGCAAGCGATGTCGAGGGAACCTTTCCCTACAACGATGGCACCGGGCAAGTCGTGCGGCTGGCGCTAGACTGCGTACAGTTCGAATTCCGCCACACGCTGCGGGATCAGGACGGCAACGATGTCCCGCAGCCCGTGCCCGAGGGTATCGATTTCTGGTTCGACGGGGAGCGGTTCCGCATTTCGCCTGTCAGCATAGTCACGCGGGATGCGGAGCTGAACTAGACGCGAAAGCGGGGTGGGACTTTCCTACAACCCATCCGTCGCGGCATGACCTCGTACCATGCTCGCCCGTGCGCAAAACCCCAGCATTTCCGCCGCTTTCAGCGCCAATCCGCCCGCCGGGACTATTTCCCCCAGGACACTGTCACACCTGTCACACCTTGCCGGTAAACGATGCGGGCTAGAGGCTCACCAGTCCGCTCGCCACGGCGAGGCCGAGGAAGGCGAAGAAACCCATCGAGTCGGTGATCATGGTCACGAAGACACTGCTGGCCACGGCGGGGTCCTGGTCCATCCGGTCGAAGGCTACGGGCACCAGCACGCCGGCCATGCCCGATACGATGATGTTGATCACCATGGCCGCGGCGATCACCGCGCCCAGTTGCCAGTCGAAGATCGCTGCTGTCGCAAGGCCGATCAGTACCGCCACGGTCGCGCCGTTCATCAGCGCCACCTTCAGTTCGCGCATGACGAGCCTGCCGGTGTTGGACCGGGTCAACTGGTTCATGGCGATGGCGCGCACGGTGACGGCCATGGTCTGGGTGCCGGCATTGCCGCCGATCGAGGCGACGATGGGCATCAGCACGGCGAGCGCCACCAGCTGTTCGATAGCCGCGCCGAAAAAGGCGATGATGGCGCTGGCGACCACCGCAGTGCCAAGGTTCGCCACCAGCCAGCGCACGCGCGCCGAATAGGCATCGCGCAGCGGCTCGTTGATGTCGCCTTCACCCGCACCGCTCATCAGCAGGGCGTCCTCGCCTGCCTCTTCGGAGATGATGTGGACAATGTCGTCGACCGTCAGCTGGCCCACCAGCCGCCCGCTGTCATCCACCACGGCGGCAGAGATCAGGGCGTACTTCTGGAACCGCAGGGCGACCTCTTCCTGGTCCATGTCGGTGGGGATCAGCGTCTGGTCGCGCTTCATCACGTCGGTCAGGGCCACGTCGCGCGGGGTGCGCAGCACCCACGACAGCTGGCAGGTGCCGACCGGGTGGAAGCGATGGTCGACTACGAAGACCTCCCAGAACTCGGTGGTCAGCTGGTCCTCGGCGCGCAGGTAGTCGATCAGGTCGCCCACCGTCATGCTTTCGGGCACGGCCACCAGCTCGCGCTGCATCAGGCGGCCCGCGCTCTCCTCCGGATAGGCGAGGGCGGTCTCGATGGCGGCGCGGTCTTCGGGCTCGACCTCGGCCAGGATGGCGCGCTGGTCCTCGTCGTCGAGGTCTTCGATCAGCTGGACGGCGTCGTCGGTGTCGAGCTGTTCGACGATGTCGGCGACGGCTTCGGGCGGCAGGGCCTCGACCATGTCCTCGCGGACATAGTCGTTGAGCTCGGCCACCACTTCGCTGCTCATCAGGTCGGTGATGGCCGTGGCCAGGTCCGCGCGCTCGCGCCGTTCGAGCAGTTCGAACAGGTCGGCGATGTCGGCGGGGTGCAGCGGCTCGACGAGATCGTAGACGCTGTCTTCGCTCTCTTCGTAAAGCGCTTCGCGCACCTGCTCGACGAATTCGGGCTTCAGCCGGTTCTCCTCGTCGAACTGCTCGCCTTCGCCCTGTACGGGCGTCTCGACGTCGCGGTCCTGGAGATCGGTTTCGGCCATGGCATGCGGTCTATTGTGCTGCGCCGCAAAAGCAAGCGCGCCCTTTGCTCGGGCGTGACATTCGCGCTGCTGTCCCTATATCCGCCGCCAGACCCAACAGGAGATTGAATTGATGGCCGACCAGAAACTGACCTTCACCCTCGACTGCGGCGACGGAAAGGGCGGCGATGTCGTGATCAAGCTGCGCGACGACCTCGCGCCGAACCACGTGGCCCGTATCACCGAGCTGGCCGGCGAAGGCTTCTACGACGGCGTGGTGTTCCACCGCGTGATCCCCGGCTTCATGGCGCAGGGGGGTGACCCGACCGGCACCGGCATGAGCGGTTCGGACAAGCCCAACCTGAAGCAGGAATTCAGCGCCGAACCGCACGTGCGCGGCGTGTGCTCGATGGCCCGCACCATGGACCCCAACAGTGCGAACTCGCAGTTCTTCATCTGCTTCGACGACGCGCGCTTCCTCGACAACCAGTACACCGTCTGGGGCGAAGTCGAGAGCGGCATGGAGCACATCGATGCCCTGCCGACCGGCGAACCGCCGGCTGCCCCGGGCAAGATCGTCAAGGCGACTGTCGCCTGATAGAAGAAGGGGCGCCCGCTGCGGCGCCCCTTTCTCTTTCTAGCCTGCCCGGCGCAGGATCAGGGAGGAGGGATCACCCGGCCCCTCCGGCCCGAAGTAGACCTCCGAGCGCACCACGCTGCCATCGTCCTGCGGGGCGATGAACAGGTCGTGCTGGTAGGATTCCGAGGAATCGAGGTCGCTCGCCCCGGCGAAGGTGAAGACCACGCCGCCTTCACCATCCGCTGATGCTTCCAGCCGCGGCTGGTTGCCTTGCGGGCAATAATGGGTGGCAACGAGGCGCGGCCCGTCGAGGTGATAGACGGTGAGCGAATGGGTGCGATCACCCACCATCCACCGCTCCATCACCGTGCTGCCGCCTGCGGTGACCTCGAAGACGATGCGCAGCTGCTCGGTCTGGTCGACGCTCCATTCGCCCTGCAGGTCCGCCAGCATGGCGAACTGCGCGGCGGGGCCGACAGCTTGTGCCACCGCAGGCGAACCCGCGGTGCACATGAGCAGCAGCGGCGCGGCGGCAACGAGCAGGCGCTTGGTCATTCGCCGTCAGGCGCCACGTCGCGGCTGCGGATCAGCCACTGGCCGTCGACCTTGACCACTTCGTCGCGGCCCCAGCCTTGCGCCAGCATGCGCGGAGCGGGTCCACCCGGCGAACCGCGCGAGACGGTCTGCCAGTAGTAGTTCACCACGGCCACGCTGGGCGAGAGGAACTCGATCGACTGGTTGGACATGACGTGGTGCAGCGCCGGCACGTCCTCCCCGGCTTCCGCGCGCTCGGCACGGCCGGCGGCCATGCCCGATACCATGTCGCGCAGGGCATCGCGTCCGACAGTGTCGCCGAAGCTGCCGTCCTCGGTGAAGACGGCTGCGTAGGCATCGGCGTCCCAGCTATCGATGGCGCGGACATAGTTCCACATCAGCGCCTCGATCTCGGCCCGGTCGCGGGCTTCCTGCAGCAAGGTGTTGACGTCGAGCGCCTGCGGCTGGGTGGTGTCCGGCAGGGTGGCCGGGTCCCAGTGCTCGTCAGCGCGGCCATCGACAAACCGCCAGGTGTCGAACCAGGTGGTGGTGTAGGTCTGCGTCGGATCGTCGGCATAGGGCACGATCCGGCGGGTGAGGATGGTGACATAGTCGCCTTCGGCCATCACCGCGACCACGCCGTTGGGATCGTTCGGGCTGAGGGCCGGACACGGATCGAGCACCGGCCGGCGCGCGATCTGGGTGAAGTAGTAGATCACCCCCTCGAGGCCCGAAGCGGCCACCGGATTGTGCTGGATATAGGCGTCGGTCAGCCACTCGCCTGCGCGGCCCCAGTCGTTGCACTTGAGCAGGTCGCGCTGGATGTGCAGCGCGGCCTGCTTGTTGCGGTGCAGGACGGGATCGTCGCTGGTGAACAGGCTTTTCGGATCGGGATGCGGCACCACGGGATCGCTGAGCGCGCGCATCTGCGCACTGGCGGGCGTGGCAAGCGTAACCGCCGCGGTGGCGGCAAGCAGCAAATGGGTGAGTTTCATCAGGCAGTTCCCCTCTTTTTGACTTTGCCCGAACCTGCCCGATTCGGCAGCCAAAGGCCAGAGCCAGAACGAGGGGGAGGGCGAAAGCCTAGAGGCCTGCCGTGACGATCCAGTCATGGAAGATCTTCACCGGGCGCGCTTCAAGATCTGCCGGGCGGCACATGAACCAGTAGGAATAGGGGCTCTTCACCTCGACATCGAACAGCTTGGCGAGGCGCGGGTCCTTGTTCCGGGCAAGGTGGTCGTCGTGCATCA
The DNA here is from genome assembly GCA_030431875.1 of Alphaproteobacteria bacterium. GTDB lineage: Bacteria > Pseudomonadota > Alphaproteobacteria > Sphingomonadales > Sphingomonadaceae > Alteraurantiacibacter. The sequence goes on from JAUIIG010000026.1 coordinate 34,125, forward strand.
TGGCGATGCCCATGCCCTGCGCGGCGGCCTCCAGGATCAGCTGGCCCGAATCGAAGTGGTCGACGGCGGCGGGTTGCAGGCTCTCGAAGCCGAGCGCGGCCTTCCACGCGTCAAAGCTGCTGGGCATGTCGGTATGCAGCAGGAAGGTCTGCTGTTTCAGGGCCTCGATGTCCGGGTTCTCGCCCAGCTTGTCTGCCAGCTCTCTGCTGGCGATCGCATGCACCATGTTCTGGTCCAGCTGGACCGAATAGAGCGCCGGATCGGGGCGCACGGCGAGCGCGATGGCAGCGTCAAGCGTGTCGCCGACGCGGTCTTCCAGGTGCGGGCTGGTGTCGATGTCGAGATGCAGGCGCGGGTGGGCCACGCGCAGTTCGTTGAGCCGGGGGAACAGCCGCTGGGTGCCGAACAGCGGCATGACGCCCAGCCGCAGGCGCTGCAGTTGCAGGTTCTCCGACTGCGATTCCACCGCTGCCGCGAGCGATTCGAGGTGCGGCGCCACGGCATCGTAGAAAGTGCGCCCTTCGTCGGTCAGCTTCATCGTCTGGCCCGAGCGCGAGAACAGCTTGCGCCCGGTAAAGCTTTCCAGATTGCTGATCCGCCGCGACAGGGCCGAAGGGCTGAGCCCCAGTTCGGTGGCCGCCGAGCGCGCCGAGCCGAGCCGGACTACCCGGATAAAGGCCTCCAGGGCGCGAAGGGGTGGCAGGCGGCGCATGGCGGCAACTTCGTGGCGAAATGGCGAACTGTCGAGGGCAAAGTGCGCTCAACCGACAGATTTTTGTTGCAGCGCACAAGGCGGGGCCTGCGGCTGCGGCCAGATCACTCTTCGCTGGCTTCCTCTTCCGGTGCGGGGCTGTGCAGGCGCAGGCGGGTAACGTGGGTCTCGTCACCGGCGGTCACTTCGATGCGCCAGCCGCTTGGGTGGGTGAGCACGGTGCCGGGCTGCGGCACTTCCTCGGCCAGCACGAAGGCGAGGCCGCCGAGCGTGTCGACCGCTTCTTCCACCTCGGCCAGCGCCGGATCGCCCACGGTTTCGGCCACGTCGTCGAGCTCGGCGCGGGCATCGGCATCCCATACGCCTTCGTCAATCGGCACGACCAGTTCCTGAGGGGTCTCGTCGTGCTCGTCCTCGATCTCGCCGACGATTTCCTCGACCAGGTCTTCGATGGTGATGATGCCGTCGGTGCCGGAAAACTCGTCGACCACGATGGCCAGGTGCATGCGCTTGGCGCGCATGTCTGCCAGGACGTCGAGCGCGCTGCGCGCTTGCGGCACGTAGAGCGGCTGGCGCAGCAGCACGGTCCAGTCCGGCGGCGGCGCATCGCCGGTGGCGAGATAGGCAAACACGTCCTTGATGTGGATCATGCCGATCACGTCATCCAGCTGGTCGCGGTAGACCGGCACGCGCGAATGGCCGTGCTCGGCGAACATGGCGACCAGTTCGTCCCAGGTGGCATCGGCCGAAATGGCGACGATCTCGCTGCGCGGGATGGCGACGTCGTCGGCATCGTGCTCGCTGAAATGGAGCAGGTTCTTGAGCATGACGAGTTCGGCGGACGACAGGTCCCCCGTGGCAGGCGAATGCTCGCCATTGCCATTGCCGTCTTCGTGCTCGTCGATGGCCTCTTCCAGCTGCGCGCGCAGGCTGGTGTCGGACTGGTCCTCGAACAGGCCGCGGATGGCATTCCACAATCCGCCGCCGGTACTACTTTCTGACTCTCCCGTCTGGGAGTCGTCGGGTCTGTCGGTGTCGGGCATCGCCCTGTCGTAGTTCCCTTGCGTGGCCCTTAGGGCGTCTCACGGTCGCTATATGGGTTGCTGATGCCCAAAAGTGCAAGCGCCTTGACCTCCAGCGCCTCCATTTCCTCGGCGTCTTCATCCGAAATCTCGTGATCATAGCCCGCCAGGTGCAGCAAGCCGTGGACGATCAGGTGGCTGGCGTGGGCCTCCAGCGGCACCCCTTTTTCCTCCGCCTCGCGGACGCATGTCTCGTAGGCGAGGGCAATGTCGCCCAGCATTTCCGGCGGGCCGTCAGGGTCAAGATGGACGAGGTCCGTCCGCTCCAGCATCGGGAAGCTGAGCACATTGGTCGGCTTGTCGCGCTGCCGCCATTCGCGATTGAGTTCGTGGATTTCCGCGTCCGAGGTGAACAGCATGGAAGTGACAAGGCGCGGATTGGCGAGCGATTCCACCACCTGCGCGGCGGCGCCTGCCGCGCGTGCGGCCAGTTCCTCCCAGTCCCCTTCGGGCCAGTCTTCGATGTCGAGCTCGAGTTCCATCGCGCCTAGTCCGCGTGGCCGTCGCCCTCGTAGGCTTCGACGATGCGGCCCACGATCGGGTGGCGCACCACGTCGGCGGCGGTGAAGCGGGTGACGCCGATGCCTTCGACCCCTTCGAGGCGCTGCACGGCATCGGCGAGGCCGCTCATGCGGTCGCCGCCAGGGATGTCGACCTGTCGCGGGTCACCGCAGACCACCATGCGGCTGTTCTGGCCGAAGCGGGTGAGGAACATCTTCATCTGCTCACGCGTGGTGTTCTGCGCTTCGTCGAGGATGACGAAGGCATCGGCCAGGGTGCGGCCGCGCATGAAGGCGATGGGCGCGATCTCGATTTCGCCCGAAGCGATGCGGCGTTCCACCTGTTCGGGTGGCATGCAATCGAACAAGGCGTCGTAGAGCGGGCGCAGGTAGGGATCGACCTTGTCCTTCATGTCGCCGGGCAGGAAGCCCAGTTTCTCGCCTGCCTCGACTGCGGGGCGCGAGAGGATGAGGCGCTGCACAGAGCCGGTGATCAGCTGGCTGACCGCCTGTGCCACGGCGAGGTAGGTCTTGCCGGTACCTGCGGGGCCGAGCGCGAAGATCACGTCGCGGCTGGTCAGCTGGCGCATGTATTCGCCCTGCATGGCGCTGCGTGGGGTGATGGTCTTCTTGCGCGTACGGATCTGGATCGGCGGCATCTTGGCATCGCCGGTAATGATCCCGTCCAGCGTGGGCTCGTCGGACATGTTGATCAGAGCGTCGATGGCGCCAGCGTCCATCTCTTGCCCCGCCACCAGCTTCTCGTGCAGTTTCAGCATCACGTCGCGGGCGCGGGCGACATCGTCTTCCAGCCCCTCGATCGAGACCTTGTCCCCGCGCGCGGCAATATAGACGCCGAGGCGGTTTTCGATCTGCACGAGGTTGGCGTCGAATTCGCCGAACAGCGCGCCGAGCACGGCCTGGTCGTCGAAAGAGACTTCGATCCGGGCGCGTCGCGATGCGTCGCGGCGTTCTTCCGGATGTATGATGGTGGCAGCGTGGTCGCCGTCACCGCGGTGTGCTTTGCGAGCCATGTGTGTTGTGGCGGTTCCTTTCGCACTGGGCACCATCGAGAATAGGCCTCGCAATGCCGCTGGCAAGCCGGGTGCGGCAAATGGACGGTGGAAAGTAGCCAAATGGTCACAAACGCCGTAGGAACAAGCGCATGAATTCGTGCTGCAAACTGCTGGTCGCCCTGCCGCTCGTACTGGCGACGCCGGCGCTAGGGCAGCAGCAGGATTCGCGCGACTCCGACATTACCGTGCAGGGCAGCGTGGTGCGCGAGCCCGCAGAGGTGCGCGAGGCGGTGCAGCACATCACCAGCGAGAACGGCGTGGACGAACCGTTGCTGCGCATGTTCGCGCCGCTGTGCCTGTCGGTTAGCGGTATGCCGCGCTCGGCGAATGACTTCGTGCGCGAACGGGTGGAAACCAATGCGGCGGAGGCGGGCGTGAACCTTGCTGAAGTCTGCGGTGATGGGCGCGTAAACGCGTTGCTGCTGGTGGTGCGGGACCCTGCCGCAGTAGTCGACATGATCATTGCCGAGCAGCCCGACCTCATCGCCCTGCCGGACCGCAACCGCGTCGCCGCCCTGCTGGCGGAAGGTGCGCCGGTGTTGCACTGGGCGAACGAGGAAGTCCTGAGCGAGCATGGCGGGCGGCTTGCCCTGTCGGATTCGGTGGTCGGCGCCACCGGCTCGGCAGCATCGCTGAATGTCAGCGTGCCGGTGAACACCCATGGCCGCGCGAGGCGGGTAGGGGCCACCCATGCGCGCGGCATCCGGTCCACCGTGGTGATCATCGATGCGGACTGGCTGGTGGGCATGGACCTCGAACGGGTCGCCGATTACGCCACCATGCGGCTGCTGGCACCGGGCCTGCGCCCTGATCTGCACGCGGAGGGCTATCCCCCCAGCGTTATCGCGCCCTTCGCGGCAGAGGCGGGGGAAGGCGAACTGACCCGCTTCAATCGCGCCTATCTGGCGGCCCTCTATGACCTGCGTCCCAATGCGCCGGCGACGCGGCTGGCTGCCGCCGTGGCGCAGAGTTACGACGGGGAGCGATAGCCCAGCAGCAGGGAGAGTGGACATGGTACGACTGATTGCAACAATGGTAGCCACTGCCTTCACCCTAGCAGGCTGTTCGGCGGGGAAAGGCGATCCGGCTACGCCGGATGCGGAAGTAGCCACTGTTGAAGACCAGGCGGTCGAAGAAGTGCCCGGCACTCCCGGTGAAGCCGATGTCCTGATGGTCTGGGCCGCCGAGGAATTCGGCGAGGACGGCTTTGCAGAGATGAAGTACGCCGCCTTCGACCTCAACGGCGATGGCAACGACGAATTGCTCGCCTATTTCATCGGCCCGACGATCTGCGGTTCGGGCGGGTGCAACCTCTATGTTTTCGAGCAAGACGACGGCGTGCTGGTCGAACGCGGTCGCCTGACGGTGACGAAACTTCCGGTCGGTGTGGCTGAGGGCAACGAACAGGGTTGGCGCGACCTTGTGGTGACGGTCGGCGGCGGCGGCATCGAAGGTGGCCTGCGCAATGTCCCGTGGACGGGCGAGGCATATCACTCCAACCCAACGGTGCCGCCCGCCTTGCCGGTGGACAGCATGGAAACCGAGCTGCTCAGCTACGACTGATCAGGCGGAAACGCGTTCCAGCAGGCGGCCCTGCAGCGAGCTGGGTCCCGCATGGACCAGTTCGGCGCGGACGATGTCACCGATGGCGAGCTCGCTGTCGAAGAACACGGACTGCAACCACGGCGACTTGCCCAGCCACTGGCCCGGCTTGCGGCCCTTGCGTTCGATCAGCACGTCGCAGGTCTTGCCCACGCTGG
>JAUIIG010000027.1 GCA_030431875.1 Alphaproteobacteria bacterium
CGGAGCGCATCCGTTCGTGGTCGTTCGGCGAGATCAAGAAGCCGGAAACCATCAACTACCGTACGTTCAAGCCCGAGCGTGACGGCCTGTTCTGCGCCCGCATCTTCGGCCCGGTGAAGGACTACGAGTGCCTGTGCGGCAAGTACAAGCGCATGAAGTACAAGGGCGTCGTCTGCGAAAAGTGCGGCGTCGAAGTCACCGTCACCAAGGTGCGTCGCGAGCGCATGGGCCACATCGAGCTGGCCGCGCCGGTCGCGCACATCTGGTTCCTCAAGTCGCTGCCCTCGCGCATCGGCCTGCTGCTCGACATGCAGCTCAAGCAGCTGGAGCGCGTGCTCTACTTCGAGAGCTACATCGTCACCGAGCCCGGCCTCACGCCGCTGGAGAAGTTCCAGCTGCTGACCGAGGACGAGCTGCTCGACGCGCAGGATGAATACGGCGAAGACGCCTTCACCGCCGGCATCGGTGCCGAAGCGGTGAAGATCATGCTGATGGACCTCGATCTCGAGCAGGAACGGGCGGACCTGCTGGAAGAGCTGGAAACCACCAAGTCGACGCTCAAGCCGAAGAAGATCATCAAGCGCCTGAAAGTCGTCGAAAGCTTCATCGATTCGGGCAACCGTCCGGAATGGATGATCCTCGAAGTCGTGCCGGTCATCCCGCCGGAACTGCGCCCGCTCGTCCCGCTGGACGGTGGCCGCTTCGCGACCTCGGACCTCAACGACCTCTACCGCCGCGTCATCAACCGTAACAACCGCCTCAAGCGCCTGATGGAGCTGCGCGCGCCGGACATCATCGTCCGCAACGAAAAGCGCATGCTGCAGGAAGCCGTTGACGCACTGTTCGATAACGGCCGCCGTGGCCGCGTCATCACCGGCGCCAACAAGCGTCCGCTGAAGTCGCTGTCCGACATGCTGAAGGGCAAGCAGGGCCGCTTCCGCCAGAACCTTCTGGGTAAGCGCGTCGACTATTCGGGCCGCTCGGTCATCGTGACCGGTCCGGAACTCAAGCTGCACCAGTGCGGCCTGCCGAAGAAGATGGCGCTCGAGCTGTTCAAGCCGTTCATCTACGCCCGTCTCGACGCCAAGGGCCTTTCCATGACCCTGAAGCAGGCGAAGAAGTGGGTGGAAAAGGAACGCAAGGAAGTCTGGGACATCCTGGATGAAGTCATCCGTGAACACCCGGTCCTGCTGAACCGCGCCCCGACGCTGCACCGTCTCGGCATCCAGGCGTTCGAGCCCGTGCTGATCGAAGGCAAGGCGATCCAGCTGCACCCGCTCGTCTGCTCGGCCTTCAACGCCGACTTCGACGGTGACCAGATGGCCGTGCACGTCCCGCTGAGCCTCGAAGCCCAGCTGGAAGCGCGCGTGCTGATGATGTCGACCAACAACATCCTCTCGCCCGCCAACGGCAAGCCGATCATCGTGCCTTCGCAGGACATGGTGCTGGGCCTGTACTACCTGTCGATGGACCGCGAAGGCGAGCCGGGCGAAGGCAAGGTGCTGGCTGATATCGACGAGGTGCACCAGGCGCTGCACGTCGGTGCCGTCACCCTGCACTCGAAGATCACCACCCGCGTCCCACAGACCGACGAGCAGGGCAACGAGTTCATGGCGCGCGTGGATACCACGCCGGGCCGCATGCTCATCGCCGAATGCCTGCCGAAGAGCCACAAGGTGCCCTTCGCCGTGGTCAACCGCCTGTTGACGAAGAAGGACATCGGCGACGTGATCGACGAAGTCTATCGTCACACCGGCCAGAAGGACACGGTGCTGTTCGCTGACGCCATCATGTCGCTGGGCTTCCGCCACGCGTTCCGTGCCGGCATCTCGTTCGGCAAGGACGACATGATCATCCCGGACAGCAAGGAAGGCATGATCGAGGAAACCAAGGCGCTGGTTGCCGATTACGAGCAACAGTACCAGGACGGCTTCATCACCCAGCAGGAAAAGTACAACAAGGTGATCGACGCGTGGTCGCGTTGCGGTGACCAGGTTGCTGCGGCCATGATGGACGAGATTCGCGCCACACCGAAGGATGACGACGGCCGCGAGGCACCGATCAACTCGATCTACATGATGAGCCACTCGGGTGCCCGTGGTAGCCCGGCCCAGATGAAGCAGCTGGCGGGTATGCGCGGCCTGATGGCCAAGCCGTCGGGCGAGATCATCGAAACGCCGATCATCTCGAACTTCAAGGAAGGCCTGACCGTTCTTGAATACTTCAACTCGACCCACGGTGCCCGCAAGGGCCTCGCGGACACCGCGCTGAAGACCGCGAACTCGGGTTACCTGACCCGCCGTCTTGTCGACGTGTCGCAGGACTGCGTGATCGTCGAGGACGACTGCAAGACCGACAATGCACTGGAGATGCGCGCCATCGTCCAGGGCGGCAGCGTGATTGCATCGCTCGGCGAACGTATCCTGGGCCGCACCGTGGCCGAGGACATCGTGAACGTCTCCACCGGCGAAGTCATCGTCAAGACCGGCGAACTGGTCGACGAGCCCATGGCCAAGGCCATCGAGGAAGCCGAAGTGCAGCAGGCGAAGATCCGCTCGCCGCTGGTCTGTGAAGCCGAACAGGGCGTTTGCGCGACCTGCTACGGCCGTGACCTGGCGCGCGGTACGCCGGTGAACATCGGTGAAGCTGTCGGCGTCATCGCTGCGCAGTCGATCGGTGAGCCGGGCACCCAGCTGACCATGCGTACCTTCCACATCGGCGGTGCGGCGCAGATCAACGAAACCAGCCACCTGGAAGCCATTTCCGACGGCAAGATCGTTTATCGCGACATGCCCACCATCACCGACAAGAAGGGTCGCCGCCTGTCGCTGGCCCGTTCGGGCGAGATGGTCGTGGTCGACGCCGAAGGCCGTGAACGCGCCATCCACCGCGTGCCTTACGGTACCGTGCTCATGTTCGAGGACGGCGCCAAGGTGAAGGAAGGCGATCGCCTGGCTGAATGGGACCCGTTCACCTTGCCGATCATCACCGAACAGGCTGGCGTGGTTCGCTACCAGGACCTGATCGAAGGCAAGACGCTGGAAGAACGCGTGGACGATGCCACCGGTATCGCCCAGCGCGTGGTCACCGAGTATCGCGCCACCGGTCGCTCCAAGAAGGAAGACCTGCGTCCGCGCCTGACCTTCCTTGGCGAAGACGACCTGAAGGCCAAGGGCAAGAAGGGCGAGGAAACCGAAGCCCAGCGTTACATGCTGGCTCCGGGCACCACGCTCTCGGTCGAGGACGGCCAGGAAGTACAGGCGGGTGACATCCTTGCCCGTGCTTCGCGTGAAGCCGCCAAGACGCGCGACATCACCGGCGGTCTGCCGCGTGTTGCCGAGCTGTTCGAAGCCCGCGTGCCGAAGGATGCCGCCGTGATCGCCAAGATCTCGGGCCGGATGGAATTCGTCCGCGACTACAAGGCCAAGCGCAAGATCGCGATCGTTCCGGAAGAGGGCGATCCGGTCGAGTACCTGGTGCCCAAGACCAAGGTCATCGACGTCCAGGAAGGCGACTTTGTCAAGAAGGGCGACACGCTGATCTCGGGCTCGCCGAACCCGCACGACATCCTCGAAGTCATGGGCGTGGAAGCTCTGGCAGAATTCCTCTGCACCGAGATCCAGGAAGTCTATCGACTGCAGGGTGTGAAGATCAACGACAAGCACATCGAGGTGATCGTTCGCCAGATGCTGCAGAAGGTCGAGATCACCGACGGCGGCGACACCACGCTGCTGCCGGGCGAGCAGGTGGACTTCGAGGAAATGAACGAGGTCAACTCCAAGCTGGGCAAGGGCAAGAAGCCGGCAGTCGGCACGCCGATCCTGCTGGGCATCACCAAGGCCAGCCTGCAGACCCGTTCGTTCATCTCTGCCGCTTCTTTCCAGGAAACCACGCGCGTGCTCACGCAGGCCGCGGTCGAAGGCAAGAAGGACACGCTGATCGGTCTCAAGGAGAACGTGATCGTGGGCCGCCTCATCCCCGCCGGTACCGGTGCGGGCATGAACCGCCTGCGCGTCACCGCCTCGTCGCGCGACGCCGCGCTGCGGGCCCAGTACAAGAAGATGCAGGACGCTCTCGAAGCTGCGAAGGAAGAAGAGGTTCCGGCCGACGCTCCGACCAGCGAAGAAGCCATGGCGGCTGCCATGGGCGGCGCGGCTGCTCCGGCTGAAGCTGCCGAACCGGCAGCTGACCCTGCTGCTGAGGAGGGCACCGAGGACTGATCCTCACCCCCTTGCTGCAAACGAAATTGGCCCCGGCAGAACGATCTGCCGGGGCCATTTCTTTGGTTTGGCGGCATTCATCGGCAAGCGTTAGCCTGCGCCCTTCACTGGGAAGAAGGGGTAACAAGATGATTCGCCGTTCCATTCTCGCCGCCACGGCCGCCGTGGTTGCCTTCACCGCCGTGCCAGCCGCCGCGCAAATCGTGGTGACCGCCCAGCGGCAGGACCGCTCCGCCACCAACGCCTATTTCACCGCCAACGGCCCCGCCGCCATCGGGGTGACGCGCCGGGCGGACTATTTCGTGACGCCGCTGTTCGTCAGCTCCGACAGCCGCGACCCCGACCTGCGGAGCGAGGAACTGTTCGGCATGCTCGCCGATACCATCGCCCGGGCAGAGCAGGCGGGCATCACGCTGGTGGCGGGGCAGTACACGCTGGAGCCGGTGACCGAGGCCAACATGCGCGAGCTGCGGATCGTGGGCGGCAACCGTCCGGACACCAGCCGGGTGCAGATCTACGCCCGCATCCCGCTCACCAGCGACGAGGCCCGCGTGCGCGACACCAGCCAGCGGATCGCTGCCTTCGTGGCCGATATCCCGGCGCAGGGCCGCTCCTTCATCGATGTCGGCACCACGGCGCTGGCGATCGACGACCCGGAGCAATACCGCGCCGACGTGGTCCGCCACATTGCCGAGGAATCGACCCGCTATGCCGGCATGTTCGGCAATGGCTACGGCGTCGAAATCCGCGGCCTCGAAGGCGACCTCTACTGGCAGCAGGCGAGCGAGACCGAGGTCTTCCTCTACATCGAGCACAATTTCGTGATCCGGCCGCGGTAGGCGGCACGCGAGACTTCACCCGCCTGCCAAAGCGGGGTAGGGCGCGCGCATGACCACTGTCACCCGTTTCGCCCCGTCCCCCACGGGCCGCCTGCACGTCGGCAATGTGCGCACGGCGCTGCACAACTGGCTGCTCGCCCGCGCGGCTGGCGGCAGGTTCCTGCTGCGCATCGACGATACCGACCAGGAGCGCAGCCGCGAGGAGTACGTCGAGGCGATCCGGGAGGACCTCGACTGGCTGGGCCTGACGCCCGATGGCGAGGAACGGCAGTCGCAGCGGCTGGCGCTTTACGACGAGGCCTTTGCGAAGCTTCGCACGGAAGGTCGCGTCTATCCCGCCTACGAGACCCAGCAGGAGCTGGAGCTCAAGCGCAAGATCCAGCTGGGGCGCGGGTTGCCACCGATCTACGACCGCGCGGCGCTCCAACTGAGCGACGAGGAGCGGGCCGCCAAGGGAGCCGAGGGCATTGCCCCGCACTGGCGCTTCAAGCTCGACCATGACGAGGCCATTGCCTGGGACGATGGCGTGCGCGGGCCGCAGAAGTTCGATGCCGCACAACTGTCCGACCCGGTGATCCGCCGGGCGGACGGATCGTGGCTTTACATGCTGCCATCTGCGGTCGACGACATTGCCATGGGCGTGACGGATGTCCTGCGCGGTGAGGACCATGTTTCCAATACTGCCACGCAAATTCAGATGTTTACCGCACTTCATGCTGCACCCCCGCGCTTTGCCCACGAAGCGCTGCTCGTGGGGCGCGAGGGCAAGCTGTCGAAGCGGCTCGGCTCCCTGGGATGCGACGCCTTCCGCGAGCGCGGAATCGAGCCGGAGGCGCTGGTGGCCCTGCTCGCGCGGCTCGGAACCAGCCAGTCTGTCGAACCGATTGCTGCGCGGGAAACGCTTGTAAAGACGTTCGATTTGTCGACTTTCGGGCGCGCACCAGCCAAGTTCGATGATGCCGAGCTGGACCGGATCAATGCCGCGATCGTCCACCAGCTGGAATTCGACGCCGTTGCCGGACGCCTTCCGGAAGGCATGGATGCGGCAGCCTGGCATGCGATCCGGCCCAACCTCGAAACTGTTTCGGGTGCAGGCGACTGGTGGCAGGTGGTTGCTGGACCGGTGTCCCCGCCAGCATTCGATGGTGAGACCCGCGCCTATCTTGCGGCCGCCGCTGATGCACTAGCCTGGTCCGACACGCCGTGGGCAGACCTCACCGCCAGCCTCAAGGCCAGCACCGGCCGCAAGGGCAAGGCGCTGTTCCTGCCCCTGCGCCAGGCACTCACCGGACGCGACCACGGCCCGGACATGGCCGAGCTGCTGCCGCTGATCGGCGAGGACGAGGCACGCACCCGTCTTCGCACGGCCAGCACGTCCTGACGAAAATTGTGCAAATGCTCACTTGACGTTCAGCGGCAAGCCCCTAGTTGGGCATGATATATTGTTACCAACAGGATCGTTGCCCCCCATGATCACCCGTTCGCCTGCCTTGCTCGCATCCGTTGCGCTTGCCTGCCTGCTGCCAGCCGCTCCCGCCCTGGCGCAAGACGAACAGCCGGAAGACACCACGGAGGAACCGCGTTCCACGGCTGACGACCTGCACAATTATATCCTCGTCACCGCTGCCGGGGTCGACCGGCTCGACGTGGTGGCGGGCACTTCGGTCGTATCCGGTATCACCTTGCAGCGCGAGAGCGCGGGGCAGATCGGCGACGTGCTCGACCAGATTCCCGGCGTTACCGCCAGTGGCTTTGCTCCCGGTGCTTCACGTCCCGTGCTGCGCGGCTTCGGCGGCGAGCGTGTGCGCGTGCTGACCGACGGCGTCGGCGCGCTCGATGCCTCGGGCGCTTCGGCAGACCACCCTGTGTCGGTCGATCCGCTGATCGCCGACCGTATCGAGGTGCTCCGCGGCCCCGCCGTGCTGCTCTACGGCAGTTCCGCCATCGGCGGCGCGGTCAACGTGATCACCAAGCGCATCCCGCCGCGCCTGCCGACCGAGCCCATCCACATCGATGCGCTGGCCAGTATCGATAGTGCCGCCAACCTGCGCGAAGGCGGCCTCTCGCTCGACGCGCCGCTCGGTGGCGGCTTCGCCTTCCACATCGACGGCTCCTATCGCAACACCGACGACATCGAGATTCCCGGCTTCGCCGCCACGCCGGACTTGCGCGCTGACCTGCTGGCCGATGCCGCCGAAGAGGAGGAAGAAGGCCACCTCGAGGAAGCGGAAGAACTGCGCGAAGGCGCGAATACCCGCGATTACCTGCCCAACAGCTGGACCGAGGCGACCTCGTTCGGCACCGGCCTCGCCTTCTTCTCCGGCGACAGCAATATCGGCGTTTCCTTCGACTACTACGACACCAGCTACGGCGTCCCTGGTCTTCCGGGCGTGGGCCATGTCCACGGTGACGAAGAGGAAGACCACGACGAAGACGCTGAAGGCGGCGAGGAAGAAGAAGGCCCCGTCTCCATCGGCATGAAGCGCTACCGCGTCGACCTGCGCGGCCAGCTGGACCTGGGTGACGGCTTCTTTGACCACGTGCAGACCCGCTGGGGCTGGTCCGATTATACCCACACCGAGTTCGAAGGCGACGAGACCGGCACTGTCTTCGATGTGCAGGGCGTGGAAGGCCGCATCGAACTGGTGCAGTCGCGCCGCGGCAACCTGCGTGGCTCGATCGGCGCGCAATATTCGCACGTCGATTTCGAAGCCATCGGGGCAGAGGCCTTCGTCCCGCCCAGCATCACCGAGAATTTCGCCCTGTTCACCCTGCAGGAACTCTACTTCGACGCCATCGAGGTGGAGGCCGGCGCGCGGTTCGAAACCACCTCGGTAAGCGAAAGCCTCAATGGGCGTGACCGCAGCTTCGATACCTTCTCCGGTGCCCTCGGGGCCAGCTACACCCTGTTCGACGATTTCCGCCTCGGCGTGAATCTCAGCCGCGCCGAACGCGCCCCCTCGGCGCAGGAACTGTTCGCTGACGGACCACATGTTGCCACCCAGCAGTTCGAAGTCGGCAACGATGCGCTCGACGTGGAAGGTGCCTGGGGCCTTGAAGGTTATCTGCGCGGCGACATCGGCGCGGTGCAGGTCAATGCCAGCGTCTATCGCAACTGGTTCGACAGCTTCATCTACCTCGCCGAAACCGGGCTGGAAGAAGACGGCCTCGACGTGTTTAATTTCCTGCAGCAGGACGCCGACCAGTGGGGCTTCGAAGGACAGGTGACTTTCCCGCTCCTGCACAACGGCGAGTTCACCCTTCTGGGCGACCTGCGCGGCGACTATACCGAAGCGACGCTGGCCAACGGCGACCCGGTGCCGCGCATCCCGCCGCTGAGCCTGTCAGGCGCGCTCGAAGCCCAGACGGGCCATTTCGACGTGCGGGCCGAGGTGGAATGGAACGATAGCCAGAACCGCGTCGCCCCGCTGGAAACCCCGACCGACAGCTTTACCCACGTGAACCTCTCGGTCGCCTGGCACCCCTTCGAAGGCGAGAGCAACCTCACCGTACTGGCCGCCGTCGACAACCTGTTCGACGAGGAAGGCCGACGCCACGCCAGCTTCACCAAGGAGTTCGTGCCGCTGCAGGGGCGGAACTTCCGCCTGAGCGTGCGGTCGAGTTTCTAGGATAGTTTGTTATTCGATCCGACCTCCGTCAGATCGTCCTCGGTGCTGTTCGCTCCGTTCCGGCTTCGCCTTCACTGCGCGGCACCTGCGGTCGCGCAATCGCGCTCTGTCGTGCGCTAGTCGCGTCCGATACTATCGCCAGCTAGCAGTCTAGCGCTGGGGACGGGCCAAAGGCCCGCAAGGGCGACTGCCCGCCCGCAGCGGGCGCGTAGCGAAGCGGAGCGCGTCTAGCGAGGACGAAGCCGCGGAGGCGGCTTCGAAAGACAAACCCTTCAAACTTCATCATAATGAAACGGCGCAATCACCGCCTTGGGGTGTGCCTCGTATTCGAAGCTGGGCGGGCGGTCCGGCTGTAGCCCGTCGGTCGAGCGCAGCAGGGCGACGCCGCCCTTGTGCCAGCCTTCTTCATACTCGGCGTAGAAGTTGATGATGCCGTGCAGACTGGCGATGCGCCATTTGCCGTCCTCTCGGACGTAAGTGTTCTCGTAAGTCGCCTCGCCCCAGCGGCCTTCGCGGCCGATGAAGCCCACCATCATCAGCGTACGCCAGCGGCCCTTGGCCGTCCCGGCCTCGCTGTCGATGTGCAGCACGGGCTGCAGCTGCATGTGGTTGTAGATCGTGCCGTCTTCATAGGGCGGCAGGTGGTGCAGGTATTCGCGCACCCGGTCCTGCCCGACGTAGACCCCGCGCCCGGCGATCTCGAGCGTGCCGTCCCTGGCGAACAGGTCCGCCGCCTTGTCGAACAGGCCCTTGTCCACATAGTAGCCGTAGGCCGCCTGCAGGTTCATCAGGTCGCGATAGTCTTCCGCCGCAAGTGCCCGCGCTTCCAGCGCCTCGATCCGGGCGAGCAGGGCTGCCGTGTCGCTCATTGGCCGCCCTCCGCCAGCAGGCCGGTGTAGAACTGGCCCGCCGCCGTGCGCGGGTCGGCTCCGTCGGGCGCGAAAGCATAGGCGGTGAAAGGACTGTCCGCGAGAGCCGAATCCAGCTGCGCGGCGAACGCAGCATCACCCGGCGCGGCCACGCCGATGGCCTGCGTGTCGATCCCCAGCGAGGCGAATTCGCCGCCCGCAAAGGTCATGGCAATGGCGCCCAGGTCACCCGGCGATTGCGCATCGGTCAGCCCGACGAGGTAGCCGCGCAGGGCCAGACCGTCCGCCAGCGACCGCGACGATGCCAGCGAGCCGTTGCCGACAATCAGCAGCGGGCGTTCGGCCATGGTATCGCCGCGCGGGCCGGTGAAGCTGATGCTGGCCATGCCCGAAGGCGTGGGTGTGGTTACCGTGCCGAGGCCGATGGTGCTGGCGAAGACCGGGTCGATGAAGCGCATGGCCGTGGCGATGTCGGTGACGGTCACGGTGATATCGACCGTGCTCGAACTGCCGAGCGAGTCCGTGGCGGTCACGGTGACATCATAGACGTTGTTGCCGCCCTGGTCCTGCGGGTTCTCGAAATCCGGCGGGGTGACGAAGACCAGCTGGTTGGCGTTCTGGATAGTGAACAGCGCGGCGTCCGGGCCGCTCAGGCTGAGCGTGACGCTGGCCGTGGCCTCGTCGTTGATGGTCAGCGTGGTGACCGGATCGGTGCCGTTCTCGGCATAGGTCACGTCGAGTGTCGCCACGCCGAAACTGGGCGGCAGGTTGGCAGGCGGCGCATTGCCCGTTTCGTCACCCCCGCAGGCGGCAAGCAGGGCCAGCCCTCCCAATGCTGCCAGTGCTAGTGGTGCAAGTGTCGGATATGCCATGCGAACCTCTCCCATTGCCGGTTGCGGGGGATGCTAAAGGCAAGCCGCGCCCGTGCCTAGGGTGTTCGCGCTACAAGCGGGGGAGTGTTACCCCGCGCTGGCCCATGTATTTGCCCGCCCGGTCGGCATAGGTGACCTCGGGCCGCTCATTGCCCTGCAGGAACAGGAACTGGCAGGCGCCTTCGTTGGCGTAGATCTTGGCAGGCAGCGGCGTGGTGTTGGAAAACTCCAGCGTGACGTGGCCTTCCCAGCCCGGCTCCAGCGGGGTGACGTTCACGATGATGCCGCAGCGGGCATAGGTGCTCTTGCCGAGGCAGATCACCAGCACGTCGTCCGGGATGCGGAAATATTCCACCGTGCGCGCCAGCGCGAAGCTGTTGGGAGGGATCACGCAGACATCGGTCTCGCGGTCGACCAGGCTGTCGCCGTCGAAATTCTTGGGGTCGACCACGGCGGAATTGACGTTGGTGAAGATCTTGAATTCGGGCGCGACGCGCGCATCGTAACCGAAGCTGGAGAGGCCGTAGGAGATATTCCCCTCGCGCCGCTGCGCCTCCACGAACGGCTCGATCATGCCTTCGTTCAGGGCTTTGTCCCGAATCCACTTGTCTGAAAGAATCGCCATGGACGAGGGATTCCCGAATGCCGGGGCGGGGGCAAGGGTGGGGGTAAAGGCGGCGGTGGGTTATCCCCTTCCGCCTTTTGCAAGCGCGATCGCCTTCCGGCTCAGGACTCGTCCTGCTCGCTCCGCAGGCGCAGCATGTAGGCGACCAGCGAATCCACCTGGTGCGGCTCCAGGTGCACGCCCATCTCGGTGGGGTAATTGTGCGCTTCGTTCAGCCAGGCAGTCAGCGAATCTGCCGTCATGCCAGGCCGGTTGATGACCTCGCGAAACTCGGGCGCGTGGTCGTTGGGGGATTCCCCCGCCAGCGACACGGCATGGCAACTGGCGCAGGAATCGCGTGCGATCAGCATGCCCATGGAGGCGTTGCCTTCGTAAGGGGCTTCGGTGCCGTCGGTCGCGCAGGCTCCCAGTACCAGCAGCAGCGGCACGCCCAGGAGTTTCGCAGAATTCAGCATTGATCGGACCTCATCGTTCCGTCCCACCATGCTCCAATGGCCGATCAGCTCCCCGCCAGCAAGCTCGCATTGCCGCCTGCCGCCGTGGTGTCGATCGTCGTCACCCGCTCGGTGGCGAAGCGCGTCACGTAGTGCGGACCGCCCGCCTTGGGACCTGTGCCCGACAGGCCCTCGCCGCCGAACGGCTGGCTGCCGACCACGGCGCCGATCTGGTTGCGGTTGACGTAGAAGTTGCCGACGCGGGCGTGGGCCTCGACGAAGCGCCGGGTCTCGTCGATACGGCTGTGCAGGCCCAGCGTCAGGCCGTAGCCGGTGGCGTTGATGGCATCGATGACGCTGCCCAGCGCGCTGGCCGAATAGCGCACAACGTGCAGGATCGGGCCGAAGTGTTCCTCGTCGAGGTCGAGGATCGAACCCAGTTCGATGATCGTCGGGGCGACATAGTGACCGCCCTTGCAGAACTCGGGCAGCTCGCGCCGCCAGACGGGGAAGCCGGCTTCCTGCATTTCTGCCACGTGGGCTTCGAGCTTGGCCTTGGCCTCGGCATCGATCACCGGGCCGACGTCGGTGGCGAGGTCCGCCGGATCGCCGATCACCAGGGCTTCGAACGCGCCTTTGATCATGGCCAGCATCTCGTCCGCGACATCTTCCTGCAGGTAGAGCACGCGCAGGGCCGAACAGCGCTGGCCCGCGCTCTGGAAGGCGCTGGCGACCACGTCGCGCGTCACCTGTTCGGGCAGGGCCGAGCTGTCGACGATCAGCGCGTTCTGGCCGCCGGTCTCGGCGATCAGCGTGCCGATTGCGCCTTCGCGTGCGGCGAGCGAGCGGTTGATGGCGTGGGCCGTGCCGGTCGAGCCGGTGAAGGCCACGCCCGCGATGCGCGGATCGCTGGTGAGCGCCGCGCCGACCTTGCCGTCACCCGGCACCAGCTGCAGCACGTCCTTGGGAATGCCCGCCTCGTGGCACAGGTCGATGGCCAGCGCCGCGATCAGCGGGGTCTGTTCGGCAGGCTTGGCGAGCACGGTATTGCCTGCCGCCAGCGCGGCGGCAGTCGGCCCCATGAAGATCGCCAGCGGGAAGTTCCACGGGCTGATCGTGGCGAAGACGCCGCGCCCGTGCAGGCGCAGCAGGTTCTGCTCGCCCGTCGGCCCCGGCAGCGGCTGCGGTGCGCCGAACAGCATGCGCGCTTCGCAGGCGTAATAGCGCAGGAAGTCCACCGCCTCGCGCACTTCGAGCACGGCGTCCATCATGGTCTTGCCCGCCTCGCGGCGGCACAGGTCCATGAAGCGCGGGGTGTTCTCTTCCAGCAGGTCGCTCGCCTTGATCAGCAGCTGCGCGCGCTCCTCGCCGCCCAGCGCATCCCACGCGGGCTGCGCGGTGACGGCGCGGGCAATGGCGAGGTCGATGTCGCGCTGGCTGGCGACCATGTATTCGCCCACCACCTTGCCGGTCTGCGGGGCATGGATTGCGACCAGTTCCTCGTCGACATCGGCGCGCAGGGTCGGGCGGGCGACGGGATGGTCCTTGCGCCAGAGCGCCAGGCACTTGCGCAGTTCTTCCAGCTCCGGCGGGTGAGCGAGGTCGACGCCCATCGAGTTGCGGCGGTTGGGATAGATCTGCGCGGGCAGCAGGATCGACGGATTGCGGTAGGGCGTCAGCGCCTTGAGATCGTCCACCGGGCTGGTGGTGAGTTCTGCCACCGGCACTTCGGCATCGGCCATGCGGTTGACGAAGCTGGAGTTGGCGCCGTTCTCCAGCAGGCGGCGTACGAGGTATGCGAGCAGTTCCTTGTGCCCGCCGACGGGAGCGTAAATGCGCACCGGGGTACGCCGTTCACCCTCCATCGACGCCAGCACGGAATAGACATCCTCGCCCATGCCGTGGAGGCGCTGGAACTCAAAGGACTTGGAACCGGCCAGCGCCTTGATCGCGCCGATGGTATAGGCGTTGTGCGTGGCAAAGGCGGGGTACACGGCATCGTCAGCCGCCAGCAGCTCCCGAGCGCAGGCGAGGTAGGACACGTCGGTGCCCAGCTTGCGGGTGAACACCGGGTAGTCAGCATATCCGCCTACCTGCGTCAGCTTGATCTCGGCGTCCCAGTAGGCACCCTTCACCAGCCGGACGAACAGCTTGCGATCATGCTTGCGGGCGAGGCGGGCGACCCATTTGCACAGCGGCACGCCGCGCTTCTGGTAAGCCTGGATCGCCATGCCGAAGCCGGTCCAGCCTTGCGGGGTGCCGTTGTCGAACAGCTCGTCGTCCGCCACCAGCGCCTCGATGATGTCGAGGCTCAGTTCCAGCCGTTCGGCTTCCTCGGCATCGACGGTGAAATGGATGTTCGCCTCGCGCGCCATCATGGCGAGGTCGCGCACGATCGGCACCAGCGCTTCGCGCGCGGCTTCTGCGTGGAAGAAATCGTACTTGGGATAGAGCGCCGACAGCTTCACCGAAATGCCGGGGCCGGTGTGGACGTCGCCTTCTTCCTTCGCCAGCCGCGCGATCGCAGTCTCGTAAGCGAGGCGGTACTTTTCGGCGTCGCCATAGGTCATGGCCGCTTCGCCGAGCATGTCGAAGGAGTGTGTCAGGCCGCGCTTCTTTTCGGGCGCGGCGCGCTTCATCGCTTCGCCGATGGTGCGGGCATAGACGAACTGGCCGCCGATGATCTTCATCGCCTGGCTGGTGGCCTTGCGGATCACCGGTTCGCCCATGCGGCCGGTAGCGCGACGCAGGGCATTGGCGAGGCCCTTTTCCTGCCGCGTGCCGCCGCGCAGCACTTCGCCGGTCAGCATCAGCGAGAAGGTGGCGGCGTTGACAAAAACGCTGCCCGATTCGCCGACGTGTTCGGCCCAGTCCTGCGTCGCCACCTTGTCGCGGATCAGCGCGTCGGCGGTCTCCTCGTCGGGCACGCGCAACAGTGCTTCGGCGAGGCACATCAGGGCAATGCCTTCGTCGGTATCAAGGCCGTAAGCGGCGAGGAAAGCGTCCAGCCCGCTGGAATCCCTGGAGCGCGCGCCTTCGATCAGGTGGGCGGCAATGTCCCGGGCCTGTTCGTGGACGGAGGTGCTGACGGCGGCCTGCTCGAGCCGTTCGGTGAGGCAGGCATCTTCGTCCTGGCGGTAAGCGTCGCGGAGCGCGGTTCTGTCTAGGGCCATAAGTCGCCCTTGCACTTGGTTACTGGCGCAATCAAGTCAAGTCGGCGGCGGCAGACTGCCCGCGGACTAGGGTGCGACCCATTCGTAGCGGTAGGCCTCGCCATCGCTGCGGACATGCCCCGCACTGGTCTTGCGGAAGTGCGCGGGGAAGCACAGCAGCTCCTCCTCCGCTGCCCGCTTCATCACCCGCTGGCGGGTCACGCTGGCCGTGGCCGGATCGGCATCGAAGGCGAAGGGCAGGTCCGGGCGGAGCAGTTGCACCGGGTGGTGGATGACGTCGCCCCAGAAGATCGCCTCGCCCGCGTCGGCCTTGCCGTGGATCGTGCAGCAGCCGGGCGAGTGACCGAAAGCCGGTTCCAGCCAGACGCCGTCGCCGATCTCGCGATGGGCGACGTGGTTCTCGTCAACGATCACGCCCTTGCCCGCTTCCATCACCGGCAGCACCGAATCGATGAAGCTGGCGTGGTGGGCATCTTCGCCCGCGGGCTCGTCCTTGAAATATTCGTAGTCGCGGCGGCCGAACAGGTACTTCGCATTGGCGAAGGTCGGCACCCATTTGCCGTTCTCCAACCGGGTGTTCCAGCCGACGTGGTCGAAGTGCAGGTGGGTGCACATGACGAGGTCGATATCCTCTGGCGCAAAGCCCGCGCGGCGCAGGTTACCCAGGTAGTCGGTGTTGAGCTGGTTCACTTCGGGCACCAGCCGGTCCTTGTGGTTGCCATCGCAAGTATCGACCAGGATGGTCTGCCCGTCGACTTCGATCACCCACGAATGGACCGAGAAGGTCATGCGCGAGTTTTCGGCATCCGCGCCGATCTCGTCGTCACCCGGATCGTACCACTGCTTCAGCCGCGCGAGGTCCTGCGGCGTCACGCCGGGCAGGTTCATCACCATCGGCGTGGGCGATTCCATTTCCATGACGCGGTGAATACGCATCCGGCCCAACTGGATTGGCTGCATCTGTCTCTCCCTTGGCCGCGATCCTAGCCCGCGCGCGGCAGGCAGGCTAGGGCACTTCGCCATGCGGATCGTGTTCTCGCGCAAGGGGTTCGACAGCGCGGCGGGGGGAGGCCCTTCGCCGATTGTCGACGGACGCCCGCTGAGCCTGCCGATCCCGGCGAACGGCGAGCTGTCACACACCACTTACGGGGCGCTGGGGCTGGGCGATCATGCTGCCGCCGCCAGTCGCGGCAAGCTGGCGCACGAAGACCTGTGCCACCACGATCCGATGTTCCTGCCGCAAGGCCGCGCCGTTTTGGGCCAGTGCGGCGCGGCGCAGACGCACCTTGAACGGCAGGGGGTGCGCGAGGGCGATTGCTTCGTCTTCTTCGGCCTGTTCCGCGAGGAAGGCGAGAAGCCCCATCACCGACTCTTCGCCTATCTGCACGTGGAAGAGGTATTGTCGCTAGCCGACGCCCCCGATCACCGGCTGGAGGAGCTGGCCGCACTTGGCGTGCCGCACGCCATCGGTCTGCATGCCGCCAACGATGTCGCCTGGCTGGGACGCGGTGCGACCGCCGCGTCTGCCAGCGATAGCCTGCGGCTGACCGTGCCCGAAGGTCCGCCCAGCCTGTGGCAGGTGCCCGCATGGCTGCACGAGACCGGCCTCAGCTATCACGACAAGCCGTCGCGCTGGTTGCCCGATGGCCGCTTGCAAAGCGTGGCGCGCGGGCAGGAATTCGTCGCTGACGTGGGCGGGCGGCAGGACGCGCGCGACTGGCTGGCCGCCATGATCGCGGAGATCGAAGGTTAGCCCGCCTTCGGGTTCAGCGCATTGATCGCGGCGTGGACGCGGGCCTCGATTTCCGCGCGCGACAGGCCGGGTTCGATGGGCTCGCCAAAATGGATCGTTAGCGTCCCGGGGCGCTTAAGGCCCCGCTGGTAGAGCGGCCCCGAATCAACCGCGACCGGCACCACCGGCAAGTCCAGCAGCTTGTAGAGCGCGGCAAAGCCGGCCTGCAGCGGTGGCCGCTGGCCGTGCGGGACGCGGGTGCCCTCGGGGAAGATCACGATCGGGCGGTCGCTGTCCTTCATCGGCTGCAGCGCGCGGATCATGCGGCGCAGCGCCTTGGCCCCTTCCTGCCGCGCCACCGGCACCACGCCATAGCGGCTGGCAGCCGTGCCCCAGCCGGGAATGTTGAACAGCTCCTGCTTGGCGAACAGGGCGGGGAAATCGAGCATGTCGGGCAGGTTGATCGCTTCGAAAAAGCTCTCGTGCTTGATCGCGTAGAAGGCGCGGCCCTCGGGCCGGGTGCCCGTTTCGACGATCCTGATACCCAGCAGGTTGCGGCAGGACCAGGCGTGCAGGCGTGACCACAAGTCCGGGAAGACCCGCACCTTGCCTGGCAGCAGGTAGGCGGTCAGCACCGCCCCGATCACGCAGAAGATCGAGCCGACATAGAAGGTCAGGTAAAAGGCAATGTTGCGCAGGAGGATCACTCGAGAACCTGTAACACCCAGACAGCGATGAGTTTGTGATATTCAAGGAACAGCGTCTTCAGGCTGGGCTCCGAATGGACTGCATCGCGCGTGATGCGCACGCCATCGGGCAGCTGCTGCTTCAGTTCCAGCGCGGCGCGGCGCATGTGCCAGTCTGCCGTCACCAGCCGCAGCGAGGTATAGTCCTGCTGCTCCAGCCACTGTGCCGTTTCGCGGGCATTGCCGCGGGTGTCGAGCGCCGAAAAGCCCAGCGTCACGCAGCAGTCCATCACCCGCTGCGGCACTTCGAATTCAACCTGGAACTCGCCCGGCTGCACGGCGGCATCCACCCCGGTCACCAGCATCTGTTCGGCCGCGCCCAGTTGCAGCATTTCCAGCCCGCGCTGGATGCGCCCGCCGCTGCCGGTGGGTACGACGATGGCATCGGTGCGCGATTGGGGCGCAGGTTGCGGCAGGAACACCGCGAACCAGACGAAGCCGAGCACCCAGAGGATCATCGGCACGGCGAGGACACGGCGCAGGATCACAGCATCCTCCGCAAGGCACCGATCACGGTCAGCCGCGCGGTCAGCACGGCGAGCACCACGCCTGCCGCGGGAACGGCGGCGATGGTGATCCAGTCGTAGAGGCCCAGCGCGCCGCCCGCGACAAGGCCCGAGCCAAGGTCGGCAAATTGCCGCCCGAGCACGAAAATTGCGCCGACACCCAGCGCCAGGCCTGCCGCCCCGCCCAGCGCCGCGTCGATACCGATCGAGCGCTGGAAGATCTGCGCGATCTGGCCGTCGCTGCCGCCGAGGTGGTGGATCACCTCGATGGTATCGCGGTTGGAGCCGAGCGCCGACCGCGCAGCCAGCCAGACGGCAGCCACACTGGTCGCCGCGAGCAGCACGACGAGGCCGATGGCGAGATATTGCAGCGATCGGATCGCTTCGAAGACCGGGGCCAGCCAGCCGGCCTGCGCGTCGAGCCGCGCGGCCGGCACTTCGGCCACCAGCGCGGCGCGCAGGTCTTGCAAACGGCGAGCCGTGACCGGGCCGGACAGCCGCACGTCGATCAGCGCGGGCGTGGGCACGGCTTCGCTCTCGGTCGCGGCTTCACCCAGCCAGGGCTCGAGCAGGGCGGCCAGTTCCTCATCCGGCACGCGGCGGAAAGAGGTGACGTCCTCACGTCCGGCAAGGAAGGTGAGCGCGCGGTCGGCCTGCCGCTCGCGCTCTGCCGGTGCGCCCTCGACCACCTGGATGGTGACGCCGCCCGCGATTTCCGCCCGGGCATTGCTGGCAACATTGCTCAGCGCGAGACCGGCAGCGGCGGCCATCACGGTCAGCGCGATCATGATGGCGATCACCCAGGGCATGGGCCCGGCGATGCGCGCCTGCGGCATCATGCGCGTGGCAGAACCGGAAAAACGCGGCCCGCCGCGTCGGATAAGACCCGAACCGATCATCCCGCGATCACCTCCCGCTTGGGCGGATAGCGCAGCGCGCCGGTGGGATCGGACAGGGTGCCCTTGTCGAGCCGCATGATCAGCGAATCCGGCACCTTGCGCAGCAGGTGGACGTCGTGGGTGGCCACCACCACGGTGGTGCCGAGGCGGTTAAGCGCTTCGAACAGCCGCAGCAGTTTGACAGCCATTTCGGGGTCGACGTTGCCGGTCGGCTCGTCCGCCACCAGGATTTCGGGCCGCGCGATCACCGCACGGGCAATGGCCACGCGCTGCTGCTCGCCGCCAGAGAGCGTGGCGGGACGCGCGTCGATGCGGTGTTCGAGGCCAACCCATTCGAGCATGTCGGCCACCGGCTTGGCGATCTCGCTCTCGCTCATGCCCGAAATGCGCAGCGGCAGGGCGACATTGTCGAACGCGGTCAGGTGCGGGATCAGGCGGAAATCCTGGAACACCACGCCGATGCGGCGGCGAAAGTCCGGCAGGTTGCCGCGCGGCTGGGTAATCAGGTCCTGCCCGAACATGCGGATCGCCCCGCGCGAGGGGCGCTGCGCGAGGTAGAGCAGCTTGAGCATCGAGGTCTTGCCCGCGCCGCTGGCGCCGGTGAGGAAATAGAAGCTGCCGGGGTAGAGCGTGAACGAAATATCGCTCAGCACTTCCTTGTCGGTGCCGTAGCGCAGCCCGACATTGTCGAACTGGACAATGGAATCTTCACCCGCGCTCATGGCCGGTGCCTAGTGCTTCGGAACGGCATGAGAAAGGGTGAGCGCGACATTCACCATGCATATAAGCGCTGGCGCTTGTGGAAAAAAGGCGGAACTGTGCGGCTCTTGCGACTACCCACGCTTGTTGCTTGGGATTGTCGGGCGTAGGAATCATGACAGCCCGATGATCATCCAGTGCCCCGCCTGCTCGACGCGTTATGTCGTGCCCGATACCGCCGTAGGCGTCGAAGGCCGTACTGTGCGCTGCGCCAAGTGCCGGCATTCGTGGTTCCAGGAAGGGCCGAACATGGCCGCGCCCGCTGCGGCAGCGGCACCGGTTGAAAAGCCGGTTGAAGCGCCGCCGCCTCCCCCGCCGCCACCGCCTCGTCCCGATCCGGAACCGGAGCCGCAACCGGTTGCGGCACCGCCAGTCGAGGAGGTTGCCCCGGAGCCGGAGCCGGAGCCGGAATCCGAGGTCGAGCCTGAGCCCGAAGACGATCCGCTGCCCGAACCGCCGCCGCAGCAGGTGTACGATGAAGTCGCGCCGCCGCCGGTTATCGAGGCGCACGGGTACGGCGAGGACGAGCATTCGCACTTCGATCCGGAACCGCCGTTCCGTCCGCGACGCAACCCGCTGAAGGTGTGGACCTGGGCTGCCGCCATCTTCGCGCTGCTGGCTGCCGGCACCATCGTCGCGGTCAGCTATTGGGGCCTGCCCGACTGGGTGCCGGTCGAGCGGCCCACCTTCGCGGCTGACCAGCCGGACCTGCAACTGGAATTCCCCGACGGCGAGCAGGAACGCCGCACCCTGCCAAACGGCACCGAGTTCTTCGGTGCGAGCGGCCGGATCACCAATATCGGCACCCAGACGCGCACCATCCCGACGATCCTGATCGTCCTGCGCGACAGCCGCGATACCATCGTCTTCAGCTACGAAGTGGCCCCGCCGCAACGCGAACTGGCCCCTGGCGAAACGGTGACCATCAACGAGGCCGTCACCGATATCCCGCGCCGCGCGGCCTATGCCGAATTCGGCTGGAAGCCCGAGTAGTCTTAGCCAGCGAAATCGCGCCCGATTCACCGCTTGCAGGCGGCATACCTCTTTGCTAGTGGCGCGCTCCTACCGAGACGGGCCGCTGGCCAGTCGTCTGTATCGATGTGCGGTCGTGGCGGAACTGGTAGACGCGCAACGTTGAGGTCGTTGTGGCCGAAAGGCCGTGGAAGTTCGAGTCTTCTCGACCGCACCATCATTCATTTCCGACATGGAATAGCATCTTCGCAGTGGGGCTACCCTGTCCGGGGCGAGTGTGTTCTCGCGCCGGGCCTTCGCATGATTGCGCTCCCCGTCCGGACTACCCTTGCCACGGACCTGACAGCCGCCGCGACACTCTTCGTCCGCAGGGCGTCAGCGCCGGGGTGCCGGCCAACTGGTTGGAAATGCAACTAATAGGCAATTTGACTTTCTCAAAAAAGCCGCTCATTTGCTATTGTCAATAAGCCACCGGAAAGGTGGTACATGAGGGGAGGGGAATTATGGGAAGTCTTTCCATGTCCGCACGCCGTATGGCGCTGTTGGGCAGTTGTGCGTTGGTTGTCATGCCGGCAGTCGCCCTGGCTCAGGCAAGTGAAGCAGCGGGGGATGCTGCCGAACCGACGACGGAACAACGCAGCGGGCCAGCCACCATCATCGTCACGGCGGAGCGGCGGGCCACGGACCTGCAGGAAACCCCGCTGTCCATCGTTGCGGTCACGCAGGAAATCATCGACGCCAAGGGTATCGAGAACCTGCAGGATCTCGCCACCTTTACCCCGAACCTCAATATCACGGGCGGTCGTGGCAGTGGCGGATCGAACCCGCAGTTCTCCATTCGCGGCGTGTCGGGTGGCGGCGGCGTCACCGGTGAACGCGGTGTCGGCCTGTACCTCGACGGCATCTATATCCCGCGCACCAACGGTTCAGTCCTGCGCGTGCTCGACATCGAACGGGTTGAAGTTCTGCGCGGGCCGCAAGGCACGCTGTTCGGCCGCAACTCGACCGGCGGTGCGATTCGCTACTTCACCCAGCGGCCCGACCCCGGCGTCACCGAAGGCTATATCCGGGCGACCGTTGGGAACATGGAGCGGCACGACATCGTGGGTGCGCTCAACCTGCCGCTTGGCGACAATGCCGCACTGCGCGTGCAGGGCGCCTACCTCAACCAGGGTGGCTGGGTGCAGCGCGGTCCGCAGGACCTCGGCCGCACCACCGACTACATCGGCCGTGCCGACCTGCGCTACGAGCCGACCAGCGACCTGACGATTGACCTCGGCTTCATCTATTCGCGGAACAAGAGCAACGGCACGCCGCACGTGTTCGAGGAATTCGACATGCGCCCGGGCATCGGTGACGGTTTCTGGGAAGGCAACTACGCCGACTGGCTCGGCGATGCCCTTATCGCCGACGGCCAAGAGCGGATCGCGGCCTACAATGACCCGCGCATCGTCATCGACGATTTCACCGCGCCGGGTTTCTGCCTGATCGATGATTTCGATCCGGATTTCGACGATGCCTGCCTGCAGTTCGACAATACCGATTACTGGCAGGGCTCGCTGAACTTGTCCTACAACCTGTCGGACACGGTCAGCATTTCGAGCATCACCGGCATTTCCAGGCTCGATAACGAGAGCAACCTCGATTGGCAGTACCTGGGCACCGAAACGCGCCAGAACCAGATCGATTCCGAGGTGTTCTACCAGGAGTTGCAGCTCAATGCGGCGCTCTTCGAGGACGCCCTCGATCTGGTGGTCGGCGGGAGATACTTCCACGAGCGGGGGACTGCCGACACCTTCGTGCTGAACCGCCGCGGCACCAGCGACGTGCCGCGCGGCGGTCCGTTTGCGAACACCCTGCGTCCCAATGGAAACGCCGATGCCGGCCTGTTCACGCGAACCGACACCTTCACAGTCCAGGAATCCGATTCCTATGGCATCTTCGCCAGCGGTACCTGGCACATCACGGACAGGCTGAATTTCACTGGTGGCCTGCGCTATGCGCACGACTACAAGGATTATCAGGAAACCGAGTTCGCGCACGAGACCTTCACCCCGGCTCCCGGCACCGATCGCACGACGGTGATGAGCGATTACAGCTGGGATCAACTCGACTGGCGCGCGTCGCTCGACTTCGACGTGACCGACGACTGGATGTGGTACGCTACCGTATCGAAGGCCTACAAGGCCGGCTCTTATGGCGGCGTGGAAATTGCCGATATCCAGACCGGTGAATCGCAGAGCGCCCAGTTGATCCCGGTCGACCCCGAACGGGTCGTCAATTACGAAACGGGCATGCGTATCGAGGCCCTCGGCGGCAGGCTGCGCTTCAACCCGACTGCCTTCTACATGCAGTGGACCAACCGCCAGGCGGCACGGCAGGTGCAGTGTTCCGGCCAGCCCAGCTGCCCCGAACCGCCGGGCTTCACCATCCAGATCGTCAACAGTGGTGACGTCGACATCTACGGCTTCGAACTGGATGCGCAGCTGTACCTGACGGACGACTTCTGGCTCGACGGATCGGCCGGCTATACCGGTTACGACCTGAAGGACCCGGTCGCCAACTCCGGGCCCAACCTGTTCCCCGGGCCGCCGGAGTTCACCTTCAACGTCGGCGCCACGTACTCAGCCGACGTTGGTCCGGGCGAACTCACGTTCAATGCGAACTACGCCTATACCAGCGATCAGCCGACCCACCCGACGACGGAAGGGGATTCGGCCTACCAGCTGCCTTCGATCTCACTGGTCAATGCGCGCCTTCGCTTCGAGCCGGACAACGTGCCGGTGACGATCAGCCTGTTTGCCAACAACCTGCTGAACAATACCTATGCCAGCTATGCCACGCGCTTCGGCGGCGGCTACTGGGATCGCGGTGGACCGACGAGGATCCAGATCCCCCTCTCTGCCCCCGAACGTTCGGCACTGTTCGTCGTGCGGGGCAAGCCGCGCGAGGTGGGCCTGACGCTGCAGTACGATTTCTGATAGGCAGTGACACTGTTGGCGGGGCGTAGCTCTTGCGCTCCGCCAACAGCTATTTTGACTTTATCAAAAAGGTGGTATGAAAGCGGTATGAGCAAGGGACGAGTGCTAGCGGCAATGGTCGGTGCGGCCACATCACTTTTCGCGCTACCAGCCTCATCGCAGGATGACGGCGGGCTGGACACCAGCGGGATCGAGCAGCCTGAAGTCGAGCGTGTCTATACGCCGCTCACGGCTGAACGGCTGGAGGCGATGGTGCCCAAGCACCCCGGCTATCTCGGCGCCTTGGCTCCGGCCAACCTCAATGCTGATCGCCCGCCTGCGCCCATCGACATTACCGGCACCTGGTTCATCGACCTCAGCGAAGGCTTCGCGCACTACCTGTTCGGCCCGCCGTATCCGCGCTTCGGCCCGGAAGGGGTCGAGGCGCTGATCGAATCCGCCCGCGCCGAGGAGGAGGGCCGCCGCTATCGCAACTCGGTGGGCGACTGTTGGCCGCTGGGCATGCCGATGATCATGACGCGCGTCTGGCCCCATGCCTTCATCCAGCTGCCGACGGCGATCTACATGATTTCCGGCTTCAACAACTCGGTGCGCACGATCTTCATCGACGGGCGCGACTTCACCGATCCCGATCTCGTCGTCCCCAGCTACAACGGCGAGAGCGTTGGGCATTGGGAAGGCGACACGCTGGTGGTCGAGACCCGCTATTTCGAGACCGACCACCACTGGATCGATTCCGGCATCCCGATCAGCGACGAATTCAGCATCGTCGAGCGCTTCAGCCTGTCGGGTGCCGACAACGAGGTAATGACCGTCGAATACGTGCTGACCGACCCGCAGATGTGGGAAGGGGAGTGGCGCTCCACCAAGCAGTTCACGCGGCAGGACTACACAGACATCAACGAATCGCAGTGCATCTACGCCTACAATGCCAACCTGCCCGGCACCGAGCTGGGCAGCGAAGAGGCGGAAGAGCGGGGCACCAGCGAAGTCGAAGGAGTGATTGAATGAAACGGATGGCTCTTGCCCTGGTGGCGGGTGCGCTGGCCCTGAGCGGCGGCGCTTCTGCACATCACAGCTTTGCCATGTTCAACCAGCGGGAGATCATGACGCTGGAAGGCACGGTAACCGAATTCCAGTGGACCAACCCCCACGCCTTTATCGAACTGGACGTGCCGCAGCAGGGCCGGGTGGTGCACTGGTCGATCGAGCTCAACAGTCCCAACAACCTGCGCCGGCAGGGTTGGCGGCGCACCTCGCTGCGCCCGGGCGAAGAGGTGGTGCTGCGGATGAACCCGCTGCGCGACGGGCGTCACGGCGGGCTGTTCCTCTACCTGACCAAGGAAGACGGGACCGAACTCGATTCCGGGCTTCCGCGCAACGGCAGCCCCGTCAACGTGCCGAACTTGTGAGGAGGACAGAGATGAAAATCACCAGGATCGCAGCTGCCGTTCTCGCACTGGCCGTGCTGGCCCCCATGCCCGGATCGGCGCACCATTCCTACTCGATGTTCGACATGCAGCGCACCGTCGTGCTCGATGCCACGGTGACGCAGTTCCGCTGGTCGAACCCGCACGCCTTCATCCGCGCTGACGTGCAGGCAGGCGGCGAGACCGAACACTGGTCGATCGAGATGACCAGCCCCAACAACCTGGTGCAGGAAGGCTGGACCCGCCGCACCCTGCGCAATGGCGACCGGGTGCGGATCTGGGTCCACCCGCTGCGCAGCGGGGCACAGGGCGGCAGCTATGTCGGGGTGGAACTGCCTGACGGCACCACGCTGGGCGACGTCGAATGAAGCGTGCTGCCCTGGCGCTGGCCCTGCTGACAGGGGCGGTGGCGGTGCAGGCGCAGGTGTCCTCGCCGGTGCCGGAAGGGCTTGCGGCGGAAGAGGACAGCGCCGGCTTCCCCCAGGGCCGCTTTGCCGAGCTGGATGCCTTGCCCGACTGGGGCGGCATCTGGTTCCTCATGCGCGACCCTGCCGGCGGCCCCGGACCGCAGCCGGTCCTGCAGGGCGACTATCTCGAACTGTCCGAACGCTGGCGCGAACAGGTGCGCAATAGCGACGGCGTGGAACTGCGCAGCCGTTCCAACTGTTCGCCGCCGGGCCTGCCGCGCATCATGCGGCTGGCCCAGTATCCCTACGAATTCCTGTTCACGCCTGGTCGTGTCACGATCAACCAGGAAGCCTGGATGCAGACCCGCACGGTGTGGACCGACGGCCGCGACCATCCTCCGCTGGAAGAGCTGGATCCCAGCTTCCACGGCCATTCGATTGGCCATTGGGAAGGCGATACATTGGTGATCGACACGATCGGCATTTCCGACCGCCTCGAAGTTGGCGAAGGCGGCCGGCATTCGGATCAATTCCGGCTGGTCGAACGTATCGCCCTTTCGCCAGATGATCCGAACGTGCTCGTGAACCACATGACCATGACCGATCCCGAGGCCTTTGCAGAACCCTATGTGGTGGAGGTCCGCTACAGGCGTGATCGGCACGGCGCACTGATGGAGTTCCAGTGTGCCGAAAACGATCGCAATCCGGTTGGCGAGGACGGGCAGACCCTGTTCCTCTAACGCAAGCCGCGCCCGACTGGTTTTTCTCGGGCGATCCGGTCTAGTATGAAGGTCGGTTGTGTGCCGATGGAGCTGGGTGTGAAATGAGCGAAGCAGGGGACGACGTTTTGGAGGCGCGAGCGCGCGAGCTCGATCCGCTGCGTTCCGGCAAGCGCACAGGCCCGCTCGCCCGGCTGATCAGCATGCGGGTGGTGGTCCTGTTCGGTTTCATGCGGCGTTCCGGTGTGCGGACGCGGCGGCGGCTGTTCGACATTTCGCAGACCGAGTGGCGCATCATGTCGCAGCTTGGACCATTCGCACCGCTTTCGCTCAACGGCCTGTCGGAACTGCTGTGCAAGGATCGCGGACAGTTGAGCCGGGCAGTCAAGGCATTGGTCGAGCGCGGCCTGGTGACCCGCAAGCGCAAGCCCAGCGGGCCGGAGATCGAGCTGGCCCTGAGCGAGGAAGGCAAGGTCATGTTCAAGGACATGATCGACCTCGCCATCGAGCGCGAGCAGATGCTGACCGAGGGGATAGATCCCGCCGATCTCGAAGTGGCCTTGCGGGTCATCGACCAGATGATCGTCCAGGCGGAGAAGCTGGTCGACGAGGATGGCGAAGCCGGGGACTGACCCTGCGCACCTTGCTGGCTTGCCAGCGTTCTCGCCACAAAGCGGAGATTGCCCGCCTTCGCGGTTGAAATGTGCAGGGGCTGGTTTAACGCCCTAGGCCGATGATCACGGCCCTGCTCCTCAACGATACGCGAATCGACAACCATCACGGCTGCACCACCGTGGTCGAGACGATCGACCGCCTGTGCGCCGCAAACGGTATCGAGGTGGTGGCGCGGGTTCCCGCGCACAGCGACTGGCGGCAGGACGAGGCCGCGCTGGCGGCGTTTCGGCAGGTCGATCTGGTGCTGGTCAACGGCGAGGGCACGATCCACCACGATCGCCCGGCGGGCAGGCTGCTGCTGGAAGCGGGGGCTCACGCTGCCTCGCTTGGCAAGCCCGCCGTGTTGCTCAACGCGACGTGGCAAGCGAATTCCTCCGAGGCGCTCGACCTGCTTGAGAGCTTCAGCATCGTGAGCGTTCGCGAGAGCGCCAGCGAGGCCGAGCTGGTCGGACACGGATTCACGCCGCGGCGTATTCCCGACCTCGCGCTGTTCCACGAACCGCAGGTGGCGGAACGGCGCGAAGGCGTCCGCTATTGCGACAGCGTACAGGGAGACAAGGCCATGGCGCTTTACCGGCGTATGTGGGCGCTAGGGGCAGAGCCGTTGCCGATTGCGAAGCTCGACTGGCAGCCGATGATCGCCTTGCGCTGGTTGCGCCGGTGGAGCCCGCAGAAGACCGCGCTGCTCAACCCGGCCCACCTGGCGCTGGCCCTGCGCGCGACCTGGCAGGACTATACCCGGCAGGTTGCGGATCGGGACGACCTGACGACCAGGGTCGCCGCGAGCGAGCTGGTGGTGACGGGTCGTTTCCACATGATGATCTTTGCCCTGGCGGCACAGACACCGCTGCTGGCGCTGGCCTCCAACACCCACAAGATCGGCGCGACCATGCGCGACGCTGGGCTGGAGGCGTGGCGGCAGGTCGACGACATCGCTGCCATCGACGCCGCGTTGCTCGAGAAAGCCTCCCGCTGGCACGGCGATGAGGCGGCGCGCCTGCAAGCCTTCCTCACTGATGGCCGCAGCGCCATGCGCAACTTGTTCGCCGACGTGGCAAAGCTGGCTGGGCAGTGATGCTGCCCGCTGCTTCAGACGACCCTGCCGTGGTGAATGCCACTGCGGTGGTGCGCGACAAGGTGGCGGGCATCAAAGACCGGCTGTGGCAGCTTGAACTGGCAGCGCTGGCGGCGAGTGATCCGGCGGCACCGGCTGTGCGGCGCAATCCGCTGGCCAATGCACTTGCGCAGCTGGCGGCTTCGGCGCTGGCGCTGGGCGCCTTGCTGGTGGTGCTGTTCCGTTTTGGCGGCACGCCACCAGCGCGCGCGGCGAAGGCCTTGCAGGGCGCGCCGCTGGTGATCGCCCTCCACGCAGAGGATACGACCCGGACGCGCCATTTGCGTGGGGCCTTGTCTCGCTATTGCCATGGCGAGCAGACCGAGGCTCCGCCCGTGCTGCTGCTTGGTCGGCCTTCGTCGCCGGTCGCTGCTGCCACTGCCAGCCTCGATCCGCAGGGGCAGTTGGCAGGCCTGCCGATGTTTCGCCCGCTATCGCTGGGCAGCTGGCTCAGTGGTTTAGGTCCGGCCATGCGCTTGTTGCTGCGCGGGATCGGGGCGACCCGCGCCTTTGCCGGCCCGCTGCCATTTCGCGAGCGCGTGGCGATCAACTACCGCATGGCGCAGGGCGCCGCTCATGCTCGTTGGTGGCAGCGCGCTGCAAGGGAAGCAGGCACGGCAAAAGTGGTGTTCGGCCACACCGGTACGGCTGACACCAGCCAGCTTGAACAGGCCATGCAACTGGGTGGCGCGGTCACCGTCCACGCGGTGCACGGCGTCAACAACGGCTGGCCCTTTGCGGGGATTTCGGACCTGGCCCTGTTCCCCAGCGGCGCGGACGCACGGCTGGGGGAGAACTTGCCCGCATACGGTCGCTGCCTGCACCTGCCGCTGTCGCGTCCTGCCGTCTCGGCCGGCAATGGCGACTGGGCTGTGCTGACCTCCTACACGCACCTGGGGAACCCGGCCTTCGCCACGCTTGGTTCGCGGCCCGATTGCGAGCTTGTCCGATGGATGAGCGACGCTGCCAAGGCGTGCGGACAGGACCCGGCACGCGTCTTTTGGCGTCCCCATCCGCAAATTGCGCTGGTCCCGGCGCAAGAGCGCGAGCGGCTGGAGCAAGCCATTGCCGATGCCGGATTCACTCGCTGGCCCGATGACTTGCCATACGAGGCGCTGGGTGACTTCTCGGCAGTTGTGACGACACCGTCTACGGTGCTTGTCGATGCCTTGCGATTGGGCCAACCGGCCATCGTCGCCAGCACCACGCCGCTCCAGCGCGACCTGCTCTACGCCGTGCATCCCCTGCTGGTCGAGGATGGCGAGGAACTGGCTGCTGCCCTTGCCCGCGTAAGCGATCCGGCCAGTCGCGAGCAAGCCTTCGTCAAGGCATGGGGTGTGATCGAACCAGGCGACCGGCTCGACGTCGAGCAACTGCTTTCGGCAATCTAGGGAACCAGCGACGGCCCTGTCGCACGGCCTTGCGACCCCAGCCGGATCAGCGGCTGCTCGAAGAGTCGCCACGACACCAGCCCGGCGCCATAGGTAATCGCGGAAGCGATCAGGAAGGCGGGCCAGAAGCCAAGTCCCAGCGCCAGCGCCCCGTCGGCCAGCAGCACCGCTTCGATGACGAAGAGGTGGAACAGGTACATGAAATAGGACACCAGTCCGACACTGGCGAAAAAGCCGAGGAGCCGGTTTTCGCTCGGCTCCATCCGCGCAAGGGCGGCGACCCACAGCGCGGCGAACAGGCCGAAAATGGCATAGCCGACGGTGGCGATGAAAGGCGGATACCAGGTGGCAAAGCGAAAGGCGATGATCGTGCCGATGGTCAGCAGGCCATAGACCAGCGCCGCCTTGCGGAACGCCAGCAGCCGGTCGAACCAGCCGATGGCCGCGAGTGCGCCCAGCGCGATGGCATCGATGCGCGCGGGCGGGAAGATGCCGATCATTCCTTCGTTCCAGTGCAGCCCCATGGCCAGCCAGAAGCGCAGCGGGATCGACAGCACGACCAGCGCCATCAGCACCTGCCCGAACCGTGGCCAGGATTTCCAGGCCAGCAGGCCCAGCAACACGTAGGCGCTCACCTCCACCGACAGCGACCAGGTGATGGTGTAGGGCACTGCCGCCTCGCCCTGCAGCGGTTGCAGGTAGCCGGTCAGGAACAGCAGCGGCTTCCAGATATTGGCGAGGTTCTGTCCGGCGTTGGTCAGGTAGTCCGCCACGGCGAAGGTAGCCACGGCCACGACGAAGATCGGCACGATCCGGAACACGCGCTTGCGGAAGAACAGGGCGATGTCCCGCCGGTTCTTCTCCTTGGCGAGGATCGATCCGACGAGGAACCCGCTGAGCGCGAAGAACAGGTCGACGCCCATCCAGCCGATCACGCGCAGGACCCGGCCAACCGGATCGCCTTCCAAAGGCGCGAAGCGGTAGGACGTGTGGTAGGCAATCACCAGCAGCACGCCCAAAGCGCGGATGGCATCGAGCCGGGCCAGCCGGTTCGCGGCGCTCATGGCAGGATACCGATTTCCAGGTTCCACGGTTCGACGAACAGGGCGTTCTGGTATGGCAGGTGGCCGAACGACGAGTTTGCGTATGTCAGCCAGATGACCATGATCGAAAACATCAGCCCGGCAATGGCGAGGCGCATAAGTCGCCGGAAGCGCGGCGTAACCACCGATGGCAGGGCGGCCCAAACCCACATCGAGACCGGGAACCAGTAGAGCGAGATACGTCCGGCTGCGGCGGAAGCAAAAAACACCAGCGGCAAGGTGATCAAGGCCGCAAATGCCAGGTTTCGCAGCAGGGCTGTCGGGAAAAGGACATGTCGGTAGTTGGGGAACAGGAAGTAGAGCGATGCCGGGATGGCGTTCATCGCCACGTGATAGATGGCCCCGCTCGACTGGGTCATTTCCGTTTGGCCAGCGCCATAGGACTGGTTGTAATAGTCACCATAGCCGCTCTGCTGGATGATATAGACCGCCGCCAGCGAGAAAATCGCGATGCCAACCAGTTTGACCATGCGCGGCAACCGCAGGTCGATCGCCACGAAGGCGAGGAAGATCAGCGCGCTCGCATGGAACCCGGCAATACCCACGATGAAGAGCGCCCGGACCGGGAGCCGCAACCGTTCCCAATGGGCTATGAGCAGCATGATTAGCCCCCCAGCTACGGCTTGCCGGTTTGCGCTCATCGCCACCACGACAATGTACAGTGGCATGGCAGCCGCCAGTGCCATCCATGGCTCGGGCGTGCGCCGCGCGTAAGAAAAGACGCCAATCATCGCTATGGCGGTGGCAACAACGTTCACCGCGTACATGCCGCCACCGGTCCAGTTTCCGAATGCCAACAGCAGGGCGTAGAAGGGCTCGCTGACACTAAGCGCCTGCGACCAGTCCCGCGAGACGTTCACGGCATAGATCATCCGCAGGTAGTTGTTCCAGTCGATGCCCACGTGGTGTCGCAGCCCGACAAAGATCACGACCAGCAGAAACATTGCTATCCAGGGGAGGGGAGCTGGCCTGCTACGATTTCCCAAAGCTGCCGCACCGGCAAAAATCCCGCCAAAAACAAGGAAAGGCCACATTCGACGTGTCGCTCCGATGCGTGGTTGTCTCGGCTGGAAAGTTTGCCTATCGGCCCAATGCCAGTAAAGACGCCTGTGCGAAGCGCACCGCATTAACGAGGACTTGCGCGATGTCAAAGGCGCTGCTGTGAGGCTTGCCCAGGCTGGACCGGGAACAAGGGACCGATGAAAATCCGCCTCGTCTTAGCGCTGCTGCTGGTGCCGTTCCCCAGCTTCATCAAGAAAGCGGTCTATCGGCTGTTTTTCGGCTACCGCTTCGGTCGCGGGGTCAAGATCGGGCTCAGTGCGATTGTCGTAGGCAGCTGCACGATCGGTGCGCGTACGCGGATCGGCCATTTCAACATATTCTACCGCACCAAGGACCTGCGGATCGGATCGGACGTGATCGTTGGCGTCGGCAATCGCATCCTTGGCGGCGATCTCGTCAACATTGGCGACCGCTGCCAGATCTTTCGTTTCAACGAGATCAACTCGATCCTCGAGCCGCTGGCGCTGGATCACTTCGAGCCGGTGCTGGAAGTGGGTGCGGGTTCGGTGATCACCGTCAACCACAAGATCGACTTCACCGACCGGGTCGAGTTCGGCGAGAACGTGGTCTTTGCGGGGCGCAATTCGAACATCTGGACACACAACCGGCAGAAGGCGGGTCCAGTCTCGATCGGCCGCAACTGCTATGTCGGGGCCAATGTGCAATTCGTCGCCAACACCTCGGTGGGCGAGTATTGCGTGGTCGGGCTCGGCTCGGTCGTGACCAAGAAGATCGAAGGCGACTGGTCGATCGTGGCCGGCATGCCGGCCAAGCTGGTCAAGCCGCTGGACGAGGACAGCAAGGTGCTGGTGACCTATCCCACGCGACCGGACCTCGAGCCGGTCGTGGAAGCGGCTGCGGACTAGGAATGAAGCTGCTGTTCGCCATCAAGGGGCTGGTCGTTTCCGGCGGCGGTGCCGAACGCGTGTTCGTGGACGTGGCCAATGCCCTGCGCGGACGCGGGCATGACGTGCACGTGGCGACCTTCGATCCTCCGGGCCAGCCCTTCTTCTACGCGCTCGATCCGGCAACGCCGGTCCATTCGCTGGCGCAGAGTAGGCCAGCGCAGCCGACGCGGCTGGCAGAGCTCCCTGGCATCATGCGCAAGACACGCAAGCTGGTGCTGCAGGAACGGCCTGACGCGGTAGTGGCCTTCATGCATTCGACCTTCGTGCCCGTCGGACTGGGCATGCTGGGCACCGGCGTGCCCTTTGTCGCCAGTGAGCACACCGATGGCATCCATTACCGCACGCGCCGCTTGCAGCGGATCTTGCGCGATGCCGTCTTCGCCCGTTCGGCTGCCATCACCATCCCGTCCGAGGCTTCGCGCAGAGAGCAGCCCGTGCGGTGGCAGGAGCGGATGCATGCCATTCCCAATGCCATCGACTTCGATGCGCTGGGCGCACTCGCGACTGATCGCCAGCCTGAACCGCTGATCCTCTCGGTCGGGCGGCTGATGGCGGAGAAGGACTATCCCACCTTGATCCGCGCCTTCGCGCTGGTTGCTGGCGAATTTCCCGCATGGCGCCTGCGCATTGCCGGGGACGGCAACATGCGCCAGCAGGTCGAGGCCGAGGTCGAGCGCAGCGGCGTGAGCGAGCGGATCGAACTGCCCGGCTACGTGCGCGATATTCCTGCCGAATATGCCCGTGCCGCGATTTTCGCCTCCTCATCGATCTACGAATCCTTCGGGCTGGTGACGGCAGAGGCGCTTGCCGCGGGCTGTCCCGCCGTGGGGTTCGCCGATTGCATCGGCACGGCCCAGCTGATCGACCATGACACCAACGGCCTGCTGGTCGAGCCAGGTGAGGACAGGGTGCAGTCGCTCGCCACCGGATTGCGTAGGCTGATGGCCGATGCGGCCTTGCGCGAAAGGCTGGGCAATGCGGCCCCTGCGTCGGTAAGGGAATATTCCCTCCCCTCCATCACGGACAAATGGGAAACCATGCTAGAGAACGTCTGCAAGAAAGGTCCTGCGTGAGCCACTCCAGTTCCAACGTCGATCCGCGTACTGTCGATTCCTTCGGGCACGAATGGGCGAGCCACGACCAGTCAGGCCTGTCCGATGCGGAAAAGGCGCAGATCTTCACTGACTATTTCTCACAGTTCCCGTGGGACCGCCTGCCCGATGACGCGACCTTGCACCGGGCTTGGGCCCGTCTTTATTGGGATCCCAACCTCGTTCGGGACGGCTTGACACCTCCACCCGCCAAGACAGCCGCCGAAGAGGTGCTCTACGACGCTTTGGGCGCTCGGCGTTCGTCCTCGCCTCTGACGCTCATCCTCAAAATGGAAGAGTCTGCCCGGTACGGGCAGATCGACGGCTTAAACAAGGCCGCTGCTGCGTTCCGGAAAGGCGCGCCCAACAACATGGTTGGTGTGACCTACCACGCGTTGGCGCAGGCACTCTCTGTGGACTGCGGAATGGGGGTGTCGCCTGACGACGCGGTGGACCGCACAGTCGCCTTGCGCATCCTCCGACGGGCTCCTGATCAACGAATTGTGACAGCCCTTGAGCAAGTCACAGCCTCCGATTCGCCTACCGAGGCATGTGTCGCTGCCCTGGAGGTCGCCAACATTCTTGACGGTTCCCTCGGTCGGCCAGCGGAGGCCCTTGAGGTCTTGCAGCAGCTGCTCTCGCGGTTCGAAGGCATCATTACAGAGGAGACCGCGTTCTACGTAGCGCAAAACATGGCGCTCCGAATCGCTCTTGCCATTGACTCACCGGACGCGCTCTCTTTGGCCGATACGTGTTTGCAGGCCTCCACTGACACGGACAGGCAGGTCTACCTTGGCACCCTCTTGGCCGGTCAGCTCTTGGAGAAGGAGCCCCACAGGGCGGCCGAAGCAACAGAGCATCTGCGTGTTGTGTTGGACCTCAATCCAAGTTATCCACCCGCCCTTCGCCTGCTTGAGCGTTACGATGGGGTCAACGAACTCTCTGATCTTGTTGGGGATCGCCTCTTAGCAGATGCGCGGCGCAGCGGGGACATCCAACCTCTGATGCACGCGGCGCGTGAGGCCGTGGCGCGGAGTGGAGAGCTGGATGAGGCCTATCGCGTTCTTAAGGTCGCCTGTGAGCTTTGTGCCGAGCCCGAGCTTATCACGCCGGGGTCGCCAGTCTTCTTGATGGACGAGCTATGCGGCGACGAAAAGAGCTGGCTTCTACGCCTTGTTCAGGACGTCTGCCGGCAGCCGCTTGGCCGCGTGACTCGCACCGTTCTTGTGTCGTTGGCGCTTGCGTGCGTGCGCGCAGACCTTCGTGTCTACGATGAGGCGTTGAACCTGCGCGCGTGGTTCGGCCCTAACCCGGACGAGGTCGATTTTCCGCTGGTGGCGCATGTCGTGGCTTTTTTCTCTGCTTGGGAACCCAACTCCGCGTTGACCGTCTGGGACCGCCTTGTTGACGCCTTCCCCGAGGACTCGGAGGCACGGCAAACGGTTTTGGGTGAGCTCGCTCGCCTTTGTGAGTGGCGTCTAGGCAGAGACGACTTGGCGGTGCGGTACTACAACGCGTTGCTCGCCCTGGACTCGGGTGATGAGACGGCTTGGCGCGGGCTTGAACGAGCGGCGATGCGGGCAGGTGATGTCGATCGGCTGCGGTCGGTGTACGCGCGGTGGCAAGAGCAGGTACCTGCTCCCGCCTTGAGGGACCATCTTGCGATGCGCGTCGCCGCGCTTGAACAAGACTTCCTCTGCCTTGAGCCAAGCCAAGAGGTCGCCGACCTCGGGTTGGAGGGTCTCTTTTCTGCGCTCGCTGGCGCCGCACGGGAACAGGACTGGTCGCGATGGATTCACCTCTCAAAACAGGCTCAGGCCAATCTGCAGCGGGCGGAGGAACAAGGGCTTCTCGCTGCTGAGCGGGCCCTTGTGGAGGAGCGCCAGGGGGCCGTGATTGACGCCGCGGCTTCGTTCCGCCAGGCGCTCGTCTATCGTCCCGAAGACGAGGTCCTCAGAAGAGGGCTGCTCCGATGCCTGGCGCGCGCCGGCAAGTGGGAGGACGTCGCGGATGTGGTCAGGGATTACCTGAACGGGGCGACCGAGCCAGAGAACTGGTTGTGGGCGCTGTTACTGTGTGACATCACACGGGATTCTTTTGTCTTCGACGTCGCAAACACCTACCCGAAAGACACGTTCCCCGCTTGGATGGCGTTCCGCGTCGCCTCCATGCGTGG
This sequence comes from Alphaproteobacteria bacterium, assembly GCA_030431875.1. Lineage (GTDB taxonomy): Bacteria > Pseudomonadota > Alphaproteobacteria > Sphingomonadales > Sphingomonadaceae > Alteraurantiacibacter. Next base: position 35,333 of record JAUIIG010000027.1, read on the forward strand.
CGACACCCAAAATGCCGGCTACTGGGCCGAGCGTATCGTCAAGGCGTCCCCTCCAGCACTGGCTGAGGAGCTGACACCCCTTGTCGCAACGATTGCACAGGTCAGCGGCGCGGTGGATGTCTCGGCGAGCGATGGCGAACGAGAGTTGGTAGGCAGAGAGGCCTCGGCGCGTCATCAAGGCGATCTTGACGGGCTCGCCGCGCTTCACACCCGCCGCATTACCGAGGCCACAACCGAGCTTGAGCGTTCAGCGTACCTTGTTGGTCAGGCGAGAATTGCTCACCTCCAGGGGGATCTGGACCTAGCGAAGTCGGGGTACGACATTGCCTTGGACGATCGGCCGGGCTATGTGCCTGCGCTCAAGTCCCTCAAGCTCATCGCAGAGGCCGAAAACGACAGAGATAGGCTTTCAGAGCTTTGTGAGCGCGAGGGCAAACTTGTTGCCGACCGCTCCATCGCGGTCCACAACTTCCTTACTTCAGGCGCGCTTAGGCGGCGCTATCTAGGCGACATCGACGGTGCCATCTTCGCCTACGAGACCGTGATGAAGATGGCACCAAACAACGCGCAGGCGTTTAACGCCCTCCGCGAGATCTACTCGATTCGCGGTGACAGCCACGCGCTTTATCATCTCCTCGCCAGGCGCGCGGAGGCGCTTGATGACGCCCTCGAAGCCAAAGAGCTGCTCTTGATGATGGGTGAGGTTGCCTTCATGCGTCTGCAGGACAAGGAGCTTGCCGCAAAATGTCACCAGCGTGTCTTGGAGCTTGATCCGGGGCATATCCAGTCGTGGCGTATCCTTGCAGAGATTCGCGAGGGCGCGGGCGATTGGACCGGGGCCGTGACCGCACTCCGGGGTGTAGTTGGTCTCACCACCGATCCCAACCTGCTCTTTATCGTGTACCGAAGAATCGCGGAGATCTATGAGGACAAGGTCGGTGACGAAGGTTCCGCGCTCAAAGCCTACCGGGAGCTTCTGCGTATTGACCCCAGCCGCACGGCCATCCTTCGAAAGCTCGCCCACCTGCTTCACAAGGCTGAGGAGTGGGAAGAAGCGGCGCGGACCTACGGGACCCTGCTGCAAAAAGATCGGAAGCGGAAGCTACTTGTGAGCTCGCTGCGGGCGCTTGCCGACATCTGCGAACGCGGCCTCGGGGACCCGGCGAGGGCCGAGCAGTGTATGCAACAGGCGATTCGGTTGAGCCCGACCAATATGGAGGTTGTCAGGGAGTTCATCGAGCTTCTTGGCGCGCACGGCAAGGCGTCTGAAGCCTCAGAAGTCTTCCGCACCACTTCCACAGAGATCATCACAGACCTTATGGAGGTGCTCGCCACGCCTTGCAAGGAACGCACAAACGGGGTCAAAGCGCTCTTCGAGTTGGCCAAGATCAGGCTGGACGACGAGCGAATGGCGACGATCTCCTCCGTCGCCGCGGCCTTGGACGAAGCAGACGAGGATATGGCCACCCACCGCCGGAGGCTGGCGACCAGCGCGGCGATGGCGCCGGTGCACTCAATCCCTGTGGAGCTAACTGGGCCGACACTTCCCACCCAGCTCATGGGCGCGTTTGTGACCGTTTTGCGTTACGGCGATTCCATCTTCAACAAGATTGGGCAACGGGCTGCGAAGGCGTTCTCGCTGGGGAGACGGACGCGAGTCAGTGACTCCGACCGGCGTCAGGGCGCACGTCACGCGATGCGGTGGCCTCAGCTCTTTTCTGCGCCGGTTGAGGTGCACGCCATCTCGACGGACATCGACCCACCAGCTATTGTTGCGG
>JAUIIG010000084.1 GCA_030431875.1 Alphaproteobacteria bacterium
GTGATCGCCACCAACACCACCCTCTCGCGCAACGCCGTGGAAGGGCAGAAGCACGCCAACGAGGCGGGCGGCCTGTCCGGTCGCCCCCTGATGGGCAAGGCGACCACGGTGCTGCGCATGATGCGCACGCGCCTGCCCGAGTCGATCCCGCTGATCGGCGTGGGCGGCATCCTCAGCGGCGCCGACGCGGTCACCAAGACCTCGGCCGGGGCCACCCTGGTGCAGGTCTACAGCGGCCTGGTCTACCGGGGGCCCGCACTGGTGCACGATTGCGTCGAGGCCATGCGCCGCCGCAAGGAAGCCCCCAGCAGCGACCCGCTGCGTCCCAAGCCGTGACCGGGGCGCGGTGAGCCCGGTGTCGCCCACACTGCATGTCCTGCGCGATGCGCCGCTGCGCGCGCGCAACACCTTCGGCGTGGAGGCCCGCGCCGCATGGCTGGGTGTGGTCGACGACGCCCGTGCGCTGCCCGAAGCCCTCGCCCGCCTCCCGGGCGACCAGGCTCCGCTGGTCCTCGGCGGTGGCAGCAACATCCTGTTCGTCGACGATCCGGGCATGCCCGTGCTGGCCCTGGCCGGGACTGGCATCCATGTCCTCAGCGAGGACACCGAGCGCGTGCACCTGCGTGTCGACGCGGGCGCGAACTGGCACGGCTTCGTCATGGACAGCCTCGCCCGCGGCCTCTGCGGCCTGGAGAACCTTGCCCTGATCCCCGGCACCGTCGGTGCCGCGCCGATCCAGAACATCGGCGCCTACGGCGTCGAAGTGCGCGAGTTCGTCCATGCCGTCGAGGCCTTCGAGCCGGCGAACGGCGAGTTCCACCGCCTGTCCCCGGCCCAGTGCGCCTTCGCCTACCGCGACAGCGTGTTCAAGCGTGAGCGCGACCGCTACATCGTCACCGCCGTCGAATTCGTCCTGCCCCGGCGCGCGGCGCCGCGCATCGGCTACGCAGGCATCGGCGAGGAACTCGCGGCCATGGGCGTCGCCACGCCCGACGCGCGCGACGTCGCCACGGCCGTCATCGCGATCCGCCAGCGCAAGCTGCCCGATCCCGCCGTCATCGGTAACGCCGGCAGCTTCTTCAAGAACCCCATCGTCCCCGCCGCCCAGGCCAACGCCCTCAAGGCCGCGCACGATGCCCTGCCCATGTTCCCCGGGAACGACGCCGACAGCCGCAAGCTTTCGGCCGCCTGGCTGATCGATGCCTGCGGCTGGAAGGGCCATCGCGACCCGCTGGGCTCCGGCGACGCCGGCATCGCCGCCAGCCACGCCCTGGTCCTGGTCAACCACGGCAAGGCCACCGGCCGCGAACTGTTCGATCTCGCCCGCCGCGTCGCCGACTCGGTCCACGAACGCTTCGGCGTCGCCCTCGAACCCGAACCCCGCATCATCGGCGCCGACTGGCCTGCCGCAGCCACGTGAGCCGACCCGCACGCGCCCTCCCGACCCTTCCCTTGCGGGCAAAGCGCGCAGCGGGACGTCGGGCGTGGATCGCGCATCCCCTGCATACCTCCCCCGCCACCCCAGGACCCCGCACACGATGACCACCCACGGCCGCGCCGCGCTGCTGATGTTCGGCAGCACCGTCATGTTCGCCTTCATGGTGATCATGATCCGCCTGGCCTCGGACAGCCTGCACACCTTCGAAGTCGCGTTCTTCCGCAACTTCTTCGGCATGCTCGCCACCGCGCCCCTGCTGATCCGACACGGGACCGGCATCCTCAAGACCGACCAGTTGCCGCGCTACCTGTTCCGCTGCCTGGTCGGCGTGGTCTCGATGTTCTGCGGCTTCTGGGCGATCGGCCACCTGCCGCTCGCGCAGGCGGTGTCGCTGTCGTATTCCTCGCCGCTGTTCGTCACCATCTTCGCCGTGTTCTGGCTCGGCGAGCAGGTGCGCATGCGCCGCTGGGCCGCGGTCGTGGTCGGCTTCCTGGGCGTGCTGCTGATCGTGCGCCCCGGCACCGACGGCTTCACCTCCGGCACCCTGATCGCCCTGACCGCAGCCGTGCTCAGCGGCCTGGTCGCGATCCAGATCAAGCAACTGTCGAAGTCCGAACCGGCCGACCGCATCGTCATCTACACCACCCTGATCTGGGTGCCGATGTCCCTGCTGCCCGCCCTGTTCGTCTGGGAATGGCCGCAGGGCATCACCTGGCTCTGGGCGATCGGCGCCGGCGTGTTCGGCACCGCCGGCCACATGTTCTGGACCCGCGCCCTCAAGCTCGGCGACGTCTCCGCCCTCACCCCCATCAGCTTCATGCAACTGCCCATCGTCGCCATCCTGGGTTGGGTGCTGTTCGACCAGGGCGTCGACCACTGGACCCTCGCCGGTGCCCTCGTCATCTTCGCCGCCAACGCCTACATCGCGCATCGCGAAGCGGTGCTGGCGAGGCGCGCGGCCACGCAGGCACCGGTGGAGGGGGCTAAGCCGGGGTATTGAGCCAACTTCGCGCCTTGCCCTTTGCACGCAGCGAGAGGGAGGTGGGAAAGCGACGGCTCGTCTCCTCCGCTTTCGCAAAGCGAAAGGGGGTGGAGCGGCGCGTCCATGAGCCACCGGCTCATGCGCAGCTCAACGTCCGAAAGCCGCGCTTGAGGGCCGGTCCTGGATGGCGAAGCCTGACAGGTTGGGAGGCGGTGCCGTTCACGAAATCAGCAGAAGAAGGCATGCCTTCCTCACCCGCGCCAACTCAGTGGAAGTCGTCTTCCCGCTGGTGCCGAACCGCCAGCACTGTGACCGTCCGGGAATCTTCGACTTCGAACAGAGCGACGTAGCCAGCCTCGCCGAAGGGGATGACCAGTTCGCGCAGAAAAGCATCCCCGCGGTCCGCCTTGCGGCAGGCAAACGGCATTTCCTCAAGAAATTCGTAGCCACGCTCGATCGCTGCGCGCGCCAGCAACGCTGCGGGATAGTCCACCTGAGCCAGAAAATCCAGCAGACGTTGCAGATCGTCCTGCGCCGCCTTGCTGATCCGGACGTTGAAACTCACCGGGTGCCGGGCTTGTGATGGGCAAGGACGGCATCCAGTGCCGCAAGCGATTCCTCCTTGCTGAAATAAACGCCGGTGCGTTTGGACTCATCGCGCGCGGCGAGGCCGCGGGCAATGAACTCGGCCTGCATGCGGCGGCGATCGACCTCATTGCGCAGGGATTGCTCCATCAGGCTGGACAGACTCTCGCCTTCGCGCAGCGCAGCCTCCGCGGCCTGACGCAACTCGGGGGCGACGCGCAGCGGCGGCAGGGTGGCGGTTTTCACGGCTTCATCCTCATGCATTGCATTTGCAATGCATACCGTAGCATGCCCCTGTTAGCTGCGCCAGCGGGTGCTTCTGGCGTGATCCTACACCGCCAACACCGGATCGTCCCAACACTCGCCGCTGGCGCGCGTCCGCGATGGCGCTACTCCTCGACTCAGAAGAAATGACTGATGAGACTGACGGCCATACCCGCCAGAGCCAGCATCACCGCATACCACCAGCGCCATTCCTGCTTATGCTTCAGTTCGCGCTCGTGAAGTTCCACGGCAAGGTTGACGAGCATGGATATCTCGGAAGAATCCAGCGGAGCTCGACTCAGGCGGGTGGCTTCAGCTTCGCGATCCTCGGCCGCCATGCCGACGGCGATATCCCACGGAACGACAGTATGGGCGTGCGTATCGTAGTTGCGCTCCTTGCTCCTTCGCCAGACCAGCGCCGCGTTGGGATCGTTTACATGGGCGGAGCCCTCTTCACGTATCACCGTGAAGAACTCGGGATGTTCCAGGAAAACATCCATCCATGAACGCGCACTCATAGGCGTCCTGCCCAAACGCTTCTCCCAGCGATGCAAGCGTCTCACGGCAAAACGATAGGTCCCCATGACCTGAATCGCGGCTATCAAATCTGCGAGCCGCGCCGGACTCCGCACTCGACTGGAGCTTGCAGGACTGGATTGCATTGGATATCTACCCCTTCTACGCAGTGTGACTGAAAGCTTCGAGATCTGTCACATTCATGACCCGTCTTCAGGGCCATCAATCGCCAACTCCTGCAAGTACTCGGTCCGCACGTGGTTTAGCGATTGCTTGCCGTTCAGAGACAACCGCCAGAAATGCCAACCGTTCGTGGCTTTTTTCCGCACGAGGATTCCCGCTTGGGATGGGCTGCTGCAAATCTGGCCGCGCACTTCGATACGTCCATCACTAAGGACACGCGCGGTTTCTCCCCCATACTTGCCCGGGCGGGAGAACAGCATCTGACCGGATGTCAGGTGCCCCGAGGCGAGAAGGTCGGCGATTTCAACAAATACATTGGTCGCGGATTGGCCTCTATCAATCTTGACCTTGTGCCCCGGGGGTACCGGCCAGATCTGCAGGACGGTATCGAGCGCCTCACTCGTCCGCTGGTCAATGCCCTCCTCATCCCATTGTCGAGCCCCGTATGACTTGATCAGGCGGCTGTTGAGCAGAAGCACGTCATTCTCAAGGAGATGCGCTGCCTTGCCGGTATCGCCGGCCCAGGGCCCGTTCGACACCGTGCTGTTGAGCTTCTTGGTCAACAAGGTGAGGTTGCCGATCCTGTGAATACGCGCATCGCGCTCTGTTTCGGGTATCCCAGTGGGGAGAGGCCAGTGCTTCGACCAGGCCTGCGGCATGACATGCTCGATCGCATACGAGTTCCGTCGGATCCGCATGCCCGCAGCAGAGGTTTGACCTGGCAGCCAGCCACGCCAGTGATCTTCTATCGACTCAAGCAGCATTCGGAGGCGCGCCCTGCTGACCTTGCGGTAGATTGGCAGGCTAGCCAGCTCGAGCCGGACCTCATCGTCGTCGGGCCAATAGCCCACCTCCGACTGTTGGGAGGCCAAGAAGTTCCGCACGCTCTCACCGATGCTTCCTGCCGGGCAGTTACGAACGACCGATACGACATCGGCCATCAGCTTGTTGTATGACTTGGCAGTGGCGCGTACCAGCATGCGACGTACCAGCCAGCTTTCCAGAGCGTCCAACGCGGTTGCAATCTCCTCCGGGGCCAACGGGCCTGCCGGATGATCCAGCAAGGACAGCAGCACCGGTTTCACCACTTCACTTTCCAGCGTCTTGACGCGGTACGCGAATAGCCCCACGCGATCCAAGGGGCCATCCAGGTTCTCCGCTTTCTCGGTGAAATCACGGTAGACCGATGCAGCGCGCTTGATCTCCTTCAGCAAATCGATCATCGGACGACCGGCGTTGTAATCCGCATAGGTCTTGAATCCGGAGAACACCTCCCGAGCCAGAATCTCTTCGCCGGTCCGGGCAACCAGCCAGTGATTCAGGAACACCGAAGAGCGTTGGTGCTTCGTCCGGCCAACGCTCACCTCCTCCTCCCAGAAGGCGGTTTCGAACTGCTCCCAGTACTTGGCATACGCCTCCTCCACATCGGCCCCTTGCTCAAGGAGTCGTTGGAAGACGAAATTCTTGATCAGATCGGCCGCGGTGAGTACCGCACCACGGGCATTGAGTGTTTCGAATATCTCCTGTGCGTTCTCGCTTGCCGCCAGGTCGATCACCACGATCTGCATCAATTCGCGCGCACTGCGCTCGATGGCTTCGGCACGCGACGCAACCGCGTCTGGGCCCTCGACATTCAACCATTCGCGGCACTGCAGCGCGAAGTACTCGTGGGCCTTTGCCAGGCGGGACCCACGATTCTTGAGCTTCTGGTAGTCGATCGGCGAGGCGGCTTCCATCACCTCGTTGAATGCTGGTCGATCTCGATTGGTCGGCCACACTTTGAAACGATCCTCCCTGCTGCGTCGGAACGCTTCGCCGTTGGCGATCAACGGCTCAAGACGGGCGGCGGGCATGGCGACCCCCACATGCTCGATTTCGGCGTGCAACGCATCCAGCAGCAGCTGGAACGTCGTCAGTCGCTGTTGACCATCAATTACGGTGCGCTGCTGGAGGTCACTGGTGGGCGAGGACAACTGCTGCAGGACTACAGCGCCAAGAAAATGTGGCGCGTGGCTGTCGTGCGGCGCCTTCAACAAGCGTGTAGCAACGCGCTCCAGGTCTTTCCAAAGCGGCTCCCACTGCAGCTCCTCGTTCCAGACATAGGGACGCTGGAAGAGCGGCACGAGCAGGCGCTGGGGCTGCATGAAGATGGCTTGCGGGGTTCTGACTTGGGTATCCATTTCACTCCAGGTAGGCAGGCGAGCAACCGACAGTAGCTTTGGGGTTAGGCGATGGCACGCTCGACCAAGGTGCTGGCGAATTGCTGATTGAGGCCGCGGGCCTGGCGGATGCGGGATTTCAGTTCTTCGCAGAGGGACATCAGCTCG
>JAUIIG010000028.1 GCA_030431875.1 Alphaproteobacteria bacterium
CCGATCCGGAACGCTCGCACCTCGGCAAGTCGCTGTGGCTCGACGTGGTGCATGGCCGTGACGAAGGCCGCGCCCCGCCGGTGGACCTGACGCTGGAAAAATACGCCGGCGAAACAGTGCGCGAACTGATCGCGGCGGGCCTTGTCAGCGCGGTGCATGATGTCTCCGACGGCGGCATCGCCGTTGCGCTTGCCGAGATGGCCATGGTCAGCGGCATTGGCGCCGATGTCGAGGCCAATCCGCAATACACCGCCGCCGCATGGTGGTTCGGCGAAGACCAGGGCCGCTACCTGATCACCGTGCCCGACGTGGAAGCTTTCAACCGCCAGCTGGCCGAAGGCACCCGCGACGAGGACACCGCCCGCGTCGGCTTCCGCCGTCTGGGCACCACCGGCGGCGACAGCCTGTTGGGCGTATCGATTGCGGACCTGCGTAACGCCCACCAGGGCTTCTTCAAGGACTGGATGGAGGGCTAATGCCCTCCGGCGCCTACTCCGGCACTCCACTCGCCAAGAAGCTCAACCTGAGGGACGGGCAGCGCGTCTGGTTCAGCCAGATGCCCGAAGAGGTATTCGAGGAGATCGCCGAGTATGCGCTCGACCTGACCCTGCTCGGCGCGCCCGAGCCGGGGATGGACGTCGCGCACATATTTGTAACCGAACGTGCGCGGCTGGCGGATTTGCTCACCATGCTGCGCGAAACGATTGCTCCCGATGGCCAGGTCTGGGTCAGCTGGCCCAAGAAGGCCGCCAAGGTCGAAACCGACATCACCGAAGACACGATCCGCGAACTCTGCCTCCCCATGGGGCTGGTCGATACCAAGGTCTGCTCAGTGGATGACACGTGGTCCGGCCTGAAACTGGTGATCCGCAAGGAACTGCGATGAGCGAGGCGCACCAGCCCTTCCCGCCGCTACCACAGTACTCGGACGATGAACGCGTGGAACGCGCCCGTGCCGCTTTCGAGCGCCTCTGCACCCGCCATTCGTGCCGCATGTTTACGGACGCCCCGGTGCCGCGCGAAGTGATCGAATATGCTATTCGCGCCGCCGGATCGGCCCCGAACGGCGCGAACCACCAGCCGTGGCATTTCGCCGTCATCGGCTCTGCCGACAAGAAGCGCGCAATCCGCGAAGCTGCCGAGGCCGAAGAGCGCCGCTTCTATGGTGAGGACGGCGACAAGCCCAAGGCCAGCGAAGAATGGCTGGGTGCCCTCGCCCCTATCGGCACCGATGCCTCCAAACCCTTCCTCGAAACCGCGCCGTGGCTGATCGCCTGCTTCGCCCAGCGGACTGGTGGGATCGAAGAAGACGGGCAGACGCAGAACTACTACGTCAACGAAAGCGTCGGCATCGCCTGCGGCATGCTGATCGCGACGCTGCACGAGGCTGGCCTCGCCACGCTGACCCACACACCCAGCCCCATGGGTTTCCTACGCGACCTGTGCGGCAGGCCCAGCAATGAGAAGCCGCTGATGATCGTGGTCGTCGGCCATCCCGCGCCCGACGCAACCGTGCCGGACCACGCACTGAAAAAGAAACCGCTGGAGCAGATTTCCAGCTGGCTCTAGGTATGTCCCCGGGGAAAGGGGCATTTCATGGGCAGGGCCTGGCCAATATCGCTTGGTTTGCTGGTAGGCGTAGCGGCCATGACCGCAGGCCTGCTCAGCGGCGCTGACACGCTGGAGCAATGGCAGCTCGCCGCACGCTGGACGGCGCGTGCCTCCTTCCCGCTGTTCCTGCTCCCCTTCACCGCTTCTGCACTGGTACGCCTCTATCCGGCGCGCTGGACCAAGGCACTGCTGCGCGATCGGCGTTGGTGGGGTCTGGGCTTTGCGACAGCATTCGCCCTGCACCTGGTCTGCCTGCTGTTAAACCAGTGGCTCCGCGACAACTTTCCGCCAACCGGCCCCACTGATCCGGGTTTCTACCTCTACCTGCTGCTGCTGGCGATGGTGCTGACCTCCAGCGATGCTGCACGAAAGCGCATGGGCCGCTGGTGGAAGGTGCTCCATCGCACCGGCATGTGGGGCTTCTGGGTGGTCTTCGCGATCAGCCCATACCTGGCAGTGATCCACGGCCAGTTTCCGGAACAAAGCCCGCTGCAGGATCCCTACTTTGTCATCGGCGTGATTGCGGCGCTGCTGAAGTTGGCGGCCTGGCTAAAGGGCCGCGCCAGGCGGCGCTAGGCGTCTACCCAGTCGCTTTCGGGCACTTCCAGCAGCTTGAGCAACGCAGTCAGGTCACCGCGTTCGACCCAGCCATTGGCGGCTTCGCGCGCCTTGGGCTTGGCACGATAGGCGATGCCGTAGTTGGCGGCCTCGAGCATCGGAATATCGTTGGCCCCGTCGCCCGCACCCATGCTCACGGCTTCCTCGCCCAGTCTGGCCATCTCTTCTTGCAGGACGGCGAGCTTGGTGGAGCTGTCGGCAATTGGCCCGTCCAGCCCGCCCGTGAGCTTGCCGCCGACCACTTCCAGCCGGTTGCCCACCACGCGGTCGAAGCCGAGCATGGTGGCTACCACGTCAGCGAAGTGGTGGAACCCGCCGGTGACGAGGACGGAGCGGCAGCCTTTGGAACGAAGCGTCTCGACCAGCACCTTGGCACCCTCGGTCGGGCGGATACGCTCGTCGAGGCAGCGGTAGATCGCCTCCTCGTCCAGCCCTTCGAGCAGGCCAACGCGTTCGCGCAGCGCAGATTCGAAGTCGAGCTCACCCTGCATGGCCCGTTCGGTGATCGCAGCGACCTTCTCTTTCAGGCCCGCAAAGTCCGCCAGTTCGTCGATGCATTCCTGCCCGATCATGGTCGAATCCATGTCCGACACGAACAGTTGCGGCACGGTGATCACATCGCGCGCGATGATCGCGTCGCAGCTGTCGAAGTGCTGGCGGATCGCCGACTGGAAGCCGGCCAGGTTATCGCCCGGGCTTTCCAGCTGAAGCACGTCGCCGCAGAAATCGAGCATGGCGGCATGGGCGACAGGCGTGGCGCTGTCCGTCAGCGCCGCCATCAATGCCTCCACGCGGCTTTCCAGCGTGTCCGGGTCTGCTATCAGCCGGGCGATGAGCAAGTCTGCAACTCCTGTCCTGAAACCGGTGGCGCTCATTGCAGGGCCGACCGCCAGCGGCAAGAGCGATCTCGCGGTGCGGCTCGCTTTGGCGCTGAAAGAGGCCGGACGCGGTGGCATCGTCATTAATGCCGACAGCGCACAGGTCTATGCCGACCTGCAGGTGCTCAGCGCGCGCCCTACAGAGGAAGAGATGGCTGGCGTACCCCACCGGCTGTTCGGCACATGGGACGGCGCGCAGGCCTGCTCGGCGGTCGACTGGGCTAACGCGGCCAAGCGCGAGATTGCTGCGGCCCATGCAGCCGGAAAGGTGCCGATCCTTGTTGGCGGGACGGGCCTCTATATCCGCACGCTGCTCGACGGCATTGCCCCGGTGCCGGAGATCGACGCCAAGGTGCGCGAGGCCGTGCGCGCCATGCCAGTCGAACAAGCTTATGCAGCGCTGCAGGCCGAAGACCCCGAGCGTGCGGCCGTGCTTAAGCCCGCCGACAGTCAGCGGATCGCGCGCGCGCTGGAAGTGATCCGGTCAACCGGACGCACCCTGGGCGACTGGCAGCAAAACCTCGAAGGCGGCATTGGTGGCAGCATCACCCTCGCCCCGCTGGTGATCCTACCGGACCGCGACTGGCTCAACGCCCGCTGCGACAAGCGTTTCGCGTTGATGATGGACAATGGGGCTGTGGCAGAGGTCGAGGCGCTGCTCGCCCGCAACCTACCGGACAGCCTGCCCGTGATGCGCGCCATCGGCGTGCCGCAGGTCGGTGCCATGTTGCGCGGTGAACTCTCGCGCGAGCAAGCAATAGAGGCCGGACAACTCGCCACGCGGCAATATGCCAAGCGGCAATATACCTGGTTGCGGAACCAGCTTCCGGAACAATGGCCGCGCTTGCAGCCTGAAAATATCCAAATCAGAGCACAATTTGATATTTTATTCTCAAATTAGCGGTTGACAGGATATAATCTGTCTCATATTGGACGCCCGGTGAGTGAGGAGATGGGAGCCCGGCGCAAGCGATTGCGTCGGGCTGTCTTTTTCACCAAAGGCCCACGGGAATTTCGTGCGCAGGTAATGTTAGGAGGACGAAGTGTCGGAAGAACGCAGCGGTGCTGCGATACTGGTCGAAAGCCTGGTGCGGCAGGGTGTCGAATTCGTGTTCGGCTATCCCGGCGGCGCAGTGCTGCCCATTTACGACGAACTCTTCTCCGACGAGCGTATCCGCCACATCCTCGTCCGGCACGAGGCTGGTGCGGCGCACGCGGCGGAGGGCTATGCCCGCTCCACCGGCAAGCCCGGCGTGGTGCTGGTCACCTCCGGCCCCGGCGCGACCAATGCCATCACCGGCATTGCCGACGCCTTCCTCGATTCGATCCCCATGGTGGTCATTACCGGCCAGGTGCCGACCAACCTGATCGGCACCGACGCCTTCCAGGAAGCTGACACAGTGGGCCTGACGCGCCACTGTTCGAAGCACAATTACCTGGTGAAGGACCCGGAAGAGCTTGCCGCGACCATTGAAGAGGCGTTCGAGATCGCCTCCTCCGGTCGTCCCGGCCCTGTCGTGGTCGACATTCCCAAGAACGTGCAGATCGCAACGGCTTCGCTGCCCGAAGGCGCAGCTGACCGGCGCAAGCGCTACCATCCGCGCATGGTAGGCGCGGCTGACGAGATCGCCGAAGCCATCGACATGATCGCCAAGGCCCAACGCCCGATCTTCTACACCGGCGGCGGCGTCATCAATGCCGGCCCCAAGGCCAGCGAACTGCTCCGCCAGTTCCAGCAGCTGACCGGCGCACCGCTGACCTCGACGCTGATGGGCCTGGGGGCCTTCCCCTCCGACCATCCGGACTGGCTCGGCATGCTCGGCATGCACGGCACCTACGAAGCCAACATGGCGATGAATCAGTGCGACGTGATGGTCTGCATCGGCGCACGCTTCGACGACCGGGTGACCGGTCGCCTCGACGCGTTCGCCCCGGATTCGAAGAAGATCCACATCGATATCGACCGCTCTTCGATCAACAAGATCGTACCGGTGGAACTGGGCATCGTCGGCGACTGCGCCAGCGTGCTGGAGCAGCTGATCGCCGGCTGGGGCAGCCGCAAGGGCGTGGACCTTGGCGAGTGGAAGGCACGCATCGCTGGTTGGCGCGCGCGGGACAGCCTTGCCTATCCCGATCGCACCGAAGCGCTGATGCCGCAGAAGGCGGTAGAAACGCTGTTCGCCATGACCCGCGAGCGCAATCCGATCATCACCACCGAAGTTGGCCAGCACCAGATGTGGGCAGCGCAGTACTTCGGCTTCATGTCGCCCAACCGCTGGCTGACCTCGGGCGGCCTCGGCACCATGGGCTACGGCTTGCCCGCCGCCATCGGCGCGCAGCTGGGCAATCCGGACGACCTGGTGATCGACATTGCTGGAGAGGCTTCGATCCAGATGAACATCCAGGAGCTTGGCACGGCGAGCCAGTATCGCCTGCCGGTGAAGGTGTTCATCCTCAACAACGAATACATGGGCATGGTTCGCCAGTGGCAGGAACTGACCTACGAGAGCCGCTATTCGAATAGCTATTCGGACAGCCTGCCTGACTTCGTGGCGCTCGCTGAAGCCTATGGCTGGAAGGGCATCCGCATCCACGACGAGAGCGAGCTGGAAGACGGCATCCGCGCCATGCTGGAACATGACGGGCCGGTGATGGTCGATTGCCTGGTGTCGAAGGAAGCCAACTGCTTCCCGATGATCCCCTCGGGCGCGGCGCATACGGAAATGCTGCTCTATGGCGACATGGTGGCCGGCACCATGGAAGACGAAGCAAAGGCCCTGGTGTGATGAAAATCCAGCATCGCCAGCACGAGCGTCACGTGCTCACCGTGATCGTCGACAACGAGCCGGGCATCCTTGCCAAGATCACCGGCTTGTTCACCGCGCGCGGGTACAACATCGACAGCCTGACCGTGGCCGATATCTCGGAAGACCACGCCGTCAGCCGTATCACCATCGTCACCAACGGCCCGCCGCCAGTGATCGACCAGATCATGGCCCAACTGGACCGGCTGGTGCCCGTCCACCGCGTGGTCGACCTGTCCGAGGAAGGCCCGCACGTCGAACGCGAACTGGCGCTGGTGAAGGTGAAAGGCACGGGTGAGAACCGCGTCGAGGCCCTGCGGATCGCCGAAGTGTTCCGCGCCAGCGTCATCGACACAACAACCGAAAGCTTCGTCTTCGAACTGACCGGCGCCAGCGACAAGATCGACAACTTCGTCGCCCTGATGCGCGGCCTTGGCCTAGTCGAAGTCGGCCGCTCCGGCGTTGTCGGCATGATGCGCGGCAGCGAGGGGTCTTGACCACCGGATAGGAAATTTTCGTCGTCTCCGGCCTGTCCGGGGACTACCGACACACCACGAACAGCAACATGACAGAGCCCGACCGGAACCGACGGGGCGCAAGAGGAAGTGAAATGAAAGTCTATTACGACGCCGATGCCGACCTGAACCTGATCACCGACAAGAAGATCGTCGTGCTCGGCTATGGCAGCCAGGGCCATGCCCACGCCCAGAACCTGCGCGATTCGGGCGTGAAGAACGTCGCCATCGCCCTGCGCGAAGGCTCGGCCACCGCGAAGAAGGCCGAAGCTGCCGGATTCGAGGTGCTGAGCAACAAGCAGGCTGCCGAGCAGGCCGACATCCTGATGATCCTCGCGCCCGACGAACACCAGGCCGAGATCTGGGAGAACGACCTCAAGGGCAACATGAAGCCGGGCGCCGCCCTCGCATTCGCTCACGGCCTGAACGTGCATTTCGGCTTGATCGAACCGCCCGCCGATATCGACGTCATCATGATCGCGCCCAAGGGCCCCGGCCACACCGTACGCGGCGAATATGTGAAGGGCGGCGGCGTGCCCTGCCTGATCGCCATCCACCAGGACGCCAGCGGGAACGCCCACGATGTCGCTCTCGCCTATGCCAGCGGCGTCGGTGGCGGCCGTTCGGGCATCATCGAAACCAACTTCCGCGAAGAATGCGAGACTGACCTGTTCGGTGAGCAGGCCGTGCTCTGCGGCGGCATCACCCACCTGATTCAGGCCGGTTTCGAAACGCTGGTGGAAGCCGGTTACGCCCCGGAAATGGCCTATTTCGAGTGCCTGCACGAAACCAAGCTGATCGTCGACCTGCTTTACGAAGGAGGCATCGCCAACATGCGCTATTCGATCAGCAACACCGCCGAATACGGCGACATCACCACCGGTCCGCGCGTCATCACGCCGGAAACCAAGGCCGAGATGAAGCGCGTGCTGGACGATATCCAGTCGGGCCGTTTCGTGAAGAACTTCGTGCTCGACAACCGCGCCGGCCAGCCGGAGCTGAAGGCCGCCCGCAAGCGCGCCGAAGCACACCCGATCGAACAGACCGGCGCCCGCCTGCGTGCCATGATGCCGTGGATCAGCGCTAACAAGCTGGTGGACAAGGAAAAGAACTAGGGCGAAACAGGCGGCCATCATGACCGGTGGCCGCTCGACCCTTATCCTGTTCATCATCTGCGGCCTCGCCTGGGGCGGCATCGTCCTCCACCGCGTATCGGACACGCTGGGCAGTGTCGTGACCGAGGCCACAGTCCCGCAAGCCGAGGTGCAGGAATTTGCCCGCGCCCGGCTGGCGGAGATGCAGCGGCAATCGTTCGATCACGATATCGAGCTCTGCGGCCTTGTCGCGGAGAACAGTGATGGCGAGCTGGTGGCGCGCACCACGCGGGTGGGTGACGAGGCCAGCTGCGATGCCGCCTACTTCGACGTGCACAGCCTGCTGCCGCGTGCGACCATGCACACACATGCCGCCTTCAACCGCGACTACGACAGCGAAGTGCCCTCCACCATCGACGTCCAGGGTGACATGGCGAGCGGTATCGACGGCTATGTCGCCACCCCCGGCGGACGGTTCTGGCACGTCGGCAGCCGTACCGGCATCGCCCGGCAGGTGTGCGGCGAAGGCTGCCTGCCGCAAGACAGCAATTACGATCCATGTGACGCTCCGCCGCCGCGGAGCGAATATACCCTGCAGGACTTGCGGGAACGCGAGCGGTCCGTCTGGACCGGTTGCTAGCCGCTCGCCCTGCACCGCCTTTTGGGCGGGTAGCGCGACAATGGTGGACATTGTCAACCTTCCCCGCCATTCTGCAATGCAACCAATCCACTGGGAGACTTTACATGCGTAAGACGATTCTGGCCGTCGCTGCCGCTTCTGCCATTGCCACCGTCGGTGTCAGCGGGCTCAATGCCCAGGCTGGCCCCGAAGCCGAAGGCATGGACGCAAGCGCCGTTGCCTCGGGCACCTATTCCACCGATCCGGGCCACTCGCTGGTCGGCTGGCGCCTCGATCACCTCGGTTTCAACGACTACTTCGGCATTTTCGGCGACGTCACCGGCACGCTGGTGCTGGATACGGACAACCTCTCCAATTCCACCGTCGACGTAATGATCCCGATGAACAACCCCACGGTTGCCAGCGCCGGCCTGCGTGACCACCTGCTGCGCCCCGGTGCGGAAGGCGCCGATCCCGACTTCTTCGGTCCGGAACCGGAAGCTGCGCATTTCGTGTCGACGTCCGTCCACCAGACCGGTGACACGACCGCGCACATCATGGGCGACCTCACCTTTAACGGCGTCACCAAGCCGGTGACGATCCAGGCCGAACTGTCGGGCATGGGTACCAACATGATGAGCCAGAAGCCCACCGTTGGCTTCCACGGCACCACGACGATCAACCGTTCGGAATGGGATTTCGGTTGGGGCATCCCATTCGGCATCGGTGACGAAGTCGAACTCGACATCACCGTCGCTTTCGAACTGCAATAACAGCCTCCGAGCACGAAACACGGGCGCAGCGCCAAAATGGCCTGCGCCCGTTTTCATGTCTGGACCTGTTAACCAATCGTCCCTAAGTACTTTTGCATGACGCAGGCCTACAGCCTAATCCTGCTGCGACTTACACGCCCTTAGGCGTGCCATTTGCCCTGCGCGTCTGGCAGGGAACACTCCTAAGGGCTGATCCACCACAAGGTTGATAAATCCGCGCCGGGCCTTGCCGTGCGCGTCGAAGTTGCAAAAGGCTGTTTTCGAAATGCCCATGTTGTCCGATCCCTCGGCCAAGTACCGCCCCTTCCCGCAGGTCCCCTTGCCGGACCGGCAGTGGCCTTCGCGCACCATCACCGCCCCGCCCCGCTGGCTCAGCACCGATCTGCGTGATGGTAACCAGTCGATCATCGATCCGATGGACCGCGCCAAGAAGACGCGCTTCTTCGACCTGCTGGTGGAAGTGGGCGTGAAGGAAATCGAGGTCGGCTTCCCCGCAGCGGGCCAGACCGAATTCGATTTCATATCGTGGCTGGTGCAGTCCGAACGCGTGCCCGAAGACGTGGTGATCCAGGTCCTCACCCAGTCGCGCGAAGACCTGATCAAGCGCAGCTTTGAAAGCCTTGAAGGCGCGCACTCGGCCATCGTCCACCTCTACAACGCGGTCAGCCCGGCATGGCGCGATATCGTCTTCCGCATGAGCAAGGACGAGGTAAAGCAGATCGCCATCAATGGCGCACAATTGCTGGTGGACGAGGCTGCCAAGCGTCCCGACACCAAGTGGCAGTTCGAATATTCGCCCGAAACCTTCTCTACCGCCGAGCTCGATTTCAGCCTGGAAGTGTGTGAAGCGGTGATGAAGGTCGTCGGCCCTACCAAGGACTGGCCGATCATCCTCAACCTGCCGGCGACGGTTGAGGCAGCAACGCCCAACATCTACGCCGACCAGATCGAATATTTCTGCCGCAACCTGCCCAATCGCGATGCGGCCGTCATCTCGCTTCACACCCATAACGACCGCGGCACCGGTGTTGCTGCTGCCGAACTCGGCCTGATGGCGGGTGCAGACCGCGTTGAAGGCTGCCTGTTCGGCAATGGCGAGCGGACCGGCAACTGCTGCCTCGTGACCGTGGCGCTGAACATGTACACGCAAGGTGTCGATCCGGGCCTCGACTTCTCCGACATCGACAAGGTGATCGAGACGGTGGAATACTGCAACGAACTGCCCGTCCACCAGCGCCACCCCTACGGCGGCGAGCTGGTGTTCACGGCCTTTTCCGGCAGCCACCAGGACGCCATCAAGAAGGGTTTCGAAGCCCACGAAAAGCAGAACGACCAGAACTGGAAGGTCCCCTACCTGCCCATCGACCCGGCAGACCTTGGCCGCGATTACGAAGCGGTCATCCGCGTCAACTCGCAGTCCGGCAAGGGCGGCTTTGCCTGGGTGCTGCAGCAGGACCAGGGCCTGAAGCTGCCCAAGAAGTTGCAGGCACACTTCTCCAAGCACGTCCAGTACATGGCCGACAGCCAGGGTCGTGAACTCAACGCTGCCGACATCTGGGACTGCTTCAAGCAGACCTACTACCTCAAGGTCGAGAAACGCCGCTTCCGCCTGGTCGACTACGACGAACGCCGCGCCAACGACGGCTCGCGCGTCTTCGCCGGCACTATCGAGGTGGACGGCGTGCCGCAGCAGGTATCCGGCCGCGGCAAGGGCCTGATCTCGTCGGTGCTGGCGACAATCCGCGAGACCTACGGCCTCGATTTCGAAGTGCTCGACTATTCGGAACACGCCCTTGGTGGCGGCGTCGATGCTCGCGCGGCAGCCTATATCGAATGGTCGCTGCCCGATGGTCGCTCCGGCTGGGGTGTTGGGATTGACGAGGACGTGGCAACGGCCAGTGTCCGCGCCATCCTCTCTGCCGCCAACGGTGCGTCGCACGGTCCCGGCACGCCGCGGTTCTAGAATGTCAGCGCGGTGGCGGCCCAGATCTGGTCTGCCATTGCATCGAGTTCGGCAAAGTCCTGCCCGGCACGGAACGGGTCCCTGGTATTGAGCCGCAGGCGATTGCGCCCGGCGTCGAGCAGGCGTCGGCGCAAGGCTCCCTGCAACAGGGACAGGCGCATCATCGCATTGCGGTTGGCCTTGCGCGGGTGACGGCGCTGTTCGCTCGCCCAGTCGCCTTCGATCTGCCCGACCCGCTCTGCGACCAGCCCGTTGTACTGCGGGTGAGGCCCGCGATGCATGGGCAATCCGATGCGCAAGGCGGCCGCGACACTCGCGGGCAACAGTAGGCCGTTGCGGCGGAAATCGTCGAAACCCAGCCGATCCGTGCCGAGGGTCGAAAGCATGCGACTGAGGCCATCGCTGTTCAGCAGCTGGCACGGCAACAGGTGGTGCCGCTGCATGTCGCTCTGGTGGCCCGGCTTGTCAGGCCGGTTTACGGACCGGAAAGACAATCGCCTGCGCTGCTCCTGCGCGCAAACCGAGCTTGCCCAAGTCGCGGCGACTGTCAGCGCGCAACCCTTCGCACGTCGACGATTGCCCCGTTGCCGCTCGCTTCGAGCCGCAAGGTCTCGCCGGACGGCCCGGTGAATTCAAGCGGATCGGTAACCCGGCCGTTCTCCACCAACCAGTTGAGCAGCCGAAGGGCAATCTTGGCCCCCTCTGCGCGGTCGGCAACGATATCTGGCGCAAGTCGCAGCTCCTGCCCGGTAAACAGGCTCAAGCCTTCGCTCGCCAGCCCTCCTTCGGGCGTGGAAGCCAGTGCGGAAAGGCCAAGCCCGGGAAAGGCCCCGCCCTCGATCCAGCGCGAGACCCCGCGCCGGAAATAGTCTGCGTCGCTTACCGCCCGGGCGGGGTGCCAGGCCACGGCGTCGACCCCCTCCAGTTCGGCCAGTTGTGCGGCGATCATTGCCAGGGTGCGCACCACGGGGAACATGGCGCCACCGGCGGCAAGGTGCGGACCCGGCATGATCAGCACTGCCTGGTGCCCGCCGATGTCGATGGCCGGTGACAGACCAAAGGAATGGACCGTGGCGGGAACGTCGATAGGCGGTTGCGGTGCCAGGCCGGAAAGGTCGAAGGTCAGGCCATTGGCGAGCAGTTCCAGCCAACCTTCTTCCTGGCCACCATCGGCAGCAGGATCGAGACTTATGGAAAACTGCCCTGCATTGCTGGCCTGCGCGCAAATATCCGCCGCGCGGGGGCGCTTCCCCGGCGCGAACAGCAGCGAAACTGCTGAAGCAAAGTCCTGGTCTTCAAGGCGCAATGCACTGGCGATAGGCCTTGTCCCCTAATTTGCGTTCGAAGCTTTTTCTGACGGCAAAGACACTTAAGGTCGAGTCCTAGCAGAAATATGCATATTCGTTGCCCCTCATGTTCGCCCGATTACTTGCAAGCCTCCACACCTGTCGAGAGCCTTGTCACACCAGTTGGAGGTGGTGCCCAAAAAGGCTAGGTCAGGCAGATGGCAACACGATCAAAGGTCCTGGGGGTTGAACAGTCGCTGAGCGGCAAGGCCTGGGAATGGCGCGGCGGCAACATGCAGCTTGAAGGCGGCGTGCATTCGCTGGCCGAGGACATTACCACCCAGCTGCTGTTGTCGCGCGGTGTCGAGCCGGACGACCTGGATCGTCATCGCCAGCCGAGCCTGCGCGGCTTCTTGCCCGATCCATCGCAGTTCAACGACATGGACCGCGCCGCCGAACGCATTGCCGAGGCCGTACTGACGCGCGAGTCCATCACGATCTACGGCGACTACGATGTCGACGGGGCGACCAGCTCGGCGCTGATGATTCGTCTGATCCGCATGCTGGGACATGACGCACGGCACTACATCCCCGATCGCCTGCTGGAAGGCTACGGCCCCAGCGGGGAGGCCCTGCTGAAGATCGGCGAGGAAGGCTCCAGCCTGATCGTCACGGTCGATTGCGGCGCCATGGCGCACGAAGCGCTGGGTATGGCGCACGATGCGGGCATCGACGTGATCGTCGTCGATCACCACAAGTGCGCGCCCGATCTGCCACGCACCTACGCCCTGGTGAACCCCAACCGCCTCGACGAGAACGATCTCGCCGCTTCTCACGGGCACCTTGCGGCTGTCGGCGTGGCCTTCCTGCTGGCTGTTGCCGTGGTGCGCACCCTGCGCGATCGCGGATACTTTGCCGGTCGCAAGGAACCGGATCTCCTTTCCCTTCTCGATCTCGTAGCGCTGGGCACCGTGGCCGACGTGGCGGCCATCCGCGGGCTCAACCGGGCGTTCGTGGCGCAGGGCCTCAAGGTCATGGCCAAGCGCGAGAATACCGGCATGGCCGCGCTGATCGACGCCAGCCGCCTGAAAGCCGCGCCCAAGTGCAGCGATTGCGGTTTTGCCCTTGGCCCCCGCATCAACGCCGGTGGTCGCGTGGGCGAAGCGACGCTGGGCGTACGCCTGCTGACGACAGAGGACCCCGACGAAGCGCGCGCAATCGCCGCGCAGCTATCCGCCCTCAACGAGGATCGCCGCGCCATCGAGGCTGCCGTGCAGGCGGAGGCGGAGGAGCAACTGGCCGCCCAGCACAACCGGTCGGTCATCTGCCTGTCCGGCAAGGGCTGGCATCCCGGCGTGATCGGCATCGTCGCCGGACGCATCAAGGAGAAGTCCGGCAAGCCGAGCCTGGTCATCGCGCTCGACTCGGAGAATGGACAAGGCAAAGGCTCGGGGCGCTCGATCGCGGGTGTGGACCTTGGCGCAGCCATTATCGCCGCGCGCGAGGCGGGGCTGCTGGTGGCGGGCGGTGGCCATGCCATGGCAGCAGGCCTCACGGTGGAAGCCGACAAGCTCGATGCCCTGGCAGAATGGCTCGACGACAGGCTGGCGAGCGCGGTCGCCAAGGCCAGCGCATCGCAGACCATGTTGCTCGATCTTGCGGTCGCTCCCGGCGGGCTGACACCCGACCTTGTCGAAACGCTCGAAGCCGCCGGACCCTACGGCGTCGGCTGGCCGGGACCACGAATCGCCGTGGGGCCGGTTCACATCGTGAAGACCGACATTGTCGGCACCGACCACTTGCGGCTGATCGCTGCCGGGCAGGACGGGCGCAGCCTCAAGGCCATCGCCTTTCGCGCTGCCGACAGCGAAATGGGCCAGTCGATTCTCCACGGCGCCAAGGGGCGCCGCCTGTGGCTGGCAGGGCGCGCGAAAATCGACGATTGGGGCGCTCGTCCCGCCGCCGAATTGCATCTGGAAGACGCGGCCTGGGCCGACTGACTGCGGCCAGCGTGAAATATCCCAAAAGTGGGCTTGACCGATTGCACGCACACCCCTAATTGCGCCGCTCCATCGCGCGTGGCCCCTTCGTCTAGCGGTTAGGACGCGGCCCTTTCACGGCTGAAACACGGGTTCGATTCCCGTAGGGGTCACCAGCGATGGATTTGCCTTCCGACATGAATGGCATGTTGCCCGACCGGGCGACCGGTAACGGCCCCTTCGTCTAGCGGTCAGGACGCGGCCCTCTCACGGCTGAAACACGGGTTCGATTCCCGTAGGGGTCACCAAACCAGCCAATTCCGAAACGAGCGTGGATGTTTCTGCCGACAAGGTGGAAACCGTCACAATTCTGGCGCATGAGCGTGCGCATGAAGGGCATCAAGGCTCCCGTCGCCGCTATCGTGCTGGCCATTGTTTGCGGCGTTGTCCTGCTGCTTTCGGGTTCCACCGTCGGGCCGGTCGTGGCCATGGTGGTCGTGTGGATCCTGTCGTTCTGGCTGGTCGAGCCTGCTCCCCCGGAACGACGCCCCGATACCAGCGAAGGCGTCCAGCTGACGCGCAGCGGCATGCGCGACCTGATCGAACATTCTGGCCTGCCCATGCTGATGCTGGATCACAACCGTATCATCGTGGCCAATGCCAATGCCCGCGAAGCCATCGGCGGCCATATCCTTGGACAGGACGCCCGTGTCGCCTTGCGCCACCCGGCCGCGGTCGACCTGCTCTCGCGCCCCGGCGGCGGCAGCGTGACCGTGCAGGGCCTCACCGGGCCGCGCAGTAACTGGCAGCTGACCTGCCAGCCGATCGACGAACGCTACTCGCTGATCGAACTGATCAACCGCACCTCCGAAGCCGACGTCAGCCGGGCGCACACGGATTTCGTCGCCAATGCCAGCCACGAGCTGCGCACTCCACTCGCCTCGATCATCGGCTATATGGAAACGCTCGAAGACGAAGGCGAAGACGTCGATCCCAAGCAGGCCAGCAAGTTCTACGCCACCGTGCTGCGCGAAGCGCGCCGGTTGCAGGGCCTGGTTGATGACCTGATGTCGCTGAGCCGCGTCGAAGCCGAGAAGCACGACCAGCCGCGCGAACCGGTGGAGCTTGAGCCATTGGTGAGACAGGCCGCACGCGACGGGGCCGGACACGAACGCTTTGACCGCGTGACCTTCGCCTTCGATGAAGGCCCGCTGGTGGTGCGCGGCGATCACAAGCAGCTGGAACAGCTGGTTCGCAACCTCGTCGACAATGCGCTGAAATACGGCAGCGATGGCCCTGTCGAGGTATCGCTGCACAAGGGCCAGCGCGACATGGTGGTATTCACCGTGCGCGACCATGGCGAGGGTATCGCCCCCGAGCACCTGCCGCACCTGACGCGGCGCTTCTACCGCACGGACCCGGGTCGCAGTCGCGCCCAGGGAGGCACCGGCCTTGGCCTCGCAATCGTGAAGCACATCGTCGAACGGCATCGCGGGCGGCTGGATATCGACAGCAAGCTGGGTGACGGCACGACCGTCACCGTGCGCATCCCGCTCCTGATCGAAAACTGACGCTTCTCCACAAGTTGTCCACTTGTGACAGGCTTGTGTCCGTCGACTGTAACAATAGCGTCACATTGTGGTCATAGCGGGCGCACATCGCAGCCACAAAAGTGAAACAGAATTGTCATGAAGAAACTTCTCGCGCCCGCCCTCCTGGCCGCCACGGCCCTTACGCCCGGCGCTGTTTTTGCGCAGGAATCCGCGCAGGATTCCATGTCTGGCGTGATGGAAGAACTCGCCGCAATGCGCGCCGAGATCGCCCGCCTGAACCAGCGAGTCGCGGAACTGGAAGCCGACCAGGCGCAGAGCGCAGCCGACATGGTTGCCCTCGAAGCGCAGGCCGCTGCAGCTCAGGCCCAGACTGAAGCCGCCATCGCCGCGATCCCCGCACCGATGGTCACGGCGCCCAGCGGAACCGAGATCTCGTGGGCCGGCGCCCCCGAGATCGAAGGCCCCGGTGGCTGGTCGTTCAAGCCGCGCGGTCGCCTCAACATCGACGCGGGGTTCATCAACGCGCCCGAATCGACCGGCCGCGAAGACGGCTTCAACAGCGAAATGCGCCGCGCCCGCCTGGGCGTCGAAGGCGATATCCCGGGCGGCTTCGGCTACAAGTTCGAAATCGACTTCGCTGGCAACAGCGTGGACGTGACCGACGCCCTGCTCAGCTACGAACATGGCGCGCTCACCGTTAACGTCGGCCAGCGCAACAACTTCCAGTCGCTGGAAGAGCTGACCTCCAGCCGCTTCTCCTCCTTCATCGAGCGCGCCGCCTTCACCGATGCCTTCGGGTTCGAACGCCGCCTGGGCGTTGCCGTTGAACTGGAGCCGACCGATTCGGTGCTGATCCAGGCCGGTTTCTTCACCGACAACATCGGCGACCTGCCGAGCAAGTCGACCAGCGTCGACGGCCGCGTCGTGTTCATGCCCGAACTTGGCGATACCCAGCTGCACTTCGGTGCCTCGGTGCACTTCACCAACGTGGCAGATGGTGACACCGTGCGTTACCGCCAGCGCCCGCTGGTCCACTTCACCGGCGAACGCTTCATCAACACCGGCAACCTGCCCGCCACCAGCGAGTTCGGTGCCGGCGTGGAAGCTGCCGCCATATCTGGTCCGTTCCACGTGGTTGCCGAAGGTTTCTGGCAGAACCCCAGCCTGGACGGCCCGATGCCCGACCCGACCTTTTTCGGCGGCTACGTCGAAGCGGGCGTGTTCCTGACCGAAGGCGACAGCCGCGGTTATCGTGGCGGCACCTTCAACCGCACCCGCCCGGCGCACCCGGTCGGCGAAGGCGGCATGGGCGCAGTGCAGGTCAACGTACGTTACGACTACCTCGACCTGAGCGACGCCGGTGTCATCGGCGGGACGCAGAACGGCTATATGGCCAGCCTCGTCTGGGTACCCACCGACTACACCCGCTTCCTCGTCAACTATGCCCGCCTCGAATACGACGATGCGGTGCATGCGGCAGCAGGCGGAGACCTGGATTACTCGGTCGACGTCATCGGCATCCGCGCCCAGGTCGATTTCTGATCACGCCATCCGGCGGCCTTCCGGGGTTATCTGACACCGGGACACGCTTTGGACCCTAGCTTGTCGCAAAGCCGTCACACAGTTTACCTAGCGGTCTGGCATCCGAACCAAATGAGGATCATCATGAAAAAGACTTTCTGTACCGCCGTTGCGACGATCAGTGTCGCCATGCTCGCTGCTTGCGATGACGGCAGCAGCTCCGCCACGCCCGATGCCATCAGCGTGGTCGGCTCCTCCACCGTCTTCCCCTTCGCCACCCGCGTCGCGGAGAGCTTTGCCCGCAACACCGGCATGCCTTCGCCGATTATCGAATCGACCGGCACCGGCGGCGGCATGCAGCTGTTCTGCGCTGGCGACGGCGCTGATACGCCTTCGGTGGCCAACGCCTCGCGCCGCATGAAGGCCAGCGAGTTCGAAACCTGCCAGGCCAACGGCGTGGCCGAAGTCACCGAAATCCAGGTCGGCATGGACGGCATCGCCTTCGCCAGCGCCAACGGCGGCATCGACTTCGATATCACCCCGGAAATCATGTACCGCGCCATCGCCGCCAATCCCTATGGCGAAGAGCAGACTGCAGCCAACTGGAGCGACCTCGATCCGTCGCTGCCCAACAAGCCGATCCTGGTCTACGGCCCGCCGGCCACCTCGGGTACGCGTGACGCGCTGGTCGAACTGGTGCTGATGCCGGGCTGTGAAGCAGGCGAAGGCATGGCTGCCATCGAGGAAGAGAACGAAGAGCGCTTCGAAGCCATCTGCACCGAAGTCCGCACCGACGGCGCCTATGTCGAACAAGGCGAGCAGGACAACCTGATCGTGCAGAAGATCGAAGGCAACGCCGACGCCATCGGCATCTTCGGCTACTCCTACCTCGAAGAAAACCTCGACCGAATCCACGGCATGACCGTGAACGGTGTCGAGCCGACCTACGAGAACATCTCCAGCTTCAACTACATCGGCGCACGTCCGCTGTTCATCTACGTGAAGAACGCGCACCTCGACGCCATCCCGGGCCTGCGTGAATTCGTGGCTGAATGGGCAGCAAACTGGGGATCAGGCGGTCCGCTGACCGAAGTCGGTCTTGTGCCGAACCCTGAAGACGTTATGGCCCGAAGCAATTCCGCTGCCAGCGACTTCACGCCGCTGACCGCCGCCGACTTCGAATAGGAGCCGTAAACCGCCGTCATGTCTGCCAGCACCCTGCTCCTTGTTGTCCTCGGATTGGGGCTGGCCGGCTGGCTGGTCGCCAGGTCGCGCGCTGCCATGTTTCGGCGCGCGGCCAGCGACAACCGCATTGCCTCGCTGCCCAATTACCACGGCTGGTATGCCGCGCTGTGGATCGCAGTTCCGGCGCTGCTGTTCGC
Source organism: Alphaproteobacteria bacterium (assembly GCA_030431875.1). Lineage (GTDB taxonomy): Bacteria > Pseudomonadota > Alphaproteobacteria > Sphingomonadales > Sphingomonadaceae > Alteraurantiacibacter. Next base: position 18,597 of record JAUIIG010000028.1, read on the forward strand.
ACTTGTCTGGGCCTCGATCTCCGGTTCGCTGGTCATGCAGAGCGTGCTGGCGGATCCTGCCGCCGCTGACCTGCCGCCTTTTGGCCTGCAACGCGAAACCATCCTGTCGCAGGCACAAGCCGTTGCCAGCGGCGCTGCCCAGACGGTGACCAACCCGGCTGCCAATGCCCTGGTCGAGCCGTTCCGCCGGGCGAGCAATTTCTACGGCATCATCGGCATCGTCGTTACCCTGCTGCTGGCAGGCACGGGAGCGGCCTTTGCCTTCCTCCGGCTGAAGCCCGATTTCCGCGCCCGCAACCGGGTGGAAAAGGCCGTCCTCGGCACCCTGCTGGTAGCTTCGCTGGTCGCCATCCTGACCACGGTCGGCATTATCGCCAGCCTGGTGTTCGAGACCATCCGCTTCTTCGGCATGGTCAGTCCCATCGATTTCCTGACCGGCACCCATTGGGCACCCAACCCGATGACCGACGACGTCAACCCGGACCCGGCGCGCTACGGTGCCGTGCCGCTGTTCTGGGGCACCTTCTTCATCGGCGTGGTTATCGCCATGATCGTCGCCATCCCGCTGGGGATGATGAGCGCGATCTACCTCAACCAATATGCCGCGCCGCGCGTACGCACCTGGCTGAAGCCTGCGCTGGAGATCCTCGCCGGTGTCCCCACCGTGGTCTACGGCTACTTCGCCGCCCTCACCATTGCTCCTGCCATCCGCGACATCGCCATGACGCTGGGCGTAGAGAACCCGTCGAGTGAGAGCGCATTGGCCGCAGGTCTCGTCATGGGCGTGATGATCATTCCCTTCGTCTCCTCGATGGCGGACGATTCGATTGCGGCTGTCCCGCAAGCCATGAAGGACGGTTCGCTGGCGCTGGGCGCGACTCAGAACGAGACGATCAAGAAGGTGCTGGTGCCTGCCGCCCTGCCCGGCATCGTCGCCGGAATCATGCTTGCCATCAGCCGTGCCATTGGCGAGACCATGATCGTTGTCATGGCCGCCAGTGCCACCGCGCGGCTATCTGCCAATCCGTTGGAGGCGATGACCACGGTCACCTACCAGATCGTCGCCAACCTCACCGGCGAGGCAAGCACCGATTCGGCTGCCACGCTGGCGGCCTTTGCGCTGGGCTTTGTCCTGTTCCTCGTCACGCTGGCGCTGAATGTCGTCGCCCTGCGCGTCGTAAAGAGGTTCCGTGAAGCTTATGAGTGATCAGGCTGAAACCCTGCGCCCGACGCGCACGCCCGCGTTCGAGGCCCGGCTGAAGAAGCGCTACGCATCCGAGCGGCGTTTCAAGGTGCTGGGCCTTGGCGCCATCCTGTTCTCGGTGGCCGTGCTGGTCTTCCTGCTCATCAACATGACGCTGAGCGGTCTTGGCGGCTTCCAGCGCACCGAACTGGCCGTACCGGTGGATTTCACCCAGGCCGGCCTGACGATTCCCGCCAACGCCGCAGACCAGCGCGAAGTGGTGCAGGCGCTGCAGCGGCAGGGCCTGCCCGAAGTCATCTCCTTCAGTGCCGAACAGGCGCTGGGTGAAGAAGGCGCGGATCACGTAAACAACGAGGCCTGGCGCCTGGTCGGAGAACAGATCGCCGCCGATCCGACCTTGCTCGGCCAGCGCGTGGACCTGTGGCTGCCCACGTCCGAAGACCTCGCCAGCGCCTATGCCGGCGATGGCAACGCCGACCTGCAGCCGCTGGCACGGCAACTGGCAGACCAGGGCTTGTTGGAAGACCGGCTGGACTTCGGCTTCATGACCCGCGCCGATGCCACGGACCCGCAGCTGGTGGGTATCTGGGGCGCACTGAAGGGATCGATCCTGACCATGATCGTCACCCTCGCCCTCGCCTTCCCGATCGGCGTGCTGGCGGCGCTGTACCTTGAGGAATATGCCCCGAAGAACCGCTGGACCGACCTGATCGAGGTCTCGATCAACAACCTTGCGGCGGTGCCTTCGATCATCTTCGGCCTGCTCGGTCTCGCCGTCTTCCTGACCATATTCCCCGGCTACCGGTCTGCGCCGCTGATCGGCGGCATGACGCTGGCACTGATGACCATGCCGGTGATCGTCATCGCCGGGCGCAACGCCATCAAGGCCGTGCCGCCGTCGATCCGCGACGGTGCGCTGGCTATCGGTGCCTCGCCGGTGCAGGTGGTGTTCCACCATGTCCTGCCCTTGGCCCTGCCCGGCATCCTCACCGGCACGATCATCGGCATGGCCCGCGCGCTGGGCGAGACGGCCCCGCTGCTGCTGATCGGCATGCGTGCCTTCGTGGCGACCCCGCCGGAGAGCTTTACGTCGAACGCCACGGTGCTGCCGATGCAGATCTTCCTGTGGTCCGACGAAATCGACCGCGGCTTCGTCGAACGCACCAGCGCCGCGATTATCGTGCTATTGGTATTCCTGCTGCTGATGAATGGCCTCGCCATTTACCTGCGCAACCGCTTTGAAAAGAGATGGTAATGAGCGATTCCGAAACCCAGGCCGCTGACGCGGAACTCGGGCTGTCGAACCCGTCGGGCAAGTCGCTCGAGCACGAGAACGTCGAGGTCGGCGAGCCGAAGATGCGCGCCCGCGATGTCGACGTGTTCTATGGCGACAAGAAGGCCATCGACAGCGTTTCGATCGACATCCACACCGAATTCGTGACCGCCTTCATCGGTCCCTCGGGCTGCGGCAAGTCGACCTTCCTGCGGGCACTCAACCGCATGAACGACACCATCCCCTCGGCCAAGGTGACCGGCTGCATCGAGCTGGACGGCGAGGATATCTACGCCAGCGGCATGGACGTGGTGCAGCTGCGCGCCCGCGTGGGCATGGTGTTCCAGAAACCCAACCCCTTCCCCAAGTCGATCTACGAAAACATTGCCTACGGCCCCAAGATCCACGGCCTGGTGGAAAGCAAGACCGATCTCGACGAGATCGTCGAAAAGAGCCTGCGCCGCGCCGGCCTGTGGGAAGAAGTGAAGGATCGCCTCGAAGATTCGGGCACGGCCCTGTCGGGCGGCCAGCAGCAGCGGCTGTGCATTGCCCGCGCCATCGCGGTCGAGCCGGAAGTGATCCTGATGGACGAACCGTGTTCGGCACTGGACCCCATCGCCACCGCCAAGATCGAGGAACTGATCGACGAACTGCGCGGCCGTTATGGTATCGTCATCGTCACCCACTCGATGCAGCAGGCCGCCCGCGTGTCGCAGCGCACGGCCTTTTTCCACCTAGGAAACATGGTGGAATACGGACATACGTCGGACATATTCACCAATCCGCGTGAGAAGCGCACGCAGGATTACATCACCGGAAGGTACGGCTAATGGCCGAACATACAGTCAAAGCCTTTGATGAAGACATCACCCGCCTGCGCGGCCTGATCGCCGAGATGGGCGGCCTTGCCGAGGTCGCGATCCAGCAATCGCTCGACGCCCTGGTGCGCGGCGACAAGGAACTGGCAGCCGAGGTCGTCGAACGCGACGCCAAGCTCGATGCGCTGGAGACCGAGGTGGACGCCATGGCCGTGCGCGTCCTCGCCCTGCGCGCGCCGATGGCAGACGACCTGCGCGAAATCGTCGCGGCGCTGAAGATCGGCGGCGTGGTCGAGCGCATCGGTGACTATGCCAAGAACATCGCCAAGCGCGTCGGCCGCATCGAGGGCCGCAGCCGCTTCGAACCGCTGACCCTGCTGCCCGCCATGGGTGAACTGGCAGCGGAAATGGTGCACGACGTGCTCACCGCCTATGCCGCGCGCGATCCCATTGTCGCGCGCGAAGTGATCGAGCGGGACGACAAGGTCGACGCCTTCTACGACAGCATTTTCCGCAACCTTGTGAGTCACATGGTGGAGAATCCTTCCACCATTTCGAGCGCGGCCCAGCTGCTGTTCGTGGCCCGCAACCTGGAACGGATCGGTGACCATGCGACCAATGTCGCGGAGATGGTCCACTACGCGGCGACCGGAACCTACCCGAGCGATATCGAGCGTTGATCGGAATGGGCGATCCCGCAGGCGGGGTTGCAACAATTCTGACACATGAGTGAAATATTGGCTGGGTCACGGCGCGGATTCGCGTGCCACTGACAAAGGTACCAATTTCATGTCGACGCCCAAGTTGCTCCTTGTGGAAGACGATATCGCGCTGGCCGAGCTGCTCGAATACCGGTTCGAGAACGAAGGCTACGACGTACGCATCACGGCTGACGGGGACGAGGCGCTGGTCATGGCGGCCGAAGACGCGCCGGACCTGGTGATTCTCGACTGGATGATCGAAGGTACCAGCGGCATCGAGGTCTGCCGCCGCCTGCGCCGCGACAAGGCGACGGCGCACGTACCGATCATCATGCTGACCGCGCGAGAAGCCGAAGACGACCGCGTGCGCGGCCTTGAGACCGGTGCCGACGACTATCTCACCAAGCCGTTCTCACCGCGCGAGCTGCTCGCCCGCGTGGCGGCCGTTCTGCGCCGCGTGCGCCCTGCCCTGGCCGGCGAAACGATCGAGGCAGGCGACATGAAGCTGGACCCGGTGGCCCACCGAGTGGAGCGGCGCGGTCGCCAGTTGCAGATCGGCCCGACCGAGTACCGGCTTATCAAGTTCTTCATGGAGCACCCTCGCCGAGTGTTCTCGCGCGGGCAGCTGCTCGACGCCGTCTGGGGCACCGGCAGCGAGATCGAGGAGCGCACGGTAGACGTGCATATCCGCCGCCTGCGCAAGGCCATTGCCATCGAAAACGCGCGCGATCCCATCCGCACGGTACGCTCTGCGGGCTATGCGCTGGAGCCGGTCTAGGACGGACAGCACTTTTGCGCTGCACTGCAACACATTTTCGTTTGCCACCTGTTTACGGCGAAAATGGCGGAAATTCAGTGTTTTTGCGTGATCGAAATGCAACGGTTCGTCGCAAAGACCGCTCGGTTTGGAACAAATTTACCCTTTTCCGCTTCACTTAATGACGCACCTGCGTTAGAGCCGCCTCAAGAAATTAAGCCTCCGAAATTCGAGGGATGAAATGAAAAAGATTATTGCAAGTACCATCGCCGCTGCCCTGGTGGCCGGCACGACCATTTCTGCCGCTGCCGACACGTCGCTTGAACGTGCCGCTGCTCCGGCTGCTCAGGGTGAGCAGATGGGCAACGATGAAGACGGTGGCGCTGGCACGATCCTGGTTGTGCTGCTCGGCGCTGCAGCGGCCGCTGCAGCCGTGATCCTGATCGAAAGCGACCAGGACGAAGATTTCCCGACCAGCCCGTAATTCGGACTGCAAGGTTGAAAAGTTGAACCCCCGCTTCGGCGGGGGTTTTTCTTTGCCTGGCGCATTTCCCGGGCTCAGGCGTGTTCGGTATGCGTCAGTGAAAGTCGCGTGACTTGGGAATGATCCGGACATTGCGCGGATGGCCACGCATGTTGGACATGTCGTCAATCATATCGCGCGGGCGGATTGCCTTCGCTTGGCGTTCCGCACTGGTCAGGCTGGTCAGATGACGCCCCGGTGGGAGCGGGTGCTTGACGTGGTCGGCCCGTGCAACCGGCGCATGGAGCAAGTCGTCAGACAGGCGGTGCAATTCATCCGTGGCATCGCGCATGTGGTGGGCGATGACGTGGATCACCTCGTCATCGTATTCCACCCGTCCGCGCACCTCGACCAGTCGTGATCCCATGATCACGCGGCGCTGCCGCTCCATCAGGTCCGGCCAGACGACCACGTTGGCCACGCCCGTCTCGTCCTCCAGCGTGATAAAGCAGACGCCCTTGGCACTGCCGGGCCGCTGGCGGATCAGCACCACGCCTGACACCTGCACCATGGAGCGGAATTTGCGGTCGCGCAGGTCGGCCGCGCGCACGAAACCGCGCTCGGCCAGGCTGGCGCGCAGGAAGGCCATGGGGTGCGCCTTCAGGCTGAGCCGCGTGGTCTGGTAATCCGCCACCACCTCCTCGCTCAGCGGCATCTTCGGCAGCACGGCCCGGCCCTGCTCCGCCCCCTCGTCGCGCTCCTCGGCATGGGCGAACAGCGGCAGGTCGGGCGCGCCGACCAGGCTGCGCGCATCCCACAGGGCCTGCCGCCGCGACAGGCCGAGCGAGATGCAGGCATCGGCGCTGGCGAGCCGCTCTACGTGGCTAACCGGGATGCGCGCCCGCTCGCGCAGTTCGGCAACGTCGGCAAACGGCCCCTCCGCCTGTCGTGCCGCCACTAGCGACGCCGCGACGTGTTCGGGCAAGCCATCCACCTGCCTGAGGCCAAGGCGCAGGGCGACGTGACGATCGAGGCGGCCCTGCTGCCGGTCATCCGCCCTGCCGATCGTCTCCAGCGTGCAGTCCCAGTCCGAATGGTTCACGTCCACCGGCAGTACCTCGACCCCGTGCTCACGCGCATCGCGGACGATCTGCGCCGGGGCGTAGAAACCCATCGGTTGCGAATTGAGCAGGCCGCAGGCGAAGGCGGCGGGGAAATGGCATTTCAGCCAGCTACTGACGTAGACGAGGTGCGCGAAGCTGGCGGCGTGACTTTCGGGAAAGCCGTATTCGCCAAAGCCCTTGATCTGGTTGAAGCAGCGTTCAGCGAAATCAGGGTCATAGCCGCGCGAAATCATCCGCCCGACCATCAGCTCCTGCAATTCGTGTACCATGCCGCGACTGCGGAAAGTTGCCATGGCCTTACGCAGGCGATTGGCCTCTGCCCCGCTGAACTTCGCCGCGTCGAGCGCGATCTTCATCGCCTGCTCTTGGAAAATCGGCACGCCCAGCGTGCGTTCGAGGATGGAGGACAGCTCGTCCGGCGGGCCGTGTTCGGGTGATGGCGCGGGCAGCACGACCTGTTCCGCCCCGCGGCGGCGCTTGAGGTAGGGGTGCACCATGTCGCCCTGGATCGGCCCCGGCCGCACGATGGCGACCTGGATCACGAGGTCGTAGAACTCGCGCGGACGCAGGCGCGGGAGCATGTTCATCTGCGCCCGGCTTTCCACCTGGAAAACGCCGAGCGAATCGCCCTTGCGCAGCATCTCGTAGGTCTCGGGGTCCTCGCGCGGCACGGTGGCCAGTGTCAGCTTGCGGTCGTGGTGATCCTCCAGCAGGTCGAGGCACTTGCGGATGCAGGTGAGCATGCCCAGAGCCAGCACGTCGACCTTGAGGATGCCGAGCGCGTCGATGTCGTCCTTGTCCCATTCGATGAAAGTGCGATCGGGCATGGCCCCGTTGCCCACGGGTACGGTCTCGGTCAGCGCGCCCTGTGTCAGGATGAAGCCACCGACATGCTGGCCAAGATGGCGCGGCATGCCGATCATCTGCTCGGTCAGCTTGAGCACGCGTTTCAGGTGCGGATCGGTCAGGTCCATGCCGATCTCGCTGACGTGCTTTTCCCCGATCTCGCGGCCCATGGAGCCCCAGACGGTGCGCGCCAGAGCGCTGGTCACGTCCTCCGACAGGCCCATCACCTTGCCCACCTCGCGCACGGCCATGCGCGGGCGGTAATGGATCACCGTGGCGCAGAGCCCGGCACGGTGGCGGCCGTACTTGCGGTAGAGGTACTGGATCACCTCCTCGCGCCGCTCGTGCTCGAAATCGACGTCGATATCGGGCGGTTCGTTACGGTCTTCGGAGATGAAGCGGTCGAACAGCAGCTGGTGCTTGGCCGGGTCGACGCTGGTGATCTCGAGGCAGTAGCAGACTGCCGAATTGGCCGCGGAGCCGCGCCCCTGGCACAGGATCGGCGGATCACACCCGCGCGCGAAATCGACCACGTCCTTGATGGTGAGGAAATAGCGCGCCAGCCCCAGCTTGCCGATCAGGTCCAGCTCGCGCCGCAGCGTGACGCGCACCGAATCGGGCACGCCGGACGGATACCGCCGCGCCGCGCCCTTCCACGTCTCGGCCTCGAGGTATTCCTGCGGCCCCATCCCTTCGGGATAGATCTCCTCCGGATATTCGTAGCGCAGCTCGTCGAGGCTGAATGTGCACGTATCGGCCAGCGCGCGCGCCGCGGTGATCGCGTGCGGCCAGCGCTCGAACAACCTGACCATCGCCTCGGGGCTCTTGAGGTGTCGTTCGGCATTGGCATGCAGCAGGTGCCCCGCCCGCGCCACCGTGGTCTTGTGGCGGATGGCCGTCATGACGTCTTGCAGCGGGCGGCGGTCCGGCGCGTGGTAATGCACATCGTTAGTCGCGAGCAGTTTCAGCCCATTGGCCCGCGCCAGGGCATCGAGCCGGTCGATCCGCGCAATGTCATCGCCCGCGTAGAGATAGCTGGCGGCGAGATGGTGCAGCCCCGTCAGCCCGGCGACGAGGTGTGGCAGCAGGTCGGACAGGTCGCCGCTGGCCAGCCCTTCCCGCGTACCGCCATCCAGCGCCACCACGTTGCTCGCCCAACCCGGCACGGTGAAGCGCGCGGTAAGGTCGCACGGCGGCAGCAGCACCAGCTCCACGCCTTCTCCATGCGCGGCAAGCATCTCCAGCGAGATCTCGCACACGCCCTTGTCCTGCCACCCGCCGTCGAGCGTGCCCATCCGCCCGGCGGAGACCAGCTGGCACAGCCGCCCGTAGGCCGCCCGGTCCACCGGGTAAGCTAGGAAAGCCAGCCCCTCCACCGTCTCGATCCGGCAGCCGATCACCGGACGCAGTTTCAGGGTCTTCGCCTCGCTGTGGATGCGCACCACGCCCGCCATCGAATTGGCATCGGCAATCCCGATAGCATCGTAACCCAGTTGCCGCGCGGTCATCACCAGGTCCACCGCATCGGAAGCGCCGCGCAGGAAGCTGAAACAGCTCAGCAGTCCCAGCTCGACGAAAGGCGCGCGTGCAGGCGGCTCGACCGAGTCGGGGTCGAGACGGATCGTGCGCTTGTCGGGAGTGAGCGGCGCGTCTGGCATTTGTTCTTTATATGTTCTTATACAGGATTCGCCAAGGTGCCGAAGGTCCACCCCGGCATGGCAAACGCGCGTTAACCCATCTCGTTACAGCGAGTTTAACCAACCGGAAGGCAGGCATGCAGGATAACAAAAAGGGGGCTTCGCGATGAAACTGTTCGGCAACGCAAAACCGGTATCGGCAGCCGAACAACGCAGCAAACCCCGCACCCGCGTGGACTGCTTCGCCACCCTGGCCATGCCCAGCGGCGACCGCACGGGACACCTCTACGACATCTCCACCGACGGTGCCCGCTTCGTCACCGATCACCCGCCTGCCAAGGGCGTCAGCGCCATCCTCGACTGGAACCTGCACGAAGCCTACTGCCACGTGATCTGGACCAAGCCGGGCATGTGCGGCGTACAGTTCGACAGGCCCATTCCGGCCAAGGCCGTACAGGACCTGGCCGAGGCAGCGCCCGCCGGTCCGCGGCTGGTGCATTCGACTGGCGGGAACTCCACTGGCGGCAATGCCCCACCCACCCGCTTCGTCGGCTGACCTCCTCCCGCGAAACCGAGTAGACGTGCGCCGCTGCAAGTGACAAACTCCCCTCCAAGCCGGGCACAGAACCGGCATGAGAGGACGTGTTCAGGTGACCCAGAAGACATTCAGTGCCGCAATGGCAGATGTGCCGCTGCGTCCGTTCCAGATGCTGGTGATCGCCTTCGGCCTCGCGCTGCTGGTGATCGACGGGATTGACCTGCAATCGCTGTCGCTCGTCACGCCCGTTATCCTCGAGGAATGGGGCATCGACCGCGCCGAGTTCGGACCTGCCCTCGCGGCATCGCTGTTCGGCATGGGCTTCGGATCATTCTTCGGCGGCATGCTGGGCGACCGGCTGGGCCGGCTGAAATCGCTGTTCATTGCCTGCCTGATCTTCAGCGCTTCCACTGCGGCTGCTGCCTATACCAACAGCGTCTGGGAAATGGCCGCCGTGCGCGCACTGGGCGGCCTCGGCTTCGGCGCGGCCTACCCGAATGCGCTGGCGCTGGTGAGCGACTGGGTGAACGAGAAGTGGCGTCCGCACTCGATCTCGCTGCTGTCGATTGGCATCCCCGTGGGCATTTCGATCAGCGCGGCGGTGATCCCCTACCTGCTGCCCGAATATGGCTGGCGCGGCGCCTTCCTGATCTTCGCGGGCGGATCGGTCGCACTCGCCGTGATCGTCGTGCTCGTGCTGCGCGAGCCGCCGGGCTTCCTGCTGGCGCGCGGCAACAGGGAAAAGGCACAGAAGAACGCTGCGCTGGTGATAGACCCCGCCATCGAACTGCTGCCCGAAACCGAGAGCAACGACGCCAAGGCACCCGGCGAGAGGATCGGCACCTTCCACCGCAGCAACCTGCGGCTCAACATTGCCATGGTGATCAGCTTTTCGGCCGCCACAACGCTGGTCTACGGCCTGCTCAACTGGACGCCGGAACTGCTGACGACGGCAGGCTTCACGCTGGAACAGGCCGTGCGGGCAAGCTTCTGGCAGGGCAACCTGTCGATCGTCGGCGGACTGATCGCGGGCCTGCTGGCGCGGTCTTTCGGATCGAAGGCCGTCATCATTGGCGGTGCGACAGCTATCCTCGCCAATATCGTGGTGCTGGGCGTGGTGGTCGAGGGGCTCGACGGCCCTCCGACACCCAATGAAGTCACCGCCATTGTCCTGCTCGAAGGCCTCGCCGTGGGGCTGGTCAGCATGATGATAACCCTGTTCTACGTGGTCATGGCGCACGGCTATCCGGCCAGTTGCCGCTCTGGCGGGATCGGCTTCATCCTTGCCGCCGGCCGCATCTTCGCCATCGCCATGGTCTTCTACGGCGGCACGCTGATCAGCATGGGCGGCGAGGACAGCTTCGTCTGGTACTTCGGCACCCTGTCAGCCATCGCCGTGATGGTGTTCGCCGCCGCCTTCATCATTGACCGCCATGTCGGACCCGCTCGCAAGGAGGAGCAAAGCGCATGACCGTTATCGCCGGACGCCGGATCAGCCCGCAGGTTGCTGCAGGCGAGTATTCCCACTTCACCGCCACGCCCTATTCGGGTGCGCTGGGCGCCGTGATCGAAGGCGTGGACCTGTCGCAGGACCTTGATGACGAGACCATTGCCGAGATCCGCCAGGCGCTGATCGACTACCAGGTGATCTTCTTCCGCGGACAGGAGCTGACGCCCGAACAGCACCTGGCCTTCGCCAAGCGCTTTGGCACGCTAAACCAGCACGACCAGGTGAAGGGGATGGAGGAATACCCCGACATCATCGAGGTGCGGCAGGAAGCCACCGACACGCGCAATTTCGGCGGGGCCTGGCACGGCGATGTGACCTACCTGCCCGAACCGCCGCTGGGCTCGATCCTCTATGCCAAGGAAGTCCCGCCCGTCGGCGGCGATACGCTGTGGTCGAACCTCTACATCGCCTATGAAGACCTGTCGCCGGGCATGCGCGCCATGCTCGATCCGCTGACCGTGGTGCACACGCCGGCGCTGATCTACGGCACCAGGTCGATGGACTGGAGCAAGGACTCCTCGATGAACTCGTCCCCGACAGAGGCGGCGCATTACGAAGTCGAGCACCCGCTGGTGCGCGTGCACCCGGAAAGCGGGCGCAAGCTGTTCTACGTCAGCGGTGCCTACACCCCGCGTTTCAAGGACATGACCGAAGAGGAAAGCACGCCGCTGATCGACTACCTGATGTACCAGGCGACGCGTGAGCCCTTCACCTGCCGCTGGCGCTGGCGGGCCGGCGACGTGGCCTTCTGGGACAACCGCGCGACGCTGCACTACGCGCTCAACGACTATCACGGACATCGGCGGGTGATGCACCGGGTGACGATCAACGGTGAAAGGCCGGTGGGGATTGGGGGTTAGGCACTAGGCCCCGCCGTGGCCAGCCTCGTTTTCTCGCGTATCATCGCCTCGTTACGGCGGGTTCCTGACCGAAGCGACTGGCAACAAACAGCATTGACGGTGACCGTGCTCACGCCGCTGTTGGCGGTGTGCGTCCTGGGTAGCGCAACGATGCATTGGCAACCGACGTTCGACGCTGGCACACTTCGGCTGGCACTAGTGGCTCTGTTCGCTCCGGCATTCGGCGAAGAATTGCTGTTTCGTGCCGCACTGATTCCGCGACGCGGTGCCGATCAAGATGCGATGCCGACTATGCCAGTGTTGGCGCAAACCGTGGCTTTCGTCCTTTGGCATCCATTGCAGGTGTTGCTGTTCGGCGGAGCGAGAGCCGTGATGTTCCTTGATCCGTTTTTCCTGCTCGCCACGGCCTTGCTCGGCTTGGCCTGCGGGAGGCTTTACTGGGTGACACAGTCGGTATGGCCTCCTGTAGCGGTGCACTGGCTGGTCGTCGTCGGCTGGAAGGCACTGGCAGGCGGTCCTGCACTCGTCTGAGTTCAGACAAATGGTCGGTGGGAGTTGCGGGGCCTTAATCCCTGTCCGTCACCCCGGTCTTGATCCGGGGTCTGGCTGTCTTTGAAGGGACGAAAGAAGCCCTATCCCGACTCGGAGGCCGCGATGACGTTGGGGGTGATTTGCCTGCCGTCATCTGACCTTTCCTACAGCCTGCACACGCGCCCAATGTCCCTGCGGTTCTTTGCAATTGTCGGTTCGGGGGTGTCGGGATGCGCGGCTTCCGCGCACAAGCGTCAACTTTGCATCTCGGTCAATAGGCGCGGTTTTCTGCGGATTTGCGGGTGCTCGGGGCGATCGTCACGATGTCAACTTCGTCGTGCTCGCGCGGGTGTGCAGCTTCACCCGAACAGCCCCTGCAAATACCAGTCCGGCATCCCCCCGCGCCCGTCGTCGGGCAAGCCGTTGCGGTAGATCCAGTAGCGGCGGCCGTTCTCGTCCTCGATGCGGTAGTAGTCGCGCAGGCGGGTGGAGCCGCGTTCGCGCCACCATTCGGGGGCGATGCGTTCGGGGCCTTCGACGCGAGTGACTTCGCAAACCTCTCCCCGCCAGCGGAAGCGGCGCGGATAGCCTTCGGGTGCGGCGTAGAGCACGGATATGCGTTCGGGCCGGTCGAGCAGCTTGAGCGGCCGCGTGTGGAAGGCCAATTCGCCTTGCGAGACGGGTTCGGGCTCCAGCGGCGGTTGCCAGCCCTGCGCACGTTCGGGGATGTGGCTGGCGCGCGGCACAGGACGCTGCACCGCATGCTTGCCCAGCCGCGCGGTGAGCCGGTCGATGCAGGCGGCAAGCGAGGTGCCGTGGCTTTCGGCTGCGCCTTCAAGGTCGGCTTGCCCGAGCTTCAGCGGTTCCGACCAGCTCGCGCGCAGCCGCAGCATCTCGATCCCGAAGCCCGCCTCCACATCGTCGAGCCGGTCGGCGAACAGGCGGCAGATATGCGCCGCGTCACGGGTAGCGGCGGCGAGTTCGAGGTCGCGCAGCAACACTTCGCCATCGACCCGCCACATGCCAAGTTGCAGGCGGCGGGCGCCCTCGCCCCTCGCCTCCAGCGCGCGGGCCATGTCGGCAGCAAGGTCCTGCACCACCTGGTCGAGCAGCTGGCGATGGCGGATCGGCTCCATCAAGCGGCGCTGCACCATGGGCATGGTGACGGGAACCACGGGCAGCAGCGGTTCGGGCACGCGGCCCAGCAACTGGTCCAGCCGGATCAGCGGATTGGCCGAGGGCGAGCGGCGGGTGCGGAAGCGGCGTTGCAGCTTGTCCCGCCCGGCCCGGCCTTCCTCGATATCGGCGAGGTCGTGCATGCGTTTCAGGCCGAGGCGGCGCAGCACCAGCAACACGTCGTTGTCGAGCCGCAGGGCTGCCACCGGCAAGTCGGCCAGCCGCGACACCGCATCGTCGTCGCTGGCAAGGATCGTCCTGTCCACAGCGAAATGGGCCAGCGCCCAGGCGGCCCCGGCAGTCGGCGCAATGGCGCTGCGCACGCCGAGGCCGCGCGCGGCGCAGCGGGTGGCAACGTCGGCCAGGAGCCGCGCCTCACCGCCGAACAGGTGGGCGACCGCAGTCACGTCCACCAGCACGCCATCGGGCGGGTCGATCGCGCTCCACGGCCCCCAACGCTGCGCCCAGATCGCCAGCCGTTCGAGGAAGGCGAGGTCACCCGCCGGGTCTGCCGGACGCACGTCGAGCGCGGGGCAGAGCGTGCGCGCATCGGCCAGCATCATCCCCTTGGTCACACCTTCCGCCCGCGCGGCATGATTGGGCGCTTCCACCCGCGGGCCGTGCGCGGTCTCGACGATCAGCGCCAGCGGAGCGGCGTCAGCCCCTTCCCCGGGCGCGCAGTTTTCGGAATGGCGCCAGCGATCAAGCGCCAGTTGCGCGCACCAGATCGCCATGATCCGGCGCGGCGGGGCTGGCGATGCGCTGGGCGCTGAGGCGGTCAGGCTCATCGCGCAGGATCCATTCTCCGGGCAGGTGGGAGCGGGCGCGGAACAGTTCGGCCTGCCAGGCGGCGCGGCCGGGCGCGGCGACGTTCCAGCGCGGCGGGGAGCTGGGGGCAGAGGCCAGCTGCCAGCGCATGCGCGCCGAGCTGAGGTCTGCCGCGGCATCGAGCCGCACCAGCAGCAAGGGTACGCCGTGTTTCTCCGCCGTCAGGCTGAGGCGGCGCGAAGCGGTGAAGTCGAGCGCCCTGGGATTGCCCGCAAGCTCTCCCACCACGGCGGCAAGGTCACGGCAGCGCAGCCCCTCCTCCATGGCGAACAGCGCATCCTCCGGCGTCTTGGTAGCGACATGGACCACGCGGTGGCGCAGCCCTTCCGGCAGTCCTGCACGGTATGGTCGTCCGCCCAGCCGGATCGCGCGGGCATCCTGCACCCACAGCACACTGCGCTCCTCCAGCGAGGCGCTGTTCGCCCCCTCCAGCACCTGGCGGGCGAAGGCCAGCGCCGCCCCGGCTCCGCTCGCCTCTGCGGCGGGGGCAAATATCTCGCTGTGCAGCGGCAGCGGCAGGCCCGGCTGCCAACGGGGGTTGCTGGCAGCACGACCGGCCAGCTCCGCCGCCCGCGACAAGGCCTGGGGCAGTGTGCTGGTATCCATACCGAATCGACTCCTGTGTTCCCTTTATGTTCCGATATGGCATTCAGGGCAAGTCCGGAACTTCACCCCTCCCCAATCCATTGGTTAGGCAAAGGAGACTTGCAATGAGCACCCCCGACGAACTCAAGACCCGCTTCTGGAACGCCCTGGCTAACAGCCCCTTCCTGTTCCTGCAGCTGGACAGTGCACCCGAAAAGGCCGTGCCGATGACCGCGCAGCTGGACAAGGACGCCGACAGCGCGATCTGGTTCTTTACCACGCGCGACCATGGCCTTGCCCGCATGGGGCGCGCCACCGCGACCTTCGCGGGCAAGGACCATGAGATGTTCGCCCGCTTCTCCGGCGTGCTGACCGAGGAAACCAGCCGCGAACGGCTGGACCAGCACTGGAGCTCGCCGATCGCGGCGTGGTTCGACGGCAAGGACGACCCGAACCTGCTGCTGCTGCGCATGGACCTGGGCCAGGCCGAAATCTGGAACAGCGACATGGGCTTTATCGACAATGCCAAGATGCTGCTGGGCTTCGACAGCCGCGAAGAAGCCAGGGAGGAGCACGCCGAAGTCATGCTCTGACGCACAACTCATCTACAAAAGGAAAGGCCGCCACCCGCGAGGGCAGCGGCCTTTTCTCATGGTCAGACCAGATCAGGCGAAGAGATCGGGGAAGATACCCACCACCAGGATCGCCAGCAGAGCGAGCGGACAGATGAAACGCACCAGCGCCAGCCAGGTCAGGTGCAGCGCCCCGCCGAGGCCGTTCTCGATATCCACCAACTTGCGATCGGCCACCCAGCCGATGAACACTGCGGTGAGGATCGCGCCGATGGGCATGAAGAACTTGGCCGTCAGCCCGTCCAGCACGTCGAAGAAGCCCTGCCCTTCGAAAATCGGGATGAAGTCCAGCGGGTGCCAGTCGGAAAGCGCATTGAACGACAGGGCCGCCAGCGCACCGAGCACGAGAGCACCGAAACCAACGATGATCGCGCTGAACACGCGCACCACCCGGAACTTGTCGATCATCCAGGCCACCGGCACTTCCAGCAGGGCCACCGAACTGGTGAGCGCCGCGAAGGCGACCATGATGAAGAACGCCAGGCCTACGACGGAACCGAAAGGCATTTCCTGGAAAGCATGCGGCAGGGTCTGGAACATCAGGCCCGGCCCCGCGCTGACGGAAAGGCCAGCCGAGAACACGATGGGGAAGATGCACAACCCGGCGATCAGGGCCACCGCGGTATCCGCCCCGCCGATCAGCGCCGAGGTGCTAGCCAGGTTGACGTTGCGCCCGACATAGCTGCCGTAGGTAATCATGCCCGCCACGCCCAGCGAAAGCGAGAAGAAGGCCTGCCCCAGGGCGGCCAGCATTACCGGTCCGGTAAGCTTCTCAGGTTCGAAGGTGAACAGGTATTGCACCGTCTGGTTGAATGCACCGCCAAAAGCACCGTAAACCGTGATGAGGATCAGCAGGACGAAGAAAGCCGGCATCAGCCACTTGGCCACGAACTCGATCCCGCCGCTTACGCCGCGGGCCACGAAGTACAGCGTAATGCCAAGGAACAGGGCATCCATCCCCACGGTCCATCCAGCGCTGCCGATCATCTCCGGAAACAGGCTTTCGATCTGCTCGGCCGACTGGCCGGCAAAAGCGCCGCCGGTCACCCCGCTATTGAAAATGTCGACCGCAAAAACACCGATGTAATAGAGCACCCAACCGCCCACGACGCAGTAGAAGCTGAGGATCAGGAAAGCGGCCAGCACTCCCATACTGGCGAGGATATCCCAGTGCTGACTGGCGCGGCTGGCACTGGCAACGCGGCGCACGCTTTCAGGTGCAGAAGCCTGGCCGTGACGGCCGATCAGGGTTTCGGACAGCAGGATCGGCAGGCCGATCAGCACCACGCAGCCGATATAGAACAGGACGAAGGCACCGCCGCCATTGGCTCCAGCTTCTGCCGGGAAGCGCCACAAGTTGCCCAGGCCGACAGCGGAACCGATTGCTGCAAGGATAAATGCGCTGCGCGACGACCAGTGGTCCCTGGTCGATCCCGATTGCGAAAGTGCCATTACGTCTTCCCTCTGCGTCCCGAAGTCGTGGCGTCATGCAAGAAAACTGCGCGCACGTCGAGGGGGCCTCGACCAACGTCCACGTTCCATCCGTTGCCATCACCCGAACCGAGGGTCTATCCAGACAGCATGATCCGATTGATTCTAGCCATGATCGCCTTCGTCGCAGCCTGTGCCCAACCGGCATTGGCAGAGTGCGCCCCCGGTTCGGAACCACAAGGCAGCGGGGAGCGCGGAGTCGGCTTGCTGATCGGGGTATCCGAATATGCTTCTGCAGAGGACGGCGGCTGGTCTCCGCTCGACAACGCGGTGAACGATGTCGAGCTGGTATGTTCGATGCTGAAGCAGGCGGGCTACCGGGTAACCGTGCTGCGCGATCCGGAATGGTCGGAAATCGACGCCAGCGTCGCCGATTTCCACGTGGCCGCGGTTGGTGCTCACTCGGCGATCGCATATTTTGCCGGTCACGGTTTCCAGTATGGCGGCGAGCAAT
>JAUIIG010000029.1 GCA_030431875.1 Alphaproteobacteria bacterium
CGGTGGTCGCCGTGATCGCCGAGAACGGCAGCGCCATCGAAAAGGGCGACGCGATCATCCGGGTGAAGGTGGACTGATGGCCAATATCCGCATCGTCGAAACCTCGCTGCGCGATGGCAACCAGTGCCTGTGGGGTGCCACCGGCATCGACACCGCCAAGACGCTGACCATTGCCCCCGCCATGGAGCGTGCGGGCTTTTCCGCCATCGACTTCACCACCTCCACCCACATGGGCGTCGCCGTGCGCTACAAGCAGGAAGATCCGTGGGAACGCATCCGCGGCATGGCGGAAATCTGCAAGGACACACCCCTGCAATTCCTCTCCACCGGCTTCCGCTTCATCGCCTGGGAAACCGCCACGCCGGACTTCATGGAGCTGGCTTTCAAGACGCTGGCGACCAACGGCATCCGCCGTTTCGCCCTTGCGGACCCGATGAACGATGCCGCCAGCAATGTCGAAGTCGCCCGCATGGTGAAACGTGCAGGCGGCGAACAGGTGGTGGGCGCGCTGGTTTTCTCGATCAGCCCAATCCACGATGACGCGCACTATGCGGCTGCGGCCCGCACGATGGCGGCAAGCGACGATATCGATGCGCTCTACATCAAGGACCCGGGCGGCCTGCTTACGTCCAAGCGCGCGCAGACGCTGGTTCCCGCGATCATGGCCGAGATTGGTGACAAGCCGTTGGAACTGCATTCGCACTCCACCATCGGGCTTGCCGAACAGGCCTATTGCGAAGCCGCCGACATGGGCATTACCGCTCTGCAATGCGCCAGCGGCGGCCTCGCCAGCGGCACCTCGCATCCCTCGGTACGCGGCACGGTGGCCAACCTGCGGGCGATGGGGCACACGGTCGATATCGACGACGAGGCGGTGGATGAGATCTCCGACTGGTTCACCGCCATCGCCGATGCCGAGAACCTGCCCAAGGGCGAGGCCATGCATTTCGATGCCGCCTACTTCCAGCACAACCTGCCCGGCGGCATGGTCGGCACCATGCGTCGCCACCTCGCGGACCAGGGCGTGCCCGAGCTGGAAGGTGCGGTGATCGAGGAAATGGGCCGCGTGCGGCGCGAACTGGGCTGGCCGATCGTCATGACGCCCTTTGCCCAGATGCTGCAGACGCAGGCGGTGATGAACGTGACCGGCGAAGAACGCTGGGGTGTGATTCCCGACGAGATCATCCGTTTCGCCATCGGCAAGTTCGGGCGGCCCAATGCCCCGGTCGATCCCGATGTCATGGACCGCATCATGGCCAACCCGCGCACGAAGGAGCTGGAAGCCGAGACCGGCATGGCCGACGTGAAGACGCTGCGCGGCAAGCTGGGCGAGAACCTGTCCGACGAGGAATTCCTGCTGCGCGCCACCATGCCGCAGAACCTGGTCGATGCCATGTACGCAGCCGGCCCCGCCGAGCGCCATTACGACCCGAAAAAGGTCCCGCTGATGAACCTGCTGCGCGAAGTGCTGGCGCGGAGCGACGTCGACCAGTTCTCGTTCGAGAACGACGAGATCTCGCTCGATGTGGAGGCGTGATCGCCTTTCCTACAGCGCGCGGGGCATGCAGTCAGGCGGGATGAAGACCGCCGATTTTGCCCTCCCCCCGATTCCTTCCCCTGGACACTGTCACACCTGTAACACCTTACACCCTAACCCACTGGAATTGCACAATGCGTAAGCCGAAGGGCTTCATGTTCGACCTCGACGGGACGCTGATCCTGTCGAACCGCAAGCTCGGCAGCTACGACGCCATCCCCGGCGCGGCGGAAGCGCTGGCGCAGCTCGACGATCTCGGCGTGCCGTGGATCGCGCTCACCAATGGCAGCGCCTATGCCAGCCGCGTGCAGGCCCCGCGCCTGCGCGCCGTCAGCCTGCCGGTGCCGGACGAGCGGTTGTTCACGCCCAACTCGGTCGCCGCCAAGGTGATCGGCGATGCTGGCTACCAGCGTGTGCTGGTGCTGGGCACCGACGGCGTGAGCGAGGCCCTGACCGAGCTGGGCGTAACCTGCGTCTCGCCCGACGAGGCGGACCACGCGGGTTGCGACGCGGTCTACGTGGCCTGGCATCCCGACTGCACCATGCCGCACATCCACTCCGCCTGCGAAGCGGTAATGGGCGGCGCAGCACTGCTCAGCGCCTCCGACGTGCCCTTCTTCGCCACCAAGGAGGGCCGCAGTTTCGGCTACTCCTGCGCCATCAACGGTGCCGTGGCTCGGGTAACCAGGGTGGAACCGCAACCTACCGGCAAGCCCAGCGCGCATTGCATGGCCTTCGTCGCGGACCAGCTTGGCGTCGCGCCGGAGGACGTGGGCGTGGTGGGCGACGACGCCACCGCCGAAATGCTGATGGCGCGTGAAGGCGGGGCTATCGGGATCGCGGTCACCAGCGGGTCGACCAGCGCAGACGAATGGGCCGCGCAGCCGCCGGAGAAGACCCCGCATCTCGTGATCGAGAACATCGGGGAGTTGGTGGACAAGCTCGGCTTGCGCTAAGGCCGCGGCAAAGGAGAGACCAATGCAGCTTGGCCGCATGAACCACGTCGGCGTCGCCGTGCCTGACATCGAAGAGGCCATTGCCTTCTACCGCAATGTCATGGGCGCAACCGACATCACCGAACCCTTCGACCTGCCCGAACAGGGTGTGCGCGTCTGCTTCGTCAATACGCCGGGCCACAGCGGGACCGAAGGCACGCAGGTCGAGCTGCTCTCTCCGCTGAACGACGAGTCGCCCGTGACAGGCTTCCTCGCCAAGAACCCGGCGGGCGGGCAGCACCACGTGTGCTTCGAAGTCCCCGACATCGAAGCGGCACGGGCGGAGTTCGAAGCCATGGGCAAGCGCATTCTCGGCCCCACTCGCATCGGTGCCCATGGCACGCCGATCTTCTTCGTCCATCCCAAGGACATGCAGGGCCAGCTTACCGAGATCATGGAAACGCCGAAGGGTGACCATTGAGCTTCGACTATCACGCCTATCTCGACTGTTTCCTGACCGGCGATGACGAGGCGCTGGTGGCGCGGTTCTTTGCCGAAGACTGCGCGATGCACTCCGCCAGCGGGGTGCATCGCGGGCTCGAAGGCATGCGGAAATTCCTCGCCTGGGCACATGACGGGGTGCGCGAATGTCCGCGCCTGCAGCACTTCCTGCAGGACGAGAATACGGTCTTCGCCGACATCGACATGGATTTCCACGCGGTGAAGCACCGCCCGGACTTCCCCTTTGGCGAATTGCATCCGGGCGACAGCCTGACGGTGAAGTTCCTCGCCCGCTATGATCTCGATGCGGAGGGCAGGGTGAAGGTGCTCACGACCTCTGCCTGGCCAGCCGGTGTGGGTGTGACCACACTTCCCCCATTTGGCGGTCACCCCAGCCAGGTCGCCGCCTATCACGCCTATGCCGCGGCCTTCTCCAATGGCGATCCGGCGCGCTACACGCGGTTCTATACGGATGACGTGGTGCTGGAGCTTGGCTCGGTACCGAAGATCGAAGGCGCGGACGGCATCGCGGCGTTCTACACCGAGATGTTCAAGACCGTGCGCGAGACGCTGACGATCCATGATCTGGACGCGAATGACGAGCGCCTCGTGGTCGACTGCACCAGCCGCTTTACCGCCATCGAAGATGCGCCGGACTTCGTTGTGGCACCGCTAGCCAAGGGCGACTTCGTCGAGGTTGGCGTAAAGGTGACCTACAAGCTGCGCGAAGGGCGCGCCTACCACATCGGCGTATCACGCACGCGGGATCCGGTGCTTTCCCGCGCCTAGCGAGCGGCGAGCACTGCGCGGACCCGGTCGAGGCCTGCTGCATCGTCGACATCCAGCAAGCTGTCGGGATCGGCCTCGATCACGGTGAGATTAGGCAGGCCCGACAGGATCGGTCCCGCACCCCTGTCGCCGGTGAGCAGTACCAGCTGTCCTACATGCTCCGCCGCGATGCAGGCAGGCACACCCGTGCGGCCCTCCGGGTATCGGGTGGCGGCAGTGCCTCCAGCAGCAGCGAGGCAGCGCAAGTGATCGGAAGCGACCAACGGCATGTCCGCCAGCACCACCAGCAAGGCACGACCGGCGGCCGCGCCTGCGGCCAGGGCGACGGAGCTACACTGCCCCGCGTCCGGATCGGGATTGGTGACGAGCTGCCAGCCGGTGGCTGCCTTGGCGAAGCCGGGAACATCGGGACCAACCACGATCACGCCCGGTTCAAGGCCCGCAGATGCGATGGCATCGAGTGCCCATAGTCCCAGCGGCTTGCCCGCGAGCGGGGCATCGAGCTTGCCGCCACCGAAGCGGCTACCGCGCCCGGCGGCCAGCACCGCGACGAGCAGTTCAGCCATGATGCGGGTGGCGGCATTCGTATTCGCCGGAGATCGAGGCCAGCGCCGAGAGGGCAAGGCCCAGCGGCTCGCGGCTGTGCATCACCGTGCCCAGCGGGCTGGCAATCCGCGCGACCTGTTCTGGCGCGAAGCCCAGCGCCACCAGTTCCGCCTCGCGTGCAGCACGCGCTGGTGCCCCACCTTGCGCACCGATCATGAAGGCAGGCGTGGTGAGTGCCCATTGCAGGATGGCGCGTTCCCATTCGTGGTCGTGGAACAGCAGGACAATGGCGCTCCAGCGGTCTGCCGTCAGGTGATCGGGAACCTGCCCCAAGGCCAGCAGGTCGTCATCGCGCCCGTGCGTCTCCACCGCCATGCCCGAAGCCGAACCAAGGTGTGCCATGGCTGCCAGTTCCGGCCCCTCGCCAAACAGTATCAGCCTCAGTTGCGGGACAAAACGGCGCTCTGCCAGCGGGCTCGGATCCGGCAGGGCCAGCCACGTTTCCTCGCGCGCTTCCAGCCGCTCGAGCACCTCGGCACAGGCCGCATGGTCCGGCGCAGGGTCGATCAGGATATCGAGGCCGCCGCCGCACGGCAGGCGGAAGTCGATCTTGGGCGAACCGGCGCCGTAACGGATCACGCGCCGCTCCCCACCGGTGGCAATCTCGCGCGCCAGTTCCTGTTCGAGGCAACCGTCGGCAAGACTGCCTGTCACGCTGCCATCGGCATGCACCGCCAGTTGCGCGCCAAGGCGGCGCGAGAAACTGCCTTCGATATTGACGATGGTGCATAGCCCGACGCCCGCCTGGCTGGCCGCACGCAAAGCCGCATGGTCGTCGGCGAAGGGCGAAGTCACGCTACTGCGTGCGGGCGGGGATCTGGTCGGGCGCGATGCCCATGCGCAGCTGCGGTTCCTCGCCGCGCAGCTCCTCGAACGCCACCATCAGGTTGATGTAGGCCCGTCCGCGCGGGGTGCCGCCATATTCGAGACCGGGCATCAGCTCGTCGCCGAGGAACTGGCCAAAGCTGGGGACGCCCTCAAGGCGCGCCAGTGCGTCTTCCGGAGTGCCGCCCGACTGCGCGGTTTGCTCGGCGATCTGCACCAGGCCGCGGTTGAAGGTGACCCAGCTGAGAAACTCCTCGCGCGTGTGGACCGCGCCGTGGCCGGCGATCACCTGGTCGGCACCAGGAATATTGTAATAGGCCGCCGTCACCGTGGTCGGCAGGGCCAGCATGGAGCCACCCGAACCCGGATCGATCAGCGGGCTCATGTGCCAGGCGTAGATGTCGCCCGCCATCATCACGCGGTCATCGGGGAAGAAGACAAAGGCGTCGCCATCGGTGTGGCCAGCGCCGAAATAGTACAGTGCGATCTTGTCCTCGCCCTCGCCGATGGCGCGGTAGGTGCTGAATTGGGTGTCGACCGGGTTGGGCGGGAACGGCCCCTCGGTTTCGGCCATCATGCGCACGGCGGAATTGGCATGGGCCACCACCTGCACGGCATGGTTGTCGCGGAACCACTGGTTGGAACCGACATGGTCAGGGTGCGAATGGGTGTTGATCACCATGGTCACCGGCTTGTCGGTAATCGAGCGGACCTGCTCCATGATGCCCTCGCCCTGCCCCGGCAGCTTGGTGTCAATCAGGACAACGTCGTTCTCGCGGACAAACACAACGGTGTTCCCGCCGGCGCCCTGGATCTTGTAGACGTTTTCGCTGACCTGCTCGATCGGTTCGATCGGCGGCAGGCCCTGCGCCATGAGGCCGGTAACGGCCACGCCGCCCAACATGATTGCTCCAAGCACTGCTGCGCGCTTCATTCTATCCGCCTCCCAAAATCCGGACTCTGTCAACGAACCAGTAGACACCGGCAGCGATCACCGCAAGCGAGCCAATTGTAACAATCCGTCCCGACAGCTTCGGATAGCGCGCCCGCACCCATGCCAGCGCCAGGGCAACAGGGATGACAATGGCCAGCTGGCCCAGTTCGACCCCGATGTTGAAGGACAGCAGCGACCAGGCCAGGCTATCCTGCGGCAAGCCGAACTCGCGCAGGACGAAGGCAAAGCCGAAACCGTGGATCAGGCCGAACAGCAGGGCGAACAGAGCGCGAAGGTCCTTCTGGCCGGGTTTGCGCAGGAGGTTGTCGACACCGACGACCACGATCGACAGCGCGATCAGCGGCTCGATCAGCCAGGCGGGCGGAGCGAAGACACCCGTCGCCGCCAGGGCCAAGGTCACCGAGTGGCCGAGGGTGAAGGCAGTGACGATGATGGCCAGCCGCCGCAGCGATCCGCCGAGCAAGATCAGGCCGAGAATGAAGAGTACGTGGTCAGGCCCGATCAGCACATGTTCGGCGCCGCTCGGCACGAACGTGGCAAACACGGCCAGCGCCCCGGCTGCCGTACCGGCATAATGGGTCTGCGGGCTGGCATCGGCACCGAACAGGAACTGTTGCCGCAGCTCGCCTTCCTCGTAGACATTGACGAAAGTCTGGTGCGCCGGATCGTAGGGAAACATCGCCGTTTCCACGGTAAGTGCAGGCGGAGGCGGCGTAGCGATGGTGAAGGTGAATTGCAGGGCATCCTCATCGGGCAATGGCGTAACACCCGAGAATTCCACCACGATTCGCACACCGTCATCCCCGGTCAGGACAATCCGGCGCTCCAGCAGGGTCTTGATGTTGCTGTATTGAGACGCTAATACACTTTCGTCGAGCAGGGTCTGCGGTTCCTCGAAACCAAGTTCATGGGCGACATCTATCGTGTGCACTGTCAACGAACCGTCGATCGACTGTTCGTGCAGTTGCAGGTCGAGGTAGCTGAACGGTGCCGGGTGCGCACTCGCCGGACGGGCGAATGCAAAGAAGGCCACCAGCAGGCTCAACAGGAGGATACGAAAAGGGTGCACGTCAATCACTTGGTTGCGCAGAAGACACGCCTTTGCGGGGAGTTACGCAATGTTACAACCCCGCACTTGGAGCTATCGATGCAGCAAAGTAAGGCACCTTCGGGATCGAAATGGGAAGAATTGGGGCTAAACCTATGAAGCGCAAGACAACGGCACATACCTGCCTGCTGCTTGCCGCATCGTCGCTGGCGCTGGGTGCCTGTGCCACGCCGGCCGCGGATATTGCCCAGCCGACGGTCGAAGTGCCCGCCGAATGGCAGGTTTCCGACCCGGCCCCGATCAGCACTGACCTGACCGAGTACTGGACCATGCTGGGCGATCCGTTGCTCACCAGCTTTGTCGAGCAGGCCATCGTCGAGAACCGCGATATCGCTGCCAGCGCCGCCCGGCTGGAACAGGCACGCGCATCGCTGGTGCAGGCCCGCGCGGGCTACCTGCCTTCGGTCTCGGCCAGCGGCGGAGCCAACCGCGATATCGGCGACTTCGCCCGTGACGGCGTGCAGTTCAACCTCGGCGCTGACGCCTCGTGGGAAATGGACCTGTTCGGCCAGATTTCGGGCAGCGTCGCCGCTGCCGAGGGCGACCTTGCCGCTTCCGGCTACAACCTGGCAGACCTGCAGCGGCTGATTGTCGGGCAGGTGGCCATTGCCACCATCAACGCACGCTCCACTGCGCAGCAACTAGCCATCGCAGAGTCGACGCTGGCGATCCAGAACGACAATCTGCAGATCGCCCGCTGGCGCAACCAGGCGGGGCTCGTCTCCAGCCTCGATGTCGAGCAGGCGCGCACCCAGCGGGCACAGACCGCTGCCAGCATTCCGCGCCTCGAATCCAGCCTGACGGCCACGGCCAATTCCATTTCCACGCTGATCGGCGAACCGCCGGGCCGCGTCCTCGCCGCCATCAAGGCCGACGAGCAGAACATGGTGCCGCAGCCGCCCTTGCTCGCCGGGTTCGAAGCGCCTGCCGAAGTGCTGCGCCGCCGCCCGGACGTGCGCTCCGCCGAGGCCTCGCTGATTGCCAGCACCGCACGCATCGGTGTCGCCCGGGCGCAACTGCTGCCGCTGGTTCGCCTGCGCGGCTCTATCGGCACCGGCCCGGTGAATGCCGGCAGCCTGTTCGACATCATCGCCGGCAGCATTGTCGGCAGCATCAGCCAGCTGATCTTTGACGGCGGCCGCACCGCGGCGCAGGTCGACAGCGCCGAAGCCGGTGCCCGTGCCTCGCTCGCCACATGGGAGCAGGCAATCCTCGGCGCACTGGAAGACGTGGAAACCGCCTCGGTCGACCAGCGCACCGCGCAGGAGCGCGTGGTCATCAACGAGGAAGCGCTTGACGCTGCCACCAACTCCGCCTTGCTGGCGCGCAGCCAGTACCAGGCCGGACTGACCGACTTCCAGGTGCTGCTCACTTCGGAAAACCAGTTGCTTTCCGCGCGCAACCAACTGGTCACCGCCGAAGCAGACCGCGCCATCGCCTTCGTCCGCCTGACCCAGGCGCTCGGCGGCGGCTGGACGCCAGCAGAACTTGCTCAGGCCGACCTCGATCTTCCCCCGGTGGCTGATGCCACCATCACCGCAACCGGTGCCAGCGACAGGACCGCACAATGAACGACACTTCAACCGAACAGGACATCGGCGAATACCTGGAGTCCGGCAAGCCGCGCAAATGGTACAAGCGCCGCTGGGTCTGGGTTGTAGGCGTACTAATCCTGCTGCTGATCGCGGCACAGGTCGTGATGGGTGGCGGCGACAATCGCCCTAACTACATCACTGCCCCGGTGGAAGAGCGTTCGCTTGACCTATCCGTCGTGGCGACCGGCAACCTGCGCCCCACTAACCAGGTCGAGGTCGGTTCCGAAGTGTCGGGCCGCATCGACGATGTGCTGGTCGACGTGAACGACCAGGTGACGCGCGGACAGGTGCTGGCGCGCATCAACACCGACGTGATCGAGGACCAGATCACCCAGGGCCGCGCCAACCTCAATTCCGCGCGTGCCAGTGTGAACCAGGCGCAGGCAACGCTGGACGCCGACGAGGCGCAACTGGCCCGCCTGCAGGAAGTGTTCCGCCTGTCCGATGGCCGTGTGCCCAGCCAGGCGGAGATCGACCAGGCCGAAGCCGCCGTGAACCGCGGGCGCGCTGCGGTCGCCAGCGCACGCGCCAGCGTGGCAAGCGCTCAGGCGCAACTTTCCACGGCGCAGACCCAGCGCGACCGCGCGGTGATCCGCTCGCCCGTTTCGGGCGTGGTGCTCGCCCGTCAGGTCGAACCCGGCCAAACCGTGGCTGCCAGCTTCAACACCCCGACGCTGTTCGTGCTCGCCGAAGACCTCGTGACCATGCAGCTGCGCGTCTCCATCGACGAGGCTGACGTGGGCCAGGTGGAACCCGGACAGGAAGCCGGCTTTACCGTCGACGCCTACCCCGGCCGCCGCTTCCCGGCGACGGTGGAGCGGGTCGACCTTGCCTCCAACAATATCGCCCTCGCCGGCCAGCAGCAGAACTCGCAGCAGGTGGTAAGCTATGAAGCCCGCCTGATCGTCGGCAACGAAGACGGCCTGCTGCGTCCCGGCATGACCGCCACGGCCACCATTGCCACCCAGAGCACAGGCGTCTCCATGCTCGTGCCCAACGGTGCCCTGCGCTTCGATCCCGGCGAAGAAGAGGAAGGCGGCAGCATCTTCGGCAACCAGGAATTCGGCCTCGATCGCGAAGAAGAAGCGTCCATCGGTATCGGTTCCAGGCAGACGGTGCACGTAGTAGACGAAAACGGCGAGCTGCGTGCCATCGAAGTCGTCACCGGCCGCACCGATGGCCGCCAGACGGTGGTCACGTCGGATGAGCTCGAGCCAGGTATGGAAGTGGTGACCGGTATCGGAGCAAGGGAGGAGTGAGCCCCCCCCCTCTCATCGAACTGAAGGGAATTACCAAGTCCTTCGGCATGGGCGCGGCAGCGTTCCAGGCACTGAAGGGCGTGGACCTGACCATCGAGCGTGGCGATTTCGTCGCGGTGATGGGTCCGTCAGGCTCGGGCAAGTCGACCACAATGAATATCCTCGGCTGCCTCGACGTACCCACCAGCGGCGTGTTCAAATTCCGCGGCGTGGAGGTGCAGGCGCTCTCCCGTGACCAGCGCAGCCTGCTGCGCCGCCGCTACCTCGGCTTCGTCTTCCAGGGCTTCAACCTGCTCGCCCGCACCAGCGCACTTGAAAATGTCGAGCTGCCGCTGCTCTATCGCGGCGAAACCAAGAAGGCCCGGCAAGAAGCGGCCGAGCGCGCATTGGACCAGGTCGGCCTGCTTCCCTGGGCGGACCATACCCCGGCTGAGCTGTCTGGTGGACAGCAACAGCGCGTGGCCATTGCCCGCGCCCTGGTGACCCAGCCCGACGTGCTGCTGGCGGACGAACCGACCGGCAACCTCGATACCGAACGCTCGCTGGAAATCATGGAACTGCTTAGCCGCCTGAACCAGACCGGCATCACCATCCTGATGGTGACGCACGAAATGGAAATGGCCGAATATGCCAAGACCATCGTCCACTTCCGCGACGGCCTCGTCGAACGCATGGAACGCGGACACAAGTCCGGCACCCCGCTGGAGGAGCACGCTTGATGCTTGGGATGATCGGCGCCACCATGCTGCTCGCGCTGCGGGAAATCCGCCGCCATTTGCTGCGTTCCTTCCTGACAACGCTGGGCATCATCATCGGTGTCGCAGCGGTTATCACCATGGTCACGCTGGGCCGCGGCCTGACGGCTGACGTGCAGGAAGACATCGCCGGGCTCGGCTCGGACGTGTTCATCATCTTCCCGCAACGCGTCGACCCGAACATTGCCCCGCCACCCTTCGACGACGAGGACATCCGCGCCGTCGAAATGCAGATCCCCGGCGTCGAAGGTGCCGCCGGATCCGTGCAGTCGAACACCACCGCCTTCCACAACGGGCAGGACTGGGGAACCACCGTCCAGGGCGGCGACAACGAGTTCTTCGAAGCCCAGTCGATCGAGATCATCGAAGGCCGCCCCTTCTCCGACCGGGAAATGGCGCGCGGAGAAAGCGTTTGCATCGTCGGCCCCAAGATCGTCGAGGAGATCTTCGTCGAAGACCAGGTGATCGGTGAACAGATGCGCCTCGGCAATGTCTCGTGCCAGGTGATCGGCGTGATCGACGAACGCGCCAATGCGGTGGGTGGCGGCAACGATGCCGACGACGTGGTGTTCATGCCGCTGAAGACGGTGCAGCGCCGTTTCATCGGCAACACCAACGTGCAGTTCTTCGTGGTCAAGTACGATCCCTCGTTCACCAGCGCCTCGATCCAGCAGCAGCTGATCGACCTGCTGCGCGAACGCCGCGTGATCCAGGAAGACGAGCCCAACGACTTCAACATCGTCGACACCGCCGAGATCAACGACACGGTGAACCAGGTGACCGGCGTGATGACCGCGGTGGTGACCGTTATCGCCGGCATCAGCCTGCTGGTGGGCGGCATCGGCATCATGAACATCATGCTTGTCAGCGTGACCGAGCGGACCCGCGAGATCGGCATCCGCCTCGCCATCGGTGCGCTGGCGCGCGAAGTGCGGCTGCAGTTCCTGACCGAAGCGGTGGTGCTGTGCTGTTTCGGCGGCCTCTTGGGGATAGGCCTCGCCTTCGGGCTGTCGATCCTGCTGGCCAGCGCCATCGACCTGCCGTTTATTTTCGATCCCTCGGTGAACATCCTGAGCTTCGTGTTCAGCGCCGTGATGGGGATCATCTTCGGCTACTACCCTGCACACCGGGCCAGCAAGCTCGACCCGATCGACGCGCTGAGGCACGAATAGGGCGGCAGGAGCCGAGCAACACGAGAAAGGGCCGCGCCTGACAGGACGCGGCCCTCTTCGTTTGCTCAGGCAGTTTCCACCAGCACCACTTCGCTGTCTTCCAACGCGGTGACGCTGAGGGTGTTGATATCAGCCAGGGCGGCACCGTCGCGGGTGTTCACCTGCTGGCCATCGATCTCCAGCTTACCGCTTGCAGGCACGAGGTAACCCTTGCGACCGCCAAGATCGTAATCGAGCGTCTCGCCCGCCTTGATCGTCGCGCCCAGCACGCGGGCATCGGCGTTGATCGGCAGCGCCTCATCGTCGCCGTCGCGCCCGCTTGCCAGCGTGACCCAGCGGCCTGACCGGTCATCCTTGGGAAAGGGCTTGGCACCCCACGAAGGCTTGCGCCCCAGCTTGTCCTTGTCCGGCAGGATCCAGATCTGGAACAGGCGGCAATCCTCGTCTTCGAGGTTGTATTCGGCATGCTGGATGCCGCTGCCTGCACTCATCACCTGCACGTCGCCCGCCTCGGTGCGGCCTTCGTTGCCGAGGCTGTCGCGGTGCGAGATCGCGCCTTCGCGGACATAGGTGATAATCTCCATGTCCTTGTGCGGGTGTGGCGGGAAGCCGCTTTTCGCCGCGATGTGGTCGTCATTCCACACGCGCAGGGCGCCCCAGTGCAGGCGTGACTGCTCGAAGTAGTCGGCGAACGAGAAGTGGAACTTGGTATCCAGCCAACCGTGGTTGGCACCACCCAGGCTATCGAAGGGGCGGAGTTCAATCATGGCTTTTCTCCTTTGCCACCCAGATGGGAAGCAAGTGGTACCGCTCAATATGGCCGTTTCTTGAGCCTGCCCAAGCCTGGCTATTGGGCAGTATGGCGATAGCCCAGCGGATAGAGCGGGTCCGCGCTGTCTGCCGGTGCACCGGGGCGCTGCGCCTCGACGGCCGCCATGCTGCTTGGCAGCTCGAATGGCAGCCTGCCACGCGGCTGCGCCTCGCCCGTCAGCACGTCGAACAGCGCGCGGTCGCTGGCGCCGAAGCTGGCGAGCAGCGTCGTGGCGCGCTCCTTGAACGGCACCAGCACAGCCGGGCGATCCAGCTGCACGTCGGCGATCACCGGAAGGTCGGCGGGCAAGTTGGCCATGAACACCAGGGCGGGATGGTCCGCCGGGAAGGCCAGGCTGCCTTCCTGGTGCATCGAGCCGAACATGTACTGCGGGTGCAGCATTTCCGACGGCGAGCGGGTGCGCACGACGGCCACGTCAGCCTCGGAAGCATCGCGAACCGGTTCCAGCCCGGCCGCGCGCGCCGCCGCTTCATCGACACCGAACAGCAGCACCTTGGTGCCCTCTGCGAGGCCGAGGTCTCCTTCGGCCTCCAGCAGCACCATCGATTCTGCCTGCGCCTGCAGGCCCATGGTCCATTCGTCAGCCGTGCCGATCCCTGCTTCGGCCTGCGCTGGATCGACGAAGGGATCCTCGAACAGGCCCAACTCGAATGCCTGCACCAGCACGCGCGTTACCGCGGCATCGACCAGTGCCTCGTCCAGCAGGCCGCTTTCGACGGCTTCGATCAGCGGGGAAGGATCGTCCACCCCGCCGAAAATATCGAGCCCCGCCTGCACGCCCTTGGCGAAGCGTTGGGGCTCGGACAGGACTTCCACGCCCCAAGCGGTCGAAACGGTGGCAAAACTGGGCGGTTCGCCCTCAGGATGGCCCTCGACGCATTCCACGCTGCAATCCTTGGTGATCGCCCAGTCGGAGAGGATCACGCCCTCGAAGCCCAGTTCGCCGCGCAGGACTTCAGTCAGCAGGTAGCGGTTATAACCGACGCCCACTTGCTCCATCGGCGCGCCGTCCAGTTCGAGCTCCTGCAAGATCGAATAGGCGGGCATAACCCCTGCCGGACGCGCTGCCAGCGCACCTTCGAACGGGCGGATATGCTGTTCCCACTCACTGGCATCCAGCCGTGAATGGCGGCCGTAGTAATTATGCGCATCGAAACCCGTGGCCGAGGCCGAATAGCCTGCGAAGTGCTTGATGACGGCGGCGACGCCATCCGATTCCACACCATCGGGGCCGCCCTGCAAGCCGCGCACGAACGCCTCTGCCGTGCGGGCGGATATGTCCGCGTCTTCGCCAAAGGTATCGAAATTGCGCGGCCAGCGCGGTTCGGTGGCGAGATCGATCTGCGGACCCAGCAGCATGGTGAACCCGGTTGCGCGCAAGTCTCCGCGCACCAGCGCGCCATAGGTCTCGGCAAAGGCCGGATCGTCGAGCGCGGCGATGCCCACACCGTTGGGGAACTGGGCGAACTGGCCGCCTTCGACGCTGGCTCCGGCCAGTTCGGTAAAGCCGTGGCGCGGATCGGTCATGATGACTGCAGGGATGCCAAGGCGGCCGTTCTCCGCCACCTGTTGCACGGCATTGTTGGCCTCGGCGAGCGCGAAATTCCCGGTCGCCAGCCGCGAGATGACGTGGGTAACACCGGTTTCGGCCACCAGCGCGCTGACGGCTTCGAGGTCATAACCGGTGGCGGGCTGCCCCATGGGCGAATTGCCCGCCAGTCCGCCGACCACCATCTGGCCAGCCTTCTCCTCCAGCGTCATGCGTGCGACGAGGTCTTCTGCCCGCTCCTGCGGCGTCAGACGCCAGTCCTCGTAAGGTGTGAGCCCGCCGTTCCTGTCGAGATCGCGGAACTGCAGTCCGTCGACCTCGATCAGCGGGACGTCGCGTGTTTCGAGCTCTGCCTGGTCGACCTGCGGATTGCAGGCGGTCAGCAGCCCTGATGCGGCCAGCGCGGTCGCACCAACAAGAATCCAGCGTTGCAAGGTAATCCTCTCCTTCCAGAGAGGTCAGCCTACAATCACCGCCCGGCATTCGCCAAGGCCGATGCGCGCAAAACCGTCCTTTTCGGCGAAGGCGGTCATGATCACCTCGTCACCGTCTTCCAGGAATGTGCGCGTCTCGCCGTTCGGCAGCTCGATTGGCTGCTTGCCGCCCTTGCTCAGCTCGATCAGGCTGCCTTCGCCGCCTTCTTCACCGCTGGTGAGCGTACCGGTGCCGAGCAGGTCGCCCGCCTGCAGGTTGCACCCGCCGACCGAATGGTGCGCGACGAGTTGTGCCATAGTCCAGTACATCGCCGTCATCGGGCCGGAACTGAGCCTGTGCGGTGCATCGCCCGCCTCGCGCATCTTCGCGGTGGAGATGTAGACTTCCATCTGCACGTCGAGTGCGCCGTGCGCCTGATCCTCGGCATCGAGCAGGTACGGCAGCGGTGCGGGATCGCCCTCAGGACGCGGCGGCTGGGCCACGCGGTAGGGCGCGAGCGCGTCCATCGTCACCACCCACGGCGAAACCGTCGAGTGGAAGTTCTTGGCGAGGAACGGACCGAGCGGCTGGTACTCCCACGCCTGCAGGTCGCGCGCGGACCAGTCGTTGAGGATCGAGATGCCGGCGATGTGACTTTCTGCCTCGCCGATCGGGATCGGCTCGCCAAGGTCATTGCCCTGCCCCACCCAGATCGCCATCTCCAGCTCGTAATCAAGCCGCTTGGACGGGCCGAAGCTCGGCACATCGGCATCGGGAACCTTGGTCTGGCCGCTGGGGCGCTTCACCTCCACACCTGACACGCGGATCGAGCTGGAACGGCCATGGTAACCGATGGGCACGTACTTGTAGTTGGGCAACAAGGGGTTATCGGGGCGGAACAGCTTGCCGATATTGGTCGCATGGTGGATGCCGGTATAGAAATCGGTGTAGTCGTGAACCTCGAACGGCAGATGCATAGTAACGCTGTCCGCCGGGATCAGGGCCGGCTCCACGCCTTCGCGGAAGCTCTCGTCGGTGAGCAGGGTGAACAGCGCGGTGCGCAAGGCCCACATCGCGTCGGCGCCCATGTCCACCAGGGCGTTGAGGTTGGGGGCATCGGCGGCAAGCACCTGCTCGCAACCACCCTCGGTGATCACCTCGGCCAGTGCGGGCAGGTCGAGCACCATGTCGCCAATGGCCACACCGCCGCGCCTGCGACCATCAGCGGTTGAGAAAATGCCCAGAGGCAGGTTCTGCACCGGAAAGTCCGGGTGGCGGTTGGCGCTCTCGACCCAGCTTTTCGCGTTCGGATCGTGGGTGAAATCGAGTTCGATGGTCATTCGGGCAGTTTCGCTTTCTCGAAGCCTGTCCAGCAGGCATCGTAATCGTCTTGCAGCAGCCCGCCTTCCATGGCGAACTTGCTGGTGTGGATGATCGCGCGGCTTTCGAACATGAAGGCCAGCGTGTCGTCTATCTTGGTGGGCTTGAGGTCGGCTTCCATCGCCTTGCGGGTGCTGTCGGCGTCGGGACCATGGCCGTTGAACTGGTTGTGCAGGCTTGCCCCGCCGGGGACGAAGCCGCCGCCTTCCTTGGCATCGTAGACGCCATGGATCAGGCCCATGAACTCGCTCATCACGTTGCGGTGGAACCACGGCGGGCGGAAGGTGTCCTCGCCCACCATCCAGCGCGGCGGGAAGATCACGAAGTCGCAATTGGCCGTTCCCGGCGTGTCGCTGAGGCTGGTCAGCACGGTGAAGATCGACGGATCGGGATGGTCGTAGCTGACAGTGCCGATAGTGTTGAACCGCGACAGGTCATAGCGGCAGGGCGCGGAATTGCCGTGCCAGGCGACCACGTCGAAGGGCGAGTGGTCGATAGTGGTGGTCCACATCTTGCCATTGAACTTCTGGACGATCTCGAATTGCTCGTCGCGGTCCTCGAACCATGCCACGGGCGTCTCGAAATCGCGCGGGTTGGCAAGGCCGTTGGCGCCGATCGGTCCGAGGTCGGGCAAGCGGAACGGTGCGCCGAAGTTTTCGCAGATGTAGCCGCGCGACGGGCCGTCGAGCAGCTCGACGCGGAAGCGCATTCCGGCGGGGATGAGTGCGAGGAAGCCGGGAGCGACCTCCATGCGGCCCAGTTCGGTGACGATCCGCAGCGCACCCTGCTGCGGCAGGACCAGCATCTCGCCGTCGCTGTTCTGGAATGCGCGGGCATCCATGCTGGCCGTGGCCGCATAGATGTGGATGCCGATGCCGGCATTACCGCCATAGGTCACCATGCCATCGACGAAGTCGACCCGCGTTTCGGGCATGGCGAGCGGGTCCCAGCGCAGGCGGTTGGGTGTGGTAAGGCTACCGTCAGGTGCGCCGAGCAACTCGGCTCCAGCGTAGGGCACGAAGGCCCCGTGTGCGGTCGTCGGACGCATTCGGTAGAGCCAGCTCCGCCGGTTCTCGGCGCGCGCCATGGTGAAGGCACTGGTGCTAAACTGTTCGGCGTAAAGGCCGAATGCCGGGCGTTGCGGCGAGTTGCGCCCCTCAGGGAGAGCGCCCGCGACTGCCTCGGTGGCGAAGTGGTTCAAGAAACCCGTCTGATAGCTCATGACCATTTAGTATCACGTGAAACTTTATTGCACAATGCCTGTCGCATCGCCATGATGTAGTGCTCCAACGAACAAGCACGCGGGAGGTGCCGATGAAACTCTACGGATATTGGCGAAGCTCGACCAGCTACCGCTTGCGGATCGCGCTGGAACTGAAGGGGCTCGCTTACGACAACTGCCCGGTGAACCTCGTCGAGAGCGCGCACCGCGCCGAAACCTACACCGCGCGCAACCCCTTCGCCGGTGTGCCGATGCTGGAAGCCGATGGCCGCGACCGGGCACAATCGATGGCGATCATCGATTGGCTCGACGAACGCTATCCCCAGCAGCCGCTGCTGCCTGCGGATATCGAGCAGCGCTACACCGCGCGCGAGCTGACCTATGCAATTGCCACGGAACTGCACGCCCCGCTCAACCTCAAGGTGCTCAAGTACCTGAAGAGCCCGCTGGGCCATTCGCAGGACGAGATCGATACCTGGTATCGCCACTGGCTGGGCACCACGCTCGGCCCGCTGGAAGCGCGGCTGGAGCAGCTGGGCACGGGGGATTTCCTGTTCGATGCGCCAGGCATGTTCGAGGCCGTGTTGATCCCCCAGCTCTACAACGCACGGCGGTTCGACTACGATCTCTCCGCCAGCCCGCGCATGGTCCAGATCGAGGCTGCCTGCCTCGCCCTGCCCGCGTTCGAGCGCGCGCACCCTTCCAATCAGCCGGACGCCAGCTAGATAGGTCCTGCGAAAGAGAGGACCCGAATGAGCGATATCGTCCGCAAGCCTGCTGACTCCACCGGCACCCATTGCACTCCCGAGCAATATGCCGAAATGTACCGGCGCTCGATCGAGGAGCCGGACGCCTTCTGGCTCGAGCAGGCGGAGCGGCTCGACTGGTATCAGAAGCCAACCAAGGCAGGCGAGTGGTCCTACGATCCGGTCGACATCAAGTGGTACGCCGACGGCTCGCTCAACCTCTGCTACAATTGCGTGGACCGGCACCTGCCCGAACACGCCGACACCACGGCACTGATCTTCGAGCCCGACGATCCGGCGACCGGCTCCTACAGCTTGACCTACGGCCAGCTGCACACCGAGGTGCTGCGCATGGCCAATGCGCTGAAGAAGCTGGGCGTAAGAAAGGGCGACCGCGTCACGCTTTACATGCCGATGGTGATCGAGGGGCTGACCGCCATGCTTGCCTGCGCGCGGCTGGGGGCGATCCACTCGGTGGTCTTCGGCGGCTTCTCGCCCGAAGCGCTGGCAGGCCGCATCGAAGCCTGCGAAAGCCGTTTTGTCATCACCGCTGACGAGGGGCTGCGCGGCACCAAGACCATCCCGCTGAAGGCAAACGTGGACGCCGCGCTGGAAGAGCCCGACCACGACATCGACGTGCAGGGCGTGCTGGTGATCCGCCACACCGGCGGCGACATTTCGATGAACGAAGGCCGCGACCACTGGTTCGATGATCTCGCCAGCACCGATGACGTGCCCTGCGAGCCGATGAACGCGGAAGACCCGCTGTTCATCCTCTACACCAGCGGCTCGACCGGCAAGCCCAAGGGCGTGCTGCACACCACCGGCGGTTATGCCGTCTGGGCAGCCAGCACCTTCTACTACACCTTCGATTACCAGCCTGGCGAAGTGTTCTGGTGCAGCGCCGATATCGGCTGGGTCACCGGCCACTCCTACGTCACCTACGGCCCGCTGCTGAATGCGGGCACCAGCGTGGTGTTCGAGGGCGTGCCCAACTATCCCGATTTCGGCCGCTTCTGGGAAGTGATCGCCAAGCACAAGGTCAACATCTTCTACACCGCCCCCACCGCCATCCGCGCGCTGATGCGCGAGCATGACGAATGGGTGCTGAAGCACGACCGCAGCACGCTCCGCCTGCTCGGCAGCGTGGGTGAGCCGATCAATCCGGAAGCATGGCGCTGGTATCACGACGTGGTCGGCGAAGGCCGTTGCCCCATCGTCGACACCTGGTGGCAGACCGAGACCGGCGGCCACATGATCACCACCCTGCCCCACGCCCATGACATGAAGCCGGGCAGCGCGGGCAAGCCGTTCTTCGGCGTGCAGCTGCTGCTGGTCGACGGCGAAGGCCAGCCGCTGGAAGGCGCAACGTCAGGCAACCTGTGCATCACCCATTCGTGGCCGGGCCAGGCGCGCACTGTCTACGGCGACCATGACCGCTTCATCGAGGCCTATTTCTCCACCTTCCCCGGCAAGTATTTCACCGGCGACGGCTGCCGCCGCGACGAGGACGACTACTACTGGATCACCGGCCGCGTGGACGACGTGATCAACGTCTCCGGCCACCGCATGGGCACGGCCGAGGTCGAGAGCGCGCTGGTACTGCACCCCAAGGTCGCGGAGGCCGCGGTGGTCGGCTACCCGCACGACGTGAAGGGCCAGGGCATCTACTGCTACGTCACCCTGATGGAAGGCGAAGAAGCGACCGACGAACTCGCCGCCACCTTGCGCCAGTGGGTGCGCAAGGAAATCGGCCCGATTGCCACACCGGATCACCTGCACTTCACCGATGGACTGCCCAAGACCCGTTCAGGCAAGATCATGCGCCGCATCCTGCGCAAGATTGCCGAGAACGATTTCGGCTCACTGGGAGACACCTCGACGCTGGCCGATCCCTCGCTGGTCGACCGGCTGATCGAAGGGCGGCAGAACCGCTAGAGCGCGCCTGCCAGCCGCTCGATCATCCAGAAACTGGCGAGCGTCCCGACTGCGTAACCCGCGAAGCGGGGCGCGCTGCCGTGTGCGCCTTCAGGTCCGAACCGGTGAAGCAGGTGCAAGGCGCCCATCACCACGGCAGCGAAGACCACCTGCCCGATCTCGATTCCGACGTTAAATGCCAGCAGCGCAGCCACGAACCCCTCGTCGGGTAGTCCTATTTCGCGCAGGACCGCAGCAAAGCCGAAACCGTGCAGCAGGCCGAAGGCCGCCGCCACGACCACGGGCCGCCTCCATGTCAGCGTGTCGCGCGGCCCCTTAACGATCTCCACCGCAAGGAAGACGATGGACAGCGCGATCACCGCCTCGATCGCGGCAATGGGCAAGCGCACGAGGTCCAGCGCAGACAGCGCCAGCGTGATCGAGTGGGCAATGGTGAAGCCGGTGATCGTCACCAGCACCCGACGCCACGTGCCCGCGATGAAGATCAGCCCGGCGACGAACAGCAGGTGGTCGAAGCCGATCCAGATGTGCTCGACACCCAGCACGACGAAGCCCTGCCAGCCGGTTGCCGAGGCTTCCTCGCTGGCCAGCGAGATGCGCTCTTCCTGCGCCTGAGCTACCACGGTGCGCACGGGCTCACCCTCGGGGTTGAAGCGCACGATGGTCGCGAGCGCCGGGTTGGCGGCGGGATAGACAATCGCGATCTCGGCCGGGGATTCCGTGCATTGCCAACGCTCTTCGCGCCAATGCCCTAGCGGGTCCGACCAGTTGCGCGCATGGCCGGTTGCTTCGCAGCCCGGAGCGGTCAACTGCGGCACATGGCGCGGGGCAACATTGGTAGGCACCTTCCAGCGGGCGGCGTAGACCCCCTCGCCCAAGGCCTCGATCTGCACGCTGAGCGGGCGGTTGTCGTCCGCCTGCGCGGGCATGGCCCAGCCCAGCGCCAGCAGGCACAGCAGGAACAGCCGCCAGCTCATTGGGCCAAGTCGCCCGTGGTAGTGACCTCGTAGCCGGCGAGGAAATCGTCCAGCGCGCGGCGCGTCAGTTCCTGTCGCTGCTCGGCCAGGGCATCCTGGCGGACACGCGATTCAACCTCGGCAAAGTCGAGCTGCTGCAGCTCGCTCGCCGAAGTGATGCGCACGAGGTGCCAGCCAAGATCAGACTGGATCGGCTGCGACCATTCACCCTCTTCAAGCGCAAACAGCGGCGGCACGAAGTCCGCGCCGAACTGGCTGGCGATAACCTCGGCTGACGCCTGCGAATAGCTGCGCTGGTACGGGAAGCGGTCGCCTGTCTCCGGTTCGCCCGCCACCAATCGCTCGCGCGCCTCCGCCGCGCGCTCTTCGCTATCGTCGCCGCGGAAAAAGACATGTTCAAAGCTCACCGCCGCCGGGCTGGCATAGCGATCAGGGTTCGCATCGTAGAATGCGCGCACTTCCTCGTCAGTCAGCTCGATCCCCGCAGCCGCTTCCTCGATCACCAGCGAGCGCATCTGCTGGATTACCCGCTGGCGCACCAGCGGATCGGCCTCGGCGATCTGCAGCGAAAGTCCCTCACGATAGAGCGCCTCCTGCAAGGCAGCATCGCGCACCAGCTCTTCGCGATCTTCCTCCGGCATGGTGTCGAGCAGCTCGGCAAAGGTCTCGGCATCATAAACCTGCGCGCGACCCTGCATGTAGACGAGCAGGTCATCGCGGCTGATCTCGATTGTGCGGCCCGACGTATCTGCCGGAGCCAGCGTCGCGACAATGGCAAAGATCAGTCCCCCGGCGAGGAGGAAATGCAGCAGGGGTTCACGCAGGATCTTGGTCATGACCAGTTCCTAATACGCCTTGCCGCCATGGTCGAATGGCGAGCGCCGCCAATCTGCGGATTACTGCGCTTGGGGCTGGACTTGTCGCCACAAAGTCGCTTCCCCTTTTGGCCGTGACCATGCCGCAGCACCTCACCGATACCGATCCGCTCGACGGCTGGAGCCTTCCTGCATGGACCTATAACGATCCGGAATTCCACGCGGTCGAGCTGGAGCGGATATTCCGGCCCAGCTGGCAGGTGGTCTGCCACGCCAGCGACCTGCCCGAGCTCGGCGACTGGCACACGCTCGATTATTGCGGCGAAAGTGTGGTGGTGGTGCGCGGTACAGACCGGCAATTGCGCGCCTTCACCAACGTCTGCCGGCATCGCGGATCGCGGCTGGTAGACGGGGCGAAGGGCTGTTCGAAGAAGCTGGTCTGCCCCTACCACGCATGGACCTACGACCTCGACGGCAGGCTGACGGGCGTGCAGGACGCGGCCAGCTATCCCGCGCTCGACAAGACGCAGTCGGGCCTCACGCCGGTCGAACTGGAGGAATGGCACGGCTTCCTGTTCGTGCGGTTGGACGACGACGGCGGTCCCCCGGTCGCGGCCATGATGGCCCCCTATGAAGAGCTCGTGGCGCCCTACCGCTTCGCCGACCTCAGGGCGCTGGGCCGCGTCACCCTGCGACCGCGCAAGGTCAATTGGAAGAACATCGGCGACAACTATTCGGACGGCCTGCACATTCCGGTCGCCCACCCCGGCCTCACGCGCCTGTTCGGCAAGAACTACGGCGTGGAAGCAGAACAGCACGTCGACCGCATGTGGGGAGAGCTGGACGAACGCGAGAGCAGCAACTGGTCCGAGCGGCTCTACCAGCGCCTGCTGCCACCGGCGGAGCACCTGCCCGAAGCGATCCGGCGCAAGTGGCAGTACCTCAAGCTGTGGCCCAATATCGCCTTCGACATCTACCCCGACCAGGTCGACTTCATGCAATGGCTGCCCACCGGCCCGACCACCAGCCTGATCCGCGAGATCAGCTACGTCCTGCATGACGACCGCCGTGAGATGCGCGCCGCGCGATACCTCAAC
Source organism: Alphaproteobacteria bacterium (assembly GCA_030431875.1). Taxonomy (GTDB): domain Bacteria; phylum Pseudomonadota; class Alphaproteobacteria; order Sphingomonadales; family Sphingomonadaceae; genus Alteraurantiacibacter. The sequence continues at coordinate 23,008 of JAUIIG010000029.1, forward strand.
TGGAGGATCAACCGGCAGGTCAATGCCGAGGACACCGTGCTGATCGAACGTGTACAGGCCGGGATGCAGTCGCGCTCGTTCACGATGGGGCCGCTCAGCGACAAGGAGGTCTGCCTGAAGCACTTCTGCCGTCGGTTGCGCGAGGCAATCCCCGAAGCGCGGCTCGACAGCCCGCCCCCTGCCGGATGGAGCCGCGCATGACCAGGCAATACGATGCCGTGATCATCGGCGGCGGCCACAACGGCCTCGTCTGCGCCTTCTACCTCGCGCGCGCGGGGCTGTCGGTGCGGATCGTCGAGCGGCGCGACGTGGTGGGCGGCGCTGCGGTGACCGAGGAATTCCACCCCGGCTTCCGTAATTCGGTGGCGAGCTACACGGTCAGCCTGCTGCAGCCCAAGGTGATCGCCGACATGCGGCTGGTCGACCACGGCTACCGCGTGATCGAACGGCCGATCTCCAACTTCCTGCCCCAACCGGATGGCGGCTACCTCAAGCTGGGCGGCGGGCTGGAGCGCACGCAGGCGGAGTTCCGCCGCTTCTCCGCCCGCGATGCGGAAGCCCTGCCCGCCTACTATGACGCGCTGGAAGGTGTGGCCGAGGTGTTGCGCGACCTTGCCCTGAAGACCCCGCCCAACATGGGTGACGGCCTGCGCAGCCTGCTGGCAGGCGCGGCGCAAGGCTGGGGCCTGTCGCGCCTGAGCCTCGAAGCCAAGCGCAACGTGCTTGACCTGTTCACCAAGTCGGCGACCAGTTTCCTCGACCAGTGGTTCGAAAGCGAGCCGGTGAAGGCCGCCTTCGGTTTCGATGCCGTGGTGGGCAACTACGCTTCGCCCGACACGCCCGGCAGCGCCTATGTCCTGCTCCACCACGTCTTTGGCGAGGTGAACGGCAAGAAGGGTGCCTGGGGCCACTGCGTCGGCGGCATGGGCACGATCACGCAGATCATGGCCAGGGTCTGCACCGAGGCCGGCGTGGAGATCAGCCTCGAAAGCCCGGTCGATCAGGTACTGGTCGATGGGGACAGGGTGGCGGGAGTTCTCCTGGCCTCCGGCGAGGAAATCGCCGCCAAACGAGTGATTGCCAATGTCGGGCCGAAGCTGCTGTACGGACAGATGCTGGCCGCGCAGCACCAGCCGGAGGACTTCCGCCGCGCCATGCGGGGCTTCAAGGCGGGCGGCGGCACCTTCCGCATGAACGTGGCGCTCAGCGAGCTGCCGCGCTTCACCGCCCTGCCCGAACCGGGCGAGCATCACAGTTCGGGCATCATCATCGCGCCGACGCTGGATTACATGGACAAGGCCTTTCTCGATGCAAAAGCGCATGGCTGGTCGAAGGCTCCGATCGTGGAGATGCTGATCCCGTCAACCGTAGACGACAGCCTTGCGCCTGTAGGACAGCACGTTGCCAGCCTGTTCTGCCAGCAGTTCGCGCCAGCGCTGCCGGACGGCCGCGACTGGGACGACGAAGAGGGCGCCGCTGCCGATACGATCATCGACACGGTTGAGGCCCACGCCCCCGGCTTCCGCGCCTCGATCCTCGGGCGGCAGGTGCTCAGCCCCAAGGGCCTGTTCGCCAAGTTCGGCCTTGTCGGCGGTGACATCTTCCACGGGCACATGAGCCTCGACCAGTTGTGGTCCGCGCGGCCCGTGCTGGGCCACGGTGCATATCGCGGGCCGGTCAAGGGCCTCTACATGTGCGGCTCCGGCACCCATCCCGGTGGCGGCGTGACCGGTGCGCCCGGCCACAACTGCGCGCGCGAGGTGATTGCCGACGGCGGCAGGTTCTCCCGCTTCCGCTAGCGCCCCCAATCCTCGTTCGCTCGGGCGATGACATAGGCGTGGATCGCCTCGACATCGTCCTCGCTCAGGATGTCGGCGAAGCTCGCCATGCCGCGCTCGAGGTAGGCACCTTCCAGCACGATGCGGTTGAACATGGCGTGGGTGTCGGCGTCCATGTGGCGCAGGTCCTTGACCCCGCCAATGGCGTTCTGGCCGTGGCACAGGGCGCAGGTCTCGCCGAACAGCCGCGCCCCGCGCGCCACCGTGGCTTCCGAAGCGGTGAGGCGTGGCGGTTCGGGCGGCGCCGAGGCATCGACCTCAAGCGCCGGAAGCTCTACCGCCCCGCCCAGCCGGAAGACCAGCAGGCGCGCCGGGGCACGCGGCAGTTCGATGCCCGCACCGCGTTCGATCTGCGCCGCGCCGCCGCCCCAGCCGGCGTTGATGGCAATGTACTGCACGCCGTCCAGTTCATAGGTGATCGCGCCCGCCACCGGAGCGCTCTGTGTCGGGTATTCCCACAGCTGCGCGCCCGTGAACGCATCAAAGGCGGCGAAAGTCTGCCGCGTGGTACCTTCGAACACGAGATCGCTGGCGGTCACCATCACGCCGCCGTTGCCGTGGCGCGGCAGTTCCACCTGCCAGCGCGCTTCCTGTGCAACCGGGTCCCAGGCCGTCAGCCATGCCCGCTCGAGTTCTGCCGCTTCCGCCATTATGCCCATGCGGGCGTTCAATGCCTCGCCACTGAAACCGCCCCAGCCCGAATTGGAGCGGAATGGCTGCGGCTCCCAGCCGGGCTGCACCGCATAGGGGAAGGCCGACTGGTAGGCGGGGAAATAGGCGAGGCCCGTACGCGGGCTGAAGGCCATGGGGAACCAGTTGTGCGCCCCGCCCGGCCCCGGCGCGACCATTACCGGCGTCTCGCCATAACGGACTGCATCGCTCACGATGGGGCGACCGTCCTCGTCGAAACCCTCGTTCCAGTTCTGGAACACGTGGGCCTCGGCGCTGATGAATTCGCCCGTCGCGCGGTCGAGCACGTAGAAGAAGCCGTTCTTCGGCGCCTGCATCAGGACGTCGCGCTCTTGCCCGTCGATCACCAGGGTGGCGCTGATCATCGAGGCGGTGCAGGTCCAGTCCCACTCCTCGCCGGGGTTCATCTGGTAGTGCCAGCGGTACTCGCCCGTCGTCCCGTCGAGCGCGACGATCGAGCAGACGAACAGGTTGTCGCCCTCGTTGTTCGAGCGGTAGAACCGCGCGTGCGGCACGGAATTGCCGGTGCCGACGTAAACGAGGTTGAGGTCCGGATCGTAGGCAATCGAATCCCACGGGTTAGCCCCGCCGCCCAGCGTCTGCCACATGCCCGTTTCGGACCAGGTCGAACGCACCCAGTCCATCACCCCATCCGAGGCGACGCCGTCGGGGCCGTCCTCTTCGGGTGCGGGGGTGAGGAAGAACTTCCACAGCTGTTCGCCGGTTTCGACATCATAGGCCGACACGAAGCCACGCACGCCCATGTCGCCGCCCGACTGGCCGACCACGACCATGTCCCCGAACACCCGCGGTGCACCGGTGATCGAGTAGGCAAAGCCGGTGTCGAGCTCGAAAGTGCGGGTGGTCCAGAGCGGTTGGCCGTCATCCTTCCCGAGCGCGATCAATCGCCCGTCGAGCGTGGCGATAATGATCTTGTCGCCGTGCATGGCGAGACCGCGGCTGACCGGCTCGCAGCAGGCATAGCGCCCGAACTCGCGCGGGGTCTGCGGATCGTAGGTCCACAGCACCTCGCCCGTGGCCGCGTCGTAGGCGGTGGTGATGTTCCACGGCAGCGTGTTGTATAGCACCCCGTCGGCGTAGATCGGCGTCGCCTCCACCCCGCGATAGGTGTCGAGATCGGCATACCAGGCGAGGCCGAGCTGGCTGACATTGCCTGCGTCGATCTGCGTCAGCGGACTGTATCGCTGCGCGGTGTAGTCGCGTCCGTCGCTGGGCCAGTCGCTGGCTGCCGGAACGGCAAGCGGATCAGCAGACGCCATGGCCGCAGGCGTTGGCGCACCGCCTGCCGTGGTGCAGCTGGCGAGAGCGAAGGCGGCCAGGGTGGCACACAGACCATGCCCTTTGGAAAAAGTCGCGACCCGGCTTTTCTGCCGTAAAATCCGTCGCTTGCCGCGCAATATTGCGGGCAAGGTGTAACCTTCCGTGTTGGTCACTTCACAATGTGTTCGATCGCGCATCACGCTTGCCCTTCGCAATTCGGCATAGTGTAGGAAACCGCTCGCCTAGTCTGACGGCGGCAGGGCGATGGGCTGCGTCCCGTCAGCCGGGCGGCCCACTTGCAGGCTCTCGACCTGTTCGGCGGTGCCCGGCGGGCGGTGGTAGGCACCGACCTGTCCGGTATCGGGCGCAAAAGCCTCTCCGGTCACCGGGTTCGGATAGTGGAAGGGCACGATGTAATAGGCCGGATAGGTCAGGTAGACCGTCGAAGGCGGCAGGTCCGGCGGCGGGTCGAACTTGTCGGGCCAGGTGTTGTTGAGCGCGTTTTCGCCCCAGCCTTCCCAGTTGGTGTACATGGTGAAAGGCCCGGTCAGGCGGCTGATGCGCCAGACTCCGTCTTCTCCGCGTTCGAACTCGTCCTCGTAAAGCGGCAGGCCCCAGCCGCTGGATGCCATGACCCAGGCCCGCCCGCGCAGCCAGCCGGTATCGCCATCGGGCGAGACATTCACCACGGGCTGGAACTGCATGTGGTTGGTGATCAGACCCACGTTGGCGCCGTCTGGCCCGAAGGCGGTCTGCATGTATTCGAGAACCCGCTCGCGCCCGATGAAGATGCCCTTGCCGCCGATCTCCAGCGTGGCGTCCTCGGTGAACAGGTTGCTGAGGTGCGTCCACTGGCCCTTGTCGACGAAGTAGCCGTAGGTGCGCTGGACAATCTCGATCTGGTTCATCGATTCCAGCCGGTCGATGCGGGCTTCGAGCTGGTCGAGCGCGGCGTCGACTTCGGTTTCCTGCGCCATGGCCGGTGTAGTGAAAGCCAGCAGGGCGGCGGCGGTTAGCAACAAGCGCATGGTCAGTCCCTCCCCGAGATATCGTCGCGCGGCTGCACTACGTAGATGGGCTCGCCCGTCACCGGGTGCGGATAGCTGAATTCCGGGATGTAGTTCTGCGGGAAGGCGCGGTAACGCACGCTTGGCGGTTCATCGGGCGGGAACAGGGCGCTCTGTCCCTCCATCGGGATGGCGGAGCGCATCCAGCCGGCGTCGTAATCGGTCATGCCGGTGACGTAGAAGTGCAGCTCGGCAATATGCCAGGTGCCGTCGATCTTGACGTAGTCGTTCTCGTAGATGCCCACGCCCCAGATCGCATTGGCGCCGGGTTCGGACAGCATGATCATGCCCTGCCAGCGGCCGGTTGCACTCATGCCATCGTCCGCCACCTGCACCACCGCCTGCAACTGCATGTGGTTGTTGAGGTGGCCGGGCGCGAGGCGTTCGGGGCCGAACAGCAGCAGCGAATGGCGGATGCGGTCACGCCCGATGTAGACGCCGCGCGCGCCGTATTCGAAGCGGGCGTCGGGGGCGAACAGGTCCGCCACCTCGGTCCACATGCCCTTGTCGAAGTAATAGCCGTAGGTGGCCTGCAACACCTCGATCTGGTTCTGGTCTTCCAGCAGTTCGACGCGGTGGCGATATTCGGCGAGGCGCTGTTCCGCAGACTGTGCCGCAGCAGGGACTGAAAGGGCCAAAGCGAGCGCTGAAGAGATGGCAAGGCGGATCATTGCACCACCTCCCCGGTCACCGGGTGCGGAGCCTGGAACGGCGCGATGTTGGGCGTGGGGAAACTGGCATAGTCGCCCGGCTCACGGTCCGGCGGGAAGTCGATCGAAACCTGGCTGCGCGTCAGGCCCTCGCCCTCCTCCAGCCGCGCCCAGCCGTCTGCGTAAGGCGCGACGAAATTCACGTAGAGGTGCAGGCTGGAAATCTTCCACACGCCGCCTTCGCGGACATAGGTGTTCTCATAGACCCCGTCGCGCCATTCGGCGTGCTCGTGGTATTGCCCCAGCATGCCCAGGTCGCGCCATCGCGCGGTGGCGCTGCGGGCATCGTCGGCCACCACGATGGCGGGCTGCAGGGTCACCCATTCGTTGAGCTGGCCATAGATCAGGCCTTCCTGACCGCCGTGCAGGCGGCGCAGGTATTCGGCAATGCGTTCGCGGCCGACGTAGGTGCCATCGACGCCCATTTCGAAGGTGCCGTCATCGGTGAACAGGTCCGCTGCCTCGTTCCACAGGCCCCGATCGATGTAATAGGCGAAGGCACGTTGCAGGTTGCGGATGGCACGGACGCCCTCCAGCCGCTCGACCCGCAAGGTAAGCGCCTCTGCCTCGGCGAGGATCTCGGCATCGCTCATCTGCGCCTGTGCCGTGGCCGGCGTGGCAAAGGCCAGCACCAGCGCCAAACCGGCTATCCGCACGCTCATAACCCCTCTCCGCATCCCAATCCGTGGGCAACACTATTGCACCGGACAAAGTCAATGCAATCGGTTTGTTACACAGGGATGCTCGGGATCAGAGGCTCCCGTCGCCGATCAGGCCGAAAGCGGCCCATGCCGCCGGGTGCGCCCAGGTGAAGCCCTCTCGGTCGCCTTGCGGATTGTCGCGCGTCTCGCGCATGACCTGTTGCAGCGCCTGCGCGCGCGACATGCCGGGGTTTTCCTCCATCAGTTCGAGCACGCGCACGGTCATGACCGCCGCCACTTCGTCGAACACTGGCCAGTAGCTGGCGAGCATCGATTGCGCCCCCGCATGGAAAAACGAGCGCGCGAGGCCGGACAGCCCGGCATTGTCGTACGAGCTGTCTCCCGCCGCCGTATTGCAGGCGGACAGGATCACCCATTCGGCACTCAGTTTGAGGCCGGCAATCTCCGAAGCAGTCAGCAAGCCGTCATCGGTGCTGTCGACGAACTGCTGCGGCGGGGTGAAAACCAGCGCCGGTTCGGTAACGCCGTCCACCTCGCCCGCGATCAGACCGTGGGTAGCGAAGACCAGCACGGCGGCATCGCCAGCACCGGCATTGCGGAAATTGGCCTCCGTAGAGCGTTCGCCGAGGTAGATGTCGCCCTCGCCCAGTCCCAGCGCATTGCGGATCGCCAGCAGTTCCTGCGCCGTGCCCGGCAGGCTTGCTAGCGCGCGGATCTTCTCGATCACTGCGGCAGGCTGGCCGCTTTCGTCGAGCCCCGCGAGCAGCGCCTCGTTGTTGCCTGCTTCACGACGCGGGAGGCCGCGCGCCGTCTGGCCGCGCTCGCCCCCAGACCCGCTCAGCACCGGATCGCCAAAGCCCAGCACCTTGCGCACCCCTGCTTGCGGCGCGGCTTGCGCCATGCGCCGCAGCCAGTGCAGCGACTGCATAGAGGGCAGCTGGCTGATAGCGAACTGGTCGGCAAACCAATGTGTTGCGCGCAGGTCTTCGGCCGAGCCATCAAGTCCCTCCGGTTCCGCTGTGACCAGCATCGCCAGCGGCAGACGCGACAGTTCCCCGGCAGCAGCGACATAGAGCTGCTCCACTCCGTCGAGGTCGTCCAGCAGCGGTGCCAGCAGCTCTGTGTAGAGCGCGAAGGCCGTGTCACGGTCGTAGGCAAAGTCGCCCTGGCCCGCGCTCGCCTCCTCCCATTCGGCCCAGTCGCTATCGCTGGCACCGACATCGGCTCCGGACACCATCAGCAGGCGGCGTACCATGCGGTCGACCTGGTCGCGGTCGACCGGCAGGCGGCGCCAGGTAATGCCGCCAGAGCGCATGACGAGCGCGTGGGTGCCATGTTCGCCCGGCACCAGCAGCAGGCCTGCCTCGCCCTCGCCGAACAGTTCGCGGAGTTCCATGCCGGACAGGGCCTCGGGCCGGATCAGGGCAAAGTACTCGGGAAAGTCCGCTTCCAGCTGGCGGTCGATCATGTCGAGCTCGCTTTCGACCTGCGCCTGCTGAGCCCGCAATTCAGCCGCCTGTTCCCGGCCGTCATCATCGGCCCGCGAGATGGCCTGCGCCAGCCGGTTGCCGGTCACTTCGTACAGGTCGACCAGTTCCTGCCGCCGCGTGGCCAGCTGGCCGATCCGCTCGCCCGCAGCCCCGGCAAACCGCGTTGCCGCCATCTGCCGGACCGAACGGCTGGTCGCCCCCTCCACCGCCAGTTGCAGTACTTCGGTCAGTTCGCCGTGCGCGGCGGCCACTTCCGGCTCGCCCTCGGCCCACCACAGGGCATCGGCCAGCACGAGATAGACATCAGCCTCGTCGATGAATTCGCGCGAGGCCTGTTCCTCGGCGGCAATCGAGCCCGCCAACGCACGACGGAACTCCAGCCCTGCGACCGCGGCGCGCGCCGGAGCGAGCGTGGATTCGAGGTCTTGCCCTTGCCGCAGCCTTACGTCGGCCAGCGCCGCGGCGGTCTGGATCGTGAGGACGTGATCGGTTCCCAGCGTCGCCTCGCGCACTGTGAGTACGCTGGCCAGTCCCTCTTCGGCCTGGTCGAGGAAGCCGAGGTTGCGCTGCGCCGCGGCCAGGTTGCCGCGCAGGCGCAGGCTGGCCGTCGTATCGCCGCCGCCACTGCGCGCCTGCTCGGCCTCCAGGGCTTCGCGCAGCAGGGAAGCGGTGCGCGCATGGTTGCCAAGTTCCGATTCCGCCGAGGCGAGGTTGGCCGTCAGGGCGATGGTGGCGGGATGGTCCGGCCCCAGTTGCTCCCGCGCGCCGAACAGGCTGCCGTCGAGCAGGGCCACGGCGGCATCGAGTTCGCCATTGTCCATCATCGCCGTGGCGAGGTTGTTGGTGGCGTTCAGCGTCGTCGGGTGATCGGGGCCAAGCGCTTCGAAATAGGCATCGACCACCTGCCGGTTCAGGTCGATCGCCTCGCGCAGGCGTCCCTGCCGCCGGAACAGCGAGGCAAGGTTGCCGCGCGCATTGATGGTGTCGGGATGATCCGGACCCAGCGCCGCCTCGTAGTCGGCCAGGTTCTCCAGCAGCAGCGCCTCGGCCTCGAAATAGCGGGCCTGCTCGGCGTAGATGTTGGCGCGGGTGTTGCGCAGGTTGAGCAGCGCCGGATGATCGCGCCGCAAGCGGTTGCCCATCCCGCGTTCGGCTTCGAGCGTGTCGGCCAGCGCCTGGTCGAACCGGCCCATGCGGTATTCCAGCACGGCAATGTCGGACAGCGTCTCGTAATAGTTCACCGGCTGGTCACCGACGATGGCGACATCGCGGCTGGCGAGCACGCGGCGCAGCTGCGCCTCGGCCTGCTCGAACCGGCCCGTTTCCTGGTAAATGGTGCCGAGGTTGTCTCCCACGGCCTGCGCCAGTGGCGATTCCGGCCCTTGCACGCTGGTGACGCGCTGCTGCAGTGGTTCGAGGATGGCCAGGGCATCGCCCAACCGCCCGACGCCGAAATAGGCCGCTGCCAACCCCATCTGCGAGGCCATGGCGCGTTCGTGGTCAGGCCCGAGCGTTTCGGCGAGGCCGGCAGCGGATCGTTCCAGCGGATCGACCGCACCGGCAGTATCGCCCGCCTCGCCGAGGAAAATGCCCATGTTGCCGAGCATGGTCAGGCTCTGCATGTCGCGCGGCCCGAGCGCTGCCATGGCGCGCGGGGTCCACAGCTCCAGCACCTCGACAGCATCAGCGGTATACCCGGCATTGCGCAATACCGAGGCATAGTTGGTCGCCGCCACCAACGTTTCGCGATGGTCTGCACCGAGCAACCGCTCGCGTTCCTGCAGGACGCGGTTGAAGAATGGTGCCGCCTGCTCGAAGTCACCCTGGTTGAAGAACTGGATAGCGATGGAGGGGTACTCGGTCATCGGACCGTCCCAGCTGGCAATAGCGCGTTCCGGGGCGCCCTGGGGGCGGACCTTGTCCTGTGCCGTGGCCGGACTGACCAGCATGGCGCCCGCAGCAAGCGCCGCCCCGGCGGCAAAGCAGAACCTGCCCAACTGCATAAATTTCCCCCCGATCAAACCCGTGCACATACTATTATGAAATTCCACGCAATCCAGAGTGTCCATGGCCTGCGGGCACAGTTTTGCTGCCGCTTGTGCGGCGGCGATATGCTTTGACACCCCTGCCTGCCTGCGCCAGTCTCGCCCCGTTGCATTGGGCAAGCGGGTGGCAACAGGCCCGCATCCGCAGTTGGTGATTAATCGCCGGTCGGGGGACCGGCTGTGACAGCGGTCACATCACCAGCAGGCCCAGTTGCTGCACGCTGGGGGATATGAAGTTGAAAATTCAAGAGACGTTCGGCAGCGACATGCGCAAGGCGCGTCGTCGCCTTTCGCTTTCCCGTCTGGCAATCTGCGGCCTGCTGGCAGGACCCGCGCTGCTGCTGGCCAGCGAAGCGCAGGCCAATCCGTTCGACCTGTGCCAGCCGTTCGGCGTGGGCGATGACGTTACCCTGCCCAGCGAGACATCGCTGCAAGCCGCCACCGCGCGGGCGGAGAATATCCTGCAGGTGGGGCTGGGAGACCTGACCGCAGGCGACCGCGCCCTGCTCACACTCGACGAACTCGACGGCACGGGCAGCGCGCCCGATCCTGCCGTCATGGCGGCCTATTGCAGCGCCTCGGGCGAAGCCATGCGGCTGGCGCGCGAAGGCAATGCCGATCGCGCCCGCGGCTTCCTCGTCAGCGCGCTGGCATGGTCGGAACAGGCTGGCTCGCCGCAATTGCAGGCAGAGATCGCCTATCGCCTGGCGCTGGTCTCGGCGACGCTGCCGGTGCGGCCCAACGCCCGCTCGGCGAGGCAGGCGCGCAGTCCCGCCGTGGTCGCCTTCGAGGCCCCGCAGGTGAGCGACATCACCACCCCCGGCGACGGAAGCGCCTGTTCGGACCTGCTGCGCAGCGACCTGTCGGACCAGTCGAACTGGGCCGTCGCCTCGCATGCGCTGCAATGTTCGCTCGATTCCGCACCGGTGCCGGAGGACCCGACGCCAGTCGTCCGCTCCTACCTGCAGATGGCGCGGCTCAACCTGGCCGAAGCGGGTGACCGGCCCGCTACCCGCGCCGCCTTGCGCGAACTGGCCGTGGAAGCGGCTATGGACGGATTGCCGCAGGCGGCCCGCATAGCCGATTCCGAGATGCGGTTCGAGCTGCTGTCGCGGCTCGCAGAGGCTGCGCTGGACGCCGGCGCGTCGGATTCGCCCACCTTGCTGACGGCGCTCGCCGCCTTGCGCACCGAAGCTGGCGACAACGCCGGCCACCGCGCCAAGTCGCTTGCCCTCGACGCCCGGGCACTGCTGGCCAGCGGCGACACCGCCGGGGCAGCCGGACTGCTGCGCCAGGCGATCTATTACGAAAGCCAGGCGGGCCAGCCGCTGCGGATGGCCGACTGGTACCTGTTGCTGGCCGAAGCCGAACCCGACCAGCGCGAGACCCATGTCATGCAGGCCTATGCCTGGCTGGAAACGGTCCGCCCGCTGCTGCCGCGCTACGATGCCATCACGCAGGAATCGAACTTCCAGCTGCGCATGCAGCCGGTCTTTACCGCCGCCGTGGACGTGCAGTTGAGCCAGGCGGGCGACGGGGCAGGCGATGCTTCCGTCCTGCTGGCGCAGCAGATCGTCGAGAGCTTCCGCCAGGCCGAGATCCAGTCCGCTTTCGGTGCCGACTGCGTACCCCCGCGCGAACCGGTGTCGCTGGCTGACCTGCAGGACGGCGAGATCCTGCTCTACCCCATCCTGCTCGATGACCGGGTGGAGATCCTCTACGCCGCCAAGCGCGCCGGGGAAGCCACGCAATACCGCCGCTTCACCGTGCGCGAAGGCGCGGACCGGGCACGCATCGAACAATTGGTGGGCGATGCCACCTTCGACCTGGCCTATGGTTTCGGCGACAGCTGGCAAGAACAGATGGCCGAGCTCTACCAGGTGCTGATCGCCCCGATCGAGCCCATGCTCGAAGACAACAGCTCGCTGATCATCATTCCCGACGGCGTGTTGCGCCGCCTGCCCTTTGCCGCCCTGCGCGATGCCGATGGCGAATTGCTGATCGAGAAGGCCAGCGTCTCGGTCTCGCCTTCGCTTGCCTATACCCAGCCCGGCGATCTCGAACGCACGCGGCCCAGGGTTGTCGCTGCCTCGCTGTCGCGCGCGGTGGACCTGCCGCGCGGCAGCTTCTCGGCGTTGGCCGGCACCCGCGAAGAGGGCGAGATGGCCGCCGGGCTCGGCGATCCGGAGCATCTGGTCGGACAGCACCTCAACAACTTCCGGGCCGCAGACCTGCGCAACGCCCTGCGCACCTCACCGGTCGATATCCTCCACCTCGCCACCCACGCCTCCTTCAATGGCCGCTCCGACCGTGCCTTCATTGTCGCTGACGGCGAAGCCATCCTGCTGAGCGAACTGCGCGAGCTGCTGGGCGCGAACTACGCGCGCGGCGAGCTGATCTCGCTGATCGTGCTGAGCGCCTGCGAAACCGCGCTGGGCGACGACCAGGCCTCGATGGGCCTTGCCGGGTCCGCCGTGCAAGCCGGCGCCGAGAGCGCGGTCGCCTCGTTATGGGAAGTCGACGATGCCGGGACACTTGAACTGATGCGCAATTTCTACCGCCTCTACGCCTCGGGACAGGGCAAGGCAGAGGCCATGCGCAATGCCCAGCTGGCACTGATCAACGGCTCGGAGGAGTTCGCCGACCCCCGCGTCTGGGCCGCCTTCACCCTTTTGGGGGCCTGGCGGTGAGCGGGGCGGTGAACGGCGCAGGTAACGGGCCGATGAAGCGCCGCCATCTCCTGCTGGGTCTCAGCCTTGCCGCGCTGGTCGCTTCGCAGGCACAGGCACAGGTCGTCACCGATATTGCGCCCGATAGCGACGCCGGGTTCGGCACCGGCACCACGGTGGTTACCAATGGCACGCAGACGCAGATCAGCGGTGGCGAGCTGTCCGGCACCAACCTGTTCCACTCTTTCGCCGAGTTCGACCTTGCCAATGGCGATACCGCCACTTGGGTGCGCGGCGCGGCAGACGCCAACTCGATCACCAACATCATTAATCGCGTGCGCAGCGGCACGCCGTCGAACATCGACGGCACCATCACCATTGCCGACATGCCCAATGCCGATTTCTGGTTCATCAACCCGGCGGGCGTGGTGTTCGGTGATGGCGCATCGGTGCAGGTGCCCAACGCCGCCTATTTCTCCACCGCGCAGGAAA
>JAUIIG010000030.1 GCA_030431875.1 Alphaproteobacteria bacterium
GTGCGGTTCGGGCGGGTGCAACCTTTACGTGTTCGAGCAAGGGCCTGACGGGCTGATCGTGCGCGGCAACCTGCGGGTGACGCGCCTGCCGGTCGGCGTGGGCGAGGGCAACGAACAGGGCTGGCGCGACCTTGTTGTCACCATCGGCGGGGGCGGCGCGGCCGGGGGACTGCGCAACGTGCCCTGGACGGGCGAGGCCTATCACTCCAACCCGACAGTGCCGCCCGCCTTGCCGGTGGACAGCATGGAAACCGAACTGCTCAGCTGGGACTGATCAGGCGGACACGGTTTCCAGCAGGCGGCCTTGCAGCGAGCTTGGCCCGGCATGAACCAGCTCCGCGCGCACCATGTCGCCGATCTGCAGGTCGCTGTCGAAGAACACCGATTGCAGCCACGGCGACTTGCCCAGCCACTGGCCCGGCTTGCGGCCCTTGCGTTCGATCAGCACGTCGCAGGTCTTGCCCACGCTGGCCTCGTTGAAGGCGAGCTGGTCGCGGTTCAGGTGCGCCTGCAGGCGTTGCAGCCGCTCGTCCATCACCTCCGGCGCGATCTGGCCGTCCATCGTGGCGGCAGGGGTGCCGGGGCGGGGTGAGTACTTGAAGCTGAAGGCAGCGGCATAGCCGACCGCGTCGATCAGCGAGAGCGTCTCTTCGAACTCGGCATCGGTCTCTCCGGGGAAGCCGACGATGAAATCGCCTGACAGGGCAATGTCCGGACGGGCAGCGCGCACGCGGTCGAGCACCTTGAGGTAGCTTTCCGCCGTGTGGCTGCGGTTCATGGCTTTCAGCACCCGGTCAGACCCGCTCTGCACCGGCAGGTGCAGGTAGGGCATCAGCTTGTCGACCTCGCCGTGCGCAGCGATCAGGCCCTCGGTCATGTCGTTGGGGTGGCTGGTGGTGTAGCGGATACGCTTGAGGTCCGGCAGCTTGGCCAGCTCGCGGATCAGCCCGTCGAGGCCCTGCAGGCGGCCTTTGTCGTCCTCGCCGCTCCAGGCGTTGACGTTCTGCCCCAGCAGGGTGACTTCGCGCGCACCGGCATCGACCAGTTTCGCCGCTTCATCGACCAGGTCGCTGTAAGGACGCGAGATTTCTGCGCCACGCGTGTAGGGGACAACGCAATAGGTGCAGAACTTGTCGCATCCTTCCTGCACCGTCAGGAAGGCCGTGGGCGATACCTTGCGCCGCTTGGGAAGGGCAGCGAACTTGGCATCCTCCGGCATGTCGGTGTCGGTGCTGCGCTCGCCCTTCACCGCGCGGTCCAGCATGTCGCCCAGCCGGTGATAGGCCTGCGGGCCGACCACCATGCCGACGGCAGGCGCGCGCGCCATGATCTCTTCACCCTCGGCCTGCGCCACGCAGCCCGCGACGGCGATCATCGGCTTCTTGCCTGCCTCGCGCCCGGCCTTCTCGATCCGGCCGATGTCGGAATAGACCTTTTCGGTGGCCTTCTCGCGGATGTGGCAGGTGTTGAGCACCACCAAGTCGGCGTCCTCGCCTTCGGCGGCAGGCTTGATGCCCTTGGCGTCGAGCAGCTCGGCCATGCGCTCGCCGTCATAGACGTTCATCTGGCAGCCGAAGCTCTTGACCCGGTAGGTCTTGGGGGTGTCGCTGGGTTTCATGAGGAGGCGGCCTTTAAGGCAAGCCGCGCGCGGGTTCAATCCTCCGGCATTCCCGGACGCTGGGTGTCGAAGGTTCGCTAGGTCCTGTCGCGCTTCCTGATTTCAGCCAGCTGCAACGCACGGTCGCCGGGGAATACCTTTGGCACTGCCCATTCCAGTTCCCAGTATTTGGGGTCCGGTCTTTCCAGGATGGCCTTCGCGATTCCCATTTCGTATTCGTCCAGCGCGGCATCGCCGCCTTTGGCCAGCAGGTTGCGCCGCCTTTCGATCTCTACCGCCAGTTCCGCGTGGGTCCACTCGGCATAGGGATAGTAGAGCAGGTCGGTATTGAAGGCCTTGCCCAGCGATCTGTTGAGGAAATCCAGCAGGATGGTCTGGTGGACTTCGGCTTTGGCACCTGTCGTCGCATCGAGCAGGGATGTGATCTCGGCCGTTTCGAGGTCCTGAACGACTTCGTGCCGTGGCGCCGCGAGAAAGTGCGCTTCGTCACCGATGTCGACGCCGTGGACGGTAACGAAGTATTCTATTTCCTTTCGCTCCCCGGAAAAGTCTTCGATTGCATCAATGATCCGGTTTAATTGCACCAGCGCTTCGCCCTTGGTCAGCTTGCCGTTACGCGCGGCGTAAACCAGTTCCTCCCCCTCGACGATCAGGTCGTAGATCGTTTTCCTTCGGTCCTCGTTCGGTTCTGCCAGCAGGGTCGAAAGGATGGCCTCGACACGCTCAGGTCGTCGGATCATCTGGCTCTTCCTTCCTGCCCGTATGGTGGATCGGGGTGACGCCCAGCGCGCGGCCAACCGCATACTGTGCCGCGGCCGTGATCGTCTTGCGGTTGGCAAGGTCTTCACCTGCAATCGGGGCCAGGAAATGCACGTCCACCCGCACCGGGCGCAGGCGGGCAAGGATGCGCTTGAAATTGTCGAGTCCCGGCTCGTCACCCACCCAACTGACTTCCGGAACATCGGCATAGACCAGCGCGACGGGTTGGACAGTGGCGCCTTCGGGCAGTGGCTCCAGCGCGCCGAGCAGGCTGGACTTGAAGGGAATGATGCCGGTGCCGTCGCTGGTCGTGCCCTCGGGGAACAGGGTCAGCGTGCCGCCGTGGTCCATCGCTTCCTTGATCGCCTGCATCTGGTTGCTGACGTCGGCGCGCTTGTGGCGGGCGATGAAGACCGTTTCGTTCATGCTGCACAGCCACTTGAGGAAACCGATCTGTGCCAGCCCGTCGTGGGCGATGAAGGCGGCATTGGCAGCATGGGAAAGCGCCGGGATATCCAGCCAGCTGACATGGTTCGACAACAGCAGCGCGCCGGGCACACGCTTGCCATGGCGGCGCAGGTCGAGACCCGCGACAGCGCCGATGCCGGAGAGGAACACGCGCGGCCACATCCGGTCCAGCCCGATCAGGCGCCACAGGTAATGCAGGGGAACGCAGACCAGCAGCAGCGCGATCATCAGGACCAGCCGCAAGGCAATCAGCAGGTAGGCAGCCGGGGCGATGCGCCGCACTTCGGGAGCCACCGCCTGCGTCACGTCGGGCTCAGCCCTTGTCCTCGTCGCGGCCAATGCGCACGCCGTAGAGCTCCATGCGGTGGTCGACGAGGCGGTAGCCCAGCTTTTCGGCAATCTGCTTCTGCAAGGCTTCCAGTTCGGGGTCGACGAATTCGACGACCTTGCCACTTTCAACGTCGATCAGGTGATCGTGGTGGGCCTCCGGCGCAGCTTCGTAGCGGGCGCGGCCATCGCCGAAATCGTGGCGGTCGAGGATGCCGGCTTCCTCGAACAGGCGCACGGTGCGGTAGACCGTGGCAATCGAGATCTTCGGGTCGACCGCCGAGGCGCGCTCGTGCAGCTTCTCCACGTCGGGATGGTCCGTGCTTTCGGACAATACCTTGGCGATCACGCGGCGCTGGTCGGTAATCCGCAGTCCGCGTTCGGCGCAGAGGGCTTCAAGGTCGATCGGCTGGTGCAAGGTGCTTCCCGTGGCAGAAATTGAAAACGCCCCACAGCCATAGGCCGACGGGGCGTTTCACTCAAGCATGGCCCGAAGGCCGTCACCAGAGGCTTACTTGGCAGCGGCCTTGCGGCGACCGCGCTTCTGGCCGGGCTTGCGGCCGAGGCCGATGTCCTTGGCCAGCTTGCGGCGGGTGTCGGAATAGGCCGGGGCGACCATCGGGTAGTCGGCGGGCAGGTTCCAGCGCTCGCGATATTCGTCGGGCGTCAGGCCGTGGTCGGTCGACAGGTGGCGCTTGAGCATCTTCATGTCGCGGCCGCAGTCGAGGCAGACGATCTTGTCCTTCTTCACCGAAGCACGGATCGAGACGGCCGGTTCGGGCTTTTCCTCGACGGCTTCGCTGGTGCCGAGGCCGGCGAGGGCCCCGTAGACGTTTTCAATCAGCGACGGCAGGGCGTCGGCATCGGTGTTGTTGTTGGCGACATGCGCGGTGACGATATCGGCTGTCAGGGTGATCAGCATTTCGTTCGCGGCGTTGTCAGGGTTTTCCATGGTTTCCTCGGTTCTGTGAACGTCAATGACGGCCGCCATTTCCGGGCGGCGATGGCGGCGCAATGGCCCAATCATTTGGCCTTCACAAGCTAAGAATAGGTAGAATTGCGGGAAGTTCCCGGGCCGGTTTCGCAGCCAGTTGTTTTGCCGGACAAATTACGACTGGCGGGTTAGGGCCTTGGCGAAAGTAATCGCGTCTATCGGGCCGCCAACAGCGCCGCGATAGTAGCCCGGACGCTGGCCGATCTTCTCGAATCCGAAGGCGCGATACAGGAATTCGGCGGAATTGCCGTCGCGCATTTCGAGGAACATCCGCGCTACCGAGCGGGCGCGGGCATTGTCGATCACGTCCTGCAGCAGCGCCTTGCCCAAGCCCTGGCCGCGGAACTGCGGGCGGATGGCGATCAGCAGGATTTCCTCTTCGTCGAGCACCTGCCGGGTGAGGGCGAAGCCGGTCACCTCGTCCAGTGTGAATGGCTCGCGCATGTCGACGCCGGACAGGGTGAAATGGGTGCCCGGCATGGTCAGTGAATCCGCCACCTGCCGCCGCGTCCAGGCCTCGCCATAGCGGCTGTCGAAAGCCTCCTGCATCACCAGCATGATGGCGTCGAGCGCGTCGGTCACTTGCGTTCGCTCATCGGGGTGGCGTCGGGGCCGCGACCGTAGATCGGCGTCAGGTCGCGGGTCAGGCGCGGTTCGTGCAGCAGGTGCACGTGGTTGGCGTCGGGCAGCAGGTCGATGGCGAGACGGTCATCGTCGAGCAGTTCGGCCAGTTCATTGGCGCGGTTGCCGACGATGACAGCATGCTTGCAGGCCTTGGCAGCCTCTTCCGGCACCAGTGAGAGCACAGGTCCTTCCGCCGAGCTATCGGCAGCAAAGTTCTGCACGAAATATTCGCCGTGCCCGCCGTTCATGCAGACCGTGACAGCGCGCTCTTCTCCGGAACAGGCAATGGCGCGGACGAGTTCGAGCGTGGGATAGCCCAGCACATCTGCGCCCCAGGCCAGGCCCAGCGCGCGGGCAGCGGCGATGCCGATGCGCACGCCGGTGAAGCTGCCGGGGCCGAGCGAGACCAGGATCCGGTCCGCGCGGCCCTTGTCCGGCAATTCGGCGATCATCGGCACCAGCCGCTCGGCATGGCCGCGGCCCAGCACCTCGCAGCGGCCATCGACCAGCGTCGAGCCGTCAAACAGCGCCGCCGAGCAGGCCTCGGTCGCACATTCTATCGCAAGTGTTCGCACGCCCCCCGCTTAACGCGTCAGATCAATTGATTGAAGGTGTCGAATTCGGGCCGCGGGCTGCGGTCGAAGATCGTGCTGCGGTCGCCATGGCCGATGGCGCAGAGCCAGTCGGCGCGGTAGCGCGGCTGGTCGGCGAAGAATTCCTTGGTCGTCGCTTCCTGGTCGAAGCCCGACATCGGGCCACAGTCGAGGCCGAGCGCGCGGGCGGCGAGCAGCAGGTAGGCACCCTGCAGGGCGGAGTTGCGGAAGGCGTGTTCGCGGCGGCCATCCTCGTCGCCTTCGAACCAGCTCTTGGCGTCGGTGTGCGGGAACAGCCACGGCAGCTGCTCGTGAAAATCGAGGTCGTAGCCGATGATGACGCAGACCGGCGCAGTGAGGATTTTCTCCCTGTTGCCTTCCATTGCATGCGCCGCCAGCCGCTCGCGCGATTCCTGCGACTTGCACCAGACGAAGCGGGCGGGTTGCTGGTTGGCGGAGGTCGGCCCCATTTTCAGCAACTCGTAGATCTGGTGAATCTGTTCGTCGGTGACCGGCTTGTCGAGCCAGCCGTTATAGGTGCGCGCCTCGCGAAAGATCAGGTCGAGGGCTTCATCGGAAAGTGTCTCGGGCATGGAAAATCGTCTCCGGAATCGGTGAGGGGAGGGTTCCTGCTCACAACGGCGCAAGGCGCCGTTGGTTCACGCAGCGCGGACTTCGCTCACTTCCGGAACGTAGTGCTTGAGCAGGCTTTCGATGCCGTGCTTGAGCGTGGCGGTGGAGCTGGGGCAGCCCGAACAGGCCCCCTGCATCTGCAGGTAGACCACGCCGGAGCGGAAGCCGCGATAGCGGATATCGCCGCCGTCGTTGGCCACGGCGGGGCGGACGCGGGTTTCGATCAGTTCCTTGATCTGCGCCACCACGTCCTCGGTGCCTTCATCGTCGCCGATGTCATTGTCGTCGTCTTCCGGCGGGACCGAAAAGCCGCTTGCGTCGCCACCGGTGAACAGCGGGGCCTCGGACACGAAGTGATCCAGCAGCACGGCCACCACCTGCGGTTTCAGGTCACCCCAGGACACGCCGGGGGCGGCCGTCACCGAGACGAACTGGCTGCCGAAGAACACGCCGGTCACTTCGCCGGTGTCGAACAGGGCCTGCGCCAGCGGGCTGGCCTCGGCCTCTTCGGGGGTGGCAAAGTCACGCGTGCCTGAAGGCATGACCTGCCGCCCGGGCAGGAACTTCAGGGTGGCGGGGTTCGGGGTGGTTTCGGTCTCGATGAACATGGTCTGCGATGTAGGAATGCGGGGCCGTCAGGGCAAGCTGGCAAAACCTTTGGTGGCGCAAGCTGATCTTCCTGCCTATTCACCCGACCTTCATCCCTTTCCTACCTATTGGGCCGCCATGACCTTTACCAAGCGCGTTGCCGCCGCCTTCCTTCCCATCGCCCTGCTGCTGCCGCTGCCGGCGCTGGCGCAGGTCACCTGCACCATCACGGCAGTGCCGGGCCAGGACGAACCCGAGTATGCGCGCCCGGACGATCCGTGGATTTATCGCGGCACGGATATTCCGATCGACGAGCAATGGCTGTTCGGCGAACTGCCCAACGGCGTGCGCTATGCCGTGCGCGAGAACGGGGTGCCGCCGTGCCAGATGAGCCTGCGCATCGCCATCGATGCCGGCTCGATCTACGAAACCGAGGAAGAACGCGGCTGGGCGCACCTGCTGGAGCACCTGGTGTTCCGCGAATCCCGCTATTTCGGCAATGGTGAGGCGATCCCGCACTTCCAGCGCATGGGCGCAGCGCTGGGTTACGATACCAATGCCACGACCAGCCCGACGCAGACGGTCTACAAGCTGGACCTTCCGAATGCCACGCGCCAGTCGATGGACGATTCTGTGCGACTTTTCTCGGGCATGGTGATCGACCCGGTGCTGAGCGCGGAAAACGTCGCGCTCGACGTGCCCATCGTGCTGGCCGAACGACGCGAGCGGGCGGGCCCCGCGCGCCGTGTGCAGGAGGCGACCACCTCCACCTTCTTCGCCGGACAGCGGCTGGGTGAACGCATGCCCATCGGCACGGTCGAAACCTTGCAGGCTGCGACCGCAGAAGGCGTCGAGGCGTTCCACACGCGCTGGTATCGCCCCGAGAATGCCGTGGTGGTGCTGGTCGGCGATGCCGATGTCGAAGTGCTGGCGGCGACGGTCGAACGCTATTTTTCCGATTGGGAAGGCGAGGGGCCGCTGACGCCCGCGCCCGATTTCGGCGATCCCGTCGCACCACTTGGGGCCGATCCGGACAATCCCGTGGGCGAAGTGGCCGTGGTGGTCGAACCCGGCCTGCCGCGCACGCTCAGCTACGGCATCATGCGCCCCTGGGTGCAGATCGTCGACAACATGGAATACAACCGCCGCAACCTGCTGCTCGACGTGGGCGCGGCGATCATCAACCGGCGGCTGGAGCGGCGCGCCCGCGAGGGCGGTAGCTTCCTCGGGGCCTCGGTCGGCCGCGACAAGGTGAGCCGCACGGTCGACGGCACTTTCGTTACCGTCGCGCCCAATGGCGAGGGCTGGGAAGAGGCGCTGGCTGACGTGCGCGGCGTGATTGCCGATGCCCTGATGGCTCCGCCGAGCCAGGGCGAGATCGACCAGGCCGTGGCCGGGTTCGACGTCGCCTATACCGACTTCGCCGAACAGTCGCGCATCCAGGCGGGTTCGGCGCTGGCCGATACCGTGGTCGGCGCGGTCGACATTCGCGAGGCCGTGGCCAGCCCGGAAACCTTCCTCGCCATGTTCCACTCGCTCAGCGAGCGGTTCACCCCGGAAGATGTCTTCGCCGCCACCCAGGCCCTGTTCGAGGGCGAAGTGGTGCGCGCGGTCATGCTGTCGCCCGATGGCGACGGCGCGACCGAGGCTGCCTTGCGCGCCGCGTTGGAACGCCCTGCCATGGCCAATGGCGATGCCCGCGACGACGCCGAAGCGATCAACTTTGCCGACCTGCCGCCCGTCGGCCAGCCCAGCCTGCCCACCGTGCGCGAGCCGCTGGGCGTGCTCGATGTCGAGCAGCTGACCTTCGCCAACGGCGTGCGCGCCATGCTGTTCAGCCGCGACAACGAACCGGGCCGCGTTACCGTGCGGGTGCGTTTCGGCACCGGCTGGCGCGGGATCGAGGATGACGAGGCGGTCTATGCCCAGCTGGGCCAGATGGCGCTGGTCAGCTCCGGTCTCGGCCCGCTCGGCCAGAACGAGATCGACCGCGTTGCTGCCGGCAGCAAGCTGGGGTTCGACTTCTTTATCGAGGACGGGGCCTTCGTGTTCCAGGGCCTGACCCGGCAGGAAGACCTTGAAAACCAGCTCTACCTGTTCGCCGCCAAGCTCGCCATGCCGCGCTGGGACGAAGCGCCGGTGGAGCGCGCCGCTTCTGCGGCGGCGATCGGCTACGATTCCTTCGACCGCGACCCCAACGGCGTGCTCAACCGCGACCTCGACTGGCTGCTGCGCGACCGTGACCCGCGCTTCGCCACGCCCACTCCGGCAGACCTGCAGGCGGCCACGCCCGAAGGCTTCCGCCGCACCTGGTCGCGCCTGCTGCAACAGGGCCCGATCGAGGTCGCCGTGTTCGGCGATATCGACCGCGAGGCGGCCGTTGCCGCGCTGTCGCGGACCTTCGGTGCCCTGCCGCCGCGCATGGTGCCGGCGCCCGAAGTGGTGGACCGCGGTATGGACTTCCCCGCCGTGGGCAGCGGTCCGGTGCAGCTATTCCACTCCGGCGATGCCGACCAGGCCGCAGCCGTAATCGCCTGGCCCACGGGCGGCGGCTCTGATGCCATGCCGCGCAGCCGCAAGCTCGACCTGCTGGGCCAGATCATCTCGATCCGCCTGCTGGACGGCCTGCGCGAACGCGCCGGTGCGGCCTATTCGCCCTTCGTGTCCTCCACCTGGCCGCTTGACAGCGATAGCGGCGGGGTGATCTTCGCCATGGCGCAGGTCGATCCGGCGCTGGTGCCGGTGTTCTTCGACATGGCCGAAACCATCGTTGCAGACCTTGCCGCCAGCGGCCCGACCGAAGATGAACTGGCCCGCGTGGTGGAACCGGTGCGGCTCAACATCGAGCGCGGCAGTACGGGGCACACCTTCTGGCTCAACCAGCTGCAAGGCTCGACCATCGACCGCAATCGCGCGCTGCACCTGCGCTCGCTCTACAGCGACTACGTCAATACCACGCCGGAAGAGATCCAGGTGCTGGCGCAGCAGTACCTCGCTGCACGGCCGGGCTGGCGGCTCAGCGTGCTGCCCGAAAACACCGGATCGGCACCGGCGGCGACGGGCAGGTAGGCGCCAAGCCCGTTACGCAAGTAACCTTTGCGCCGCCGGGACCGGGCCTGTAGGGGAGCGCTTCCCCGAAATCGTAGTGAGATCGCCCGCCGGGGAACGGGCGCGCATGGATGAAGAATTACAGTGGCACAGAACTGGACCCCCGATAGCTGGAAGCAGGATCGCTTTGTCGCAAAGCACCTGCCCGAGTACGAAGACGCGGCCGCGCTGGCCGAAGCAGAGCGCGCGCTCGCCGGGTTTCCGCCGCTGGTCTTTGCCGGTGAGGCGCGCAACCTGAAGGCGGCGCTGGGCGAGGTAACGGCGGGCAAGGCCTTCCTCGTGCAGGGCGGTGACTGTGCCGAGAGCTTTGCCGAATTCCACCCGGACAACATCCGCGACACCTTCCGCGTGATCCTGCAGATGGCTGCCGTGCTGACTTTTGCCAGCAAGCTGCCAGTGGTGAAGGTGGGCCGCATGGCCGGCCAGTTCGCCAAGCCGCGTAGCTCGAACACGGAGACACAGGGCGACGTGACGCTGCCGAGCTACTTCGGTGACAACGTCAACGGCATCGAGTTCTCGCCCGAATCGCGCACCAACGATCCGCAGCGCATGCTGCGCGCCTATTCGCAGGCGGCTGCCACGCTGAACCTGCTGCGCGCCTTCACCACCGGCGGCTATGCCAACCTGCGTCAGGTGCACCAGTGGACGCTGGACTTCATGGGCCGCAGCCCCTGGGCCGACCAGTACAAGACCATCGCCGACCGCATCGGTGAGGCGCTGGACTTCATGGAAGCTTGCGGGGTCGACATCGAAGACCAGCCGCAGCTGAAAACCGCCACTTTCTACACCAGTCACGAGGCGCTGCTGCTGCCTTACGAGCAGGCCATGACGCGGCAGGATTCGCTGACCGGCGACTGGTACGACACCAGCGCCCACATGCTGTGGATCGGTGACCGCACGCGCTTCATCGACAGCGCCCACGTGGAATTCCTGCGCGGGGTGAACAACCCCATCGGCGTGAAGTGCGGCCCGAGCCTGGAGCCCGACGCGCTGCTGGAGATGCTCGACATCCTCAACCCGGCGCGCGAGGCCGGCCGCATCACCCTGATCAGCCGTTTCGGTGCAGGCAAGGTCGAGGAAGGCCTGCCGCCGCTGGTGCGCGCCGTGACCCGCGAGGGCCACCCGGTGGTGTGGTCTTGCGACCCGATGCACGGCAACGTCATCAAGTCGGACTCCGGCTACAAGACTCGTCCGTTCGACCGCATCCTGTCCGAAGTGCGCGGCTTCTTCGCCGTGCACCGCGCGGAAGGCACCCATGCGGGCGGCATCCATGTCGAGATGACCGGGCAGGACGTGACCGAGTGCACCGGCGGTGCCGTGGCCATCACCGACGAGGGCCTGGCCGACCGGTATCACACGCACTGCGACCCGCGTCTCAATGCCGCGCAGTCGCTGGAGCTGTCGTTCCTGCTGGCGGAAATGATCAACCTCGAGCTGGGCGAGGCACGGCAGGACGCTGCCTGACCGACCGGCGCGCTGCGGCTAGGGGCAATCCCTTATAGCCGTAGCGGGCGGTGGCTTACTTCTTGGCGGTACACCCGATGACCAGTTCATTGGGGGACCGTATTGCGCCTGTGGCGGAACATCCGTGAGCCGCTGTTGGTCGGCATGCTCTGGGCAGTGCTTGCGCTGTGCAGCGTATCCCTGCGCGAGGATTTCGGGGCCGTCCTGCTGTTCTGGGCGCCCAGCGGCCTGGCGGTAGCCGCCTTCCACCACATCCCGCGGCGGCGCTGGTTGCTGCTGGGGGCAATCCTCCTGCCGCTGCAGATGGCGGCCATCTGGTGGGGCGGCACCGCGCCAACCGCCGCCCTGGCCTATTCCTGCGCCAGCTTGCTGCAGGCCATCATTGCCGCCAGTATCCGCATCGGGGTGCTGGGCGGCCGGTTCGAAGTGCCGCGCAACTTCCTGCAAGTCGCAGGCCTGTTCGTCGCGGCCTTGGCTGGCGGCGTGGCGGGCGCGCTGGTGGCCATGCCGTTCCGCGCCGAACACACCCTTGCGGATATGGCCTGGTGGTTCCTCGCCAACGTGCTCGCCATCATCACCCTGACGCCGGTATTCCTGCGCCTGCTGCCGCTGTTCCGGCTGGGCTTCAAGCGCGAGCTGGTGAGGGTTGACTGGACATCGGGCGCGCTGCTGATCGGCGCTGCCGGGTTGGCGCTGGCGATCCTGCAGGGGTCGGAACTGGTCCTTGTTCCGCTGCTGGTGACGGGTGTGGTCTTCGCCACGGTGCGGCAGGGCAAGGTCGCCGGCGCGCTGGTCGTGCTCGCCTATGCAGGGGTGGCGACAGTGCTCAGCCTTGGCGGCGAATCGCCCGCTCCCTTGCTAGACCTGCCGCGGGCCGAAGCCAGCCTTGTCCTGCAAGGCTGGATGCTGGCCATGCTGGCTACCGCCCTGCCGATTGCTGCCATGCTGCTCAAGCGCCAGGAACTGCAGCGCGAACTGGTGCAGCACAACCAGCGCATGCACGAAAGCCTGATGCTGTTCGACCTAGCCGAGGAAACCGCCGGCATCGGGCGCTGGCGGCTCGATCTCGTCACGGGTGAGCAGGACTGGTCTGCCAAGATGCTCGAACTGAACGGCCTGCCACGCTCGCTGGCTCCCGACCCGGGCGACCTGACCCGGCTGCTGCCCGATGGCGGCGAGAAACTGTTCGGGCAGATCGCCGCCAAGCGCGAGGAGCGTGAGGCCTTCACCTTCAACTATACCATCAAGCCGCCCGGTGCGCCCGAACGCATCCTGCGCATTTCCGTGCTCAATGAATTCGACGACAATGGGCGGCGGATCGCGGTCTTTGGCGTGGCCATGGACGTCACCGAACAGATACGCCGCGAAGATGCGCTGGAACTGGCGCGCGGCCGGGCCGTGCGGCTGGCGGCCGAGGCGCAGAAGCTGGCCAATACCGACGCGCTGACCAACCTGCCCAACCGCCGCTGCACCTTCGGGCGGCTGGAGAACATGGTGGAGGTTGCCGGCAAGCGCGGCGGCATGCTCACGGCGATCATGTTCGATGTCGATCACTTCAAGCGAGTGAACGACCTTTTTGGCCACCAGACGGGTGACGAAGTGCTGGTCCGGGTTGCCGAACTGGCGCGGCGGCAGGCGCGCGGGGGCGATCTCGTGGGCCGTGTCGGCGGCGAGGAATTCGTCTGGCTGCTACCCGCCCTGGCCGACGAAGCGGCGGCCAAGCTGGCCGAGCGGCTGCGCGAATCGGTGGAGAGCGGCACCGAAAGCTCCGCCCTGCCAGCGGTCACGATCAGCATCGGGATTGCCCACTTCCGCCGCGGCGACACGCCGGAAAGCCTGCTCGCCCGGGCAGATGCCGCGCTGTACGACGCCAAGGAAGGCGGGCGGAACCGCGTTATGCTGGCCGCTTGACGAAATTGGCCAAATCGGTGGTTCTCGGGGTTTTAATCCGAAACCCGATGCGTCATTCATACGTAGGACGGATAGACACCGATCACGGGAGAGGGCCTTGCCCCAAGCCAGTAGCCGCCCAACCGACGACCATGGACCCGCCAGCTTGGCGGAGCGCTTTGCCGCGACGCGGCGGCTGACCGAAAGCCTGCTCGAACCGCTGAGCGAGGCCGATGCCACGATCCAGTCGATGGAAGATGCTTCGCCCGCCAAGTGGCATGCGGCGCATACCACGTGGTTCTGGGAAACCTTCCTATTGCGGGATCATGCACCGGGTTACCGGTTGCACGACGAACGCTGGCCGTTCCTGTTCAATTCCTATTACGAGGCCGAGGGCGAGCGCATCCTGCGCCGTAACCGGGGGCTGCTCACGCGCCCCACGCTGGCCGAAGTGCTCGACTGGCGCGCCCATGTCGACGAAGCGATGCAGCCCTTGCTGGACGATCCACGCCATGCCGCGCTGATCGAACTGGGCGTGGCCCACGAACAGCAGCACATCGAGCTGTTGCTGACCGACATCAAGCATGCCCTGTCGAAGAACCCGCTGGGCCCGGCCATGTGGGACAATGCTCACGACAAGGCTGCCGCACAGGCGGAAGGCTGGATCGAACATCCCGGCGGCATTGCCATGATCGGCCATGCTGGCGAGGGCTTCGCCTTCGACAACGAGGGCCCCGCGCACCGCGTGCTGCTGGAACCCTTTGCGCTATCGCGGCGGCTGGTGTCCAATGGCGAATGGGATGCCTTCATCGCCGATGGCGGCTATTCGGACCACCGCCTCTGGCTCTCCGATGCCTGGGCCTGGCTCGATCGCTGCAAGATCACCGCGCCGCTGTACTGGCGAGAAGGGCAGCAGTTCACCCACACCGGCTGGCAGGAACGCGATCCCGAGGCGCCGGTCAGCCACATTTCCTATTACGAAGCCGATGCCTTCGCCACATGGGCCGGGTGCCGCCTGCCGACCGAGTTCGAATGGGAAGCCGTCGCGCAAGGTCACGATGCCGCGGCAGGCAACCAGCTCGATAGTGCCGCTCCGCCACAGCCCGTCGGCACGGGGGAGCTGTTCGGCGATGTCTGGCAATTCACGCGTTCCGGTTACCTGCCGTACCCGCGCTTCCAGCCTGCCGAGGGTGCGGTGGGCGAATACAACGGCAAGTTCATGGCCGGACAATGGGTACTGAAAGGTGCCAGCTGCGCCACCGTGCGCGGCCATTCCCGCGCCTCCTATCGCAACTTCTTCTACCCGCAACAGCGTTGGCAGTTCACCGGACTCCGCCTCGCAAAGGACCTGTGATGACCCAGACCGAAGGTATCCAGCTCGTCGAGCGCGACGAGGAAGGGGTCGACGTGGCCTTTCGCGCAGACGTGCTGACAGGGCTTGCGCAGCGGCAGAAGGCAATCCCCGCGCGCTGGCTTTACGACGATGCCGGGTCGCAGCTGTTCGAGGACATCACGCAGATCCCCGAATATTACCCGACCCGCGCCGAGACCGAAATCCTCGAAGCGCGCGGGGAGGAGTTCGCCGAGCTGATCGGTGCAGGCCGCGCGGTGGTAGAGTTCGGCAGCGGATCGTCAGTGAAGACCCCGCTGTTGCTCAAGGCCATCGACCCGGGGGCCTATGTTCCGCTGGATATCTCGGGCGACTTCCTGCGTGCTGCAGCTGCGGACCTGTCGGCCAAGTTCCCCGGCTTGCCGGTTTACCCGGTTGAGGCGGACTTCACCAAGCGCGTGGAACTGCCCGGCGAAGTGGCGGACGTGCCCAAGCTCGGCTTCTTCCCCGGCTCCACGATCGGCAACATGGTGCCGCGCACGGCGGTGGACCTGCTGCGCGAAATGCGCGCTACGCTGGGGACGGAAGCCATGCTGCTGATCGGGATGGACCTGATCAAGGACCAGGCCGTGCTGGAAGCTGCCTACGACGATGCGGCGGGCGTCACTGCCGAGTTCAACCTCAACCTGCTGCGCCGGATCAATCGCGAGCTTGGCGGTACCATCCCGGTCGACCAGTTCCGTCACGAAGCCCGCTGGGTGGACACCTATGCCCGGATCGAGATGCATGCTGTGGCGCAGGCGGACGTTGAGTTCGACGTCGCAGGCAAGAGTTTCGCCATGCAGGCAGGCGAGTCCATCCACACCGAGAACAGTCACAAGTTCGACTATCGCAGCGGCAACACCCTGCTGCTGGCGGGTCACTGGACCCCGGTGGCGCGCTGGACAGACGCGCAGGATCGCTTCTCGCTGATCCTCGCCAAGGCCACGATCCCTCGCGCTGCGCCATGATCGGAGCTATATAGGCCCGCATGGACTTCACCCCCGTCCTCGACCAGCTGGGGCACACGATCAGCCAGCTGCCACAGTCTGGCCTGCTCATGTTTGCCGTGGGCGCCATGGTGCTGGGGGTAATCGGCTCGATCCTGATCTCCCGGCTGCCGTGGCTGGGCCGCGCCCTGCGCTATGCCAGCACGCTGTCGCTGATCGGCGTCTTGCTGCTGGTGCTGCTGCAATTGTCCCGCTTCGACCCGCGCTTTTCGATGGCCATCCCCGAAATCGGCTATCCGCAACAGGTGGTGGAGGGCGGTGAAACGCGCGTGCCGATGGCGGCCGACGGGCATTTCTGGCTGGAGGCTGAGGTCAACGGCCACCGCACGTTGTTCATGGTCGATACCGGGGCCACGCTGACCGCAGTATCGGACCGGACAGCGGAGGCTGCCGGGCTTGACGCGCGGCAGGGCGGACTGCCGATCCGCCTGCAGACCGCGAATGGCACTGTCTCCGCCGACATGACCAATATCGACGAACTGCGCTTCGGCAATGTCGCTGCGCGCGGGCTGGACGCGGTGATCGCGCCGGGGCTGGGCGAGACCAATGTCATCGGCATGAACCTGCTCAGCCGACTGGCCGAAGTGCGCATCGAAGCGGGCGAATTGATCCTCGTCCCCAACCATCCGCAGGAGCCGCTGCAACCAGCGTATTGACGGATCAACTTCCGCATGGTCAACCTGCCCACCAAGGGAGAGGACATGGCCACGCAACCGGTTGAAGGCCCACGCTTTGACGTGGCCCAGTTCATTGACGACCAACCGATCAGGGCGCGCCACATCGGGACGCTGGTGATCGTATCGGTCGTGCTGTTCCTCGACGGCTTCGACATGTACTTCCTCGGCAAGATCCTGCCGGCCATTGCCGAAGGGCTGGGTGGCACGTCGGTCGATATGAACCCGGTGGTGAAGTACCAGCAGATCGGCATGTTCGTCGGCGCGCTGATCATGCCGCCACTGGCAGACCGGATCGGGCGCAAGCCGGTGCTGGCCCTGTGCCTGTTGGGCTTCGGCAGCCTCTCGCTGTGGGCGGCGTGGTCGACCAGTTTCGAAATGCTGACCTGGCTGCGCGGCATTTCCGGCGTGTTCTTCTCAGCCATGCTGCCGGTGGGTCTCGCCTTCCTTGCCGAAGCCACGCCCAAGCGCAAACGCGCGCTGTTCATGGCCATCGCGCTGGTGTGCTTCTCCGGTGGCAACCTTGGCAGCGGGGTGATGGTGAGCTGGTTCCTCGAAGACCTCGGCTGGGAAGGCTTCTTCATCGTCGGCGGCGTGGTGCCGCTGGCGGCGATGCTGCTGCTGCTGCTGGTGCCGGAAAGCCTGGCCTTCCGCGTCAACCGCGATCCCGCCAATCCCCGGGTGGCGCAGATCCTGCGGCAGCGCGATCCCTCGCTCGCGCTGGCCCCCGGCACGACGTTCTACCTCGGCGACCAGGAAGAAGTGTCCAAGTTTGGCCCGCTGGCCATGTTTGGCCCGCGCTATCGCGTGCAGACGATCCTGCTGTTCTCGCTGTGCTTCTTCAGCCTCGGCAATATCGCGGTGCTGGCGAACTACATGGCCACCTACATGTACGAATTTGCGGACCTGCCGCTCAAGACTTTCGCGCTCTACATGGTCTACGGCTATTTCGGCGGCGCTTCGGGCACGCTGGTGATGGGCTGGCTGATGGACCGGATGAACCCCTATTGGCTGATCGCCAGCTATTTCATCATCGACGCCATCGCCATTTTCTCGCTTGGCCACATCCCGCCGGAAGTGGCGATTGCCTTCGTTACTGCCCTCGTCGTGTGGAACTTCGCGCAGGTTGGTGGGCAGACCGGGATCAACAACCTGGCGACGCTCAGCTACCCGCCCGAAATGCGCTCGTCCGGGATCGGCTGGGCAGGAGCCACAGGCCGGCTTGGCGGCATCGTCTTCCCCATCCTTGGCGGCAAAGCGCTGGAAAAGCAGCTATCGCTTGACGTGATCCTTGGCCTGACGGCGATCCCGGCCCTTATCATCGCCGCGCTGGTGTTCGCGCTGGGCGTGGTCAACGGCGGGGTGATCGGCGGCCGCGCCGGGAAGCGCACCAGCTAGCCGAGCGGCTGGACCAGCTCGATCTCGTGCCCGTCGGGTGCTTTCAACAGCGAGACGATGACGCCGCCGACATCGGTGGGCGGCATCACTTCCTCCGCCCCGCTGGCAATGGCGTGAGCCTGGCTGGCCGCGATATCGACCACCACGAGGCCCAGCGGCCCATGACCCGGACCCACCGGCTGCGGAGCGCGCGGCTTGGGTTCCACCAGCATCAGCTGCGGCCCGCTTTCCATCTGCCCCGGCAGGGCCATGATGTTCTCGCGGAAAGCCTCGACATCATAGGAATTGGTGACGGCAAAGCCGAAGGCTCGCTCCCAGAATGCGGTTGCCGCTTCGAGGTCGCCGGTATGCAGCTTCATGAATGCCAGCCGCGCCGTGGGTATTGCCATATTCGCTCTCCTGTGGAGGCAGACTGTGACGAGCACCCGCGGCTTTTGCAATTCCTCGCGGACTGGGGCAGGGGCATTTGATGCTGCGTCGTGCGCTCCAGAATACCGGTTGGCTGATGAGCGCGCGCGCGGTGAATGCGGTGCTCAGCCTGGTCTACCTGGCGCTGGCAACGCGCGAACTGGGGCCGGAACGCTTCGGCCTGTTCGTGATCGCCTTCACCTTCGCCCAGCTGATCGTCGGCTTCACCAGCTTCCAGACCTGGCAATCGATCATCCGCTGGGGGCAGGACGCGGATGATCGCAAGACCGCCACCGGCTTTGCCCTCGCGCTGGACGGCACCACGGTACTGGTTGGCGCGACGCTGGCGGGCCTGATCCTCGGCTTTGCGGGTGACTGGCTGCTGCTGCCCGACGCCATGCGCTTCCCGACTTTCCTATTCACGCTCGCCTCGCTGCTGTCGATCCGCTCCACCCCGACGGGCCTGCTACGCCTGCACGACCGTTATGCGCGGGCCGCGCTGGCTGACGCCACGACCTCCATCGTGCGGGTGATCGGCGCGGTCTTCGTGATCTTCTGGCACCCGTCGATCCAGAGCTTCCTGATCGTCTGGGGCGCGGCGGAAGTCGCCACGGCGGCCATGTACTGGCGGCTGGCCGCCACGACCGAGCCGATCCACCTCGGCCGCATCAGCCTCACCCGCCTGCCGCGCGAGCGCAAGGCGGCGGGCGAGAGTGCCTGGTCCTTCGTCGCCGGCACCAGCCTGTCCGGCATGCTGAGCGTCGCCAGCCGGCAATTGCTGGTGCTGCTGACCGGTGTGCTGGGCGGCCCCGCGCTGGCGGGCATTTACCGCGTTGCCTCGCAGCTGGGCGAGGGCCTGCTCAAGCTGGCACAAGCCCTGCTTCGCGCGGTTTACCCGGAGCTGGTGCGCAATCCAGAGAACGCCAGGCTGCTGGTCACCAAGATCACCCGGATCGCGGTGATCACCGGCCTTTTCGTCATCGCGCTTGGTTACTTTGCGGGCGAATGGATCATCACCGCCATTGCGGGTGAGGAATATCTCGCAGCCTTCCTTCCCATGCTCATCCTGGCGGCGGCGGCATCGGTGGAACTGGCCGGGGCGAGCCTCGAGGCACTGCTTGTGGCGCGCGGCAAGGCGATCACCAACTTCCTGATCCGCGCCGTGCCTGTCGCTATCGGGCTGGTCACCCTGCCATGGCTGATCGACGCTTTCGGCGCGGTGGGGGCGACATTGGTGGTGCTGGGCAGCAGCCTGGTGAGTGTCACCGGCTTCGTGATCGCGGTGAGAGCCAAAAAGCCGTCAAGGTAGGGGAGAATGGCTGGGGTGGCAGGGTTCGAACCTGCGAATGCCGGTACCAAAAACCGGTGCCTTACCACTTGGCTACACCCCAGCAGGAGCGCGCTCATATAGCGGGCGGGGCGCGTGGTGCAATGCCTGCTTTGCTTGCTTTTCGCTCACGTCTCCGCGTGAGCGTCCTCGCTAGACGCGCTCCGGTTGGCCTTCGAGCGTCTACGACTCCGCTACGCGCCCGCTGCGGGCGGGCAGTCGCCCTTGCGACCCTGCGGGCCGTACTCCGCGACACGGTAGCTTGCTGGCGATGGTCTCGGTCGCGCCCAGCGACCGACAGAGCGCGACTGCGCGACCGCAGGTGCCCCGCAGCGCAGCGGAGGGAACAGCACCGAGGACGAGGCCGCGGAGGCGGCCTCGCAAATCAAACGTCAGCGCGCTTGCGCACCGGATCGAACAGGCTGCGGTCTTCGACTGCGTCGAAATCGGCAGCCGAGTGGCGTTCCGGCAGGGCCTTGGTGTTGACCAGGCGGCCGCGGATTACCGCCGGGCGGGCGTCGATTTCCTTGACCCAGCGACCAACGTGCTCGTTCTCGTGCAGCGAGAGGAACTTGTCCGATCCGCTGTAGGCGCCGTGGTAGAGGTTACCTAGCCACGGATAGGCGGCCACGTCGGCGATGGTCATCTCGTCACCGGCGAGGAAGCGGGTTTCGGCCAGCTGGTTGTTGGCCACGTCGAAGATGCGCTTTGTTTCCATCGAATAGCGATTGATCGCATATTCGTACTTTTCAGGCGCATATTCGTAGAAGTGGCCGAAGCCGCCGCCGATGAAAGGTGCGGTGCCGATCTGCCAGCTGAGCCAGCTGAGCGTTTCGGCGCGCGCCGGGTTGGTCTTGGGCAGCAGGAAATCGAACTTCTCTGCCAGGTGGATCAGGATCGCGCCGCCCTCGAAGACGCGGAACGGGGTTTCGCCTGAACGGTCCTGCAGGGCAGGGATCTTGCCGTTGGGATTGAGCGCGGTGAAACCGGAGCCGAACTGGTCGCCCTTGCCGATGTTGATCATCCAGGCGTCGTATTCGGCTCCGGAGAAGCCTGCCTCCAGCAGCTCCTCGAACATGATCGTCACCTTCACCCCGTTGGGCGTGCCAAGCGAATAGAGTTGGAAGGGATGCTCGCCGATCGGCAGCTCCGCCTCGTGCCGCGCGCCGGCGGTGGGACGGTTGATGCCGGCGAAGGCACCGCCGCTTTCGGTAGGCTGCCAGACTTCGGGCGGGGTGTAGACGTCGGACATGCGGGGCTCCTTGATTTCGGTTGAAAGCAAAATGGTACGCGAGCGGGCAGAGCGCAAGAAAGCAAGACTTGCCCCACGCCAGCTTCCGCTTCACACCCTGCGCCGGAGGAGGACATATGCCGCAAACATTGGGCGAACTGCTCGACGATCCGGAGCGCATGCACCACATGCTCAACCGCAATGCGGCGCAGTTCGCCGTGTTGCAGGCGGTCAACCGGCTGGGCCTGCCGGACCTGCTCGACGGGCCGACCACGGTTGCCGACCTTGCGACACGTACAGGTGCCCACAGCGACGGACTGGCGCGGCTGCTGGCCTATCTCGCGGCTGACCGGGTGCTGGACTTCGACGGGGACACGGTAACGCCATCGCCGCGCACGGCGGCTTTGCGCCAGATGGGCCCGGCGATCGGCAATGACCGGCTCTCCATGCTGGCTGCCTTCGAGCTCGACCGCGCCCTTTGCGGCGAGGGCACGGCCTTTGAACTGCATTTCGGTCAGCCGCCCTTCGAATTCCTCGCTGACAGCCCGGCTGACGGCGAGAATTTCGCCCGGCTGATGCAACTGACCACGCAGCTTGCCGAGCGGGCGATCTTTGCCAACCACGACTTCGGCACGTTCACCTGCGCGGTGGACGTCGGCGGCAATCGCGGCAGCCTGCTGCTGCGCCTGCTGGCAGACCGGCCCGATGCTCGCGGGGTGCTTTTCGACCTGCCTGCCACGGTCGCCGACGCGGGGCCCGCGCTGGCAGGCCATCCCCTTGCAGACCGCATTGAAGCAGTGGGCGGCAGTTTCTTTGAAGCAGTCCCCGAAGGCGGCGATCTCTACCTGCTCAAGCAAATCCTCCACGACTGGGGCGATGCCGAGTGCGAGACGATCCTGCGCCACATCCGCCGCGCCATTGCCCCGCACGGAAGGCTGGCGATCATCGAACGGCTGGTCCCCGAGGCCATGGAACCGCACAATGCCCGCGACCTCGATATCCTGATGCTGCTGTGGACCGGCAAGGGCTGCGAGCGCACCCTGGCGCAGCTTGCCGACATGCTGGGGCGCTGCGGCTTCGCCTTGGAGCGAACTAGCGACGGCGGGCGGTCCATGTCGGTGATCGAGGCGGTGCCGGTCTAGCGCTTATGCAGCGCCCATTGCCAACATCAGTGTAAACACGCATACCACTTCCGGGTCGTGCAAATCGAGAGACGGGGGGTCTTATCGAGCGCACACAGCCGGACGGCAAATTCATCCTGGCGGAATCGAGCAGGCTGCGCCTGTTCACGCTGTTCATCCTCTATGTCGCGCAGGGCGTGCCCATCGGGCTGTTCTTGACCGCGATACCTGCGTGGATGGCGGCCAACGGGGCCTCCGCAGCCAATGTCGGTTACGTGCTTGGGATGACGGCGCTGCCGTGGACTCTGAAGCTGGTGAACGGCTTCATCATGGATCGCTACACCTTCCTTGCCATGGGACGCCGCCGCGCGTGGATCGCCGGGGCGCAATGCATGATGATCGCGCTGCTGCTGGTCTGCGCCTTCGTCCAGCCGGGCGTGAAAGACGTCCTGCTGCTGGGACTGGCGGGATTTGCCGTGAACATGGCGACCACCTTCCAGGATGTTGCAGTTGACGGCCTGGCCGTGGACATCATGGAGGAAGACGAGCGCGCCCGCGCCAGCGGGATGATGTTCGGCGGGCAATATATCGGCATTGCCGGTGCCACCGGCCTCACCGGTGCGGCGATTGCCTTCTACGGACCCGCTGCCGCCTACCTGCTTGCCGCCAGCTTCATCGCCTTGATTACCGGCTATGTCCTGTTTCTGCGCGAGCGGCCCGGCGAGTGCCGCCTGCCGTGGAGTGCGGGCGAGGCGCACCAGCGCAATCGCGAGATCCACCTCGGCGCCTGGCTGCCGATCCTGGGGAACACCTTCAAGTCGATGCTGCTGCCCGTGAGCCTGCTATGGTTGCCGGTGCTGCTGGTGCGCGGGTTCCATTACGGCATGTTCAATGCCGTGATGCCGATGATCGGTGCCAACGAGGTCGGCTGGGACGAAGCAGGGATCACCGCCACGGCGGGCACGGCACAGCTGGTGGCGGGCATTCTTGGCCTGACACTGGGTGGCTGGCTGGGAGACAGGTTCGGTGCCAAGCGTACCACCATCGCCTTCTTCGCGCTCTACATGGCCTTCAGCGCATCGATGCTGCTGATGCAGGACATGTGGAGCAGTTCCAGCGTGTTCATCTACTTCGTCTACGGCTGGTCTTGCCTCGACATCCTGATCACAGTTGCCGCGCTGCCGATCTCGATGCGGCTGAGCAATCCCAAGGTCGCGGCGACGCAGTTCACGCTATACATGGCCTGTTCCAATTTCGGCATCTCCATCGGCGCGTGGGTGTTCAGCTTCTCCGACAGGCTCGGCGGATTGCCGACCATGTTCATGCTGGTGCTGGGTCTGCACGGGCTCGGCCTGATGGTGATGTTGCTGGTCAAGTTCCCGCGCCGGGCGGGGTACAACGAAGCGGCAGTACTGGCCGAAGCGCCGGGGCCGGCGCCAAGGGTGAATTAGCCAGCCAAAGCGTCAGCCAATCCGCAGCAGGTCTGCTGAGACGGCGCCGGGGCGCCGCAGGATCGTCTCTAGCAGCGCCACGCGGTAAGCGCATTGCACGCCGGGTTCGGCATCGCGCTGGATGGCCTGGTCGAACTGGGCTTCTGACAGCCCCGCGCGGTCCATCACCGCCTCCACAACCTCGCCGGGGATCGGCGCGTTTGCCGGGAAGTCAGGCGGTGTGTCGCGCAGCAGGCCGGCATCGAACAGGCGGCGCGCGACGTCGCGGCCTTCCTGCGTCAGCGCGGCATCGTCGGCGAAAGCATCCTGCCCGCCGTACCAGGGCGAGGGTGAAGCGCAGGCTTCGAGGCCCTCGTTGTCGCGCAGCCAGCGGATCAGGTTCAGCTCGTGCTGCTTGATCGCCACCAGTTCCGCGAAGGGGGCATTGGCGGCGGCCTGCAGGATGCGGCGGCGCAGGTCGGCACGGGCCAGCGTCAGGGCATTTTCGCTCGAAAAACCCATGTCCTCGAACCGTTCCAGCTCGGCATAGAAGGCGGGGGCCTCCTGCGAGACGATGACGAAATGCGTGCCTGGCCCGAACAGTTCGTCGACGATCTCCTGCTTCTGTTCGTCGGTCCAGCCTGCCGGAATTGTCTGGGTGGTTACGATAGGCGGTGCCACGTCGTAGCCGCGCGGGGTGGAGCTGTCGGAAATCGCCGCGCCGATGCGGAACAGGAAGACCAATCCGATCACGACGAACATGATCCACTTCCACGGGCTGCCCACTTCGTCGGGCTCGACGTAGGAGGCGACCCGCTGGCCATCAAGGTATTCTTCCAGCTCGGGATAGTTCTCGCGCATGTAGACCAGCAGGTCGGTCACGTGCTTGATATTGGCACCCTGCCACGGCAGCTTCGAGCGCGGCCCCGGCTTGCGCAGTTCCAGGTAGGCGTTGTGCCACTCGTGGTCCGGCTTCTCCAGTTCCTTCAGGAACGAGAGCGCGTGGAGTCGGGCGTTGAGGAAGGCCACCGGGGCATATTCGTCGATCCGGCCGGCGTCGCGGTCCCAGCCGAAGGCGGCAACAGCGTCTTCCACCAGCGGTCCGGTGCGCGGCCAGCCGCTGGCGAGGTAGTGCGCCAGCCAGTCCTCGATCCCGCCCTGCTTGTCGATTGCGGCACCCTGCGCATCGGCGAAGATCGCCTGCATCAGCGCGGCGGCTTCCTCGTACTCCTCAGCCGTCAGCGGCACATCGGTGAACTCGCCGCCAGGGAACACGATTTCGAGGAAACGGCCCGGCTTGGGGTCAGGCGGCGGGGCGTCGGCTGCCGGGTCGGGCTGGGTATCGAGCGGGGGCAAGGGAGCCAGCGGAGCCATTGGCGCAGGCCCCGCCATGTCATCCATGGGATCGTCGAACTCCCCGCCGAACCAGTCGTTCAGCTCCGCCTCGCGCGCGTCCGGATCCTGGATGGCGCGGCCTTCCTTGGCCAGCCACAGGGCCTCTTCGCGCGCTTGCCGCAGCCGGGAGAACCCGGCCACGTCCTCGTCCGGATTGATCGCCTTCAGCTTGGCGGCGTAGGCCGAGCGGATGGCCTTGCGATCATTGGTCGGTTCGATCCCCAGCACGTCCCAGGGGAAGTGACGGGTCATAGCGGACTGTGACCGTCGATTTCGTCGAGCACGGCAATGAACTGCTCACGCGCCTCGGCAATGGCGCGCGGTTCCTGCGCCTCGATCACCGTGGTGAACTGCAGGATCATCTGCCCGATATGGTCACGCAAGGGGCCGGAGAAGCTTTCGTACATGCGTTCCGCCCGCGCCATCAGGGCGACGTTCTCGGCCTCGTCGCGCGGGTGGACCTTGAGCTTTTCCAGCTCCTTGCGGCGCTTCTCGAAGGCGGACTTGTCCTTGCGGTCTTCCTCGTCGGCGATCACCAGGTTCTTGCGCAGGTCGGTCTCGGGCACGTGGGCGTCGACTTCCAGCAGGCCGCTGCTGTCGTAGGTGAAGCGCACGCGCACTTCCTTACCTGCTGGCCCCTTGGGCACGGGAATATCCAGTGCGCCCAGCAGGACGTTGTCGCGCACCAGCCGCGCCTCGCCCTGGTAGACCTCCAGTTTCACGCTCGGCTGGTTGTCGTGCATGGTGGAGTAGGAGTGCTCGCGGCTCACCGGCACGGGGGTGTTGCGCTGGATGATCGGCGAGAACAGCCCGTCGTGGATGCGTCCGGTGCGATCACGCTCGGCGGTATTGATGCCCATGGTGAAAGGGGCGACGTCGGAGATGCGGATTTCCTCCAATCCTTCGCCGCTGGCGAGCAGGCCGGCCTGGATCGCCGCGCCCAGCGCCACGGCATGGTCCGGGTGGACATTGGCATTGGGGAAGCGGCCGAACATGCGGGTGATCGCCTTCTTCACCACCGGCATGCGGGTGGCGCCGCCCACCAGCACGATGTCGCTCAATTCGTCCGACTGGATGCCGCAGTCGCGCATGGCGCGCACCACCGGTTCGCGCAGGCGCGCGATCAGCGGGGCGGAGGCCTCCTCGAAAGCCTCGGCAGTGATCGAGGTCTCGAACGGCTGGCCTTCCAGCGTGACGGTGAACTTGGCCGCATCGGCTTCGGTCAGCGCGCGGCGGCATTTCTCTGCCGCCAGCGTCAGCAAGGCTTCGCGCTTGTCGGCGGCCATGTGCTGCAATGCGCTCTCGGCCTCGTTGCCCAGCGCGGGGCGGGCGATCTTGATGAGCATGGAGTTGAAGTCATCGCCGCCGAGCCGGTTGTCGCCGGCAGAGGCGCGCACTTCGACAATTCCGTCGAACATCTCGACAATGGAGACGTCGAAGGTGCCGCCGCCAAGGTCGAACACCAGGAAGGGCTCGCGATCACCGCGATCCTGCAGGCCGAAGGCGAGGGCGGCGGCGGTCGGTTCGTTGATCAGGCGGCGCACTTCCAGCCCCGCCAGCTCGCCCGCGCGCCGGGTGGCCTTGCGCTGCTTGTCGTTGAAATAGGCGGGCACGGTGATGACGGCCTCTGTCGGACGCGTGCCGGTGGCGGCTTCCACATCGTCCGCGAGTGCGCGCAGAACCATGGCGGAGAGGTCTTCTGCTCGCCACTTGCCGCGCTTGCTGCCCAGCGGCGTGGTGTGCTCGGTACCGATATAGCGCTTGAAGCTGGTGGCCGTTTCGCTTGGCTGCGTTGCCAGCCGGTCCAGCGCGGCCTGCCCGACCCATGACTGCCCGCCCTTGTCGACCGAGACGGCAGACGGGGTGAGCACCTGGGACAGCGCGTTTTCGATGAGGTCGGCGTTTCCGTCACGCCAGATAGCAACGGCACTGTTGGTAGTGCCCAGATCGATCCCGATCAGCATGGAAATCCCTGAATTGTCTTTGGCGGCCTGTTTAACCCATTGGCCGGAAGCGACAAGCGGCTTTGCATGGCGGGGCGTGTCACATGGATGACGCGGGACTGTAATCGAGTCTTCAACCCGTCACATTGCTCCTGTTGGGCAGGCGTCATGTCGCGCACCGCCCTTCTTGCATCCTGCCTTGCCCTCATGGCTCTCCCTGTCACCGCACAGGCGGGGGAACTGTCGGGCGTCGTGCGCGATTCGGTGGCCATGCCGGTGGCCGGTGCCACGGTCGAAGTGCCCGAACTGGGCCTTGTCACGCAGACCGATGCCGAAGGTCGCTATCGTTTCGACGATGTCGCGGCAGGTGAGCGCCGCATCGCCGTGGAACAGGTGGAGGGCGCGCGCCAGTTTGCCTCGGTAACCGTGCCCGATGAAGGGTCGGCAACGCGCAACGTATTCCTCTACCCGCGCCGGGTGGTGGAAGAGGCGGCGACCGGCGTGAACCCGCTGGAGACCATGCTGCTCGACGTGCTGGCCGCCCAGGCCTGGGAAGATGCGAGCGAGATGACCGCCAACGACGCTGGTGAAGCAGTCAGCTGGCAGTGGCGCGACCTCGACGGCTAGACGCCGTTACTCAATCAAGAAAATCCATGTCCTCGAACCACGCGGCCTGGCCGTGCAGGGCGCCGTCCTCGTCGCGGACATTCCAGATCACCGCGTCATTGATGCGGAAGCGCGAACCGTCGGCGGCTATGCGCACGCCGGAATAGCCTTTCACCACGTCGTCCGCTTCCAGTTTGGCGAGCATCTCGGCGCGCTGGTCCCGGTGTTCGGGTTCGGCGGACTTCTGCGACGGCATGCCGATGAAGCTGTCCGCGTCCATCTTGAACAGCGTCAGCGCGCAGGCGTTGGCATAACAGAACAGCGGGTCGTCCTCGGTGCCGTGGACGACTACGGCGGCGGGATTGTGCCACAG
Source organism: Alphaproteobacteria bacterium (assembly GCA_030431875.1). Lineage (GTDB taxonomy): Bacteria > Pseudomonadota > Alphaproteobacteria > Sphingomonadales > Sphingomonadaceae > Alteraurantiacibacter. The sequence goes on from JAUIIG010000030.1 coordinate 27,352, forward strand.
CTCATCCGCGCTGGCGGCCAGCGGCTGGCCAACGACTCGCGCAAAGCTGGAAAGCAGCAAGTCGAGGCGCTCTCCTGCACAATCTTCGACAATTTTCTGATCGGTCGCACTCATATTCTTACGCGTTAGACAGGACTTTCCCGCTTCGCTAGATCGTTTTGCAAACTGACAAAGGATTTCCCCATGCGCTGCGCCCTGATCGCCCTTTCGCTTGCCACTGCCCCGGTTGCCCTGATCTCTGCCTGCACCCCCGCCACCGAGCAGGCGGACGGCGAGTACGACATGCTGGCCAGCCGCGCCTCGATCGCCAATGTCGAGATGGCGCCGGACACCAGCTACCTCACCGATGAAGAGCGGCAGGTGGTGAACCTGCTGATCGAAGCCAGCGCCTACATGGACGAAATCTACCTGCGTCAGCGCGGAGCGGAACTGCCCGCACTGCGTGCCGAGATCGAAGCGAGCGGCGATGCCGACATGCTCGACATGTTCGACCGCAATTTCGGCCCATGGGATTCTGTCGCCGACAACCACCCGTTCTACGGCGACGAGGCATGGCCCGAAGGTGCGGGCTTCTACCCGGCAGACCTGACGCGCGAAGAGTTCGACGCCTACCTCGAAGCCCACCCGGACGAGGCCGAGGCGCTGATGAGCCCCTACACGGTGGTGCGCCGCGATGCCGAAATGCACGACGGGGAGGGCGGCTTCGTCGCCATTCCCTACAGCGTGGAATATGCCGAGTTCCTCGAACCCGCCGCCGCGCTGCTGCGCGAGGCTGCCGAAATCACCACCAATGACAGCCTGAAGCGCTTCCTCACCCTGCGTGCCGACAGCTTCCTGTCCGACGACTATTTCGAAAGCGAAATGGCCTGGATGGACCTGGCGGACACGCCCATCGAAGTCGCGATCGGGCCCTACGAGGTCTACACCGACCGGCTCTACGGCACCAAGACCGCCTTCGAGAGCTTTATCACCCTGCGCAATCCGGAAGAGAGCGCCGCGCTGGATCGCTATGTCGGCTACCTGCGCGACATGGAGGGCAACCTGCCGATCCCGGAAGAGCACCACAACTTCGCTCGTGGCTTCGAAAGCCCCATCGCGGTGGCCGACCAGGTCCACGGCGGCGGCGACAACGTGCCGGGCGTGCAGACCATCGCCTTCAACCTGCCCAACGACGAACGCGTGCGCGAAGCCAAGGGCGCGAAGAAGGTGATCCTCGCCAACGTGCTGGGCGCCAAGTTCGACATGATCCTCGATCCCATCGCCGACGTGGTGCTGTCGCAGGAACAGGCGGCGCTGGTCAGCCGCAAGTACATGCAGCTGTTCACCCTGTTCCACGAACTCAGCCACTCGCTGGGCCCGGGCACCATCACCGTCGATGGCCGCACGACCACGGTGAACGAGGAACTGCGCGAGCAGTATTCGGCGCTGGAAGAGAGCAAGGCCGATGTCATGGGCATCTACAACCTGCTCTACATGATGGAGCGCGGCGAACTGCCTGAAAGCGAGAAGAGCGAACTGCTGGCGACCTATGTCGCGGGCCTGTTCCGCTCGATGCGCTTCGGCATCGAGGAAGCCCACGGCAAGGGCGCGGCAGCGCAGTACGGCTACCTGCTGGAATACGGCGCTTACGCCTGGGACGAGGACGCCGGCCACTACGTGATCGACGAGGAACGTCTGGTTTCGGGCATCACCGAACTGCTGCGCACCGAACTGATGCTGCAGGCGACCGGCGACTACGACGGCGTGATCGCCTTCTTCGACCAGTACGCCCACCTGGATGAACATGCCGAGGCGGTGATCGCCAGCATGGATGATATCCCGGTCGATATCCGGCCGATCTATCCGGATAGTATCTGAGGTTAGGCGGACAGTGGGGGAATGAAGCGCTCTGGCGTTCTGTTTGGTGTTTTGAGCATATTGGCCAGCGTGTTCGGGATCGCTGCAATCGTGCTTTACGACCAGCGAGAATACCAATCCGCGCGCCTGGCAGCTGCCGCTTACCCTTCGACGGAAGAGGGGTTCGTCGATCAAGCCATAGATCGCTGGTCGGCTTTCAATCGCGAACCGCGGGAAGAGATTCAGCGGGCGCGTCTGCCGGTTGTCATCGCATTCGATCTCAGGACTTGCGTGCAGCTGAAAACGATTCCCGGACGGCATGGCGGCCTCGGCGGTAGCCCTATCTATTGCTTCGACAACCAGACCGGCGAATTGGTCTACGAGCAGACGGCTGTCGATTAGGCCAGACCACAAAGGGATTTCCGAGTGAAAGCCTACCTTCTTTCCTCCTATGGCGGCCCCGCAAAGGCCTCGTTGGCCGAGGTCGCCCACCCCGAACCCGGTCCCGGCGAACTGCTGGTGCGGGTTCGCGCGGCGGGGCTCAATCCGGTCGACTTCAAGACCCGCGAGGGGATGCTCAAGGTCGTGCAGCGCTATCCGCTGCCGATTTTCATGGGCAACGAACTGGCGGGCGTGGTCGAGGCTTGCGGCATGGGGGCAGGGCGGTTCGCACCAGGCGACCGCGTGTTCGCCCGCGTCGGCAAGGAGCGCATGGGGGCCTTTGCCGAATATGCCGTGGTGGCCGAGGATCATCTCGCGGCCATCCCGGACGAACTCGACTACGTACAGGCGGCGGCAATTCCGCTGGCAGGGCTGACCGCGCTTCAGGCCTTGCGCGACGAACTGGGGGTCAAGCCCGGCTTCCGGGTGCTGATCACCGGCGGCGCGGGCGGGGTCGGCACTTTCGCGATCCAGATCGCCAAGGCGCTGGGTGCCCATGTCATCACCACCGCGTCCCCACGCGGGCGTGAGTTGGTCGAGAGCCTCGGCGCGGACGAGGTGGTCGACTACACCAGGGACAAGTTCGAAGACGTTATCCAGCCGGTCGACGGGGCTTTCGACCTGATCGGTGGCGACACGCTCAGCCGCGCTTTCGGGATCGTAGAAAAGGGTGGACGTGTTGTCTCCGTCGCTGGAATGCCCGAACCGCGTACCGCCCGACAGGACCTTGGGCGCGGCTGGTTCCTCGCCACGCTGTTCTGGGCCGCCAGCTTCAAGTTCCGCATGCAGGCGCGGAAAGCAGGCGTCGATTATCGCTACCTGTTCATGCACCCCAGCGGGGTGGAACTGGCCGCACTCGGTGCCATGGCCAGCGAGGGAAAGCTCGAGCCGGTGATCGACAGCACCTACGCATTCGAAAAGATCGGAAATGCCATGGCCGCGCTCGAAGCGGGCCATGCCAAGGGCAAGATCGTCGTGACGATGGAGGCCGCCTAGGCCTCTTCCTTCCAGCCCCAGGCCAGGCGGCACGGAGGGATATTCAGCCATTCGAAGCCGCTATCGACCCGGTCGAAATGCTGTTCGGACAGCTCATGCGCGACCTTGCTGAACTGGTAGGTCAGGAAGGCACCGCCGGGGCGGATCGCCCGTTCGGTCGCAGCGGTGATGCGCTCTCCCACGCCATCGGGCAGGGTGGAAAAGGGCAGGCCCGAGAGCACGTAGTCCGCCTGCTCATGGCCATGTTCGCGGATAATCCGCTCCACGTCTTCAGCCGACCCGTGGACGGCGATGAAGCGGTTGTCGTGGATGGTGCGGTTGAGATAGTCGATGAACAGCTTGTTCGTGTCGATCACGATCAGCTTGGCGTCCAGCCGCAACTGTTCGAGCACCGGGTGGCAGAAGGTGCCTACGCCGGGACCATATTCGACGAACAGCCGGCAGCGGTCCCAGTCGACCGGTGCGAGCATCTTGCGGATCATGAAGCCGGAAGACGGAATGATCGAGCCGACCATCTTCGGATGTTCGACGAAGCCCCGGAAGAAAACGCCCCAGGCGCCGAAGAATTCGCGCAGCTGGCGCTTCCGGCGGTTCGAATTGCGTTCCTGCGTAAGCTCTTGAGACGCCATATTGGATCAGTGTTCCTTGCCATGCCCCCTGGCATGGGGGCCGAACGGCTTGGACGCGGAGTCGCAAATGCGCCGCAGCTTTGCAAGGACTTGGCGACGGGCCGTGGGCAGGCGGGCTGGCCGTCGGCTGTCTCTGGCCCCGCCGCGAATGGCGCGCTAAAGCGCCGCCCATGGCCGCCCCGCACCCTGCCACCCCGCACCCTGCCACCAACGCGCCCGTCTGCGTCGCGGCGCTCTATCGTTTTGCGCGCTTCGACGACCCCGCAGCGCTGCGCCAGCCGCTGCTGGACCTGTGCAATGCGCAGGGCATCAAGGGCACGCTGCTGCTGGCGCCGGAGGGGATCAACGGCACCGTTGCCGGTTCGCGCGAGGGGATCGGCAAGGCGGTGGAACATATTCGCAGCCTGCCCGGCTGTGACGAATTGAGCCTCAAGTACTCGGGCGCGAGCGAGATGCCTTTCTACCGCATGAAGGTGCGGCTGAAGCGCGAGATCGTCACCATGGGGCAGGGTGATCTCGATCCTGCGCACAACGCGGGCACCTACGTTGATCCGCAGGACTGGAACGAACTGATCGCCGATCCGGAGACGATCGTGATCGACACCCGCAACGACTATGAAGTGGCCATCGGCACCTTCGAGCGCGCCATCGATCCGAAAACGCCCAGCTTCCGCGACTTCCCCGACTGGTTCCGCGCCGAGCGCGACCGGCTGCTAGGGGAGGGCAAGGCGCCAAAGGTTGCCATGTTCTGCACCGGCGGCATCCGCTGCGAGAAGTCGACCGCCTTCCTCAAGTCCGAAGGCGTGGAAGAGGTTTTCCACCTCAACGGCGGCATCCTGAAGTACCTCGAGACCGTCCCCGAAGAAGAGAGCCTGTGGCGCGGCGAATGCTTCGTATTCGATCAGCGCGTGAGCGTGGGCCATGGGCTCGTCGAAGGCAGCTATGGCCTGTGCCACGCCTGCCGCCTGCCGGTGAGCGAGGAGGACATGGCCTCGCCGCTCTACGAGGAGGGCGTCAGCTGCCCCAAGTGCCACGACACGCGCACCGAAGAGCAGCGCCAGTCATACCGCGAACGCCAGAAGCAGGAGGCCCTCGCCGCGCAGGCAGGGCGCGCCCACATCGGCCACGTGTTCGAGGCTGATGACTGAACCGGTCCTCTACTCTTTCCGTCGCTGCCCCTATGCCATGCGCGCGCGGCTGGCGCTGGTGGTCAGCCAGACGGCCTGCGAACTGCGCGAGGTCAAGCTGGCGGACAAGCCGCAAGCCATGCTCGACGCCTCGCCCAAGGGCACGGTACCGGTATTGGTGCTGGAAGACGGTGCGGTGATCGACGAGAGCGAAGACGTCATGCGCTGGGCGCTCGCCCGGAATGATTCGGAGGGCTGGCTGGAGCGCGACGATCCGGCGCTGATCGAAGAATGTGACGGTCCGTTCAAGCACGCGCTCGACCGCTACAAGTACCCGAACCGCTACGACGGTTGCGACCCGCTGCCGCACCGTGCGGCGGGGCTCGAGTTCCTGCAACAGCTGGACGCGCGCATCGGCGGACAGGGGCAATTGTGCGGCGACAGGCGCGGGTTGGCCGATGCCGCGATATTTCCCTTTGTCCGCCAGTTCGCCAACCACGATCGGCAATGGTTCGACGCGCAGGACTTGCCGCATGTCCACGAGTGGCTAGCCGGCCACCTGGACTCGCCGCTGTTCAAGACCATCATGCAGCGCGAGAAGCCGTGGCAGCCGGGCCAGCCGCCCGTGGCCATGGCGCTCTGACTATTTGCCGAGATACTGCCAGACGGTATCCCACGCGCCGAGGCCGAAGAAGAGCCGCCCCGCCATCATCGATACCAGCAGGATCAGCAGCATGGCCCATACCGCCAGTATGCCGCCGGTCATGCGCCAGTTCTTGGGCGGCAGGCCCTGCAGCAGGAAAGTGGCGATCCCGGCCACGTTGACGCAGACGAGGTTCACCAGGAACAGGAAGAAGGCATTGCTGCCCGCCGCCACCAGTCCGGCCCCGAAGTAGATGCCCGTCGCTGCCAGTGGCGGCACCAGCGCCACGGCGATCATCACCCCCACCAGCGCCGCCGAGGCACCCCGGCTGAAGGCGAGCACGCCCGCTGCCCCGCAGGCCAGCGCCAGCGCCACGTCAGCCGGTTGTACCAGCGTACGATTGCGCAGTTCGTCGACCAGCGGATCGATCTCCAGCAGCAGGCCCAGCACCAGGCCAGCCAGCACGCAAGCGAGGCAACCGATCACCAGCGTACGTGCGGCACGCAGGCCCAGCTTCAGGTTGCCCACCGTTGCCGCCAGCGCCATGCCCATGGTCGGGCCCAGCAGCGGCGCGATGATCATCGCCCCGATCACCACGGCAGTCTGCCCGCTGCGCATGCCCAGGCCCGCGATCACGGCGGAGAGCGTGGCGGTCAGCAGGTAAGAGGGGGTGAGCTGCAGGCTCTCCTCGATATCGTCATAGATCTCGTCGGTGCTCAGCCGGTCGCGACTGAAGAAGCGTTCGAGCGCGCTCGGCGGGGCGATGCCTTCGGGCAGTGGCAGTTCGGATTCGGGCGTCTCCTCGATCGAGGGAATGACCGCCTCGAGCAATTCGACGTGCGCGGTGAAACCGGGGACATTGGCGAAGCTCTTTTCGAGGTCCTCGAGCAGCCGCTCGGTATAGCGCTGCTGGACGAGGCAGGTGTACTTCTCCTGCCCGCCCGGCACCGCCTCGCGCCAGAAGCGGCGGCTGTGCCGCGCAAGGATGGTCTCCAGCTGCTGGACCCGGTTTTCGGGCAGGTAGATCTGGACCTTGCGGGCGGCCATGCTCTCTCCATCGGGTTGGCGACGGGGAGAGCATGGGCGATTACGCGTTCTTCGGCAAGAATCGTGGATTGCGCAGCAGCGCTGCGCTTACCACCGGCACGATCAGCGCGACGGGCAGGATTTCGGTGAAGGTGATCGGCAGGCGGTAAAGCGGGTCGCCATAGTCGGGATACCCCATCTCGATGGCCGCATCGACATAGGCATAGTCGGTAGAGGCGAGGTATGCTTCCCAGCCGATCACGTAGAACAGCGAAGCGATCAGCGCCATGCCGATGCCCAGCTTCAGCGCGGGCCAGAAGCGGATGACGCCGCCCAGTTCTTCGTCGCGATACCGCTTCACGCCGACGAAGATCACGCTCAGGGCGATGAACATGGTGAGGAAGCCCACCGCCATGCCCACGTTGTTGTCCATGTTGCCGAAGTGCAGCGTGGTGAGGAAGATCACGGCGAGGATTACGCCGGAGATCGTGCCATAGGTAAGTATCAAGCGTGTCTGGGTCATGGATTGCCTCCCTTGTTGGTGGCACCTGTCTGCCACCGCCCCCTTGCCGGCACTATCGCCCAGATGGGTGATTTGGGCAAAATAACCCGTATCTACGGGAGCAGGCGTAGCTCGCGCGCCTTGGCGATGGCCTCTGTCCGGTTGCTCGCGCCCAGCTTCTCGAACAGCCGGGCGACGTGCGTCTTCACCGTGTTGGGAGAGATGTCGAGCCTGCGCGCGATCACCTTGTTCGCCGCCCCTTCGGACAGCAGGTCGAGCACTTCGGTTTCGCGCGGGGAAATTCCGAGGCTGGCCAGCGCCGCCTCGTTGCGGACGAAGTCGGCGGGGCGGGCACGCGGCGTCAGGCGTACGCCCAGCCACACGCCAAGCGCGGCAAAGACTACCGCAATGGCGAGGATATAGAACTCGGTCGACCACATGCGGCTGACGTGGTTCCAGTCGAGCCATGCCAGCAACAGCGAGAGCAGCGCGACCAGCGCGCCATAGGCGAGGGCCGCTCGCCACATCGGACTAGGCCAGCGCGAGCGCATCCTGCCGCCGCCGCACCAGCGGATCGTTGAGGAAGGTGCCGAAAGGGAACAGCCCGGCGATGAAGGTGCGCAGATAGTCGAGGAAGGAGAAGCCATTGCCCGGCAGCAGCGCGATCATCCCGGCAATATAGGCCAGCCAGGCCACCCCGTGGGTCATGCCGACGGGGCGGATCAGGCTGTCATCGCCCAGCCAGTACTTCATCGGCATCGCGACCAGGAACAGTGCCAGCGTGGTCACGCCTTCCACCAGCGCGAGGGCGCGGAAAAACCGCAGTCGCCTCACAGCAGCACAACCCAGCCGTGCCTGTCCTCCACCGTGCCGCGTTGGATGCCGACGAGCTGTTCGCGCAGCTTGCTGGTCATCTGGCCGGGGCCACCGGTGCCGATGGTGAACTCGCCATCGCGGCCAGCCACTTTGCCGACGGCGGTCACCACGGCTGCCGTGCCGCAGGCGAAGGTCTCCACCAGCTTGCCGCTGCCCGCATCCTCGCGCCACTGGTCCAGCGAATAGCGTTCCTCGCGCACGTCGAGGCCCTGCTCACGGGCGAGGGTGATCAGGCTGTCGCGGGTAATACCGGGCAGGATCGTGCCGCCCAGCGGGGGGGTGATCATCGAACCGTCCTCGAACACGAAGAACAGGTTCATGCCGCCCAGTTCCTCGATCCACTTGCGCTCTGCCGCGTCGAGGAAGACCACCTGGTCATGCCCCT
>JAUIIG010000031.1 GCA_030431875.1 Alphaproteobacteria bacterium
GTTCGTGATTGGCGCGCTGGCCGGCTATCCGCTGATCAAGCACTGCATGAACCAGGGCTATGACGTGATCGAGTTCCTGTCCGGGAACACCGAACTCAAGCCCGCTGACCAGCCGATCCTCGAAGCCAAGCTGGCCGGCCTGCCGGGCAACCGCTCGGTGGAGGACTGGCTCGAGGTGTTCGGCAAGAACGTCGTCATCTTCGAAGAGCTGTCGCCGCTGCAGATGCGCGAGCTGATGCTGGATTCAGACGTGCGCTATTTCAACGCGGGAGAAGTGGTGTTCACCCGCAACGAGCCGGGGTCGTCGATGTTTGCCATCGCCGAAGGATCGGTGCTGGTGGAGGTCAATCCGGACGATCCGTCGATCACCGTGCCGATCGAGCAGGGTTCGATCTTCGGCGAAGTCGGCCTTATCTCGGGCCGTCGGCGCGGCGCGACCATCCGCGCGGCAGAGCCGCTGGTGGTGGTCGAACTGTCGCGCAACGCCGCGCTGAAGCTGATCGCCACCGTGCCCAGCGCGGGCCGCGCGGTGAACCGCATCACGGTCGAGCGCCAGCTGCTGCAGATGTTCCGTTCGGGCCTCACCAAGGAAGACGTGGCCGAGCTGGTGGAGACCGGCGAAGTGATGAACGTCTCTGCCGGCAAGGTGCTGATCGAAGAAGGCGCGGACGACAAGGACATCTACATCATCCGCCGCGGATCGATGATCGTGGAGAAACAGATCGGCGGCCAGCCGGTGTTCCTCTCCTACCTTCCGGCAGGCTCCTATGTCGGCGAAATGGCGGTGATCGACGGGTCCAAGCGCACCGCCACGGTCAAGGCCGCGATCAAGGCCGAGGTCGTGCGTTTCCCGGGCGAGGCCTTCAACCGCGTGCTCGATGCCAACCCGGCCCTGCGGCAGAAGCTGCTCGACGAGATGGCCGGACGGCGCGAGATCAACGCGTTCATCGAAGCGCGCAAGGACAGCTTCGGTTCGGCGGCAGACATGTATTCCGAAACCGCGCAGTTCTTGGTCGATGAAGGCATCGGCGAAGCTACCGACGTGCTGCTGATCGACGAAAAGCTGTGCGTTGCCTGCGACAATTGCGAGCGCGCCTGTGCAGACAGCCACGAAGGCCTGTCGCGCCTCGATCGCGAGGCCGGGCGCAGTTATGCCAACCTGCACGTGCCGACATCGTGCCGCCACTGCGAGCATCCGCATTGCATGGCCGACTGTCCGCCCAACGCCATCCAGCGCGGGCCTGATGGCGAGGTATTCATCGACGATACCTGCATCGGCTGCGGCAACTGCCAGCGCAATTGCCCCTATGGCGTGATCCGCATGGATGCCAAGCCGCCGAAGAAGCCCAGCCTGTTCCAGTGGCTGCTGTTCGGCAGCGGACCGGGGCCGGGCGAGGCGAGCTATTCATGGCGCAAGAAGCACACCGAGGGTGAGCCGCCCAAGCAGGCGATCAAGTGCGACATGTGCAAGGGCATCAAGGGCGGCCCGGCTTGCGTGCGTGCTTGCCCGACAGGTGCCGCCATCCGCGTTTCGCCGGACAAGTTCCTGACCTTCACCAAGCTTACCGAGGATGTCGAATAATGGCCTCGGCTTCCCAGACCAAGTTCGCCGCTGACGAAGAGCGCCGCAATTCCGACCACATCAGCTTCCTGCGCCATCGCCGCTGGCGGTGGCTGAAGGTGGCTACCGTGCTGAGCCTGGTGGTGATCGTCAGCTACCTGCTGGTCGATGTCGAACCGCGCCACAACGGCGGCACGTGGTACGGCTATACCCTGGGCACCATCGGCGCCGGGCTGATCGTCTGGCTGGCCCTGCTGGGGATCCGCAAACGCCGCATGAGCGAAGGTAAGTGGAGCCTCAAGGCCTGGACCAGCGCCCACGTCTACCTTGGCCTCGCGCTAATCGTGATCGGCACCATGCACACCGGTTTCCAGCTCGGCTGGAACGTGCACACCCTGGCCTGGGCGCTGATGATCCTGGTGATCGTCTCGGGCATCTACGGCATCATTGTCTATGCCATGCTGCCGGAGAAGATCAGCGCCAACCGGCGTGAGATGACCAAGGGCGAAATGCTCGATGCCCTGGCCGCGATCGACCGCCAGCTCGACAATGCCTCGCAGCCGCTCGGCCGGGCCGAGAGCGACCTGGTTATCGCTGCACTGGAGCAGGACCCGTTCAAGTTCGGCATCGTCACGCGCCTGTCGGGCAATTACCGCAAGTGTCGCACAACGGCGGCGCTCAAGGCCTTCGGCGAAGGCGTGGTCCACGACGAGGAAACCGACAAGGTGGTGAAGCTGCTGCGCAAGCGCCGCGCCCAGCTTGACCAGATCCGCCGCCAGATGAAGCTGCGAGCCCTGCTCGACATCTGGCTCTACGTGCATGTGCCGGTCACCATTGCGCTGCTTGCAGCGCTGACTGCGCACATCGTCAGCGTTTTCTATTACTGGTGAGGGGAGAGGCGCGATGGACATCCTGATCCGCAGCATCCAGCTCACCGCCACCGGTCGCGAGATCGTGCGCGAGCGCGAGTTGACCGCTGACACCATTACCGTTGGCCGCTCGACCGAGAACGCCATCCCGCTGCCGGACCTGGCGGTGGAGCAGCAGCACCTGACAATCACGCAGGATACAGCGGGCACGCTGCACGCCAAGGCGGCCGGTACGCTGGGTTTCACCCACGACGGCGTCCACACCATGGCTGCCGCCATCGAGCCTTCGCGCGGGGGCGAACTGGGCGTGGGCAGCTACCGGCTGGAATTCGGCGCCGGGGAAGCCGAAGGCGCCGTGGTCGTCACGATCCGCCGCAAGGCCGCTGACGAAGGCGAAGCGCGTGACCAACTGGCCGGATTTGGCGTGGCCAGCGTACTGCCCAGCCGCCGACTCGTATCCTGGGGCGCGCTCCTTGCCATCCTGATTGCCTTCCTGGCTGTGCCGGTCATCACACATGTGACCCGTGATCGTGTGGCAGAACCGGACATCGATTCGGAAGGAGTCGTTGTCATGGATGCAAGTTGGTCTACCGGCGCCCTGTCCTCGGTCCACCATGGACTGGAAGACAATTGCGAGGCCTGCCACGTGGAGCCCTTCGTGGCCGTGCGCGACGAGACCTGCCAGACCTGCCACAACCAGCTTGGCGACCATGCCGACCTTGATCGCCAGCGTCGCGGCATGCCCGAATTCTCCGGCGGTGAGGCTTTCCTCTGGTCCGTGGCCCATGCCTTCGGCAAGCCCGGCCCCGCCGCCTGCACCGACTGCCATACCGAGCATGAAGGCGCGGGCGAGATGGAGCCGACCAGCCAGCAGTTCTGCTCTGACTGCCACGCCACGCTGGACGTGCGCCTGACCGACACCGCGTTGGGCAATGCCGCCGATTTCGGCACCGATCACCCGCAGTTCCAGACGCTGGTGCACCCGGCGCGCGGTGCGGAGGAGATCCGCCTCTCGCTCGACAATGTGACCGAAGACTTCAACGGCGTGAAGTTCCCGCACGACATGCACCTGTCGGATACCAACGGCGTCGCGCGCATGGCCATGCGCCTGCGGCTGGCCGGCAATGACGGCGGGCTTGAGTGCGCCTCGTGCCACCAGACCACGGCTGACGGCGTGCGCTTCCTGCCGGTCGAGATGGAGGACAGCTGCGAGGCCTGCCACAGCCTCGTCTACGACCGGGTCGGCTCGACCTTCCGCTCGCTCAGTCATGGCGACATCGAACAGACCCAGGCCGACCTGATGGCCAGCGATCGCAGCCCGCGCAGCCCGGTCTCGTCCGGTCGCCGCCGTCCCGGTCCCTTTGCGCCCGGTGGCATCTACTATGGCAACTTCGGGCGCGTGCTGAACACCCGCCTGACGCGCGCCGACTTCGCTGACGAAGCGCTGTGCGGCGAGTGTCACTACCCGGGCGATGGACCGGAACTGTCGGTGGTGCCGGTAACCCAGCGCAGCCGTTACTTCATGCACGGCTGGTTCGATCACTCGGCGCACGGAACCAACGCCATGGGGGCCAGCACCGAGGCGGAAGCCTGCGCCAGCTGCCACGAGGCGGATACCTCGTCGTCGGCAAACGACCTGCTGATGCCGGACCTCGCTTCGTGCCGCGACTGCCATATGGGCGAAGACGCAGTGGAGGCCGAAGTGCCGTCGACCTGCGCCATGTGCCATTCCTACCACCCGCCGGCGAGCGTGGATTCCGCCCCGCGCCGGATTGCGTCACTGACCCGACGACGAGAGGACGAGCGGTGACGGGGCACAGCATAGTGTCCGGGCTGGAGGGGATTATCCAATGCTGATCGCGCAAATGACCGATATCCATATCGGGTTCGAGCCGGAGGCACGCCCCGAAGAGCTGAACCGCACGCGTTTCCGCGCCGTGCTGGAGCGCTTGCAGAAACAACCCAACCCGATCGACCTGCTGCTGCTGACCGGCGACATCACCGATCGCGGCGACGAAGAGAGCTTCACCAAGACGGCGGAGCTGCTCAAGGACCTCGACATGCCGATCAAGGTGTTGATGGGCAATCACGACAGCCGCGATGGCCTGCTGGGGGCATTCCCCGACACCGAGACCTGCGCGGACGGCTTCGTGCAGAGCGCCTGGGTGCAGGAAGGCCTGCTGGTCGTCCTGCTCGATACTATGGATGCAGACCTTCACGGCGGTGCCTTCTGCGAGAAGCGGCGCGACTGGTTGGCAGCGACGCTGGCCGCGCACCCGGACCTGCCCGTGGTAATCTTCATGCACCATCCGCCCGCCGTTTCCGGCATCGAGTGGATGGACCCGAACCCCGCCGATCCGTGGATGGCCAATTTCGCCGCCGGCCTCTCCGGCCACGAAACCCGCGTGCAAGCGATCCACTGCGGCCACCTGCACCGCCAGTTCAATGCCAGCTTCTGCGGCATCCCCGTCAGCGTGACGCCTTCGGTGGCGCCGCTGGTGTCGATGGACCTGCGTCCGATCAGCAGCAAGAAGCCCGATGCCCGCGCCTTGATCACCACCGAGCCGCCCACCTATGCCTTGCACCGGTGGGACGGAAAGGACTTCGTCAGCCACTACGAACGCGTCAGCGACTGGGAAGTGATCGCCTATTACGGCCCGCACCTGCAGCCGATGATCAAGCACATGGAAGACGAGAAGGCGGGCGTGGTCCGCTAGGCCGGCCTACTCTTCGGCCCTTCCCGAAGGTTCGCGTGCGGCCTTTCGCTTGAGCATGGCGGGGCGGGCGAAGCCCCACCAAACGGCGTTGAACAGGCCGGATGACCACATGAAGATCGTGCCCTCATCGATGCCCGGAATGTCGGGCAAGCGAATGAAGCGGGCCGTCACCGCACAACTGGCGGCGAACCAGACACCCAATACGATCGAGATGATCCGCTCGTGACGCGCTTCGAAGTCGATCACGCGGTCGAGCAGGGCGTTCATCGTTACTGCCCCGGACGTCGCCGTTCCATCACCGGGCCGGTGCCGGGGATCCACGCGTTCATGTCGGCCTCGTCGGAGACGAACCACGGCTGGTGGTTGTCGTCGAGGAAGAGATTCTCCATCTCCGCGCGGTTGAACGGGCGGCTACCGAGGCGGCCGAAAATGGCCATCTGCCCGCCGGTCTCGTCGACACCGCGATCACGGTCGAGGCCCTTGGACATGGCGATGGCGGGCGAGGGCGTGGTGGCCCAGGCGATCAGTTCGGGCACCGGCGCAGGGCTGAAGCCGTAGAAGTTGCGCTGGCTGTCCGGACTGGTCAGCTGGATTACCTTCATGCCGTTTACGCCGTCCGCGACATAGGCGAACAGGGTGGCATTGGTGGAACCGACCACCACGTCTTCCACGTCGTTCATCAGCCCGCCAAAGGTCTCGCGCAGATGGATCGTCGGGGCCAGCGGGCTTGTCACGTTGGCGATCACGAGGCCGTCCTGCTTGCCGGCGATGTAGAGGTAGGTGCGGGCGATATACATACGGCGGGCATTGGCCAGCTCGATGGTGCCTTCGGGCCGGGCGATTGGGGCGTGCATGTTCGTCACGTCGAACAGTTTCACCCCGTCGGCATCGCTGACCCAGAGGAAGCGGAACTGCAGCGCCGAAGCGCGCGGATCGTCCATCGGGATGAAGGCCGTCAGGTGCGGTTCGAGGCAAGCATTTTCCGCCGTTACGTCGCAGACGCTGGCCTGGTCACGGTAGTGTGGGTTGTCCGGCGAGGCAGGATCACCGTTCCAGTCGTGGCCCGGCTTCGCATCGTCGTGCACCAGGTGCACCACGGCCAGGCCGCGGTCGGTGGTGATGTAGGCGAAGTCGCCTGCCAGGGTGATGTGGCGGGCGCCGGTCAGCTGGCCATCGGGGTTGAAGGTGAAGGTACGCTCGAGGTCGTTGTTGCGCAGTTCGCCGTCGGCGAAGGTGTTGACGTTCACCGCGATCAGGCCTTCCTCGGAGTCCGTCACGAAGGCGTAGGAATAGATCGGGCTGAAGCCCTGCTCCTGGTTCGCCGCGCGGATTTCCGCCGTGTTGCGCGTGGGCGCGATGGCCTGGTTGGTCGGGATCGCCATGCAGGTGGCGTTCTCGGTATCGACATGGCTGTCGTGGCTCAGCGGGCTGAACGGCGCGGTGATGATGCGTTCGGAGAAGCCCTTGTTGGCGATCGAGGCGATGTCATAGACGCGGAAGCCGCCCGTGCCTTCGGCAACGAACATGTATTCGCCGCGCATCTGCAGGCAGCGCACAGCGTCGCTGGTGCCTTCCACCACGTTGGCGAATTCTTCCATGGCGTGGGTTTCGCCTGAAAGGTTCTCGTCGAAGAACTGGCCGCGCGTCCAGTTGATCAGCTCGCGGTCGTTGTCCTCCACGTGCATGCGCCAGTAGTCGGGGTAGGCGTAGCGGTGCAGGTAGGATCCGATCACCGCCTGCGGCTCGTCCCATTCGGTGACGCGGGTGGCCTGGAAGCCGCCTTCAAGCCCGGTCCAGGCGTTGAGGCCGATGAAATTCACGAAATTGGTGCCCTGCAACAGCAGCTGCGCCATGATCGCATTGTTGTCTTCCGCTTCGGACAGGTGGCAGTCGCTGCAGGTCTTGGTCTCGGTCAGGCGCACGGTATGCGGGAAGTGCGGGGCGAAGGCCTGCGACGAATAGCCCGCCGCGCTGATCGGCGGCTGCTGCACGTAGATGCGCTCGCGGTTGATGTTGGTCGAGGACAGCACCAGCGCCGAGGTCGAGCGGATCGGGGCGATCTGGTTGCCCTTGGTGGTCTGGTGGATGCCCAGCTGGAACATCTGGTCGCGCGCGACCTGCGGGTTGTAGGTGGCGAAGTTACGGGTGGTTTCCCCCTCGTAACGGTGCATTTCGGTGCGCCAGTTGGCCTCGATCGGCAGGTGGCAGCCGCCGCAGCTCGTGGTCCACGAGAGGTGGCAGGTGAAGCAGGCCATCTCGGTTTCGCCGTGGGCGCGGTCTTCCACCGGTACGCCGGGGCCGAAACCGAAGTTCTCGGTATCGCGGCTCATCAGCTTGGCGCGGGCCGACAGGGCGTTGAACATGGGCGAGGCCGGATCGACGCTGTCACGCACGAGGCTGACTTCCCAGGTGAGTTCGGGATCGACGATCGAACGCTGTATCAGCGTGCGCTGGCCGGTGTCCTCGTTCTCGACCCATTCGAAGCGGCGACGACCGTCGGGGTTGCGCAGCAGCGACAGGTCGTGCCCGCCCGGAGGGGCAGCGGGGCCGGAGGTGCGCAGGGTGGGATAGGCGTCCGCCGTGCCGTGGCAGTCCTTGCAGCCAATTTCGATGGCATTGGCGACTTCGCCGTAGATCAGGCCGTTGCCGTGGCTGTCCTGCGCATAGTGGCAGTCGGCGCACTGCATGCCGTTCTCGGCATGGATCGACACCATGTGCACGGCCACGCCGGGGTTGTTGGTGCCGTTCTCTGCCGGGTCGCGTTCGACGGGCACGAACTGGTCCTCGTCATCGCGGCGGAAGCGCTGGCGCCAGCGGTCGTCGTGGTAGGCGGCTTCCTCGGGAGAATCGCCTTCCTGCGAGGGACGGATGATCTCGCCCTCGGCATCCAGCAGGTTGCCTTCGCGGTCGCGCCGGAAGATGGCGCGGAAGTTCCAGCCGTGACCGTGGTAGTCGGCGAACTGCGTGTGCTCGAGCTCGGAATTGAGGTCGTAGACATTGCGCAGGAATTCCACATCCGCCCACAGGCCGCGCGGGCTGGCACCCTCGGGGTTGCGTTCGAGCACGGCGAGCACTTCCTCGGCCGTCAGGTAACGCTGCTGCAGGAAGGTTTCCTGGTATTCCTCGTCGCTCATGCCTTCGGGGCGCGGGGTGCGGTTTTCCGGACCCGGCCACATGAAGGGCGCGTCGCTCTCGTAATCCCACATGGTGTAGCCGAGGAACGAGTTCAGGAAGATGTTCGGCTGGTGCATGTGGCAGTTCATGCACTGCGCGGTCGGGATGGCGCGGGTGAAGGTGTGGCGTAGCGGGTGGCCGCGTTCGCGGTCTTCCAGCGGCACTTCGGGGCCATAGGCGGCGGCATGGCCGAAGCCGTGACCGTCGTCGCTGCCGTGATCTTCACCGTGCCCGGGCTGGATCAGCCCGCCGTGGCCGCCTGCGGTGTAGCCGTGGTCGTCGCCGTGATCTTCGCCATGGTCATCACCGTGCGAGCGCGGCACCTGGCGGTTGATGGCCGGGTCATTGGTGACGGTCTGGCCGTCGCGGCCGAACTGCGCATAGTTCAGCGAATGGCGTTCCTCGCGGTCGTTGGCATAGACCACGTGGCAGCTGGAGCAGCCCGAGTGGCGATAGTCGCCCGGCTGGTCGTTGGTACCCATGAACCAGGTGAACGGGTCGTTGAGGCGCGTCTTGTGGATGTTCAGCACCGGGATGGCGGCGCGCAGGCCCGTGCCGGGGCCGCGGTTCGACTGGCGCAGGTCCGGACGGCCCGGTTCTTCCAGCCGCTGGATCTGGCCGGTCGGGTTGGGGATGCCGATTTCGGGGAACTGCGAGTTGATCGTGCGGCCACCACGCTCGAACACGCGGAAGATGTCGCCCGGCGGCACCACCTGCCAGGTCGGCAGCGGATAGAGCGCCGCGAGCGCGCCGCGGGCAGCCTGTTCCTCGGTGACGGTGCCCGGAGGCGAGCCGGGGCTCTGGATGAAGGCCGGTTCGCCGTCCTGCGTATAGGCTTCACCCAGGGCGTAGTTCTTGAAGGGCAGGATGCCGTTGTTATAGGCTGCGCCGCCCCACAGCATGGCACCCGTGGCCATCAGCGAGCGTTCGGCGGCTTCGATCACCGGCATGTGGCACGATCCGCAGGCATCGCGCGCCACGCGGTAGTCCGACGGGTTGTTGAAGCGGATAAAGACCGGGTCTTCGCGGTTCAGCAGGGTGTAGGACCGTTCCGGGTTGGCCGAGGCAGGATAGTGCCAGTCATCGGGATAGGTCGGCAGCACGTGCGCCTGCTCGCGCGCGGTGATGTAGTCGGCGTGTTCGAAGCCCAGCTCCGGATTGCCGACGACATCGGCATTGCCGCCGTGGCAGTCGGTACAGCCGAGCACCACGGCATCCGATGCGTGCATGGTGCCAAGGTTGGCCAGCGGGCCGAGGTGTTCAGGGCGCTGCGACAGCACGGCGCGGGTTTCCGCGCGCAGTTCGGCCATGTCGTAAGTGATTTCGACTTCGGCGTCGGACTGGGTGTGGCAGGATACGCAGCCGGCGCTCTTCTCCACCGCCTGGCCCCAGGTCTGGTTCTGCGGTGCAGGCGGGGCGATCACGCCCATGGCCTCGTAATCGCGGTAAACGGCGGTCGAACCACCGGCAGCCATCAGCGAGCCGGTGCCGAGCAAGGCGGCGCCGGCGGCGAAAACTGCCGGGACGACGTGGCGCGGAGCCAGAGAAGGGAGAAGCCGTTTCAGCATCAGTAGGTCAGCACCGCATTGGCGAGGATGGAATAGTAGACGCGGTTACCCCCGCGATTGTCGAACAGGTCCTGGAAGCCGTCACCCGCCACCAGCGCGGCGGCGGAGAGGCGGAAGACGAGGTTCTGGTTGGCATTGGGCCGCCAGATCGCGGAAGCCGAGAGGTCGAAGCCGATATCTTCGGGGATCGACCCTTCGACGCGCAGCGTTTCCAGCACGGCGGTATCTTCGAACCACAGGTGGTTGGCATTGGCCGACACGCGCACTTCGGGCGACAGGTCGAAGTCGGCGCCCACGCCGGTCAGGATTAGGCCGGGGTTGTTGAAGTTCGACTGGCCCTGTTCCTTGGACGAGCGCAGCGAGTTGAGGATGCCGTTGCGGCCATTGACGCTGATCACGCGGCCACCACCGGCAAAGGGGATGGTCTGGCGGATCCAGTAGCTGGTGTCGGCACCGGCGAAGACGGGGTTCTCGAAGATCGCGTCGAACCCGCCTTCGACATTGTCGAACGGATCGGAATCGCCGCTGGCATAGAGGCCCGACAGGCGGAAGCGCATCCAGTCGCGGTCGTAGCTAAGTTCGGTCGCGGCGAAGAATGCGCGGATATCAGCGGGTTGGTCGGTGAAGAAGTTGTTCCGGTCTTCCCCGAAGGCACCATAGATGCTGGTGGTCATGTTGATCCGGCCGATGCGGCCGTCAGCATTATAGCCAACGTAAAGCACGTCGTAATCGCGGCCGCGCAAGCTGCCCAACAGGGCCGGGCGCACCGGGAAACCGTTGTCGTCGATCTCAACATCGTCGCTTTCGCGGTTCATGTTGTAGACCAGCGTGAACTGGCTGGTCAGCGCCGGGATCAGGAAATCCTGGCGATAGGCATTGGCGACGAAGACCCAGTCGCTGCGCGGGGTCTGGGTAACGTCGTTGAGGCCCGAATTGGTGTCCTTCTCCAACCGCCAGAAGGCGCCGAGGTTGAACTGGAAGCGGTTGTTGTCGCGGTTGCCGAACAGGCGAATGCCCAGCTGGCTGTCGTTGAACAGGAAACCGCGGAAATCGCTCTGGAACGGCTGGATGCCGGCGCGCACCGAAATGAAGTCGTAACGCGAATTGTCGTACTGGCTGAGGTGGTAGTCGACGAAGGCTTCCTGCACGCCGAGGAAGTCGTCGAAGCGATTGGAATCGCGCGTCGGTTCCACCAGCAACACGCGCCGTTCGGGCACGTCGACGTAGTTCATGTTGTAGGCCAGCGTGACGCGGTATTCGACCGAGGGCGGCTTGTAGGCCGTCGACCCGCGGATCAGCGCGAAGCCGCCAATGAAGGTCTGCGAGAACACCGGCGAGAAATCGTTGCCGAACACGTCCAGCCGGTCCGGGTCCTCGGTGGTCTGCACACCGACCGGAATGGGGAAGGTGCGCGGCTCGATTACCGTGTCGGAAATGGCGTTGACGACGAAGAACCAGTGGTCCGGATCGAGGCCGAGGAAGCTTGGCGTCAGGCAGCGCGCGCTGCCAACGGGGTAGTTCACCCGGTCGGGATCGTATTCGCGTCCCTCTGCTTCGGCGGCGTGGCGTTCTGCCTCTTCCGCTTCGTGCCGCAGGTGGGCGCGTTCCTCGCGCTCTTCCGGCGAATTGACGCAGATCGGGCGGTCACCCTTGTAGGTGTTCTGGTGATAGGGATCGAAGTCGCCTGGGTTGATCAGAGCATCGACGCCCGGCCCGATGACCGGGGCCAGCGACTGCATCAGGCGCCAGCGGTCAGGGATCGGGATCTGGTCGTCGATCAGCGGGAACGCCTGCGGCGGCGGTGCCCGCACCGCGCCGTCGTTCACCTGGGTGACCGGGTCCGGCAGCTCGCCCGTATAGCCGGGCCGGCGGCGACCATCGATGATGCAGTCCTCGACCGGGTCAGCCGGGTCTTCCTGCGTGCCGAGCCCGCCATCGGGGCGTTCCTGCGTCGGTCCCTCGGCGGGATTGACGCATTCCGCCTCGAACTGCTCCTGCACTTCCTGTGCCACCTGCGGGGCCGCGCTGAGCGCTATCTCCGGAACCGGTGCCAGCTGCGGCTGGCCCGCGTTCAGCATCATGAGGAGGGGAAGCGCCGTACCCATTACAGCCCCTGGCAAACATTCTGCGCGGGATCGTCGAGGAACGGCGCGAAGGGGCAGTTGACGTAGCGCAGGCGCACGATGGACCCACCTACGTTCACTTCGATGCGGTCTGCGCGGATGGCAGGATCAGCATTGCCGATACCATTGCCCAGCCGGACGCCAGCATTGTTGAGGCCGAGGAAGCTGACCATGTCGTCCTGGTCGATACCGTCACCCGATACGCCGATGCCGCC
Source organism: Alphaproteobacteria bacterium (assembly GCA_030431875.1). Lineage (GTDB taxonomy): Bacteria > Pseudomonadota > Alphaproteobacteria > Sphingomonadales > Sphingomonadaceae > Alteraurantiacibacter. Next base: position 12,228 of record JAUIIG010000031.1, read on the forward strand.
GACGAGCACGCCGTTGCGGTAGATCGGTACCGAGCCGGGGAAGATCTGGATGCCGTTGGCGATGCGCGGATGGCCGGAGGGCGAAGCCGGGACATTGGTGCAACCGCGGGCGGTGTCCGCTCCGCCGCCTTCGGTAAAGACCACGTGCTGGACGATGTTGCCCGCCACCAGGTCCGTCTGCAGGCCGACCATGAAGGGGCTGAAGGTATCGCTGTCCTGCACCGAGAGCGGTCCCGGCGGGCGGCCGACTTCGCCATCGGGGAAATAGGGACGCGACAGGTTGCCGCCGGAACGGTCGGCAAAGGCATGAGTGCCGGTCAGGGCCGCCGGATTGTCGAGGAAGGTCCGCACCCGCGCGACATAGGCCGCGACGTCGCCGCCCGCTGCCGTCAACTGGGCGCCGGCAACGGGGTTGGAGAAGAAGGTGGCCGTGCGCGCCTTCTGCAGGGACACGTCGATGCCGAACAGCGGACCGTCCGCGGAACGCACGATGCCGAGGATCTCGCCATGGGTGTCGACCACGCTGATAGAGGCCTGCATGCGGCTGTCGAGCGGGCGGCGGATCTGGGCGCGGGCGCGGGAGAGGACGGTAAAGGCCTCTTCCATGATCGCGCGGACTTCCGCCTCGGTCAGCGGCTGGGCCACGCTGGCCCCGTCGGTGCCGCCCCGGATCGGGAAGCGCGGGTTGCCGTTGCCGTCGTCGAGGATGAAGGCGCCGGTCAGCGAGAATTCTGCCGGGGTTGCCGCGCGCAGGCCCGATGCTGCCGTGCCATAGACGACTCCGGGGTTGAGGCCCGTGCCGTCATAGTAGCCGGGCACGGCCAGCAGGTTGCCAGCGGTGCCATTGATGGCGGCAAAGCTGCCGCCGCCGGGGCCCGGATCGGTCGCCACGTCGGCGAAGCGCAGCGCGGTGCCATCGACGAAGATGCGGTTGGCGCGAATATCGGTCGGCGCCATGAAGCCCTGCGCACCGGCAATGGCGATGGCTTCCTCGGCATCGTTCTCGACATCGAGGATATTGGCGTCGAAGCCGTAGTCGCCGTCGCCCATCACGCCGATGCCGCCAACGACCACGCCATTCTTGTACAGCGGGATGCCGCCGGGGTCTGCCGCGAGGCCCAAAGGTGCGCGCTTGGGGCCGATCAGGCCTTCTCCGAAGCGCGCCGAGAGGTCGGAGCAGGGCAGCTGGCTGAACTGCACGCCGAACAGCGGACCGCTTTCAAGGCCCACGGTGGTGGGTGCGGGCGGGAAGTGTTCCTGCACGATCTGGCTGGCGGTGCGGCTGGTAAAGGCGTTGCCGCCGCTCGACAGGTAGGCACCGGTAATCGCCTTGGAGATCGAAGCGAGCCGCGCTGGCACCTCGACACCTTGCAGGCCGAAGGTCTGTCCGGCGGGCAGGTCTGCCCCGATTCGCTCGCGGCTGACCAGCGCCGTGGGGTTGGCCCCGTTCATCTCGAATACGGCGAGCACGTTGCCCACCCGGTCCACCACGGTGATGATGGCAGGGAGGTTGCGCGCCTGCGCCTCGGCCACGGCCTGGGCGAGGATCTGGCCGACCTCGTTGGTCGTCAGCGCTTCCTGCGCCGGGGCGGGGAAGGGGTTGCTGCCCGTCGTCGGTGTCGGGGTCGGCGTTGCCACCGGCCCGCCGCCGCCATTGTTGTTGTTCGATCCACCGCCGCCACAGCTCGCCAGCACCAGGGCGCTGGCGGCGAGGAGGGAAACCGGTTTGCTGATCCGCATGACCCCCGCGCCCCCTCTACCGCAGCCGCCCGATGGCGCTGACGGCTTCGCCGAGCGCCGCGCGGAAGGCAGCGGGACGATAGCTGGTGGGGCTGTTCACCGCGTCGTAGGCGCGGTTGATATTGGCGCGGATGCCGGCGGCGGCACCCAGGGTGATGCGGCCATCGTTGACCATGGCATTGAGCATGGTGTCGATCGCCATCACCGCCTGCACGGAGCCGGCATAGTCGGTGAAGTACGGGCTGGTTGCCTCGCTGCCCACCTGCGCAACCACGGCGAACCCGTCGTTCCCGCCATAGCCGCGGGCGGCAAGGGCATCGGACAGGGCGAGAGCTTCGGTCCGCAGGGCAATGGCAGCCTGCTGCGCCGGACCGCGGCCCTGGTCCATCGCGTCGTGGAAGTTGCGGGCGGCGGCGCGGAAGCTGTCAGCGCGGGCTGGAGCAAGCGCATCGGCCACGGTTGCCAGCATGATGATGTTTTCATCGTTGAACGGCGGCTGGCCGAAAGTGATCGGGCGGCCCGGGTTGGTCTCGAAAGTCAGGCGACGCTCGTCACCGTCGGTGATCTGGCGGTGGCAGCTATGGCAATCATAGAAGTAGAGCTGCGGGAAGACGCCTTCGGTGCCGTATTCGGGGCGGGCGAAGAGGTCCGTCGCGCGGGCCACGGCTTCGGCCTGGCCCACGGCCCAGAGGCGCACGCTGTCCGGGTTGCCCTTGCGCTGGATGTAGTCGTCGTCGACGTCGTGGTGCTGCTGGAACGAGCTGAACAGGTCGAGTTCGAAAGTGATGCGCGGGTGGCCCGCTGCCATCATCGAGTGGGTGACGAACTGGCCGCGATCGGTGCTGCCGTAGTGGCAATCGAGGCAGACGCGGGCGCGGGCCTGCGGCTGTTCGAGCGGGGTCAGACCGTTGCGAACGTTGTTGGGGTGGGTGCCTTGCACCTCGTAGTGCGATTCGAGCCAGCCGGCAGCAGCGCCGTGGCAGCTTTCGCAGCCGACGCCGTCGTCCAGCTGGAAGCGCGGGCCGCGCTGGCTGACCGGCGCGAAGGTGGCGTGGCAGCCGTAGCAGTTCTCTGCCTCCTGCTGCGCGTTGTAACCCAGCGAGCGGACAATCTGCCGGCCGCGGCGGCCCTGCAGCACGTTGTATGCGCGGCTATGGGCACCGGAAACGGCGGAGGGAGATTGCCAGGTGGCGATCTCGTCCTGCCGCACGACGGCACCGTTGCCCTCGGTGCGGCCGTGGCAGGTCGAGCCTGCGCAGCTCGCCACACCGGTAAAGCTGTAGGAATTCTGCGCCTGCACCGGCTCTCCGCCGGACAGGCCCAGAACCAGCGCGGCAATCGCGCCGGAGCCGATACCAAGGGCAGGAAACACGCGGGCGGCGTTGCGGGCAAGCGCATGGCGCAGGCCGTCAAAGACGTTCCTCACGCGTGAAACCATGGCGTGTCCCCCCTTAGTCAATTCGCACGGTAGCCCCCGCTACCGATTCACTTCCACCCGGACCCTAACCCATTGTGCGGCGGTGGTCGACAGTCAGCTTTCGTCCAATCAACTTCCGCTTTGTGCCGCAGTAACAATCTGGCCCAACTGGATCGTGCATCCCCGGGCAATAAAGGCCTGGGCCATCTGTTCCACATCTTCCGGCGCTTCGTCCAGCAGGCTGAAGGTCACTTGAGTGGGTTCGGCATTGTCGCCGCCCGAAATCGTATAGGCATGGCCGTCGCGCAGCTGCAGCGCCGAATCCCAGCGGGCGAGGAATTCGCCGGCGGGGAAGGTAACCGTCACGGCGTCATCGGGCGCACCTGCGGGGGCAACGCTGTAGACGGCGTCGGTTTCATAGTCGGCACGCCACAGGTTGAGCCGTTCGGTGCTGGACAGGCAGACGGTGCCCGATGCGGCCACGTCGACGAACCAGATGTTCGGATTGGTCGTAGGCTCAGCCCCTGCCTCGCCACGCGAGGAGGCCACGCGGGCCTGTCCGCGCTGGCGCTGGGTCAGGCGGGCGAGGTCGGCGTTGCCGCCGGTGGAGCGGCCGCGCTGGGCAAGGATGTAGCTGCCGGGGCCTTCCAGCACGCGGGTGCGGCCGCCGTCGAGCACGGTAAGCGAATCGCCCTGGCGCAAGGTGATGCGGTCGGTATCGCCGATCTGCGCACCAACCGGGTAGGTTGCTGCCGAAGGACCGCTGGAGGCAACGACGGTGCCAGCTTCAGCAGCCTGCGGAGCCATGGCGAGCGCGGCAACACCTGCCAGCAGCCCGAGGCCAAGCTTGTTTCCAAGAGACATAATGATCACTCCTCGATCAGCTCTGTGGCCGTGATAGCAAGATGCTTGCCAGCTTGTCAGCCACGTTAAGTTTATTGTCGGTCCGCATAACAAGGCCAGCATGAATTGGCGCTGTCCTGCCGTGCGGGGTGGTTAATCACTTCGAGCCGAGCACATGGGCTCCCGCCTCGTTCAAGTCTGTGCTGCGCGTCACAAGGGCGGCCAGCGCCGTGTCGTCGGGATAGCGCGCGGCGATCTCTGCCAGGCGGGCGTGGCCTGCCTCGCGGTCGGTTTCGAGCACCGCCAGCGCCTCGGCCAGGGCCTTGCGGTCGGCCTCCGGGAAGTCGGGCGCGGGTTCGAACAGGTCGACCGGGCTGGACCGGCCCGACAGCACCACGCGGCCCATCGGGCGCCACCAGTCGAGGCTGGTGCGGCTGGCGAAGTCGCCGGTGGCCATGATGGTGGAGCCGAAGGCCTTGTTGCCCGATTCCATGCGCGCCGCGGTGTTCATCGAATCGCCCAGCGCGGTGTACTGGATGCGGTTCTCGCCGCCGAAATTGCCGACCACGGCTTCGCCGAAGTGCAGGCCGACGCGGGTCTTGCCGATCTTGGGCAGGCTGGGATCCATGGCAGCAACTTCGGCGCGGAAGGCCTCGCCCGCCTGGTAGATCGCCCAGCCAGCCTGCGCGGCGCGGTCGGCATCGTCGGGGCGGCTGATCGGCGCGCCCCAGAAGGCCACCACCGCGTCACCGATGAACTTGTCGAGGATGCCGCCGTGCTCCAGCACGACGTCGGACAGCATCTCCAGGTAGCGGTTGAGAAGCTTGGCGACCATTTCCGGCGGGATCGCATGGCTCATCTTGGTGAAGCCTTCGAGGTCGGAGAAGAGCACGTAAATCTCGCGCTTCTCGCCGCCCAGGGCCAGTAGCTCGGGCTTGTCGATGATCTCGTCGGCGATCGACTGCGGCAGGTACTTGCCCAGCGCGCCTTCGGCGAACTGGCGCTGCACCGCCGTGGCTGCACGCGCCGCACTGGTGACCGCGGAAAAGGCGATGATCCATCCCAGCGCCGGGCCGATGGCGGGGAAACCCAGGGTATCGACGCCGCGCGCGTGGAGGAAGAAGGGCAGCCCGGTGAATAGCGCCAGCTGGATGACGAGCAGCGGCACGGCCTTCCAATTGCGCAGTTCGAGCAGGGCAGTCAGTCCGGCAATCAGCACGACCAGCACGGCATAGGCCCAGAGGAACAGGCCGGACGGCTGCACCAGCTCCGCGCCGTCGAGCATTTGCGCGGTCATTTCGGCGTGCATCTCCAGCCCCGGAGGGCGGCGCGAGCGCACACTGGTCTCGCGCTGTGCCAGCGCTTCGGCCTCGGCTTGCAGCTGTTCCTCGCTCACTTCTTCGTCCGGATCGTGCAGCGGCGGTGCTTCCACCGTGTCGATGAAAGAGGAGAAGGGCGTGTAGATGCGGTCGTAGTCGACGATGTCGCCGCCGATCAGGATGTACCGGCCTGCGATGGCGGGCTCCAGGTCGGCGCGGGCTGCGGGATTCGCCAGCACGGCATCGTTGGCATAGGTGGCGATGGGGATGCGCGGGATGACATTGGTGTCCGCCAGTTCCGGCAGGCGGTAACGGATCGCGCCGGTATAGCCGGGCATGGTCAGGTCTTCATGGCCGGCCCCGATCAGCATGGCGCGGGCCAGCAGCGGCGGCAGCCCGGGCTCCATTTCCGGCCAGGCGCGCACCACCTGGTCGGCATCGGCAACGGTCAGCACGGAGGCGATCTGCGCATTGCCGCCTTCCAGCGCGTCGAGGAACTGTTCGAGGTACTGCTGCTGCCGCCACTGGATATCCAGCGCGTTCGCATCGGTCGTGGTGTAGGCGACATAGGTCGGGGTCTGCATGTTCCGCAGCACTTCGATCAGCTCGGCGTCTTCGTCCTGCGGCTGGTCGAACAGGATATCGATGCTGATCGCTTCGGCGCCCATGGTATCGATATTGCGCAAGGCCCGCGCCAGTACGCCGCGATCGAGCGGGGAGCGCTTTTCGAGGTCGATGAGCATGTTGTCGTCGTAGACGAGCATCATGATCCGCTCGTCCTGCTCGATCTTCTCGGCCAGCATGTAGGCGCGCGTGTCGTAGAGCGCGCGCTCGGCATAGTCGGTGAACGGCATGTTCCAGCTGAAACGCGATACCAGCAGGGCAAGAACCAGCATGACTGCGGTGACGAACAGTCGCTGCGGACCCGCTTCGCGGACCGAACGCCAGCCCGCGGTGAACAGCTGCATCGAACGACGCTTTGGCAAGATCATGCCCCCCTTGCGCACCTTAGTCGAACACTGGCGCAACAATTTCAAGTCGCAAGAGAGTCGTCTTCGTGCTGTAAAACGTCCATAAGCCTGCGACTGAGTCGCAAGAGATTCATCCAAGGGGGGAAATTACTATGGCTTCTGTTTACGACCGGCACGTTGACCTCAACGGCTTCATGGAAGGCGTGAAAAAGCGCAATCCGGGGCAGACCGAATTCATCCAGGCCGTGCAGGAAGTGGCCCAGGACATTTTCGATTTCATCGAGGACAAGGAACAGTACCACCAGGCGCAGATCCTGCGCCGCATCGCCGAGCCGGACCGCATCGTCTCGTTCCGCGTCTGCTGGGAAGACGACAACCACAATATCCGCGTGCAGCGCGGCTGGCGTGTCCAGTGCAACAATGCCATCGGCCCCTACAAGGGCGGCATCCGCTTCCACCCCTCGGTCAACGAGAGCGTGCTGAAGTTCCTCGCCTTCGAGCAGACCTTCAAGAACTCGCTGACCGGCCTGCCCATGGGCGGCGGCAAGGGCGGCGCCAACTTCAATCCCAAGGGCAAGAGCGACGCCGAGGTGATGCGCTTCTGCCAGTCGTTCATGACCGAACTCTACCGCCACATCGGCCCCGACACCGACGTTCCCGCCGGTGACATCGGCGTTGGCGGGCGCGAGATCGGTTACATGTTCGGCCAGTACAAGCGCATCGTGAACCGCTGGGAAGGCGTGCTGACCGGCAAGGGCATGGAATACGGCGGATCGCAGATGCGTCCCGAAGCCACCGGCTACGGCGCGGTCTATTTCCTGCAGAACATGCTCAAGCACAAGGGCATGGACGTGGACGGCCACACCGCCGTCATCTCCGGCTCGGGCAACGTCGCGACCCATGCGGCAGAGAAGATCACCCAGCTGGGCGGCAAGGTGCTGACCCTGTCCGATTCCGGCGGCTTCATCCATGATCCTGACGGCCTGACGCAGGAGAAGATCGACTTCGTCAAGCACCTGAAGAACGTCAAGCGCGGCCGCATCAGCGAATATTGTGACCACTTCACCGGCGCGACCTATCACGGTGACGGTGCGCGTCCGTGGAACGTCCCCTGCGACCTGGCGCTGCCCTGCGCCACGCAGAACGAACTGAACGAGAACGAGGCCAAGGCGCTGGTCGCCAATGGCGTGAAGGCAGTGTCGGAAGGCGCCAACATGCCGACCACGCTGGAAGGCGTCCACGTCTTCCAGGAAGCCAAGGTGATGTACGCACCGGGCAAGGCTGCCAATGCCGGCGGCGTGGCCGTGTCGGGCCTCGAAATGAGCCAGAACTCCGAGCGCATCAGCTGGAACCACGGGCGCCTCGGCGAAATGCTGACCGACCTGATGGAAGGCATCCACGGCAAGTGCGTCGAATTCGGCGACCAGGGCGACGGTCACGTCGACTACGTGAAGGGCGCGAACATCGCGGGCTTCAAGAAGGTCGCCGACGCCATGCTGGCCTTCGGCGTGGTGTAAGGGTCTGAACTACCGATAAAAGGTGCCGCGCCAGCTTGTGCTGGTGCGGCGTTTTTTATGCCGCGCTTGGCGCCGTCACCAGCGCCTTGCCATCAGGGGCAAAGCTGACGCTGGCCAGGTCCGGCGAATAGGCGCATTCGCCGGGTGATACGACGTCGCCGTTCACCAGCACCTGTCCGGCAATCGGCACGACCAGCACTGGCGCAGAATAACTGTAGAGCAGCGCCTCGTCGGGCACGCCATCGACATAGTCGAGGCGGAATTTCGGCCCGTCGATCAGCGCGGCATGGCCGCTCGCAGGCAGCCGCTGGTGCAGCGCCATGTCGTAGGGCTTGCCGCTGGCCACCCGCAGCCCTTCATCGAGATGCAGTGCGCGGTCGCGGCCATAGTCGTAGAGGCGGTAGGTGATGTCCTCGTTCTGCTGGACTTCGATGATCGAGCAACCCGGACCGATGGCGTGGACCGTACCGGCCGGGATGTAGAACACGTCACCCGCCTGCACCGCGTGCCAGGTCAGCAGGTTTTCGATCGAACCGTCGAGCGCGGCCTCGCGCATTTCTTCGGCAGACAGCTGGCGGTCAAACCCGATCCCCAGCGTGGCACCGGGTTCGGTGGCGACCACCACCCAGCATTCTTCCTTGCCGGTCTTGCCCGCACCCATGGCCTGCGCCTGTGCGGCGTCGGGATGGCACTGGATGGAGAGCTTTTCCGAGGTGAACAGGTACTTCACCAGCAGGTCGGGCAGTTGCGGTGGCGGCTCGAACCAGATCTCGCCGACGCGCAGGCCTGCAGGTGCCACAAAGGGCGCAGGCAGCTGTTCGCGGCCCCAGACTTTCTCGACGATGCTGGTGGGCAGGATCATCGGCCCGTCAATTCGCGAGTGCAACATGGCACCAGCCATAGGCCGGAAATGTTGGAAAGATATTAACCATGCGCTGCCGCTGCCTCGATCGCATCGTGTTACTCGAATGCCGGACAAAGGACAGCCCGAAATCGGTGACAACAATTGCGACAAATAGTCACTCGCAACTTGTTGCGGTGCAGCGTAGGGTGCCGTTTCGTGATCGGGGACTCCGCCTTGCTCCTGCCTTTCCTCGCGCTGCTTGCGGCGGGTGCGGCAGCGGGTTTCGCGGGCGGCCTGTTCGGCATCGGCGGCGGTTTCGTGGTGGTGCCCGCGCTGGTGCTGATCCTGCCCCTGCTGGGCACCACGCCGGACCAGCTGACTCACGTCGCCGTTGGCACCAGCCTTGCCCCCATCATCTTCACCTCGCTGCGTGCGGTGCGGAGTCATGCCCTGCGCGGAGCGGTGGACACGGGCGTACTCAAGAGCTGGGCGCCGTGGGTCGTGGCGGGGACGGTGCTGGGCACCCTCGTGGCTGACCAGGTCAGCTCGACCACCCTGGCGCTGATTTTCGGCGTGGGCGTGCTTGGCTTTGCCGTCCACTTCCTGATGCCGCGCGTGCATGACCGGCAAGTGCTCGAAGCCATGCCGGGTGGTGCCGCGCGCGCAGGATTGGCTGGCGGCCTCGGCCTGCTGTCCTCGCTGCTGGGTATCGGAGGCGGGACCATCACCACCATGACCATGACCATGTGCGGCACGCCGATCCACCGCGCCATCGGCACGGCCAGCGGCATGGGCGCGATCATCGCCGTGCCAGCCTCGATCGGCTTCGTCATCATCGGCTTCAGCGAACCGGGCCTGCCCTGGGGATCGCTCGGCTACGTCAACCTGCCTGCCGCACTGGCGGTGGTTGTCACCAGCGTGCTGCTGGCCCCGCTCGGCGTGGCCGTGGCGCACAAGTTAAGCCCGAAGCTGCTGCGGCTCGTCTTCGGAATCTACCTCGTCTTTGTCGGAGTGACGATGATCACCAGCACCTGAAGCGCACAACAAGGGGCCAGAAAAGGGGAACTGCACCATGGAACTTGCACGGCGGACTTTCATCGGCGGCTCGGCTGCACTGGCGGGGCTGGCTGCAGCTGCTCCGGCACGGGCGCAAATGGCCCCGGCGCCAACCGCGGCTAGCCACTTCGGACCCGGCGACGGCATCGCCCTGCTGGCTCGTAACGAAAACCCTTATGGTCCCGCGCCCAGCGCTGTTGCGGCAGTGGCCGAATCCGCCAGCAAGGGCTGCTACTACGCCGATCGCGGCGCGCGCTACCTAACCGACATGATTGCCGAGCGGCACAATGTCAGCCCGTCGATGGTGGTGCTGGGCGAAGGCTCGACCGAGATACTTTCCGCCGTGGCAATCGCTTGGGGCGAAGATGGTGCCATCCTGTGTCCCGGCCTGTTCTGGGATACGACCGTCCAATACGGCGAGCGGCAAGGCGTCTCTGCCATTCGCGTGCCCTTGGCGGGCGACATGAACGTCGACCTCCCGGCCATCAGCGCAGCCTTCAACGAGTCTGTCTCGCTGGTGCAGGTCTGCAACCCCAACAACCCCACCGGCATGCTGGTGGACATGGCCGGATTGCGCGCCCTGGCCGCCATGGTGACGCCCACCGCGACACTGCTGGTGGACGAAGCCTACAACGAGCTGACCGACGATCCGACAGGTGACAGCGTGATCGACCTGGTGCGCGACGGGCACGACGTGATCGTCTGCCGCACCTTCTCCAAGATCTACGGCATGGCGGGTATGCGGGTGGGTTATGCCATTACCAGCGAAGCCAATGCGAACCGCATCCGTCCTTACCTGATGAGCTTCGGCGGCAATACCTGCGGACTGGCTGCGGCCATCGCCAGCTACAACGACACGGGCTTCCTCGACCAGAGCCGTGCGGCCATCCTCGAAGGACGGTCGATGATCATGGACGCGGTCCAAAGGGCCGGGTTGACCGCGCTGCCGAGCCAAACCAACTTCGTCTATGTCGAAGTGCCCGATGCCGAGGCGGTGCGTGCAGCCATGCAGGAACGCGGGATCATCATCCGCGGCGCCTATGGCCCCTGGACGCAATATTCGCGCGTCAGCACGGGCAAGATCGAGGACGTCGCCCGCTATGCGGCGGCATTACCGGAAGTAATCGACAGCCTTAATGGCTGAATATTGGGTTGAACCTTGGGAGACGACAATGAAGCGACCTTTTCTGATGGGAACCGCATTTGCCGCCATTGCCATGTCGAGCGTGTCGGCGTCAGCAGATAGCCTGGTGGAAGTGGAGGCGACCCACGTCGATACCTCGGTGCCGATGCCGACATTTGCGGTCGATGCCAGCTGGCCGATGCTGCCGGAGAACCTGACGCTGGGCCAGTCGCCGGGCCTCGCGGTCGATCGGGACGACAATATCTGGGTGCTGACGCGCCCCAATTCGCTCGACTTCACCGATACCGGTGCTGACAGCGGCATGAGCGTCGGCTGCTGCAACGCCCCGCCGCACGTGCTGCAGTTCGACCAGGACGGCAACCTGCTGCGCCGCTGGGGCGGCACTGACCTGGCGCCAGGTGAGAGCACGATCACCGGGCAGGGGCGTGACGCCGTGGAAGAGGGCGACGAACAGTGGCCTGCCAATGTCCACGGCCTCTACGTCGATGATGAAATGAACGTGTGGATCGGCGGCAACGGCGCGGGCGACCACGTTGTGCTCAACTTCACTGCCGACGGAGAATTCATCCGCCAGATCGGCACGCGCCAGAACACCGAGGGCAACATGTCCGAACGCTGGCTCGGCAACCCGGCGGACATCCATTACGATGGCGAAAGCGTGCTGGTGGCCGACGGCTATATCAACAAGCGCATCATCGAATTCGCCGCGAACGACCTTGCCTTCGAGCACCTGTGGGGTGCCTATGGCGAGGACCCCGATGGCGGCACCCGCGACGGCGTGTTTGACCAGAGCCAGGCCTCCAGCACCGGCGACGGCGGGGCGAACCCGGAAAGCCGCAGCTTCGGCGATATCGTCCACTGCGTGACACGCGGCCCGGACGACACGATCTATGTCTGCGACCGCCGCAACAATCGCCTGCAGGTGTTCCGCGAAACCGATGACGGGGTGGAGTTCCTGCAGGACGTGGTGATCGCTGACGGCACCGGCGGCACGCGCTCGGCTTCGGACGTCGCCTTCAGCCCTGACGGCACCTATGTCTATGTCGCCGACATGATGAACGGCCGCGTCTGGATCCTGCTGCGCGATACGCACGAGGTGGTGGGCCACTTCGGTCGCAATGGGCGCTATCCCGGCCAGTTCATCTGGCTGCACAGCGTCGATGTCGACAGCCACGGCAACGTCTACACCACCGAGGTGAGCACCGGCCGCCGCGTGCAGCGTTTCGTCTTGACGGGGATGAGCGGTTAGGCTGGCTTCCTCCCCTCCCGCAGGCGGGAGGGGTCGGGGGTGGGCCCAAGGGTGAATGGGGGGCCGCAAGGCCCACCCCGCTGCGACTAGGCTCACCTGCGGTTCGCTAAGTCTCGCTGCCCCTCCCGCAGGCGGGAGGGGGCAACTACTCCCTGACAAATATGTCCTCGATCGCCAGTCCAAAGACGTCGGCGATCTTGAAGGCGAGCGGCAGGCTGGGATCGTACTTGCCAGTCTCGATGGCGTTGACGCTCTGGCGCGAGACCTCGAGCGCGTCGGCCAGCTGCTGCTGGCTCCATTCCCGTTCGGCCCGCAGGACGCGCAGGCGGTTCTTCACGCGTCCTCTCCGGCGGCGCGATTGCTGATGGCCATCCACGCCTGTGCCCCGCCCATGCCGATGGCCCAGATCGGCACCGACCACCAGCCGGGGACATGCGGAACAAGATCGAAAGTCTCGAGGAAGCCCCAGAACGAACCGACGCCGAGGACGCCGGCAAGGCCTACCAGCGAGGCATTGACCGCGCGGTGGCGCAGGTATTCGTCCTGCTCCTCGCGCAGGTAGCGGGCCATCACGAAAATCATGCCGAAGATCGGGACGACCGGCAGCATGGCGAGCGCGAAGCCTGCCATCCAGCCGGGTTCCAGTCGTTCGTGCACTGTAATCGCCACGCCCAGGCCAAGCACGTAGCCAAGGCTCGCGATCATCATGCCGAGGTTGTAGCGGCGGACTGCAGAGCTGATGCCGCCGCAATCCGCGTTCTTGCGACTGATCGCGCGCACGAACTGGAACAACAGGCCCATGGCCAGGGCCAGCAGGATAAAGCCGACCGGCGGTTCGATTGCGCCGCTGAAGCGTAGGCCGGCGATGGTTGCGACCGAGCCAATGAACAGCCCCAGCCACAAGCCGGGGCGCGGTTTGGCAGCCGTGGTCATGCCCGCTGCTCCCCATCGTTCGGGCGCGGCAGACACGACATGCAGCCGCGCTGGTCGCTGATGGTCAGCCAGGCGAGGACCGGAAGGGTGACGAACATGGTCTGGGCGACGTCGTCCGCCACCACGCCAAGGTAGTTGGCTAGGGCGAGGGCGAAAATTGCGGCGGCCCAGATGAGGGCCTTGGTGATCCGGGTCATGTCAAGCTCCTTTGATTTCATGTAAAGGAGGCTAGACATTCGGACCCGTTTTGTCAAGTAACATTGACAAAGTGATTGCCACGCTTGACTTGAGGCGACTTAAGCACCTGATCGCTATGGAAAAGCCCCGCCTGCACCATGCGGGCAGGCGGGGCTTCGGGGGGTCAGGCTGGCAGCGCCCGCAATGCGCCGCCAGCCCGCGGGAGACGAATCAGAATCGGCGGGTCACCCCCACGCGCAGCTGGCGCGGTTCGACCACGCGGCTGTTGCGGCCCAGAACGCCCTCTGCAGGCTCGCCGGGGAAGCGGGTTTCGTAGTAGTAATCGATATCGTCGTGAGCGACGTCGAACAGGTTGAGCACTTCGGCGTGGAACTCGAACCCGCCGAAAGCGGCCGGGGTCCATGCCACGCGGGCATTGGCCAGCAGGGTGCGCTCGCCGCGCTGGCTGTTGTCCTCGATCAGCGCGTGCGGGCCGAGATAGCGCAGGCGGAAGGCGGCATTGAACTCGGGGAACACCGCCGCCACGCCAAGCTCGCCCGCGTTGTCGAGCGCACCGGGAACATAGTTCTCGCCGTCCGGCAGGCCGGTGAAGCGCGCCGTGCTGCCGGTCCAGACCGCGTCGATCGCCAGCCAGTTGTTGGGCTTGTAGAAGGCGGTCAGTTCGTAGCCATGGCGCTCGCTGGGATCGGAGGGTTCGACCGCGCCGGAATCGCCGACGTAGATCAGCTCGCTCTCGATGCCCGACCACCAGTAGACGCCGGTGAAGATCAGGCCACCGCGCTCGACGCGGAAGCCCACCTCCTGGAAGTCCCCCTCGACCAGGCCGGGGGCGGGGTCGACGGGATTGGTGACGCCGCGCGCATCGTTGGAGTGGAAGCCCTCGCCGTAGTTGGCATAGACCGCCACGCCGTCGAACAGTTCGTAATTGGCGCCGATCTTCACCCCGAAGGCATCGTCGGAAACGTCGCCGCTCCAGCTGACCGGTCCTTCGAGCGCTCGGGTTTCGAAGTTGTACCAGTCGTTGCGCACCCCGCCGATCACCATCAGCCGGTCGACCGGTTGCCAGATCGCTTCGGCATACAGGCCGAGCGATGCCTCGTCGACGGCGAAGGCGCCGACGGTGAATTCCTTCACGCCGTCGATCGTCTCGTCGAGGCCGACGCGCGAGATGTCGTCGTAGCGACCCTCGGCCCCGGCGCGCAGGGTCAGCCGGTCAGTCAGTTCGCGCGTGTGTTCGATCCGCCCGCCGTAGGTCCACAGTGCATCGTACTGGCGCAGCTGGTCGCCGTTGACAGGGTCTTCGAGGAAATAGGTGAAGTTCGACAGCAGGCTCCAGTCGTAATGCTGGACATAACCGGTCACCCGCCAGCTGTCGGAAATGTAGTTGGCCGTCAGGATCTGCCGTTCGGTGTAGCCGGTGAGGCTGTCTTCCAGCGAGCAGAAGCGGTCCTCGCACAGCGGCGTGCCGATCAGGCGTTCGGGCAATTGCTCGGTGGGGTTCCAGGTGGCGTCGTAGAGGTTGAGCGAGACCTGGAAATCGCCATCGCCCAGCGGCATCGAGTACTTCAGCAGGCCCATGTAGCCTTCGAAATCCTCTGGCAGTTCCCACGGCCCGTCGTTGAGCTTGACCTGCCCCAGCGCCAGCAGGTCGCCGGAGCCGACCGAGACCGAGCCGCCCGCGACGAAGCGGCGATAGCCGAAAGAGCCGACTTCGGCGGTGACGAAGGGCTGCAGGGTGTCGACCGTGGTCACCCTGCTCGATCCCACAAAGCTGAAATCGCCCGCGTCGGCGCGGTAGGGGCCCTTGCGGTAATCGACCCGCGCCACGCTTTCGGGGATCAGGCCGTTGACGTCGAGGTAGCCCTGGCCGTGGCCATGGGTGCGGAAGTTCATCGGCATGTCGTCGATGTAGAGCGACAGGTCGGTGCCGTGGTCGAGGTTGAAGCCGCGCAGGAAGAACTGGTTGGCCTTGCCCCCGCCCGAATGCTGCGTGGCGATCAGGCCGGGGGTCGCCTCCAGCAGCTCGCCGGGGCGCAGGAACGGGCGCACTTCGATGTCGGCACCCGCGACACCGCCTTCGCTCGCTGCACCGGCCGTACCGATGCGCCGCTCGCCGCGTCCGAAGACGTAGATGATGTTGCCGGTCGCCTCGTCGCGCACGACGTTGAATTGCTCGTCCTCGCTCGCCGAGGTGTCGTCCGCCGCGTCATCCTCCGCGTCCTGCGCAAGAACAGGTGAGGCGAGGAACAAAGCGCTGGCCGAAGTCAGCAGGGCAATGGCGATAGGGCTTTTCATCCGGTCCGTTTTCTGATTGGTCAAAGGCAATCGAGGGGATGAAGGGTGCGCGCTCGCCACGCACCGTAAATTACGGTAATCGGCACGTTACATGGACGTTACACGGCAATTCGAGGCGGAAGTTGAGCGCCTTCGCGCGGCACAAGTGCCGGGGGCGAGCGGACGCCTGCGCGACCTGTTCGACTTCCTCGCCGCACGCGGTCCCGATGCCGACAGCGCATCGCAGGAAGAGATCGCCCGCGAGGTGTTCGGGCAGGCCGAAGCCGATGCGGACGATGCCACGGTGCGCGTCTACGTCCATCGCCTGCGCAAGAAGCTGGAAGACCACTATGCCGCGCGGGTTGACGAGACAGACGCGCCGCGGATCGAGCTGCCCTCCGGCATCTACGCCTTGCGGCTCGAAGCCGAGGAAGCGGCGGAAGCGCCCCGCGCCGTCAGTCCGCCCGCCCGCAATCCCTGGATCGGCCGCGTTGTCGTCGCAGCGATTGGCTTGCTGCTCGTTGCCTCGATAGCCTTCGGCATGACCCTGTCTCCGTCGCGCAACGCCATCTGGCAGCCGCTTGGCGATTCCGACCGTCCCGTGCTGCTGGTGCTCGGTGACTACTACATCTACGGCGAGATCGATCCCGTCCGGCCCGAGCTTAGCCGCCTGATCCGCGATTTCCGCGTCGATTCCGAAGCCGAGCTGGCGGCGCTGATGGAAGCCGAACCCGAGCGTTACGGCTATGCCGAAGACGTCGGGCTGACTTACCTGCCAGTGGCATCAGCCTATGGCATGCAGCACGTCATCCCGGTGCTGGCCGAGGCGGGCAAGGACGTCACCGTGATCGCCTCCAGCGAGCTCGAGCCCGACATGCTCAACCGCTATGATATTGTTTACGTCGGCTTGCTGTCGGGCATGGGCCTGCTGGAAGAAGGCGTCTTCGCGGGCAGCAGCCTGCGCGTGGGTGAAAGCTACGACGAACTGGTCGACCGCGAAAGCGGCCAGACCTGGACCAGCGACGAGGCGCGCACGCTCGCCTCGCCCGCCTTCTATCGCGATTATGCCTATGTCAGCGCCTTCGAGGCCCGCACCGGGGCGCAGGTGGTGGTGATCGCCAGCGAGCGCGAGACCGGCCTGCGCGGGATCAGCCCGATCGTCGCTTCGGGTGACCTCGAGGGCGAACTGGCAGACGTTGCCGGTTCCGGGGGTTTCGAGGCGCTGGTGCAGGTCACCGGACAGCAGGGCGCCGACCTTGACGACCGCCTGATCCTCGCCCGCGAACGCTGACCTGTCCTACACCCAGGCAAGCGGCGCATAGGCTGCGCCATGCCTGCAATTCGTGCCTTTATGCTGCCCAATTCGCGCGAGCAGTCCGGCGGCCAGGTTTTTGCCTCCAGGACAGTGTTCCATGTGTTCCAAATTAGCGGCCCAAAGGCCGTAGCCGCGTTAGCTTGCCATTCACCCGGCGCATCCTACATTGGCCTTTCGAAAGGATCATGCGCAATGAGTGACAATCGCGAGCCGGAAGACAACGGCGGTGGCGGCAACCCCTGGGTGAAGAGCCTGCTTGTCTGGGGCGGCATCTTCCTCGCCCTGTTGCTGGTAGTGACCATGTTCGGCGGCCCGCGCGAGCCCGCCGGAACGCCGATCCTCTATTCGGACTTCAAGGACAAGGTCGCCGAAGGCAGCGTCGAAAGCGTCGTCATTGCTTCCGACCGCATTACCGGCGTGCTCAAGAACGAAGAGCGCTTCTCCACCACGCCCGTGCCCGATCCCAACCTGACGACCCAGCTGGAAGCAGCCGGGGTCGACTATTCCGGCACCCAGCCCGAACAGACCCCGCTGTTGCTGGTGGTGCTGATCCAGGCGCTGCCATTCCTGCTGATCCTCGGCATCGCCTTCTTCGCCTTGCGACAGGTGCAGAAGGGTGGAGGGTCCGGCGCCATGGGCTTCGGCAAGTCCAAGGCCAAGCTGCTGACAGAGAAGCAGGGCCGCGTCACCTTCGAGGACGTGGCCGGTATCGACGAGGCGCGCGAGGAGTTGCAGGAAATCGTCGAGTTCCTGAAGGACCCGCAGCGCTTCTCCAAGCTGGGCGGCCAGATCCCCAAGGGTGCGCTGCTGGTCGGCTCGCCCGGTACCGGCAAGACGCTGCTGGCCCGCGCCATTGCGGGTGAGGCACGCGTGCCCTTCTTCACCATCTCCGGTTCCGACTTCGTCGAAATGTTCGTCGGCGTCGGCGCCAGCCGCGTGCGCGACATGTTCGAACAGGCGAAGAAGAATGCCCCGTGCATCGTCTTCATCGACGAAATCGACGCAGTGGGTCGCCATCGCGGCAACGGCATCGGCAACTCCAACGACGAGCGCGAGCAGACGCTGAACCAGCTGCTGGTGGAGATGGACGGCTTCGAAGCCAACGAAGGCATCATCATCATCGCTGCCACCAACCGTCCCGACGTGCTCGATCCGGCACTGCTGCGTCCCGGCCGTTTCGACCGCCAGGTGGTGGTGCCGATCCCCGATATCGACGGCCGCGAGAAGATCCTCGCCGTGCACATGAAGAAGGTGCCGCTGGCGCCTGACGTGAACCCGCGCACCATTGCGCGCGGCACGCCCGGTTTCTCCGGTGCGGACCTTGCCAACCTCGTCAACGAAGCTGCCCTGCTCGCTGCACGCCGCAACAAGCGGCTGGTCGCCATGCAGGAGTTCGAGGACGCCAAGGACAAGGTGATGATGGGCACCGAGCGCAAGTCCATGGTGATGACCGAGGACGAAAAGAAGATGACCGCCTATCACGAAGCCGGTCACGCGCTCGTTTCCATCAACGAGCCCGCTTCGGACCCGATCCACAAGGCCACCATCATCCCGCGCGGCCGTGCGCTAGGCATGGTGATGCGCCTGCCCGAACGCGACAACTATTCCTACCACCGCGACAAGATGCATGCGAACCTCGCCGTGGCCATGGGCGGCCGCGTGGCGGAGGAAATCATCTTCGGCCATGACAAGGTGTCGTCGGGTGCGAGCGGTGACATCCAGTATGCCACCGACCTTGCCCGTAACATGGTCACCAAGTGGGGCATGTCGGACAAGCTTGGCCCGTTGCAGTACGAGCAGAGCCAGGAAGGCTATCTCGGCATGGGCCAGACCACCCGGACCATGGCCGGTGCGGAAACCAACAAGCTGATCGACGCCGAGATCAAGGAACTGGTCGAAAAGGGTCTCAAGCGCGCCACCGACGTGCTGACCGAGCAGGAGGACAAGCTCCACCTGCTCGCCCAGGCCCTGCTCGAATACGAGACGCTGACCGGCGACGAGATCAACAAGCTGATGGAAGACGGCAAGATCGATCGTCCCGATGCGCCGAGCGGGCCGATCCCGGTCCAGCCGGCGCAGGGCTCGCTGGTCCCCAAGGCCGGCAAGCGCTTCGGCGGCGGTGAGGCCCCGCAAGGCGCCTGACCACTTTCCTACAGGTTTGAAACAGTGAAGGGCGGTGCAGCGATGCGCCGCCCTTTGTCGTTCCTGTCCGCGATCAGAACAGGCCGAGCAGCAGCAGCACCTGGATGAACAGGAAGACGATGATCCAGATGAACAGGCTCAGCATCATCAGCCGCCAGAAAGCCGAGAAGCGGCTGAGCTGGTAGGCCCCGCGCAGCTGCTTGTAGAGGTGGATCGGCGGAATGATCAGCACCGCGAAGGTGACGATTTCCGACGGCACGCCAATCCTGGGAAGGAGCGATGCCGTAATGAACAGCAGCGTCATGAAGCTGAGCGAATAGGTGACGAAGATGGCGTGGTCGTAGCCGCGGAAGCGGCGCTTCCAGAAGAACAGCAGCCAGACGAAGGGGATCGAGATCGGAATCAGCAGCCAGGAGAACTTGTAGGCGTTCGCCTGCAATTTGTAGAGCATGAGGCTGGGGTTATCGCGCCACTTGGCGATCACCGTGTCGAGCCAGTCGACGCCGGTTTCGCTGCTGTCCACCAGATCGGACAGATCGGCCCTGACCACGCCGGTATCGGTGTCGATCGTGGCTCCGGTGCCGAGGCTGGCTTCGTTACCGTGGATTTCCTCGCGCCCTTCGTTGAAGCCCTCGACGAAGCCATCGGTGGCGGCATCGACGACGTTTGGCTCTTCGGAATTGCCGTTCCCCGCTACCAGCTGGTTGAGCAGGGCAAGCTGGTCTTCCAGCTCAGCGCGTTCCGCGTCGCTGAGGTTGTCGGTAGCAAGTTGGTCCTGCAGGGTTTCGATCTCGGCGATGGCATTGGTCCGCGCTTCTGCGATGCTCTCTTCGACACCTTCGCCCGTGGGAAGGTCCGTCGGCGCGGTGAAACCGACCATCTGGAACACGGCGAACATCAGGAAGACGCCGAACAGGAACAGCGCCATCGGCGAAACGAAGCGGGCGCGTTCGCCATCGATATAGCGCCGCGTCAGCTTGCCGGGCTTGAAAGCGAGCATGGGCAAGGTGCGCCACAGCTTGCCTTCGAAATGGAGTGCGCCGTGCAGCAGGTCATGCATGAAGGCGCCGATCGTGCGGTGGATATGCCCCTGCTGTCCGCAGGCGTGGCAATATGCGCCCACCAGCGGGGTGCCGCAGTTGAGGCAGTTCTCGGGCTGGTTGGGGTGCGGCTTCTTGGCGCCGGAATCGGGTTCCAGCGCGCGACTGAAGAGTCCGCCCTCCACGGCTGTTCCCATGCCTTCGATGATGTCGCTCATGCCCTGACCCCCGCTTGGAGCGCCCATGTTATCGGCGGCAATGGTGCAGCGCAATGATGCGGGCCTTGGGCGGGGAGCCACTTGAGTTGCCGTGGCGAGCGGGCCACATGCAGCGGATGGACATGCCTGCCATCGACGCGCCGCTGCTGGGCCTGCCGCTGCTGGGCCTGCTGGTGATGGCGGGGGCCTTCGCGCTGTTCGCTGCCTTGGAACTGGCCTTGCCCTTCCGCCACGCCAGCCAGTCCAAAGGTAGGCGCTGGTTCGCCAACCTCGCCCTGTTTGCCGTCGATACGCTGGCGGTGCGGCTGATCCTGCCGCTGGCAATGGTCGGCACGGCCATGCTGGCGGCAGAGCGCGGTTGGGGGCTGTTCAACGTGGTCGAGGTGCCGATGTGGCTGGCTTTCGTCGTCACCGTGCTGGTGCTGGACCTGGCGATCTACCTGCAACACTGGGCGACGCACCGCGTGCCGCTGCTGTGGCGGCTGCACCGCGTCCATCACACCGACCGCGATTTCGACGTCACAACGGCGGCGCGGTTCCACCCGGTCGAGATCGTGTTGTCGACCGCCTACAAAGCCGCCGTGGTTGCTGCGCTGGGCGCTCCGGCATTGGCGGTTTTCGTCTTCGAGACGGGCTTTGCCGTGCTGACCTTGTGGACCCACGCGAACCTCTCGCTGCCGCCGAAACTCGAACGCGTGGTGCGCTGGCTGCTCGTCACGCCGACCATGCACCGCGTCCACCATTCCGAACGCCACGTGGAGACCGACAGCAATTATGGCACCTTCCTGTCCGGCTGGGACCGGCTGTTCGGCACCTATACGGCGCAGACGCGCGAACCGCAGGACACCATGCCTATCGGGCTTGGCGAATGGCGCGGAGACGAGACGGCGCGGCTGGGTTTCAGCCTGCTGCTGCCCTTCCGGAAGGACTGACGCTCACAGCTTGGTGAGCTTGCGCTCGATCGCGGTCCACAGCTGGCCAAAGCCGCGCGCGGCGGGGCTGTTGGGAGCGAAGGCGCCCACCGGCTGGTGCCGGACGGCGCATTGTTCGACCGCGCTAGACAGCGGGATGACCGGCCAGTTGGGGTTCGCCTCGCGGGCACCCTTGTGCAGGTTGCGGCGCATGTCGATCATCGACAGCACCGGCAGGATCGGCGGGTGGACCTTGGCGTGGGTCTTGATCTCGCGCACTACCAGCTCGAAGGCGCGCGCCGAGAGCGGCGAGGGCGGCAGCGGCACGATCACCAGGTCCGCCGCACGCATCACCTGGGCGCTGATATGGCCTAGCGCCGGCGGGCAATCGAGCACGATCCGTTCGTACTTCTTCGACAGCGCCTGCGTCAGCTTGGCCAGTTGCTTGCGCTTGCCGATCCGCCCGAACAGCGAATCGAGTTCGCGCAGGCTGTCGTCGGCGGGCAGCAGGTGCAGCCGGTCATAGCCGGTCTTCACCACGGCCTGTCCGGGCTTCATGTCGCGCGCGAAGACCGCGCGGGCCTGTTTGCTGTCCGGCTCGATCCCGAACAGGAAGCCCGCGCCGCCAGCCACGTCGAGATCCCACAACAGCGTCTTGCGGCACGAAATCGTCGCGGCGCACCAGGCAAGGTTCGCCGCTATCGTCGTCTTCCCGACGCCGCCCTTGGCGCTGTAGACTGCAATGACTGCCATCGTGACAGAGCTATCAGGTGCGGTGGCGTTTTGCGCAACCGTGCGCCCTTTCGGCGTACCGACTTGGGGCAAAAGCTAACGTGTGCCGACCGTCGCGGAGTCCAGCCAGGCAAGCGCGTGGTCGAAGGTGGCGCCATGGTGTTCGTCAATCAGCCGGTCTTCATCGGCGCGTCCGTCAGGCTGGAACCGGCTCGACGGATCCTTGGTGTGGCGCGTCATCAACAAGGCGGCCTGACCGGGATCGCAAGGCAGCTCCGGCAAGGCCAGGTGCTGCTGCGCGCGGCGGACCGCGCTAGCGGGATCGGCGACGATCTCATCAAAGTCGATCACGGCGCTGTCGGGCCAGCCATTGCGGGCGAGCGCTTCGGCAAACAGCCATTCCTGCAGCCAGTGGAGGAGGGCGACGATCCTGGCGACGCGGGCCAGCGGCTCTTCGCCAGCGGCAATCGCCGCGCGCAGCATGGCGTTGCCTTGCGGGACCACCGGCGCGAGCTGGCTGGCGAGCCGCGTACAGAAGGCCAGCCGGTCGTGGCCGCCGCGGAAACAGGCACGCAGGAAGGCGCGGCGCTCCATGGTCACGAAGACAGCATGGCGCACGCGAAAGGGAACGCAGAGGTCCGGCAACAGCGAATTGACCCAGTTGGTCGGTTTCACCACCAGTGCGACATCGTCATCGCCTGCCTGTGCCATCTCGCCCAGAGCGTGATCGAGCAGCGTGCCCAGCGGGGCCACGGCCTTGCCGGCGGCGATCAGCTCGCGCTGCCCCGCGATATCGGCGAGGCATTGCGGCTCCTTCAGCACCAGCACCTGGCTGGGGCGTTGCAGCAGGCGCGCGAGCAAGGTCGAACCGGCAAAGCCGACATGGAAGATGAAGCGGTCAGCCAAGGCAGGGCCGGGGCTGGCAAGGTTAAGCGGGCCAAGCGCTTGCTGCCGCCAGAAGGTCTCGCGACCATCAAGGAAGCTCGCATCGCCGAGGCTGGCGCGGTCGGTGAGGACCTTCACCACCTCTCCGGTCACGCTGTCCATGCGGTGGAGGAAGGCGAGCTGTTCGCCGGTAAGGGCACTATCGAATTGGGCGACCATGCGCGCGCCGTCGCTGCATCGACAGGCTGTGGCGAGCGCAATTCGGCAGGATGCAACAGCACTCGTCGAACCGCGCTGCGGTATCGACCAGCGACATATGTCATTGCGCACCAACGAAAAGGGCCGCCCTTGCGGACGACCCTTTTCATGTCAGCGACTGTCGGGCGGCTTAGCCGTCGTAGTCGGCACCGATCGAGGTCGAACGGGTCGGAGCGGCAGCCGAAAGGCGCATGGCTTCGGCCGACTGGCTCAGCGAACCGATTTCATCGGCTTCGTCTTCCTCGTCGGGCAGGATGGTCTGCAGCGACTGCACCAGCGATTCCTGCAGGTGCTTGGGCTTGATCGTCTGTTCGGCGATCTCGCGCAGGGCGACGACCGGGTTCTTGTCGCGATCGCGCTCGAGGG
>JAUIIG010000085.1 GCA_030431875.1 Alphaproteobacteria bacterium
CCAGCGCCGCCGAAAGCTTTCGGCCAAGGGCCGAGGCGCATGGTCTGGGCTTTGAAACCGATCTGCCCGACGGTCCGGTCGAGGTGCTCGGCGATGCTGTCATGCTGGGCGAGGCGATGGCCAACCCCGGGCGCTACATCGAACTTCTGCTCGAGAGTATGGGTCAACTGGAACAGGCGCTGCTTCCCGTGCGAGGAAAAGGCAATCACGAAACCGGAAATGATGAAGAAGAACTCGACACCCATGTACCCGTACTGGGAAATCAGGTGCGGTAGCGTAGATACGTCTGCCCCGTTTTGCACCTCGCTGTAGGTGTACACGTAGTGGTACAACAGTACCCATCCTGCACACAGGAAACGCGCGATATCGAGCAGGTCGTACCGTCCGGTTTGCCGCTTTACGCTACCTTCTAGTGACAAGGGGTTAGTTCCTGCATCGTTAGGATTTCCTGCCCTTTTCGTGGTTTGCTGCAAGCGCCCTAACCATTGGCCTCCCCCGACGCAAACAAGCCGAACGCGCTTGGATCGATTCCGGTCCTCTTACGGGCGAAGTACCAGAGCAAGACATTCCAGGCCGCAGTCGTGACGGCGTTTGATACCGCCGCGCCCAGCATTCCGTAGGCCGGGATCAGCAACAGGCAGAGGATGATATTGGTCGCCAGCGCCAGCGCGGTCAGGCGGATGGCGATGAATTCGCCGTGGCTCATGATCAGCAAGGCATGGGCCATGCCGATCATCGCGCTGAAACAAAAACCTAGTGAAACGATCAATGCTGGCAGCGCCGAGGAGGCGAAATCGGCACCGAACAGGAAGCCGAAAATCCATTCGCCGCCGACCAACAGCGCGACCGGCAAGGGGATCGCTGCCAGCAGGGCCAGCCGCGAGAGATGGGTGGCGGTCTTCGATGCGTTTTCCTTGTCGCCCTTGGCGAGGAAGTTTGAAAAACGCTGCCCCGCCAGCATGTTGAGCGCGATGTAGCCAAAGTTGGCCAGCATCGCGATCTGCAGCGCAGCGCGGTAGAGGCCCACGTCTCCCGCATCGCGCATGGTGCCCAGCAGCAGCAGGTCGACATAGCCGTTGAGCTGCACCAGTCCGGCACTTCCCGCCAGCGCCGCGGCACTGGCGATCCAGCTCCTGCGGGTCGCGGCCGCGACCGGGCGCGGCGGGCTGAGCTCGGCAATCCGCGACAGCAGCAGTTGCCCGATCAGCGCGCTGATCAGGGCAGCCAGGGCCACAGCGGCAAAGACGCCGAGCATGGTCTGGGCAAGGCCATCGGGCCGGTAGAACAGCCAGAGCGAGCCGATAACGGCGATCAGCAAAGCGGGCCGGATGACCATCTCTGGCAATTGCGCCAGCGCCGGTCGGTCGATCCCCCGCAGGCTGGCCATGCGTAGCGCGCTGACCTGGTCAGCCACCATGGCGACACCGAGCAATACGACAGCACCCAGCGCGACCGGTTCCAGCAGTACGGCAATGTCGTTGCTGCCCACTCGCAGCGCGACATATCCTGCCACGGCGGCCAGTAGCGCCATGCCCACCGCACCAATGGCACCGTGGCGCGCCATCGCGCGGGAGATGCCGTCCAGTCGCCCTTCACGGGAAACGCTGCGCAAGAGCATCCCGGCCCATCCGGACGAAATGGGGACAGTGCCCAACATCATCAGCGCGATAGAGAAGGAATAGACGCCCAGCACTTCGGTACCGAATGCACGGGCCAGTACAATCGAGATAGCAACGCCAAGACCCGTGCCGACGATACGAATGCCAGCGACCGAGGCGCCTTGCTGCAGGAGCTTGCGCAGCATCAGCGCGCCTGCCTGCGATACCAGGCCTGGAACATCAGCACGTTCCATAACAGCGTCTCGTGATCGCGCTTGCCGGAAAGATGCTCTGCCCAGCGCTGGCGGATTGTGGCCGCGTCGAGCAATCCGCTGCGCCCCAAGGCCTCGGCTGACAGTTCGCTTTCCGCCCAGTCGCGCAGGCCGGTGCGTAGCCAGCGCCCGACCGGGATGGCAAACCCCGCCTTGGGCCGGTCGACCAGTTCGCGCGGCACGCGGCGGTAGAGCATCTCGCGGAGCAGGCGCTTGCCCACGCCTGCACCCGCCCTCATCTCGGACGGTAGACTCCAGGCGAAACGGAACAGCTCACGCTGCAGGTAGGGTGTGCGCGTTTCCAGCGCCACGGCCATGGCCGCGCGGTCAACCTTCACCATGACATCGTCCGGCAGGTAGTTCTGCGTGTCGACCAGCATGGCGCGATGGGCGAAGTCGAGCGCCGCTGCGCGTGCGTCCTGTCGCGCGGAAAGCGTAGTCAGCTGCGCATCCTGCGCCAGCAATTCCCCCGGCGCATCGGCCGTGGCGAGCAGGCGGTCGTGGAAAGCGGCCTCGTCCCGTGTGGCGATCACTCGCGCCAGCTTCTGCACCTTCTCGCCTGCGCGACCGGCAGCAAGTTCCTTTGACAGCAGGCCACCAAGCGAATCGACCATACCAGAAGGGATCGCAGCCAGCGCGCCGCCGAAGGCCTTGCGCATGGGCGCGGGCATCCAGGCCACCCGGTTCCACGCCTTGGGTCCGGTGAAATAGCGGTTATAGCCGCCGAAAATCTCGTCCCCGCCATCGCCGGACAGCGCCACGGTGACATGCTCGCGCGCCATGCGCGACACGAGGAAGGTGGGCACCTGGCTCGAATCCGCGAAGGGCTCGTCATGCACGCCGGAAATGTGCGGAATGGCCTCCTGCACCTCGGCGGGCGAGAGGACGAGTTCGGTGTGATCGGTACCAAGATGCGCGGCAACCGCCTTGGCCGCCGGGGATTCGTCGTAGCCGTCCTCCGCCATGCCGATCGAGAAGGTGCGGACCGGGCCCGATGCAGCTTCCTGCATCAGCGCCACCGTCATCGAGCTGTCGATCCCGCCCGAGAGGAAGGCCCCCAGCGGTACGTCGGAAACCATGCGCCGCGCGGCGGAGTCGAGCAGCAGGGCATCGCCCGCCGTGCGCGCTTCATCCAGCGAACCGTCGAACGTAGAGGAGCGGGCCGACAGCGCGTCGCCGACACAGTCCCACCACGGTTCGGGCGTGGGCAGTTCGCCGCCCTCTACATCGTCCAGCCGGATGGTGACGCGGTGCGCGGCAGGCAGCTTGGCAAAGTCGCGCCAGATCGATTTCGGCCCCGGGATGTAAGAATACTTGAAGAAGTCACCAAGCGCGTCGAGGTCCATCTCCGGCGCGAAGCCGGGGAAGGCTTCCATCGCCTTCAATTCCGAGGCGAACAGCAGGGTGCCGTTGCTGATGCCGTAGTAGAGCGGCTTCTCGCCAAAGGCATCGCGGATCAGAGTCAGCGTGCGTTCCTGCCGGTCGAACAGGGCAATGGCGAACATGCCATCGAGCTTGTCGAGCACGGGCTGCACGCCGTCGCGGGCGAAGCCTTCCAGCACAACTTCGGTATCCGAATGACCGCGCCAGGCGATTGGCCCGTGACGCGCCTCGAGGTCGGCGCGCAGCTCGGCGAAATTGTAGAACTCGCCGTTGAAGGCGATCGACCAGCGCCCGTCGTGCGAATGCATCGGCTGGGCACCGGCATCGGTCAGGTCAATAATGGCAAGCCGCAGGTGACCAAGCGCGATTTGTGCCGCTTCGTCCAGCCAGTAGCCCTCGGCATCGGGGCCGCGGTGGGCAATGGCGCGCGACATGGATTCCAGCGCCGCGCGCGGGTTTGCGCCCGCCGCGTTAAAGCCAAAGAATCCAGCCAGTCCGCACATGCTTCAGTTCAACCCCAGACGAAGTGCTCGCGGCAACCGGCATATCCGGCAGCCTGGCGCAGATAGCGGGGCAGGTTGCGGTTGCACAGGCCTTCGAACAGGCGCGGCACCAGGGCAAAGCCCGCTTGCCGTTCCAGCTCGTCCGGTTCTGCCGACGCGGTGCAGACGGCAATGTCGCGCTTGCCGTAGGAGAAGGCGAGCAGCATGCTGTCGCCATCCACCAGGGCGTGCGGATATTGCGGCGAACGCCAGACGAAACCGGAATACTGGCCTTCAAGGGCGAGTCGGTAGAGCCTGTCGTAGTTCTCCCCGCCGTCGCCGCTCAAGGCGAGATGCAACAGCGCGCGGTGTACCTCGGGCTCGAAATTGCCCAACAGGGCGCTGGTCCCGTCCGGCAGGTCGAGCGGCACGAACTTGCTGGCATCGGCAGGGAAATTGAGCGGATGCGGTGCCTGCCATGCGCCATCAACGATTGCCGTTGCCCACAGTCGTCCGTCTTCGGTGTTGTTGTTGCGCAAGAGGACCCGCGTGGTTTCGCCTTGCCTGCCGATCACCACTGGCTCGTCGGGCAGGTACAGGCCGGGATCGCCCTGCACCGGCGCCGGCGGGACAGGCATGGCAGGACCGACGTCCCAGGTCATCCCGTTGTCGGCGCTGGTAGCGAGGTATGTCTGGCGATCCTGGTCGCGCAGCGCCATCGACAATGCGCCATCGAAGTCGCGCGGGGCATAGTTGTTGAGGTAACCCTCCATGACTCTGCGACTGAAGCGCCAGCCGTCCTCCTCGCCCAGCCATTCGCTTTCGAGAATCGCGATATTCCGTTCGGCGTCCCGTTGCGCGGGGTCGGAAAACCGCTTGCCGTTGCGGAAGAAGGTGTCGCCCGTATGCGTCGCGTACCAAGCGAACAGGCGGCCATCGCGTTCGACAAAGCCGCGCGCGATTATCCCATGGTCCGTGGCGGGCTCGGCCAGCCGGCGCGGCTCGCTCCAGCTGATCCCGTCTGTCGACGTGACATAGCGGACAGTGCTTCCCGGCTGGTCTTCCGCGCCATACCAGTGCGTGAACATGGCGAAATAGATCCCGTCATGCTCAGCCAGGTAGACATGGTTGCGGTGCGGCAGGCGACCTTCGGTGTCGGGCTCCCCTTCCCGCGCGATCATGGAACACGCCATCGGCAAGTCGCGAATCTCGCTCGCGGTCAATCGCGGGATCGCGCCCGCCGGAACGCCATCCTGATTGGCTGCCGTAATGCGGCTGGCAGGACCGCTAACGTACCAGCCGAGCAGGGCCGCGAAGGCAACAATCCCCAGCAAGGCACCGCGCAGCACCCATCGCCTGACGGATTTCCAGCGAGAGACCTGCACCATGACCGGGGCTCTCCGCCGGTCCTACAGCTTCGTACCGACGGCCACCCAGAAGGGAGGATTGTCGGAGAAGGTAATGTTCCCGAGCCCGCAGCTTTCCATCATCGCGGTAATCTCCTCACGCGTGAACCGCTGCTCCAGCGGCGTGCCGAAACGGTCGCGGCTGTCGGTGCGCATGGTGAGGAAGCTCTTGTCACGATAATAGGACAACGGGAACGCGCCGACATTGGCGCCCAGTTTCTCCGCCACGGCGGCCCCGCGCGCCAGCGGCCAGTAAATGGTCGCAGCGGCAACATCGGTGGTCAGGTTTTTCAGCCCCGAAGGCATGCGCGAAATCCCGCCACGCAGCAGTTCGCTGGTCTTCCACAGCCCGCGGAACCACGCCGGACGGTTGTCGAACCGGTAGTAAAGATAGAGCAGGAACGGAGCGCCCGGCTTGAGCAGCCGCGTGCAATCGGCCAGCGCCGCCCGCGTATCGGGGATGTGGTGGAGCACACCCAGCGAATAGCCGAAATCCTGGCTGGCTTCTGCCAGTGGCGCAGTGTCGGTGGTCGCATGGTGGAAGCGGGCATTGGGCATGGCGGCCAGGTTGCGCTTCGCCACTTCCAGCGCCTCGCTCGCCGCATCGATACAGTTGAGCGTGCCGACACGCGGGGCAACCACGCTGGCCCAGCGGCCCGAGCCGCAACCCATGTCAAAGCCTTCCGCGCCATCGCGCAGGCTGTCCCACGGGAACTGCGAGAAATAGTCAGTGAAGATCTGCGCCTTTTCCGCATCGGACAGGCCTGACTGGTCGTGGCTCGCCCATTCGTGCCCGAAGGAATCGACAGTACG
>JAUIIG010000086.1 GCA_030431875.1 Alphaproteobacteria bacterium
GGACGCACTGTAGGCGCTGTACCCGTATATCCCGACCAGACCCGCCAGCGACGATACAAACACCATCCGGCCCGAGCCACGCTCGCGCATCGCCGGCAGTATTGCTCTGGCCACCTCGGCGCTACCGGAGGCATTGATACGCAACATGTGATCAAATTCTGCAGCGTCACCGTCGACAAAACGGCTATTGCCTGCAATACCTGCGCACTGCACGACAATGTCAGGCACGCCATGCATTTTCATCACAGCGGCAAGGGACGCCGGTAATCGTGCCACATCGCCGACATCTATCGACGCCGTCGCCACGGCCTGTCCGGGGTCTCGCTTAACCTGATCACAATCCTCGAGGGCAGCGGCCAACCTGGCTTCATCCCGGGCCTGACGCTGACAGCGGACTACTGGCACGTCGAACAACGCGGGCTGGTCGGCACTTTTGGTGACGACAACGCCATTGCGCTCGACTTGCTGCGCCGCCTCAACGGCAGCACCAATCCGAACGTCATCCGTGCGGCGCCGACCCAAGATGATATCGATCTCTTCACCGGCACGAACCTCGCGCCGGCTGGCGAGATCATCCAGGTGCTGGACCCCTACCTGAACCTCGATAGCCGAATCTCGGAAGGCTGGGACTTTGGCCTTTTCTACCAGGTGCCGGACTTTGGCCTGGGCGATTTCCGCCTGCGCTTCAACGCCGCGCGGCTGAACAGCTTTGTCCAGAATGCCGGCCCTGACGGACAGGAACTGGTCGATGCGGTGACTTCGGGGGTCCTGCCGACCGATGTGACCGTAGGCGGCTTGGGCGAACTGCTGGAGATCGAAGGGCGTCCGAAGTGGCGCTTCAGCGGATCGATCAACTGGGAAAGCGGTCCGGTAGAAGTCGGCCTGTTCACCCAGTATGTCGGCGAAGTCTGGGATACCAGCGTTACGCGCGACAACCTGATCGTGACCGACGACCCGAACGGAAACTTCTACCGGGTGGACGAATTCCTGACGTTCAACGCTTCGATTGCCTATACTTTCGACACCGACAATGCGCTGGACGGTACCCGTATCCGTCTTGCCGTGAACAACCTGTTCGACGAGGATCCGCCGCTTGCTGACGAAACCTACGGCTACTTCAGCGAACTGCACTCCGCTCGCGGACGGGTGTTCCACATTGAACTGCGCAAGCGGTTCTAGGAACACGGCTGCCTGATGTTCGCCAAGCGGATCATCCTGGCAGCCACGATACTGGCGGCGGGGGCGTGTTCCACCACGCCTCCGCCGCAGTCGCTTGCCTCCGCACCCGGTGCCGGATGTGCCAGCGACAGCCTTGTCGTGGCCTTCGACTTCGAAGGAGCGCCGGCAGGACGCTGTATCATCGACGGGGAGCGCGCCTTTACCGTGCTGGTGGAGCCCGAACACGCCCCGCCGATCAATCCCAGTCCGTGGTTTGCCTTTCGCTATTCAGCAGCGCCGGGCAGCGATGTGTCGGTTACGCTGCGCTATGACGGCGCGGACCATCGCTATCCGCCGGAACTGCGCGGGGCAGGGCAGCTGCGGGAGCTGCCCGTGACGCTGTCCGATGACGAGCGCGAAGCCCGTTTCACAGTGCCTGCGGGCGATGCCTTTGTGACCGCGCAGGAGCTGTTCCTTGCCGGTCGGTACGAGGCCCTGATGGCGGAACTCGCTGCACGCGATGGCGTGCGGCGCCTGACACTGGGCGAGTCCATCGACGGTCATCCGGTCGAGGCACTCCATATGGGCGATCCCGTTGCGCCGCACCTGATCGTGCTGCTGGGCCGCGCCCATCCTCCCGAAGTGAGCGGAGCCGTGGCGATGGAGAGCTTCCTCCAGCGGATCGGCGAATTGTATGCTGACGGAACGATCGACCCGGGAGAATTCCAGGTCATCGCCGTGCCGCTGCTCAATCCTGATGGCGTGGCGCGCGGGCACTGGCGCGCAAATCTCGGTGAGCTCGATCTCAACCGCGACTGGGGCCACTTTACCCAGCCCGAAACGCAGGCGGTAAAGGCATGGCTCGACGACTTGCCGGAAAGCGTTCGACCGGCGGTCATGCTGGATTTCCACTCGACCAACCGCAACCTGTTCTACGTGCAGGGCGCAGACGAGACGAGCGCGGAGCAGGAGGAGTTCCTGGCCGACTGGCTAGTCCCGCTCACCGCGGCCTATCCCGGTTACGAGTTCACGATCGAGCGGCGCAACGCCAATCCCGGATCCGGCACGTCGAAGAACTGGTTCAATGAGTTCTACGACATCCCGGCCTATACCTACGAGGCCGCTGACGAGGTCGACCGCGAAGCTGCCGCAGCGGCGGCCCGCGGGATCGCCGACGCGTTTATTGCCAGCCTGCAAGACTTCGTCGGGTAATCCTCCTGACCCGAAAATGGTCGGCCCGGCACCCGTGGAAGGGGAAAAACCGGACCGACCAAGGTGCGCCGCGCTTGCCCCCCTTGGATCACGCGGCGTCGGGACTGGTTTGGCGCCTAACGGGTGGCGCGCTGCATGTGGTTCTCCAGCATCAGCAACTGGTCTGCCGAATAGGTGATACCGCCGACGGCGAAGCCATCACCCGAACGTTCCAGCCCGGGCGCGACGGGCATCCCGCCACCCGTGCCTGGCACCGGATTGCTGGATGAACCGGCTGCGTCCCAACGTGCCCAGCTCGCGGCCGTGGCAACATATTCGGCAGCGGCGGGCGCGTGTGCCGTGGCTGCACCCTCCTGTCCGAAAATGGCGATGCCTGACGCGCCGATGGTGCCGTTCTGCGCGCTGGAGTCGGTGACGTTCATCGCCAGTCCGGCGTAGTCCGCATTGGCTCCGAACATGCGTCCCCCGATGGTGACAATGCAGGTCGCTGCGCAGGCGCCGCCACCCGCGGTCACGGTGTTGGACGTGCTTGTGAAGGTGCCGCCAAATCCCCAGATCCCGCTGCTGACCGTCAGGTTGATCTGGCTGCTTGCAGGGTCTGCAGCACCGCCTGCGGTGCTGACGGCCCAGCTGCGGCCGCCGACTTCCATGGTCAGGTCGTAGCCCACCCGGCTGACCGTGCCGAAGGCAATGGCGAGGTCGCCGGTCAGGGTGCCGGGCGTCGAACCCTGGTTGTCAGTGGGCGCGGTGCCGCCGATCAGCTCGTAGGCGATGGTGCCGCTGCCGGGCAGGGTAACAGTGGTCGCGCCGGCCATGACGTGATAGCCGCCGTTGGCGCCGATCACGCTGTCTACATTGCCCAGGATACCGTGGTTCTGCACCGTGCCGTCGGTCCACCGCGCCCAGGCCAGGTCGCCCACGTCGCCGACATCGACGATGGTGGTGTCATTGCTCGAGACCGTGCCGAGGACGGAAGTGAAGTCCGTCAGGGCACCGTTGGCCAGCGTGGCGCTGCCGCCAAAGCCGCTCGCCAGCGATCCGTCGAGGAAGGTGAAGTAGGCGATATTGTCCCGCGTGCCGGTGAAGTCGGAAGTGGGATTGCCACCCGTCGGAGTGGGCGTGGGAGTAGGCGTGGTCTCCTGCCCGAAGATGGCTAAACCCTGTCCTTGCACGTTCTGTCCGCCGACATTTGCCGTGGTGAACATCGACACCCCGAAATAGTCCGCG
Source organism: Alphaproteobacteria bacterium (assembly GCA_030431875.1). Taxonomy (GTDB): domain Bacteria; phylum Pseudomonadota; class Alphaproteobacteria; order Sphingomonadales; family Sphingomonadaceae; genus Alteraurantiacibacter. Next base: position 3,598 of record JAUIIG010000086.1, read on the forward strand.
TCCGGCCCGTAGGCGATGCCCGACATGGTGACGGTGCATGCAAGGTCGCAGGCATTTCCTCCGACAGTACCGGCTGACGCCCCGAAGCGGATGGTATCCATTTGGTTGACCAGGTTCATGCCGCTCTGGCTGGGATCGGCAACGCCGCCATCCGTGGCAAACGTCCAGGTCAGCCCTCCGACTTCCATGGTCATTTCCAGCCCGACTTTTGACACCGCGCCGAAGAGGATGGCCAGGTCACCGGTCACCGAGCCGGGGGTGGAGCCCCGGTTGTCGGTGGCCGAGGTCCCGCCGATCAGCTCGTAATCGATCCGGCCACTGCCCGGGATAAAGATCGTGCGATCGCCGCTGATGACATGGATCCCGTCATTTGCGCCAATGTTCAGCGTTTGCGAGCCGCTGAGAAGTTGGGGCAGGATGACTTCCCCTCCTGCCCACCGGGCCCACCCAATGTACTCGTTCGAACCCCCTTCCACGACGCTGGCCGTCGTCGGTCGGGCCTGCACGATGCCGCCGAATGCGGGTGATGTATCCACCTGGACCAGCTGCCCGTCCTGGTAAGCCGCTGTGCCGAGGCGCTGAGCGATCAGGCCATTGCTGCCAAACACCAGCGAGGACTGGTCTGTCCGCGTGCCGGTGAAGCCGGTAGGTGTCGGGGTCGGCGTTGGTGTGGGCGTCGGCGTGGGCTGGTTCGCCGAGCGGGCAAAGGCCGCCGTGCCGTCGATGAAGTTGAACGGCGCACCTTCCTGTCGAATGGTATAGGACAGGCCCAGGTCGACTGCGCCGTCGCCCGCCAGGAAACCGGTGACGAAAGCATTGCAGCCGCTGCTGCAATATGTGCCTGCGATCTGCGTAGTGGTGATCGGGTTGTTGGATGCACCGTTGCGGAAGAGGCCGGTCGTGTCGATTGTCACCCCGCTTTGGGTGACGTCTGTCACGCCGCCGGCGGTGGCGAGGTTGAGCTGGTCCGTGCCGCTGGTGACGTCCATGTCGAGGCCGAGTTTCGGCGCAGCACCGAACAGGACCGCGGCCTGTCCGCTGACTGATCCGCCGGACTGGTCTTCGTCATGCCGCGTGGGGGTGGTGAAGCCAACAAGGTCGTACAGCACCGTGCCGCTCGCTGGCATGTTCGTCACCGGCGCGCCGGCGATCATGTGATAACCGCCAACCGATCCGACAGCGTCGAAATTGGTCGTGCCGAAATAGACACCAGAAGGCGTGCCATCGGCCCAGCGGGTCCAGGTCAGCGAACCCGACGTGCCGTTTTCAGCTACGCTGGTGGTGCCCAGTGCCGTGCGATCGTTGGCGGCGTTGGTATATTGCACGATCTGGCCGGTGCCGTTGAAATCCACCGTCACACCGCTGTTCACGTCGTTGCCCACATAGGGATTGGCGAAAGCCAGCAGTTGGTTGTCCACAGCAGTTGGAGTGCCGTCGGGTATCGTGCCCGACCTGGCGAAGATTGCATTGCCGACGATGGTCTCGTCATCGTCCGAGCCATAGGTGTAATAGGCAGCGCCCACCGTATCGGTGTCCGATCCGCCGAAGTAGATCGAATGGCTGATGAAGCACCCGCCGAAGTTCGCGCAGATATTCTGGTTTACCTGGGCTTCGACGTCGAAGTTGAACTGGTTGGCGTCACTGGCCGGGGAGAAGGCAGTTACATAGCCGTCAGGGTCCTGCACCCCTCCTGGGGTCGAGAAGGTCCAGAAATGGTCCGTCCCGCCAGCGCGCGGCATGGTCAAGGTGCCTTCGATGCCGAAGGTCAGTTGCGAACCGAACCTGATGCCCAGGTTGGCGTCGTAGACGCCGACAGGATTGCTGCCGCTGCGATAGAAGGGTGCGGTAGCGCCAGCCAGATCGTAGAGCACAGTCCCGCTGGCAGGCATGGTGAAGTTGTTGGCGACGGGAGCCACCAGCAAGTAGTTGAGGCCGTTGTTGGCGCTGGAGGTAAAGGCGATGTCGATCGGGCCGTCATAGGCAAAGGTGCCGTCGGTCCAGCGGCCGATCAGGAAGGTGTCGTTGCCCGATACCTCCACGACACTCGCCGTTCCGATGGTGAAGCTTTCGCCTTGCTGTCGCCGGATCGTTGTCAGGCGGCCTTGCGCGTCGATCGCGTAGCTGGAGGCCACGCCCGAAAGGCTGGCAGACGAATTGCCGCCATTGGCATTGGTGCCGCCGCTGAAGATGCGCATGCGCGGGTTGGCGGCGCTGAAACCGCCCTGGTAGGCCAGCTGCACCGGCGGCACATAGGTGCCTCCGCCGCCATTGGGCAGGCCGCCGAAATCGTCTGGAATCCCGCCGCCGGCAAGGTAGGCGAGATAG
>JAUIIG010000032.1 GCA_030431875.1 Alphaproteobacteria bacterium
GTTCCTGCCAATGCCCCGCTTCGATCGAGCACCAACGAACTGCGCACCAACTTCATCAATATCGAGAACCTGCGCTACGCGCTCGGGGCAGCCGAGGGATTCTCGCTGTTCATGCTCGACGCCTGCCGCACCGCCAATCCGCACGTGCACTTCGACACGGTGACCAATGCGGACGGTAACGTGGCAAACCTGGGCAAGGTGGAATTGCCCGGCGGCGCCGTGATCTTCTCCACTGGCGAGGGACGACCTGCCTACGACGAGGCACCGCTGGATTCCCCACTCAGCCCCTTTGCCAATGCCGTGGCCAACAACCTCGCCGTGCCGGGCCTGGCACTGTTCGATTTCTACGGCAGGCTGAGCGAGGACGTGATCGAGCGGACCCGCGACATGGATCCGGGCGGCGCGCAGTATCCCGCCATCTACATCAGCGGCACGCCCAACTTCTACATCGTGGACGCGCAGGACCTTGCCGCACTGAGCGCAGAGGTCGCAGCAGAGCCGCCGGCGCCCGCCGCCTCATCACCGCAGGCAAGCCTGCGTGGCGGGGAAGCCGAAGCTTCCCCTGCCCCTGCGCTCGACCTGCCTGACCTTAACGAAATTGCCGTCACCGACGGACGGGTACTGGTGCGCCGGATCATTGGTGATCCCACAATCGAGGAAATCCTTGCTGCCGCCGAAGCGGGCGACGCGACGGCGCAATATGTCCTCGGACTGGCCTTGCAGCATGGCGTGGGGATCGCGCCCGACCAGCAAGCGGCCTTCGCGTGGTTCGAACGCTCGGCAGCGCAAGGCAATGTCGCGGGCATGACCTCGCTCGCCTACATGCTCATGCTGCCGGACCGTGCCGACCTGCCCCGCGCACGCGCCTTGCTTACCGAGGCATCGGAGGCCGGTTATGCCAAGGCCAAGTCGCAGCTGGGCTTTGCCTTGCTGGGCGGCTCGCTCGGCGAAACAGACACGGCGCGCGCAGTCGAAATGTTCCGCGAGGCATCCGATGCCGGGCACGTCTATGCCACCTATGCCCTGGGCCGATATGGCGACGGCGAGCGCGGTAATGCCGAGCGCCGCCTGCGCGCCTTGGCCGAAGCGGGCAATGTCGATGCCGACCGCTGGCTGTGCGAAATGCGGTACGAGACTCTCGACTATGACGGCATCGCCGATCACTGCGAACTGGCGGCGCGGCACGAATATGCTTCGGCACAGGCGATCTGGGCGGGAATGCTTTGGCAAGGCGCTGGCGTGCGTCGCAATGACGAACGGGCGCTGCACTGGGCCGAGCGGGCCATTCCGCGGCTTGACCGGAACATTACCAGCGAGGCAGCACTCTACGACTATACGCAGTTGCTGATCGACTGCATTGGCGATCCCGATCAGGATCGCTGTACGGGGTAACCAATCATGTCCACGACTTTCCAGCTCGACACCTCCACAAGTCGCGCCAATCCCACGCCAGCCCCGATGCGGCGACTCACCGTGCCGAAGATCCGCGCGCGCAAGGTGGATGGCGTGACGGAAGAACCCATCGTCATGCTCACTGCCTACACGGCGCGGCAGGCCCAGTTGCTCGATCCGCATTGCGACCTGCTGCTGGTAGGGGATTCGCTAGGACAGGTGATCTATGGCCTGCCCTCCACCATCCCCGTTACCATGGAGATGATGGCCAACCACGCGGCCGCCGTGGTGCGCGGGTCGTACCATTCGGTGGTGGTGGTAGACATGCCCTTTGGCGCCTACGAGGCCAGTCCGCAGGCCGCTTTCGAGGCTGCTGCCACCCTGCTCAAGGCCAGCGGCGCTGCCGCAGTGAAGCTGGAAGGCGGTGAGGCCATGGCCGAAACGGTCGAATTCCTCGTAAAGCGGGGTATCCCGGTGATGGGCCACGTCGGCCTGACCCCGCAGGCGGTCAACGTGCTGGGCGGCTATGCCGCGCGCGGCCGCAGCGATGCCGAGGCCGAGAAGATCGTCGGCGATGCCAAGGCGCTGGAAGCAGCCGGGGCCTTTGCCATCGTCGTGGAAGGCGTGGTGGAACCCATCGCCATTGCCGTTACTGAAGCGGTTGCCTGCCCTACCATCGGTATCGGCGCCTCGGCGAAGTGCGATGGCCAGGTGCTCGTCACCGATGACATGCTGGGCATGTTCGAGCGCGTCCCACGGTTTGTGAAGCGATATGAGGATATCGCCGCGACCATCTCTGCAACGGCTGGAAAATACGCTAGTGAAGTGCGCGAACGCAGCTTCCCCGGTCCCGACCAGCTCTACCAGCCAAAGTAAGCACCCACCCGATGCAAACTCTTCGCCGATTCTACGGCTTTTCGTTCATTTTCACGCTGATCTGCCTGGGCCTTGGCGCCTGGTACGGATGGGAAAGCACTGGTACCATCGGCGGCACGGCTTCGATGCTGTGGATCATCGCCGTGCTTTCGGTGCTGGAGATCTCGCTCAGCTTCGACAATGCCGTGGTCAACGCCTCGGTACTGAAGGACATGGACAAGGTCTGGCAGCGGCGCTTCCTGACCTGGGGCATCGCCTTTGCCGTCTTCGGCATGCGCGTGGTCTTTCCCCTCGCCATCGTCGCTATCGCGGCAGGACTTGGCCCGATGGAGACCATCGACCTTTCGTTGAACAATCCGCTGGAATACGAACGCATCGTGAGTTCGGCGCATGTGGGAATTGCCGGGTTCGGCGGTGCCTTCCTCGCCATGGTCGGGCTCAAGTTCTTTTTCGACCAGGACAAGGACATCCACTGGATCGCGAAAATCGAGGAATGGCTTTCGCGGTTCGCTGCCCTGCCTGCTGCCGAGATCGCCATCCTGCTGCTGGTAATCTGGGGCATTTCCACCCTCCTTGAACCCGCCGAGGCGCTGACCTTCCTGATTGCGGGTATCCTGGGCCTCGTCACATTCATCGCCGTGGAAGGGATCAACACGATCCTCGAACTCCACGAAGAGAAGAAGCGGCTGGCCGGTGCCGTGGTAAAGAGCGGCCTTGGGGGCTTCCTTTATCTCAACGTACTCGACGCCAGCTTCAGCTTCGATGGCGTGATCGGGGCCTTTGCGCTTTCGAACAACATGATCGTGATCGCGCTAGGCCTGTCGATCGGGGCCATGTTCGTGCGTTCGATGACGATCCACCTCGTCGAGAAGGGCACGCTGGCGCAATACCGCTTCCTGGAGAACGGCGCGTTCTGGGCGATCATCGCCTTGGGCGGGATCATGCTGGTATCGGCCAAGTTCCACATCCCGGAGACGATCACCGGGCTGATCGGGGCAGCGCTGATCGGCCTGTCGCTGTGGTGGTCAATCCGCCACAACAAGAAGCATCCCGAGGCAGCTAACCTGCCGCACGGCTGAACCGCGCCGCGAGTGGAGCCGAGATAACCATCTGCAAGAGGTGGTAGACCAGCACCGGCAGCAGGACGAGGCCCGCCACTTCCGGCGCGAACAGCACGCTGGCCAGCGGCGCGCCCATGGCGATGCTCTTCTGCGCCCCGGCGAAGAGGAAGGAAATGCGGCTGGGAAGCGCGAGCCGCAGCAGGCCGCCAAGCCACCAAGCGCCGAAGAAACCGAAGGCGAGCATGAATCCGACCAGGCTCAGCAGTACGCCCCATTCAGGGAGCGAGATCAGGGTCCACAGCCCCTGCTCCACCGCGCCCGAGAAGGCGACGTAGACGGCGATGGAAATGACGATCCGGTCCATCCAGCCGAACAGCTTGCGCCGTTCGCTCACCAATGGCCCCAGCCAGCCCTGGAACAGCTGGCCTAAAACGAAAGGCAGCAGCAGGATCAGCGCGATCCGCTCCAGCCCGGCGAGGTCGATGCCCGGCATGTCGCTGCTGGCCAGCAGGCCGATCAGCGGCGCGGTGATGAAGACACCAAGGATGTTGAGCACCGCCGCCCCCACGACCGACAGCGATACGTTGCCACCGGCGATAGAGCTGTAGGCAGTCGCCGATTGCACGGTCGATGGCAGCACGCCAAGGAAGATGAAGCCCAGCGCAACGCTGGCCGGCAGCTGCACCGCCGCCATTCCGCTGGCGGCAATCGAGGCGAAAGCCATGCCGCCGAACACGAACGCTATCAGCGGAAGCAGGTAACGCAGGTTGCGCACGCCGTGCAGCACCTGGTCGCGCGGCAGGCGCAGGCCATTGAGCAGGAACAGCAGGAAGACCCCGCCGTCGGACACCAGCCGAGCAATCGCCCGGCCCTCGCCCGTCACGGGCAGCAGGCTGGCGAGCAGGATCGCCAGCAGCAACATCCGCACCAGCGGATCGAACAAGGCCCCCATGCGCGCGATCATTGCGCGCGGCTCTGCCCGCAGCGGGTCAGGTCTGCAAGTCGTATTGCTTGAGCAGGTCGTAGAGCGTCGGGCGGCTGATCCCCAGCATCTTGGCCGTGCTGGAAATATTGCCCTCTGTCCGTGCCAGCGCGTGACGGATCACCTTGCGGTCCGACTGCTCGCGCGCGCTCTTGAGGTTGAGCACGTCGGGCTCTTCCTCTTCACCATCGCCAAGGTCGAGGTCTTCCGCGCCAACCAGCTTGCCTTCCGCCATGATCACCGCGCGCTTCACGCGGTTTTCCAGCTCGCGGACATTGCCCGGCCACGGCCAGCCATCGATGGCCGACAGGGCATCGGGCGCAAAGCCGGTCACGGCAGGGTTCATTTCCTCGGCAAAGCGCTTGAGGAAGACCTTAGCCAACAGCACGGCATCGCCCGGACGCTCTGCCAGCGAGGGGATCTTCACCACGACTTCGGCAAGCCGGTAGAACAGGTCTTCGCGGAAGCGCCCGTCGGCGATCATGCCTTCAAGGTCCTGGTGCGTGGCGCAGACGATGCGGGTGTCGACCGGGATCGAACTGCGCCCGCCGATGCGTTCGATCGTGCGTTCCTGCAGGAAGCGCAGCAGCTTGACCTGCAGGGGCAGCGGGATGTCGCCGACCTCGTCGAGGAACAGCGTGCCGCCATTGGCCATCTCGATCTTGCCCTCGGTGGTCTTTACCGCGCCAGTGAAGGCGCCCTTCTCGTGCCCGAACAGCTCGCTTTCGAGCAGGTTTTCCGGGATTGCAGCGCAATTGATCGCAACGAAATTGCCGTCCTTGCGACTGCTCGCCTCGTGCACGCCGCGGGCCAGCAGTTCCTTGCCGGTGCCACTCGCCCCCAGCAGCATGACCGAGACATTGGTGTTGGCCACGCGCTCGATCGTGCGGGCGACCTTCACCATTTCGGGGGCCGAGGTAATGAGGCCACCCAGTACCGTGTTGCCCTCGTCCGCCTTGCTGGCGAGACGGCGGTTCTCCTGCTCGATCACGTGCAGGTTGAGCGCACGGCGCACGATCAGGCCCAGCTGGTCGATATCGACCGGCTTCTGGTAGAAATCGTAGGCACCGCGTTCGATGGCATTGAGCGCGGATTCGCGCGCACCGTGGCCGGACGCAACGATCACCTTGGTATCGGGCTTCAGCGCCATGATCGCATCGAGCACGGCAAAGCCTTCGGTCGTCCCGTCCGGGTCCGGCGGCAGGCCAAGGTCCAGCGTCACCACCGGCGGCTCTTCGGCGCGCAGGGCGGCAATCGCGGAATCGCGATCACCGGCGATTATCACCTCGAAATCCTCGTAAGCCCACTTGAGCTGGGCCTGCAGGCCTTCGTCGTCCTCGACGATCAGCAGCTTGGGTTTGTCGTTCGCCATTATGCAACCTCACTGGCCTGTGCCGCCTTGCGGTCTTTTTCCTGCATGGTGCGGAGCATGTCCGCCGCTTCGCTGAAGGGCAGCCGCACAATGAAACGCGTGCCGAGCCCTTCGCGGGATTCGACGTCCATCCGGCCACCCATGGCGCGCACCAGCTCGCGCGCTTCGAAAGCGCCAATGCCAAAGCCGCCGGGCTTGGACGAATGGAACGGCTTGAACAGCCGCGTCCGAATGAATTCGGGGCTCATGCCCTCGCCGGAATCGATCACTTCGACAATCGCGCTGCCAGGGTCGGTTCGCAGGTCAACGAATACCGGCGCGTCGTCTTCGCTCGCCTCGATGGCGTTCTGCACCAGGTGCACCAGTGCCTGCTCCAGCCCCTCGACATCGGCGCGGACCTTGCAGGGCTCGCGCTGGAGGAACACAACCTCGTGCTTGCCGCGATACTGGCCGACCACACGGTCGAGCAAGGCGTCGAGCTGCACCGGTTCGCGTTCCCTGCCGCCGTGGCTGCCATAGCGGCCAAGGCGGGCAAGCAGCGCCTGCAGCTTGTCGGTCGAATTGCGCAGGGTCAGGATCATGTCTGCGCGGAATTCGGGCTTGTCGGCGTGCTTCTCGGCATTCTTGGCAAGCAGCGACAGCTGGCTGGCGAGGTTCTTGATATCGTGCATGACGAAGGCAATGCGGCGGTTGAACTCGTCGAATCGCTGCGCCTCACCCAGCGCGTCCTGGCTGTGCCGTTCGGCAAGATAGCTGGCCAGCTGCCTGCCGATCACGCGCAGCACGTCAAAGTCTTCCCAGTCCAGCCGTCGGGCAACGGTTGGCCGCTTCAGCACGACCACGCCCAGCAGGCGCTCGTAGTGCAGCAGCGGGACCAGCGCCCAGCTGCTGTCCTCGGCCAGCAGCCATTCGGGGGTCGCCACAACCGGAACGCCCTCGGTATCGCCAGCGCGCACAAGGTCGAGATCGACGATGAACTGGCTGTCTTGAAGGAACTTGGCACCCAGCGCATCGATCGCTTCTGCGGGCACTTCCATCGTCGGCCATTGCCACCGTGCTTCCAGCGCCAGCCCGCCCTCCTCGCTCGGCGTAAGGAGCAGGCCGCCAGGGCTGTCGGTGATGTCGGCCACGGCTTGCACGGCGCGTTCAGGCAGCGGGGCTGCCTGCGGACCCGCGCGACCGATGGTGTCGGTGAAGCGCAGCCATTCGGCACGGTAATCGTAACGGTGCTGGAACAGGTTTTTCGACAGTGTCACCCGCAGCCAGCCGCGCAGCTTCTTCGATGGCAGGATCGTCAGCGCGACGGCGCTGGCGAGCAGGACGAAGCCGGTCTGCAACATGCGGCCATAGTCGCTGCCGACATAGGCCAGCCCCTGCGCAATCACCACCATCACCACCAGGTAGGCGCCGATCAGCAGCAGCGAGAAGGACTGGAAGGTAAAGCTGCGCGAGGGACGGAAGCGCAGTTCCGCCTCGTTGCGCAGGGTACCCAGTGCCAGCAACAGCACGGCAAGGGCCAGGGCCAGGCTGCGCACGCCTTGCAAGAATTCCGGCACGGCATTGTCGAGATAGGCAATGGTGTAGAGGTTGAGGTCGTAGAGCCACAACACCCCCATGGCAGCAGCCGGCCAGCGCAGGCTTTGCCGCGCCTGCGCGGCGGCACCGGCATAGAGGTTGTGCAGCAGCACCAGGGCGCCAATGCAGAACAGCAGGCGGAAGGTGGTGGCAAAGCGCATCACCAGCAGTTCGGCTTCCTCCGGCCCGCCATAGCGGATGCGCGCCACGATCAGAGCGACCTGTAGCAGTTCGACAAAGCCAAGGGCGAAGACCACCGGGCGGATCGGCCCCAGCTTCTTGTCCCGGTCATCGTGCGAGAACAGGCGGTAGAGCATCCACAGCCAGGCCAGGTTGCTGGCGATCATCAGCATCTTGGTGGCGAAGGCATCCTGCCCCATGCCAATCACCGAGAAGGCCCATAGCGCAGCACAGAACAGCGCCGCCGCGGCGGCACTGATCGCCGGGCCCTGCGCACGCTGGCTGGTTACAAGCCACAGCGCCAGCGCCACGGCAGCACAGGCCGAAACGAGGTAGCTCAGGTAGCCGGCAAGGTCCCAGGCCGAGGTAATCACCGCGCGCCCTCCGGCCACAGCACCACGCGCAAGGTCTGCAGCATGATCAGCAGGTCAAGGAAGGGGGTGTAATTCTTGGCGTAGTAGAGATCGTATTCCAGCTTGTGCCGGGCATCTTCGATGCTGGCACCATAGGGATAGTTGATCTGCGCCCAGCCGGTGATGCCGGGCTTCACCATGTGCCGTTCGGCATAATAGGGCAGCTGCTGTTCGAGATCGTCGACAAACTTGGGCACCTCGGGGCGCGGGCCGACGAAGCTCATGTGCCCCGTCAGCACGGTCCAAACCTGCGGCAGCTCGTCGATGCGCACCTTGCGGATGAAAGCACCGACGCGGGTGACGCGCGGATCGTTCTTCTCCGCCCACTTGGACCCGTCCTTCTCGGCGTCAGTTCGCATGGAGCGCAGCTTCACCAGTTCGAAGGTCTGGCCGTAGAGGCCGACCCGCTTCTGGCGGAAGAAGGCCGGTCCCTTGCTGTCGAGCTTCACGATCAGGGCAAACAGCGCGATCACCGGGAAGGACACCAGCAGCAGCAGGCCGCTGGCAAAGATATCGAAAGCGCGCTTGGCAACCGACGAAATTGCGCGGCCCGACGAGAAGCCGTCGGAGAAGATCAGCCATGAGGGGTTGAGCGTGTCGAGGTCGACGCGGCCGGTCTCTCGCTCCATGAAACTGGAGAACTCGTTGACGTGGACGCCCGCGGTCTTGACCCGCAGCAGGTCCTTCAGCGGTAGGGCATTGCGGCGTTCTTCCAGCGCCAGCACCACTTCGCTCGCCCCCAGGTCTGCAACATGGCGCGAAAGGTCAGCAATGGCCGAACGCGGGATGGCCTCGGCCACAACCGGGCTTGCCCCCGTCATGTCGATAAAGCCGACCACGGTGAAGCCGCTGTTCTCCTGCGCCGAAAGCTCCTTCAACCGCTGTGCGCGGTGTCCGGCGCCCAGCACCAGGATGCGGCGACGGAATGCCGACGTACCCAACAGCCCGCCGACGATAGCGCGATTGAGCACCAGCAGGACGATGGAAATGGCCATCGCGTATAACAAGGTGGAGCGCCAGTAGGTCTGCCCCGGCAGCAGGAAATCGAGCATGGCCAACGCCAGGATCGCGAGGCTGATCGCCACCAGCAGCCGCGCACAGGCGAACCGCATGGAACGCAAGGCATCAGGGCCGAAAACGCCTACGGCGATCATGGCCGCAAGCGTGGTGACAGCAAACCCGGCAACCGGCAGTGCCCGCTCGCCCATCGGACCCGGATCCATGCCGATCTGCACCGCGCGCAGGTTCCACGCGAGGTCCCCCGCCAGCAGTAACAGGGCGAGATCGATCAGGCCCAGCAGCAGGACGGCATGCGGGATATAATGTTTGAAGAGACGAACCATCGCTCCAACCGACCAGATCCGGAGGAATTTCCGGGTCCGGTTCGGTTAACGGCGAGGTATGAAATGTCGGTAAACTTTACACCTGAAAAGTCCGCATCCGAATACTATTCAGAAGCGTTGCCGACCACTTCTTGCGCGGCATTACCGATATCTTGCGCTGCATCGCCTACATTATCAGCAGCTTCGCCAACGCTTTCGGCGGCATCGGCCACAGCGTTGTCCTTCGCCATTTCCGCGGCACCAAGCTGCGAGAAAGCCACATAGCCCAAGGCGGCAACCACCAGCAGGGTCAGCAGCAGGACCCATTTGCCCATCCCGCCGGATCGCGGATTGTCGGTGACAATGGTCGTGTGCGTATGGGTCGAGCCCGAAGGGGTTTCGATTTCGGTCGTTCGTTGTTCAGCCATCAGGATTACTCCTTTTTGCGTGTGCCCCTCTCAATGCAGCAGGCATGTCGAGGTTCCGACGGCAGTTTCGGCAAACGCCGTCACGGAACCTGGGTAATGGCGAATTAACCAAGTCCCCCGCCCAGCGATTAACGCCTTGGCGCTACACGGCGTCCATGGCGAAGATCTCGAAGCCTCCGGTACCAGCCAAACTCTACAAGCACTTCGCCGTCGTGACGGTGGTGCTGACCGCTATGATTGCGTTGTTTGCAGATGGCGAGAACCGCGAGGCAATTGCCAGCCATGTCGAGCAGCGCGAGGAGCAGGCGCGCATAGAACGGGCCAGCCAGGAAATTACCGGTCCGCCCCGCCTGATCCGGTCCGAAGCGACCTTGCAGGGTTCGTTCGATGGCGGCGGAGAGTTCGATTCCGGCTTTGGGCAGCCGATGGACAATGTCGGCGTTTCGGCGAACTTCTCTAATGCGCCGCGCTCCACCCACCTCGCGCGCCGCGCCTTGCCGAACATGACCCCCGAAGAAGTGGCGGCGCTGAGCCAGGAAGAATACGAACGCCTGCTGCGCCTCTATGCCGATGCAGGCGTAATCGAAGACGTCGACCGCAGTGTGGAAATTAGCGAGATCGAAGCGGCCTCGGCCCGCCGCATGGGCCACGCAGGCAGCGACAGCTAGGCCGCCGCGCTACATGCCGTAGGTCTTGGCCAGCAGGAAGCTGAGCGTCGTGACCATGATCAGCACCAGCGGGACGCCGGTCTTCACGTAGTCACCGAAGGTGTAGTTGCCTTCCGCCATGATCAGCATGTTCGTCTGGTAAGCGATGGGCGTGGCGTAGCAGAGGTTGCAGCCGAACAGCACGGCGAGCACCAGCGGCTCTGGCGGCAGGTCCAGCTGGGTGGCGATGGCAAAGGCGATAGGCGTGCCCACAGTGGCTGCCGTCGCGTTGGACGCGAAGTTGGTAAGCACGGTCACGAACAGCATGATCGCCGCGACAACGCCCGCTGGCGGCAGGTATTGCAGGCCAAGCGACAAGGCCTCGCCGAGCCAGCCCGCCGCGCCGCTATCGAGGATGAACCGGCCGATGGTGATACTGGCGGCTACCAGCACGATCACTTGCCCGGAGAGTGCGCGCCCGACCCGGTCGAACTTCACGCAGCCGGTCAGGAACATCACGATCGCGCCCGCCAGTGAGGCAATCGCGATCGGGACATTCAGCAAGTAAAAGCCCTGCGAACCGTAAAACGGGATGCCGACCGATGCGAGGGCGACGGCGACACCCATGATAACGGCTGCCAACACGGCCTTGGACCGGCGCGGCACTTCCCGGCCACCTTCCAGCTGCAGCAGGGCGTCGTTCTGCGCGAATTCGGCCAAGGGGCGGGTGAGCCCCATGACCAGCATCACGTCACCTTCGCTGATCCGGATCTCGCCGTGGACGTCATCCGGTTCGGGGCCCAGCGGGCGCGCCGGGTGATGGATGCCGAGCACGGCAACGCCATAGCGGTTGGCGATGCCCGAGGTGGACAGTGTCCGTCCGATGAGACGGGAATCGCCCGTCACCACCATTTCGACGACATTGATGTCTTCGCTGTCGGCCGTGGCGCTACGCTGGACGTCTTCGACAACCCAGCCGGGCGCAATCTGGCCTTTCAGCAACCGGACGGCTTCCTCCAGCGCATCGTGCGTGCCGGACACGCGAAAGCGCTGGCCGGCCTCGAACGGCCCCGAAGGCCGCTCCTCGAAGCGGAATTCCTCCGGCAGCATGCCCACCACTTCGTCGAAGTGCTTGTCGATCAGCATGCTGGTTTGCGGCACCCGCAAGTGGGTAGAGAACCAGCGTTGCCCCTCGCCCTTTTCCGGGCTGTTGTCGCGCAGCATGCGCGGCATCACCAGCCAGATGTAGGGCAGCGCAATGGCCGAGGCGGCCAGGACGATGGGGGTGAATTCGAACACGCCCATTTCGCGCATGCCCAGGTCCACCGCAATCGACACCACCAGGATGTTGGTCGACGTACCGATGGTCGTTGCCATGCCGCCCAGCAGTGACGAGGCGTTGAGCGGCATCAGGGTGCGCGATGCGGGCATGGCTCCGCGCACGGCGAGGGTGACGAAGATCGGGATCAGCAACACCAGAACGGGTGTGTTGTTCACGCCCATCGACAGGACGAAGGCCAGTACCAGCGACAACAGCAGCCCCAGCTGCAGGTTGATCTTGAACACCCGTTCCAGGAACCGCGCCGCCGGTTCCAGCGCACCGGTCACGACCAGCCCCCGGCCCATCACCATCAGGGCGCAGATGGTGATCAGCGCGTAGTGCCCGAACCCGGAGAAGGCCAATTGCAGCCCGTCGGTCGGCTGCGTGTGCGGCATGGGGAAGAAGTAGAGACCGACGGCGATGATGGCGATGGCCAGCAGCGAAATGATCTCGATCGACATTCGTCCGCGGACGAACATGTAAAACACGATGACGGTCAGCGCCATCGCAGCAAGAGCGTGGAAGGATGGTGCTTCGATCATCTGGCTGATTAACAGCATGACCCGTTGCGGGGTGCAAGCGCTTCGCGCGTCCTCCAGCCTATTCGGGACTGGGTGCCATGACCCAGGTGAGCGTGATCGCGGGCGAATCACCGGGTGCCTCTTCCCACATGATCTCGCCCACTTCGGCCAACAAGGCGTTGATCTTGGCCAGCGCATCGGCATCCGGACGACCGACAAGACGGAAGAAACCAAGGTTGCGCCCGGCGCCCTCGGCGCGCGCATCGGGCAGGGATTGCCCGGCGGCAAAATCCCTTTGCGCTTGCCGCGACAAGGCCTGGACGACGTCCCGCATTACCTCTGCATTGGCCGGGTCCGCCAGCGCGCGTTGCAGCCTCATCCGGCGCGACGGGGTGGCATAGAGCTTCTCGCTGCGACGATTGGTGACGCGGCTGCCGGTCTCGACCACCAGGCCGACTTCCAGCAACTTTTCAAGGTGATGGTAAAGCGAGGAAGGCTGGCGACCGAGCGCCCGGGCCAGCTCTGCAATCGACAGCTCCCCACGGCCCGCCAGGTGATCAACAATGTCCATGCGCGTGCTTGAAGCGAGACAGCGCAGTTGCGCAGGATCGAGGATCCACATCGCCTCCTGCCCTTCCCCGCCCGCTTGTTCCGCTTCGTCGCTCACCGTGTCCTCCTGCCGGTCAGGTTACCCGCGAAATCGCCCGCTGCAAACGTCGCTTGCAACCTTCCTGTTGCATTATTGATCCTATTTTGAATAAGTAGCTGCGGGACATCGGACGCGGACCAGCGCCGCGCACAGGCAAAGGCCACATCATGGGTATCGTCCGCTTCCTGCTCGCCCTCTCGGTTATCCTCTCGCACCTGCCCCCGGCGACCTTCCATTTCATTTCTGGCGCATTTGGCGTCCAGGCCTTCTTCATCGTGTCGGGCTTCTACATGGCCCTGATCCTGGACCGGAAGTACGCCGACACACGGCTGTTCTACAGCAACCGCCTGCTGCGCCTCGCGCCGACATATTTTACCGTCATGGCGGTGGGGCTGGTGCTGCTGCTGGCCTTCCAGATGACCGCGACCTCCAGCCTCGGCATTTTCGAACTGGTCTTCACCAATCCGGGCAGCGCCGCGATCATGCTGTTCGAAAACGTCTTCGTCCTGGGCCAGCACCTGCTCTACTGGTTCATGATCGACGGAGACGGCGGCCTCTACCTCGATCCCAACGGTGGCCTGCCCACCGAGACCAGCGCGGTTGCCTGGCAGGCACTGGTCGTACCGCAAAGCTGGAGCCTGTCGATCGAACTGCTGTTCTATGCCGTCGCCCCATGGCTTGCGCGCAAGCGGCTGTGGGTGCTGTTTGCCATTGCCGGTGCCAGCATTGTCTTGCGCGTGCTCGGGTACTGGTTGCCGGTCGAATTCGGGCTGTGGCAGGGCCGCCTGTTCTCCACCACGCTGTTCATGTTTCTGTTCGGCATGATCGCCTACCGCGCCCTGCCCCGGGTCGAGGCCTTCCCGCGCTGGATCCATGGCCTGGTCCTGGCCGCCATGATCGCTCTGATCGTGCTGCTGCCGCAGACCGGCGCCGAATACGAAGTGCAGGCCTGGAGCGTATACCTCGGCATCGCTGCCGGAACGCCCTTCGCCTTCGCCCTGACCAGGGACATCAGCTGGGATCGCTGGATCGGCGAACTGAGCTACCCGATCTACCTTACCCACCTGATCGTGGTGGCGGGCGTGCTGATCTACGAGGTGCCCTACCCCGTATGGTCGACCATCGGCATCACCTTGGCAGTTTCTGCCTTGCTGCTGGTGGCGATCGAACATCCGGTCGACCGCTGGCGGCAGCGGCGAGTCAGGCGCAAGGCGGAAGAAGGGGTGGCGAGCGCGGAAGGTGCCCTTCCGGCTTCTGCCTGATTGCCTGGTACCTCTGGCCGGACTCGAACCGGCACTTCCGAAGAAACTCGATTTTGAGTCGAGCGCGTCTACCAATTCCGCCACAGAGGCTCACCAGACAGGCCAGCGCGCTTACCCGCGCTTGGAGCCCGCTGCAAGAGCGCCTTATCCATGGCATAGCGGGAACGGACGAAAGCAGACAAATCCATGGCATCCGCTGGGCATGACCGGGAGTGTCATCGATGCCATATTCAAGGTACCCATCGCCTGCATCGCGGCGGGTGATCGCCAGCCTCCTGCTGCTTGGCAGCGCGCTGCCTGCCTTGCCTGCGCTGGCCGGTGGAGAGGCAGCAACTGCAACAAGCAAGCAGGATCGCCTGCCCAATACCCGCGAGGACCGCGAACGGGCGCAGGTCATCGATACGACGCTGACCGAGATCCTCGCCTTCCGCCTCGATATCCGCGGCCTGCTCTCCGAACAGGATGGCGCCTGGCCGCGTATCCAGCAGCAGGTGGCCGAATACCGCACGCGGATGGACGCGGCCATCACGCCGGCACTGGTGGCCCAGGCCAACGACTTCTCGACCCGGCCAACCGTCCGCTTGCGCGACGAGGCAGAACGCAACGCCGAACGCATGGCGGGCATGATCGCGGGTGCAAATATCGAATCCACCCTGGCCGCAACGCGCGAGAGCACCATGTTTGCGCGCTATTCGACGCTGCTGCAGATGGGTGAACAGCTGCGCCAGTTGCAGCGGCTTTATCCAGGAAGTGCCGCCATCGCCGAGGCCAACCGTTCTTCGGCAGGCGTACTGGCGCAGCTGGGCAGTTTCGACGAGATCGAGGCACGCGCCGACGCCAACGTCGCTGCCCGCATTGCCGAGACGCGCTTGCTTCCCCCGGCTCACCGCGACGCGGCGCTCGAGCGGAGCTTTGTCAGCGCATTCTGGGGCAGCCCGTGGGCGAATGATTATCGCGGGGGCGAAATCGTGCGCATGAACCTCACCGGCAACTGGTCAGTGCGCCTGAACGCACTGGGCCAGCCTGTCAGCCGCGACATGGGTACCAGCTTTGCGGTTCGGGCCCCCGACGGCAAATGCTACGCCGTGCGCGGCATTTTCGAACAGCGCAATACCGGCGGAGGCTACGGCGGCAGCAGCTATGCCTCGGGCAGCCACCAGGAAATGCTCTGCGAGAATATCTGAGGCGATTCCGCCGTCCGGCGACGGCGGATGCCGGCCGCGCTATCGCTACGCTACTTCAGCGCTTCGGCAACGAGCTTGTGCAGGCGCGAATGCAGCTGGTCGTTGCCTGCAATCACCTGCTTGTCGCAGATCGGCAGCGAACGGCCGCGATAGTCGGAAACGAAGCCGCCAGCCTCGCGAACCAGCAGGCAACCAGCTGCCGTATCCCAAGGGGCCAGGTCGCTTTCCCAGAAGCCGTCGAAACGTCCGGCAGCCAGCCAGGCAAAGTCGAGCGAGGCCGCACCGAAACGGCGGATACCCGCCACTTCCGGCCCGACACGGCCAAAGATACGGGCCCATTCGGCAAAGTCGCCATGGCCCTGGTACGGCGTACCGGTGGCGATCAGCGATTCCGACAGGCGGCGTCGGCCGGAAACGCGCAGGCGGCCGTCGTGCAGCCAGGCGCCGCGCGACTTCTCCGCCCAGAAGGTCTCGTCGGTAATCGGGTTGTAGATGACACCGGCGACGACATCGCCCCAGCCGCCACCGCCCAGCTTCGGTTCCTGCACGGCGATGGACACCGCGAAGTGCGGAATGCCGTGGAGGAAGTTGCTGGTGCCGTCGAGCGGGTCGACAATGAAGCGCGGCTTGTCAGGGTCCATGTCGATCTCGCCCGATTCCTCGAGCAGGAAACCCCAGTCAGGACGCGCCTGGACCAGTTCGTCATAGATCGTGCGCTCGGCGGCGCGATCGGCCTTGGAGACGAAGTCTGCCGGCCCCTTCTGGCTCACCTGCAGGTGCTCGATTTCGCCAAAGTCGCGACGCAGCCGGCCACCCGCCTTGCGGGCAGCCTTTTCCATCACACGGATAAGTCCGGATATTGCGGCCAATTTGTCTCTTCTCTTCCTAATCGACGACGACGCGGATCCACTGCGCCGTCAGTTCGATCTCGCCCCAGCCGCTGTCCACGAAGGCATAGTCACCCTCGATCGTGGCGCTGGAAATACTGGTTTCGTCTTCACTGCCGCCCTGCGACTGCTTGATACGCAGGTCATCGATATCGGCGAAGCTGATGAAGCCCTTGCGCATGCAAGCGCCGTTGCTGTCCGGTTCGTACTTCGCATGCCCCTGGAGGACGCGGAATTCCATTTCCAGCGTCAGCGACTCATCGTCGTAGATGACTTCGAGCAGCTTGCTCCGCTCGAGATCGATATTCTCGAGCTTGGGATGTGTAGCACCGGACATAGGCCCTCCTCAGCCAGCCTTCCCGACATAGGACTGTTCATACACGTCGACAACAATACGCGTTCCGCTCTCGATGTGCGGCGGCACCATGATGCGCACGCCGTTGTCGAGCACGGCGGGCTTGTAGCTGGACGAAGCAGTCTGGCCCTTCACCACGGCATCGGCCTCGACGATCTCGGCTTCGATCTGGCTGGGCAGCTGCACACTGATCGGGCGTTCTTCCCACAGTTCCAGCTGCACCTGCATGCCGTCCTGCAGGAACGGGCGGGCATCGCCGAGCAGGTCGCTCGGCAGGGTGATCTGCTCGAAGGTGTCGCCGTCCATGAACACCAGCATGTCACCGTCTTCATAGAGGAACTGGTATTCCTGCGTTTCCAGGCGCACCTTCTCTACCGTGTCGGCGCTGCGGAAGCGGACGTTGGTCTTGCGGCCGTCGATGAGGTTCTTCATCTCGACCTGCATGTAAGCGCCGCCCTTGCCCGGCTGGGTGTGCTGGATCTTGGCGACTTTCCAGATGCCGCCTTCGTATTCGATGATGTTGCCGGGACGGATGTCCACGCCGCTGATCTTCATGAGAACTTGCCTTGATGAGAAAGAATTGCGCCGCGCCCTACCCTTAGTAGGCTATTTCGGCAAGGTAGGAGAGATGTTCATGACGGGCTAAGCGGAAAATGCTAACGGGCCGGGTCATGAACAAGGTTTCCAGTATCTTGCTTGCCCTCACCGCGCTGGCGGCAGCTCCGGCGGTGGCCCAGGGCCAGCTGACGACGATCGAACGTGGCCAATATCTGTGCGAACTGCCCGGCGATGCTGCCGGCGCGGTGGGTATTCCGCAGCCGGACGAAAGCTTCACGATCGAAAGCGCCTCCCGCTATGTGTCGCCGCAAGGTGACGGGACTTACCTGCGCCGCGGTGACCGGCTGACCATGACCAGCGGACCGCGGAATGGTGATGCCTACCAGGTCGTCGGACGGGGCTTCCTGCGCAAGATCGAAGACGGTGTCCCCGGCCGCTTGCGCTGCGTGCGGCAGGGCCGCTGAGCGGGACTACTCCCCGAACAGCCAGAAATGGTGCATGAAATAGACCTCGCGCGCGAGGAAAGGCGCCTTGGCACCCCAGGTCTGGTAGCGCGTCGTCTGGGTCGCGCTTGGCTGCGCGTCCAGCCCCAGCGCCTCGGCCATCTCCATCGCCCGGCGCATGTGCAGCGGGTCCGACACGATCAGCGCGTCTTCCAGCCCGGCATCGCGCATCAACAGTTGTGCCTCGACGAGGTTGTGCATCGTGGTGACGGACTCGGTTTCGATCAGGATTGCTTCGGGCGGCACGCCGGCCTCCAGCGCCATGTCGCGGGCGGCCTCGCTTTCGGCTAGGCTGTCGCCCTCTCCCTGCGCGCCGGTGAAAATCAGGTGCTGCACCCGGCCTTCGTCGTAGAGCGCAATCGCGTGATTGATCCGCTCGGCGAAAACGGGGGACGGTTCGCCCTCGGAGACTGCTGCACCCAGGACGATGGCGGCATCAGCCTCCGCTCCCGGTGGCGCTGTCGGGGTGTCGTAGATCCACACCGCAATCGCGCCGAGCCAGCCGCACAGCAGGGGAATGATGATGCGGCGCAGCTTCACCCGATCGCCTTCGCGAAGGCCCGCACCGCGGCCACTTCGTCCCCGCCCCAGACCGCGTGCGACACGGCGATGAAGTCGGCTCCCGCCTCCACCAGCGGTGCGCAATTGTCGGGCGTAATGCCGCCGATGGCGACGCAAGGAATCTCGAACAGGCTGGACCACCAGCGCAGGATTTCCGGCTCCGGACGGTGTTCGCTGGCCTTGGTCTCGCTGGGGAAGAAAGCACCGAAGGCGACATAGTCCGCCCCCGCCTCGCCTGCTTCCATGGCAAGGTGGCGGCTGGCGTGACAGGTGACGCCGATCTGGACCTCGCGCCCCAGTTCCTCGCGCGCTTCGCGCACGTCACCGTCGCCCTGCCCAAGGTGCACGCCGTCTGCCTTCAGCCGCCGTGCCAGGGCCACGTCGTCGTTGACCACGAAGCCGACATCGTGCGCCGCGCACACTTCCTGCAAGGGCGCCGCCAATCGCGCCGCCTCGTGCTGGTCCACGCCCTTCACGCGAAACTGGAAGGCGGTCGCCAGCCCTTTTCCCTCCGCCAGCGCACGGTCGAGCCGCTGGGGGAAATCGCCGCCAACGTCGAGCGGGGAGATCAGGTAGAGTTGGCAGTCGGAAGCTTGGGACATGATCTGCGTTGGTAACCTCAGGATCGGGGTTCGTCGATATTCACGATTGCGACAGCCGCCTAGCGCCTAGTGGGCGGCAATGAAAACCAAACTCTTCACGCGATTCGCCTTCCTTGCCGCCGTGGCCGCTTCGACCGGGGCCTGCGCGGTCATTCCCGACACCCCGATCGTCAACAACGGTCCCGCCGCCCGAGCTGGAACCGCTGTGGCGTTGAACCAGCCGGTCTGGACCGGACAGGTGGTCGTCACCCCCATTGAAGTCCACGAGGATAGCCGCTGCCCGATCAACGCCCGCTGCGTCTGGGCCGGTCGCGCCATCGTGCTGACCCGCATCGATGGTGCCGGCTGGCGCGAGCAGGCCTACCTGACACTGGGCGAGCCGCACGCGGTTCGCGGAACCAGCGTGACGCTCACCAGCGTTGAGCCAGGCCGGATGACCGATGCGCCAGTGCGCGCGGCCGATTACCGCCTCACCTACGAAGGCGGTAACTAGGCAACCGATGCCGCGTGGATGGCGTCGATCGACTTGCCCAACGCCGCATCAAACTCCTCGTCGCTCTGCGAGGCGCGCAGGTCCTGCAGCGTGGCGCGGCTGAAGCTGGCGATCATGCCCCTGTTCTTGGCCAGTTCGGCACAAGCCTCGTCGGTGGTGTAGCCGCCTGACAGCGCCACGACGCTAAGCACGCGCGGGTGGTCGACCAGCTCCTGGTAGAGGCCAGCTTTCACCGGGATCGACAGCTTGAGCATGACCTGCCGGCCTTCCGGCATGGCATCGAGGTGCTTGAGGATCTCGGCTTTCAGGATCTCTTCGCCCTCGGCGCGATCTGCCGAAGTGATGTCGTATTCCGGCTCGAGGATGGGCATCAGGCCGGCGTCGATGATCTTGCTGCCGACTTCAAACTGCTGCGCGACGATCGCGGCGATCCCGGCGGGGTTGGCGCTCTTGATAACCGAACGCATCTTGGTGCCATACATACCCTTTGCGACCGACTTCGCCAGCAGGGCATCGAGCTTGTCGAGCGGCTTCATTAGCTGCACGCCGTCTGCCTCGTCGGCCAGGCCCTGGTCCACCTTGATGAAGGGTGCGACGCCGCGTTCCTTCAGCGCGTCGGGAGCAGGCTTTCCGTCGACGTCGCCGTCCATGGTCTTTTCGAACAGGATGGCGCCGATCACCTTGCCATTGGCAAAGCTGGGCGCGCAGATCACGCGGCTGCGCATCTTGTGGATCTGTTCGAACATCTCGTCATCGCCCGACCATTCGTCGTCGCTGACGCCATAGCCGCGCAGGGCCTTGGGAGTGGAACCACCCGATTGGTCGAGGGCAGCGATAAAGCCCTGTCCGGCGGCGAATTTGGCGGCAAAGTCCTGCGTAGTCATCGGAAGCTCCTCAGATCCGAATGGGAATTGCCGTGGCTCCTATGCCGGGCTTCGGTAGAGTTCAAGGAAGGACAAAGTCACCTTGCACAACCAGCTGCGATGATCGGCCGAAGGACAGGGAAATTGATCCGCAGGTTGGGCACCATGGTATCCCCGACCAGCTTTTCCTTCACCGCGCCGGGTACGCCGCCCAGCTGCTGGTAGAAGGCGATCGCGCGGGTGTTGGTGTCGATCACGTCGAGCCAGGCGCTGGTCCGGCCGCGCTCCTGCATCCGCCGCGCAGCCTCTGCCATCAGCGCCGCACCCACGCCGCCAGACCTTCGACCCGGCACGACGTGGAGGGTATTGATCCAGAACGGCTCGCCATCCCAGGCGAGAATGAAGCCTAGCGGCTCGTCGCCCTCCACTGCCAGCAGCAGGAGGTCATGCTCGCCCAGTTCCAGCTGCGCCCAATGCGCGCCCAGCCGGTCATGGATCGTGGCGAGATATGCTGCGGACAGGTAGGGGCGATAGCTGTCGAGCCAGCTGGCCGCATGGATCCCGGCAAGCACCGCGCGGTCGGCAGCGACCGCCGGGCGCAAGTTCACCGCGAAAGCGCCGCGACGCCGGGGAGTTCCTTGCCTTCCATCCATTCGAGGAAAGCACCGCCAGCGGTCGAAACGTAAGTCACCTGGTCGGTCACCCCGGCATGGGCCAGCGCGGCAACCGTATCGCCGCCACCTGCAACCGACACCAGCGCACCTGCCTGCGTCAACGCGGCAGCGGTGCGTGCCAACGCCACGGTTGCTTCGTCGAAGGGCGGCGTTTCGAAGGCGCCCAGCGGGCCGTTCCACACCAGCGTGGCGCAGGTCTTGAGCACGTCGCCCAGCGCCTCGACCGCGAGCGGACCGACGTCGAGGATCATCTCGTCTTCGGCGACTTCGTGGACGTTGCAGGTACGCAGGCTCGGCGGGTTGGCGGCGAATTCCTTCGCCACCACCACGTCGTAAGGCAGGTGGATCGTGCAATCGGCCTTGTCGGCGGCATCCATGATGGTGCGCGCGGTGTCGACAAGGTCGTGTTCGCACAGGCTCTTGCCCACGTTCACGCCGTTGGCGGCGAGGAAGGTGTTCGCCATGCCCCCGCCGATTATCAGGTGCTGTACCTTGCCCGCGAGGTTCTCCAGCACGGCCAGCTTGGTGCTGACCTTGGCCCCGCCAACCACGGCGGCCACCGGCGGATTGGGCGTGCCCAGCGCGGCTTCAAGAGCCTTGAGTTCGGCTTCCATGGCCCGGCCCGCATAGGCGGGCAGCAGGTGTGCGAGGCCTTCGGTGGTGGCATGGGCACGATGCGCGGCAGAGAAGGCATCGTTGACGTAGAAGTCGCCATTGGCGGCGATGGCCTTGGCGAATTCTGGGTCGTTCTTTTCCTCGCCCGGCCAGAAGCGGGTGTTCTCCAACAAGCCGATGTCGCCCGGGCCGAGGATATCGATTGCCTGCGCGGCGACCGGTCCGGCGACTTCGGGGATGAACATGATTTCCTTGTCCATCACCTCTTCGACGGCGCCCAACACCTCGCTGAGCGACAGCGTCGAGTGCCGCTCACCCTTTGGTCTGCCGAAGTGGGCGAGCAACAGCACCTTGGCGCCGCGTCCGGACAGTTCGAGCACGGTCGGTGCAACCGCGCGAGCACGGGTCAGGTCAGTCGCCCGCCCGTCGCTCATCGGCAGGTTGAGATCGACGCGCACCAGCGCGCGCTGCCCGGTAAGGTCCTGCGGCAAGTCGTCGAGGGTCTTGAAGGTCATACTTGGCTCCCAATCACCCCTCCCGCCGGCGGGAGGGGCAGCGAGACTTGGCAGCTTGCTGCCTAGTCGCAGCGGGGTGGGCCTTGCGGCCCATGCCCACCCCCAACCCCTCCCGCACGCGGGAGGGGAGCTTGAATTACATCAACTTCGCCATCACCCCGGCGGTATCGATCATGCGGTTGGAGAAGCCCCACTCGTTATCGTACCAGCTGACCACGCGGGCCAGCTTGCCTTCGAGCACGGCAGTTTCCAGCGAATCCACAGTGGACGAGGCCGGGTGGTGGTTGAAGTCGCTGCTCACCAGCGGCTTGTCGGTGTAGTCCAGCACGCCCTTCATCGCACCTTCGGCATCAGCCTTCAGCGCGGCGTTCAGTTCCTCTGCCGTGGTGTCGCGGCCGGGGGTGAAGACGAGGTCGATCAGCGACACGTTGGGGGTCGGCACGCGCACCGACGAACCGTCCAGCTTGCCAGCCAGTTCGGGCAGCACCAGGCCCACCGCACGGGCAGCGCCAGTGGTGGTGGGGATCATGTTCTGCGCGCCGCCACGGGCACGACGCATGTCGCTGTGCATCTGGTCGAGCATGCGCTGGTCGTTGGTGTAGCTGTGGATCGTGGTCATGAAACCACGCTCGATGCCGACGAGGTCGTTCAGGACCTTGGCGACCGGCGACAGGCAGTTGGTGGTGCAGCTGGCGTTGGAGACGATCACGTCGTCAGCGGTCAGCACGTCGTGGTTCACGCCGTAGACCACGGTGGCGGACACGCCCTTGGCCGGGGCCGAGATCAGCACGCGCTTGGCGCCCGCGTCGAGGTGCGGCTTGGCGGCGTCGTGGCTCTGGAAGAAGCCGGTGCACTCCAGCACCATGTCCACGCCCATGGCAGCATGCGGCAGGTTGCCGGGATCACGCTCGCTGGTGACGGCGATGGTCTTGCCGTTCACCACCAGGTTGGTGCCGTCGACATCCACCGTGCCGGGGAAACGGCCGTGGGTGCTGTCGAAAGCGAACAGCAGGGCGTTGGCATTGGTATCCGCCAGGTCGTTGATCGCCACCAGTTCGAAATCGTGATCGGTGCGTTCCAGCAGGGCCCGCGCGACGAGGCGGCCGATGCGTCCGAAACCGTTGATTGCAACCTTAGTCGCCATGGAAGAAACTCCTGCTTAGCTGTTCAGTTTGTGGATGATTTCCGGAACGATGGCATCCACCGTCAGTCCGAATTTCTTGAAGAGGTCACCCGCCGGGGCCGAAGCGCCGAAGCGGTCGATGCCGAACTGCAACCCGTCGGTGCGGGTGTAGCGTTCCCAGCCGAAGGTGGTGCCGGCCTCGATCGAGGCGATCAGCGCGTCGGCGGGCAGCATGTCGGCCTTGTAGGCAGCGTCCTGCTCGTCGAACAGTTCGGTACAGACCATCGAGACCACGTCCGCGCCCACGCCTTCCTTCTCCAGCTTCTCGGCACAGTCGAGCGCCAGCGAAACTTCGGAACCGGTGGCGACCAGCACCACGCGGCGCTTGTTGCCAGCACGCTTGAGGCGGTAGCCGCCCTTGCTGCACATATCGACCTCGTCGGGTGCATTGCGAACCTGCGGCAGGCCCTGGCGGCTGAGCGCAAGAACCGTCGGGCGATCCTTCTGCTGCAGCGCGATGTTCCAGCATTCGGCCACTTCGACGCGGTCGGCCGGACGCATGACCAGCAAGTTGGGCATGGCGCGCAGGCTTTGCAGGTGCTCGATCGGCTGGTGCGTCGGACCGTCTTCGCCAAGGCCGATGCTGTCGTGCGTCATGACGTAGATCACGCGCACTTCCTGCAGCGCCGACAGGCGGATTGCGCCGCGGGCATAGTCGGTGAAGATCAGGAAGGTGCCGCCGTAGGGGATCACACCCCCGTGCAGCGCCATGCCGTTCATTGCCGCCGACATGCCGAATTCGCGGATACCGTAATAGACATAGCGGCCTGCGTAATCGTCCGCCGTGAAGGGCGTGGTGGCTGCCGTCTTGGTGTTGTTCGAACCGGTCAGGTCGGCGCTGCCGCCGACCATTTCGGGCACCAGCGGGGTCAGCACTTCCAGGGCCTGTTCGCTCGATGCCCGGGTGGCGAGTTTCTTGGGTTCGTCGAACCATTTCTGGAAAGCCTTGGCGGCCTTTTCACCGCTCGGCAGGTCTCCGGCCATGCGGCGGGTGAACTCGGCCTTGTCGGGAGAGGCGTCGAGGCGGGCCTGCCATTCGCCGCGCGCGGTAGCGCCACGCGTGCCGGTGGCGAGCCAGTTGGCCCGGATTTCCTCGGGAATGACGAACGGCGCGTGGTCCCAGCCCAGCGTCTTGCGGGCAGCGTCGACCTCGTCCTCGCCCAGCGGGCTGCCGTGGGTCTTGCTGGTGCCCTGCTTGTTGGGCGCGCCCTTGCCGATGATGGTCTTGCAGGCGATCAGCGTCGGACGGCTTTCGTCAGCCAGGGCGGCGTCAATAGCGCGGCGGATGTCCGCCGGATCGTGGCCGTCGCATTCCTCTACCTGCCAGCCGGTTGCACGGTAGCGGGCGGGAATGTCCTCCGACGACGACAGCGAGACGGCACCATCGATGGTGATCTTGTTGTCGTCCCACAGCACGATCAGCTTGCCCAGCTGCAGGTGACCGGCAAGGCCGATGGCCTCGTGGTTCACGCCTTCCATCAGGCAGCCGTCGCCCGCGATCACCCAGGTGCGGTGGTCGACCAGGTCGTCACCAAAGGTGGCGTTGAGGTGGCGTTCGGCCATGGCCATGCCCACGCCCATGGCGAGGCCCTGCCCCAACGGGCCGGTGGTGGCTTCGACGCCCGGCAGCAGGAAATTCTCCGGGTGACCGGCGCAGGGGCTGCCCAGCTGGCGGAAGTTCTTGATGTCTTCCAGTGTCGGCTGGTCATAGCCAGAAAGGTGCAGCAACGAGTAGATCAGCATCGAACCGTGGCCAGCGCTCAGCACGAAGCGGTCGCGGTCAGCCCAGTCGGGCGCCTTGGGGTCGAACTTGAGGTAGTCGTTCCACAGCACGGTGGCGACATCGGCCATGCCCATCGGCATGCCGGGATGCCCCGAATTGGCGGCCTGGACCGCGTCCATCGACAGGGCGCGGATGGCATTGGCCATGTTGGTAAGACGGGCGGTGTCGTCGCTCATGCGTATCGCTCCATTCGCTCCCCGGCCTTTGCGCGGGGCGATTCGGTTGGGGGCTGTGTGGTGGTGGCAAGCCGCTAGGTCAAGCAAGTCCCCCTTCGTGCTTAACAAGGGCGAATTGCGACAGCGAGAGTTATTCACAGCTTGCCGGTCCAAACCTTTGCTGGAAGGGCATTTGGGGGTAAATCTGTACGAATGGACGGTGATCGCACCGCAAGGGCACTGGCCCGGATTGACGCGGCCTTCGAGCGATTGGAGGCAGCCCTGTCGCAGCGCCCGCCAGCTGACAGCCAAATTCAGGCCCGGTACGACGCGCTCCGCAGCGAGGCTGGCGCCGCCCTGGCAGAGCTGGACGAGCTGATCGGAAGGCTGGAATCGTGAGCGCCGGCAACGTCACCCTGGCCATTGCCGGTCGCAATTACACCATTGCCTGCGGTCCGGGCGAAGAGGAGCATATCGCCCGCCTCGGCGCCTCGATCGACGCCAAGCTGGCCACGCTCGACAGCCTCACAGGCCAGTCGCCCGAGCGTATCCTGCTTTATGCCTCGCTGTTGTTGGCAGACGAATTGCACGAGGCGAAAGCGGGCACCGGCTCGAGCGATGCGAACGCTGAAGCGCTCGAAAACCTGGCTGACCGGATGGAAGCCCTCGCAAGGCGGCTTGAGACTGGGGCCGCCAGCACCTAAATGGGCCTTGGCGGGACTGCCCGGCACGAGCTGTTTGAATATCCCTGAGGCTATAAGCAATCCAAGGGAGCTGTCCCTGCCCGGCCCACCAGTTCGGCTGTGGGGTCGGTGCACACGGCGCCCACCTGACGTTTTGGCGTCAGAGGATTTCCCGGAAAACGACCCATGGTGGTTCCGCCACTCCCGCCATGGCCAGCCTTCTCCTAGAACACCCGGTGCAGTTCGTAGACAGACGCCGGCGGCAGGTTGCGCAGCGTAGTAGAGGTTTTCGTCGACCGCAGCCCCAGCCGCATCAGCATGGACGACCGCACCGGGCAGCGCAGCGAATAGGTGAAGAAGCGGAAGGCGCCATCGGGCGCCAGCAATTCGAAACTACCGGTCAGGATCTGCTCCACCGCCGATGACGGCAAGGAAACCAGCGGCAAGCCGCAGATCACCTGTCCCACGGTTCCGCGGGCGAAGGGCACCAGCTCCCCGACCCGGCAGGCATCGCCTTCGATCACGTGGATATCGGGATGCTTCGCCCGCAGGGCCGTGGCAAAGTTCTTGCCCAGTTCGATGGCGGCGAGGTCTTGCGGTGCCACGCCCTGTTCAAGCACCGCCCGCGTGATAACGCCGGTTCCGGGACCAAGTTCGACGACGGGGCCGGTATCGGCCGAAAGGCCGGAGGAAATGGCCCTGGCCAGACGCGCGCTTGACGGGGTGATCGCTCCCACCCGGAGCGGAGCACGCAGCCACTCGCGTCCAAACGTCTTCGTTCCCATCAATGAAGCTGCCCCCTTGCCGGTTACTCCGGAATTCCCTGATGCATGGACTTGGGCCGCAGGGCAATGGCGAGAGCGGCACGCTGCCCCGACAACCGCTTCAACTCGTCGCATCCGGACAGGTCTCGCAGGGCCTCGTCTCTCGACTTCATGCGAACGGGGAGGCTAAGGCAGCGAACGTGACTGATATCGCCAAACAGAAAGCGGCCATCCGCAAGGCCCTGCGCAAGGCGCGCCGCGAACATGCCGCCTCCTTGCCGAAAGAGGTCAGCGCGCTGGTCTTCCGTGCCCCACCCGGTCCGATCCTCGAACTGGTGCCCGAGGGGGCAACCATTGGCCTCTACCGCGCCGATCCCGGCGAAGCACCAGCAGGCAGCTATGCACGGTATTTCATGGAGGCAGGGCACCCGATCGCCCTGCCCCGGATCGACAGGCTGGAAGACCCCATGGTCTTCCACGTCCACACCGACCCCTATGGCGAAAGCGACCTGTCCGAAGGCCGCATGGGCCTTATGCAGCCTGCGCCCGACAGCCCGGTGGTCGAACCCGAGGTGCTGTTCATGCCATTGGTCGGCTTTACCGAGACCGGTGACCGCATCGGCCAGGGCGGCGGGTTTTACGACCGCTGGCTGGCTGCCCATCCCGATACCGTGGCCATCGGCATGGCCTGGGACGTGCAGAAAGTGGACGAATTGCCGGTGGAGGACCACGACATGCCGCTGACCGCCATCATCACTCCCACCCGCATCTACGGACCGTTCTGATGCGTACCGAGCCGACCTGGCGAATCCCCGTAGGCATCCTGCTGCTGCTGGCAGCGCTTGCCGTCTATGTCGTGGTCATTGCCCGCTACGCACCGGGCCTGATGGGCACCTGGCCGGTGTGGGCGCAAACCCTGGTCTACCTGGTGCTGGGCGTGGTCTGGCTGCTGCCGCTGCGGCGTTTCCTGATCTGGATGGAAACCGGACGCACTTCACCCCCGGATCAAGAAGACCGAAGCTGAAGGAAATGTCCCAAGTGGCGCGAGTGACGGGACTCGAACCCGCGACCCTCGGCGTGACAGGCCGATACTCTAACCAACTGAGCTACACCCGCGCATCTAAGCGGCTCTAGCGCCTCTTGGGAGCCGCGCATCTAGTGGAGGGTCTCACCCCTGTCAACACACCAGAGGCGGCTTTTTCAACGAAGTTCAAATACCCCTGATCAACCGGCCAGAATCGTTGCCGGAGCCTCGATCATCTTCTTCACTTCCTGCACGAAAGCAGCAGCATCATAGCCGTCGACCACGCGGTGATCGCAGCTGATCGAGATGTTCATCAGCTTGCGCTTTTCCACGCGTTCCACGCCATCGCTGCCGGTGACGAACATCGGGCGCTCGACGATGCGATTCGGCCCAATGATGGCCACCTCGGGCCGGTTGATGACCGGCGTTGTGGCGACGCCGCCCAGCGGGCCAAGCGATGTGATGGTCAGGGTCGAGCCGGACAGCTCTTCCGACTTGGCGCTGCCGCTGCGCGCAGCTTCGGCGAGACGGCCGATCTCACGGGCCAGCTGCCACAGGTTCTGGCTCTGCGCATTGCGGATAACCGGCACCATCAACCCGTTGTCGGTCATGGTGGCCATGCCCAGGTGCACCGCGCCGTGGCGGGTGACGACCTTGGCCTCGTCATCGAAGCGGGCGTTGATCATCGGGAAGTCAGGCAATGCCTTGCAGATCGCGGTGATCAGCAGCGGCAGCATGGTCAGCTTCGGGCGGTCACCGCGATTGGCGTTCAACTGCGCGCGGGTTTCTTCCAGCGCGGTGACGTCGCATTCCTCGACATATGTGAAGTGCGGGATCTGGCGCTTGGCTGCCTGCATGTTCTCGGCAATGCGCTTGCGCAGGCCGATGACCTTGATAGTCTCGTCGGGGCGCGTGGCCGTGCCGCCGGAGAAGCCGCCGGTGTAGGAAACATAGGCGTCGAGATCGGCATGGCGGATGCGGCCATCTTCAGCAGGCTTCACCTGCGCGAGGTCGATACCCAGGTCCTTCGCTCGGGCGCGAACTGCGGGCGAGGCGAGAACCTTGGCGTCTGCTGCAGGCGCGGGGGCGGGAGCGGGTGCCGGTTCAGGCTCGGGCGCGGGTTCCGCGGCGGGTTCGGGTTCTGGCGTGGGTTCGGGAGCAGGAACGGCCTCTGCCGCAGCCTCGTTCTCCTCGATCACCTCGTCGGGCACGTCGCCTTCGACTTCGATCACCACCAGCATGCCGCCGATGGCCACCACGTCGCCGACTTCGCCCGCGACTTCGAGGACCTTGCCAGCGACCGGGCTTTCCATCTCGACCGTCGCCTTGTCGGTCATCATGTCGGCCAGCTGGCCGTCTTCCTCGATCATGTCGCCGGGCTTCACGTGCCAGGCAACGATCTCGGCCTCGGCAATGCCTTCGCCGATGTCGGGCAGGTTGAAGGTAAACTTGGCCATTACGGTTACTCGCTTAGAAGCTTGTCGATGGCCTCTCCGATACGGACAGGACCGGGGAAATAGGCCCATTCGAGGCTGTGCGGATAGGGGGTGTCGAAGCCGGTCACGCGTTCGATCGGGGCTTCGAGGTGGTAGAAGCAGCGTTCCTGCACCAGCGCGCTGAGTTCCGCGCCGAAGCCGGAGGTGCGCGTCGCTTCGTGCACGATCATGCACTTGCCGGTCTTCTCGATCGAAGCCTCGATGGCCTCGATATCCAGCGGCACAAGTGTACGCAGGTCGAGGATCTCGGCATCGACGCCTTTCTGGCGGCACACTTCCTCGGCCACGTGGACCATGGTGCCATAGGCCAGCACGGTCAGAGCCTCGCCTTCGCTGACCTTGCGCGCCTTGCCCAGCGGGATCTTGTAATAGCCTTCGGGCACCTGCGCTTCGGCATAGCCCTTCCAGGTCTTGGCAGGCTTGTCGTAGTAGCCGCTGAAGGGACCGTTGTAGATGCGCTTGGGCTCGAAGAAGATGACCGGGTCATTGTCCTCGATGCAGGAAATCAGCAGGCCCTTGGCGTCGTAGGGCGTTGCCGGGATCACAGTCTTCAAGCCGGAAACGTGGGTGAAGATGGCTTCCGGGCTCTGCGAGTGCGTCTGCCCGCCGAAGATGCCGCCGCCAAAGGGGCTGCGCACGGTCATCGGGGCGATGAACTCCGCCGCCGAGCGGTAACGCAGGCGCGCCGCTTCACTGATCAGCTGGTCGAGGCCCGGGTAGATGTAGTCGGCAAACTGGATTTCCGGCACCGGGCGCAGGCCATAGGCCCCCATCCCCACCGCGACACCGATGATGCCGCATTCGGAGATCGGCGTGTCGAACACGCGGGTCTTGCCGTACTTTTCCTGCAGGCCGGCGGTGCAGCGAAACACGCCGCCGAAATAGCCGATATCCTCGCCCAGCAGGATGACGTCGTCATCGCGGCCAAGCATCACGTCGAGCGCAGAATTGATCGCCTCGATCATGTTCATTTCGCGCGAAGGACCGGCTTCAGCCACCATGGAAGCAAACTCGTCGATTGTCGGATCTTTGGCCATTGTCATTCCGCCGGGTCCTCCGGCCACTTGATCTGGCGTTCACGGATGGCTTGCTCGCTCTGTTCCTTGAGGTGCCAGGGCAGTTCCTCGAACACGTCTTCGAACATGGTGCCGAACGGATGGTGCAGGCCGTGGCCGAGGATGCCGTTCTTCTCGGCTTCCTTCATCGCCGCGCGGACCATGGCATCAAGCTCGTCGTCCATCGCCTCGTGCTGTTCCTTCGACCATTCGCCCAGCGCTACCAGGTGGCGCTTGAGGCGGGTCACCGGGTCGCCCAGCGGCCATTCCTCGCGCTCTTCGGCAGAGCGGTAGGCAGAGGGATCGTCCGAGGTCGAATGGCCTTCGGCGCGGTAGGTGAAGTGTTCGATCAGCGTCGGCCCGGCGTTGGAGCGCGCACGGTCCGCCGCCCAGCGCTCCGCCGCGTAAACCGCCAGCGGATCGTTACCGTCCACCCGCAAACCCGCAATGCCGTAGCCGATGGCGCGGGCTGCAAAGGTGGC
Organism: Alphaproteobacteria bacterium; assembly: GCA_030431875.1. Classification (GTDB taxonomy): domain Bacteria; phylum Pseudomonadota; class Alphaproteobacteria; order Sphingomonadales; family Sphingomonadaceae; genus Alteraurantiacibacter. The sequence goes on from JAUIIG010000032.1 coordinate 30,437, forward strand.
ACGCTCAGCCCCGGCGAAACCGGAGAACGACGAGATCGCCCACTGGTTGTTGATGACGTTAAAGATGACCGGCGCGTTGTAGACGGTGGCGAAGGTGAGCGCCGAGTGGAAGTCGCCTTCCGCCGTGCTGCCCTCGCCCACCCAGGTCGCGGCGATGCGGCTGTCGCCCTTGCTGGCGCTGGCCATGGCGAAGCCTGTCGCCTGCGGCAGCTGCGTGGCAAGGTTGCCGGAGATCGAGAAGAAGTTGAGCCGCTTCGAACAGTACATGATCGGCAGCTGGCGGCCCTTCAGCTTGTCCGCCTTGTTCGAGTAGATCTGGTTGATCATCTCGGTCAGCTCATACCCGCGCGCGATCAGGCAGCCCTGCTGGCGGTAGGAGGGGAAGATCATGTCGTCCCCGGCCAGCGCGTGGGTGGCGCAGACGGACGTCGCCTCTTCGCCGGTACACTTCATATAGAAGCTGGTCTTGCCCTGACGCTGGGCACGATACATGCGATTGTCGAAGGCGCGCACCAGCGCCATTTCGCGCAGCATCTGCCGCAGCGTTTCGGGCGACAGGCGCGGGTCCCAAGGGCCATGCGCCTGGTGGTCATCGCCAAGCACCCGGATCAGGTCATCGCAGAGCGGATAAGTATCCTTCGCCGGTGCGGTCTCGTCGGGCCGCGGCTGCTTGCCCGGCTCCGGGATATTGAGGTCGCTGAAATCGACCGTGTCGCCGGGGCGATAGCGCGGCTCGGGCACATGCAGCGCGAGCTTGGGGCGATTGCTGCCCGTCTCGTCCGTGCCTTTGGCCATTGCCTGCTCTCCACAAGATTATTTCAATTGACCCAAACTATATTAGTTTCAATTGAAACGGTCAATCTCCTCTACCATAGCGGAGGTCAAACTGCCACTGGTGCGCGCAGGACTCCTTGCGGTTCGTAATCAAGCACCTCGAAGTCCTCGAAACGGTAATCGAAAATTGTTTCCGGCACCCGCTTGAGAGCAAGTTTCGGAGCGCCGTGCGGTTCCCGCTGCAGCTGCGCTTCGACCAGATCGGTGTGGTTGAGGTACAAATGCGTGTCGCCACCGGACCAGACAAGCTCGCCCGGCAACAGATTCGTTTGCGCCGCCATCATGCGCGTCAGCAGGGCCGCGCCGACAAGGTTGAACGGCAGCCCCAGCGCCACGTCGCAGCTGCGCTGGTAGAGCAGGCAGTTGAGCCGCGCGTCATCGCCCTCGCCGGCGACATGAAACTGGTAGGTCTTGTGGCACGGCGGCAAGGCCATCCGGTCCAGCTCTGCCACGTTCCACCCTTCGATGATGTGGCGGCGGCTGCCGGGATTGGTCTTTAGGCTCTCCACCACTTGCGCGACCTGGTTGATGCCCGGCCCCTTGGTATACTTGCCGTCCGGCCCGTACTGGTAGGTCGGCCAGTCGACCCATTGCTTGCCGTAAACCGGGCCAAGATCGCCCCAGTTCTTCGCAAAGGCCTCGTCCGCGACGATCCGCGCCTCGAAGTCTTCCTGCGAAATATCCTCGCCAGAGGCCTTGCGATACTTGGCCAGCGGCCAGTCGGACCAGATCGTGACACCCACCTCCAGCAGCGGCCGGATATTGGTGTTGCCAGTGAGGAACCACAGCATCTCTTTCGCCGCAGCCTTCCAGTAGACGCGCTTGGTGGTCAGCAGCGGAATGCGGTCATCGGCAAGGTCGAACCGCAGCATGGTGCCAAAGACGGAGCGCGTCCCCACACTGGTTCGGTCCATGCGTTCGTCGCCGTGCTCCCAGATGTGGCGCATCAGGTCGAGATATTGCCATTCGGGGTGGCGCTGCGGAGTCGTGGTCATGCCCCGGTGGCTACCACCGGCATGCATGCGAGGCCAAGCTTACAGCCCGTGATATTCCCGATACCATTCGACGAAGCGGGGAATGCCCTGCTGGATCGGCGTGGTCGGCTGGTAGCCCATGTCGCGGGTGATCGCGTCGATGTCGGCATAGGTGCGCACTACGTCGCCTGCCTGCATGGGCTGCCAGTCAATTTCGGCCTTCTGCCCGAGCGCGTCCTCCAGCACGGCGATGAAGTCGGTGAGCTTTTCCGACTGGTTGTTGCCGATGTTGTAGAGTGCGTGCGGCTTCACCGAACCACCGGCCTTCACTGCACCATCATCGGCAGGTGCCTTGTCGAGCACGGCCAGCACCCCGGCAACAATGTCGTCGATGAAGGTGAAATCACGCCACATCTCGCCCTGGTTGAACACCGGGATCGGCTGGCCCGTCAGGATCTTGCTGGTGAAGATCCACATGGCCATGTCCGGCCGTCCCCATGGCCCGTAGACGGTGAAGAATCGCAGGCCCGTAAGCGGGATGCGGTAGAGGTGCGCATAGCTTTCGCTCAGCAGCTCGTCCGCCCGCTTGGTGGCGGCATAAAGGCTGACGGGATGATCGGCGCGATCTTCCACCGAGAACGGCACCTTGTCATTGCCGCCGTAGACGCTGGAGGAGCTGGCATAGACCATGTGTTCCACCTGCCGGTGGCGCGCCAGTTCCAGCAGGTTGGCATGGCCGACGAGGTTGGACTGCACATAGGCCGCCGGGTTCTCCAGCGAATAACGCACTCCGGCCTGGGCACCGAGGTGGACGATCCGGTCCACCTGCACACCCTCAAGCGCCGCCTCGAGCGCCGCCATGTCGGCAAAGTCGAGCTTGTGGAAGCGGAAGCGCGAACCGCCGGCCTTGTCCAACCGCCCGAGCCGTGCGTGCTTCAATGTGGGGTCGTAATAATCGTTGAGGTTGTCGACGCCGATCACGGAGTCGCCGCGCGCCAGCAGCCGTTCGGCCAGCGCCGCGCCGATAAACCCTGCCGCTCCGGTAACCAGAACCTGCATTGGCGAAAAACCCCCGAAACCCGCGTCTTGAACGCTTGCCCTACTGGCAGTGCGCACAACATAGCGCAATGTCGTAAACTGCCGCTTGCCAGCACGAAGCACTACTCCTATAGGGCCGCCTCTGCCTCGCGGGGGTTAACCCTCGCAAGCACCGGTCGGGGAGTAGCTCAGCCTGG
>JAUIIG010000033.1 GCA_030431875.1 Alphaproteobacteria bacterium
GCCGGTGGGCACCAGGCTGGCGGCATAGTTGCCGCCGCACTTGGCTTCGCCCGTGCCGCCCGGAGCCGCGCGGGTATATTCGCTGACCCAGACCGACACCGCCGGAGCGCCCGACTTGAAGTAGTTGCCTGCCGGGCTGAGGATCACGAGGAACTTGTACTTGGTCGCCGGACGCACGCCGAGGAAGTGCTCGTTGGCGAACATGAAGGGGCGGATATAGAGCGAACCGCCCTCGACGGTGGGGAACCAGTCGGCATCCTCCAGCACCACCTGCTTGCAAGCGTCGATGAACACGTCTTCGGGCAGTTCGGGCATGGCGAGGCGGCGGGCGCTGGCGTTGAAGCGCCTGGCGTTCGCGTCAGGCCGGAACAATGCCATCGAGCCGTCGGACAGGCGGTAGGCCTTGAGCCCTTCGAAGATCTCCTGTGCATAGTGCAGCACGCTGGAGGCCGGGTGCAGCGGGATCGGAGCGCAGGGGCCGATGGTGGCCGAGTGCCAGCCTTCTCCGGCGTCGTAATCAACCATGGCCATGTGATCGGTGAAGACCTTGCCGAAGCCGGGATCGGCGATCAGCGCGTCGCGGTCTGCAGCGGGGACGGGGGCAGGGTGGGGCAAGTGTTCGAATTGCATAGGTTGCGGCGATTAGTAGCGGGCGCGGGGCGAGGCAAGAGGATGTCGCGCTGGCGGGCCATATGGCTGGCATGGTTCGCGCCATGCTGTCGGGCTATCCGTCCGGCATGACCTCGATCGATACGAAGATGACATGCAGCCTTGCGCTGGCCCTGCTGCTGACCGGCTGCGATTTCGCGGAGCCGGTGATGGCCGAGGTGCCGGCGGAAGAGCCGGTGGCCGCGGAAACGGTGGAGGCCCTGCCGGTGCCCGCACTGGTTGCGCCTGTTCCCGCACCAACGTCTGCCGAGCTGCCGGACACCGAACTTACCTGCTCCTACCCGGTCGGCCGGGAAGACACGCTGGAGACGCTGCAGGCACGCTACGGGCAGGCGGTGGAAGTGGCCGAACTGGCCGGGCCGGAAGGCACGACGCTGCCCGGCGTCATCCTCTGGTCCTACGATCGCGAGCGGAAGATCGAGGTGGCATTCACCAGCGACAGGCGCGACCGAGTGGACTTCGTACGCACCAATGCCCCGTCGCTCTGGTCCGTCCGCAACCTGCGTAACGGCGATTCGATCACGCGGGTGCAGGCCATCAACGGCGTACCATTCGAATTCTACGGCTTCGGCTGGGACGCAGGCGGCAACGTCAGCGATTTCCGCGGCGGCGAGTTCGAGCGGATCGGGCCGTGCCGGGTGATCATGGTGCTGGCCTATGACTACCCCGTCAGCCAGCCACCGCGCGAACTGGTGGGCGACACACCGCTGATGTCGGATCGCGACGATATCGACGAGCTGCTGGTATACGTGGACGAGATCGGACTGGCTTTCGATCCGGCTTACTGAGCGACAGAAACCATCGCCCAAAAATGAGAAGGCCAGTCCCACCCTTTCGTGGAACTGGCCTTCGCATGGTCAGCGGTCGTTACACCGCCAACGAAGCCTTACTCGGCGATTTGAAGACTACCGAATATGCTCCGCACGGGTCGTTTCCGACCTCCCTGCTGAACCATGAGACATCGGATCACCTCCTTTCGCGCTGTAAAGCCAGAATGCCGTTTCACCGGCGTCCAAGACCTGCATGTGTTGCCGGTCTTGATGCCTGTTGTGAATCGCCGAGTCCGCTAAAACAAGCCTTGATTATTTCTTTTTCACAGTCAGAATTGTGCGTCTGCGTTGGGAGGGAGCTATGGGCTCCCTTTTTTGTTTTTCGAAGGCGCCTCCGCGCCTTCGTCCTCGGCGCTGATCCCTCCACTACGCTGCGCTCCGTTGCGGGGCACCTGCGGGTCGCGCCGTGCGCTCGGTCGTGCGCTTGTCGCGCACGAGTTCAGTGCTGGATGGCTATCTTGTGCGGGCCACGGTCACGACAGTGACCGCGAGGCCGACTGCCCGCCCGCAGCGGGCGCGTAGCGTAGCGAAGCGCGTCTAGCGAGGACGCTCGCACGGAGGTGCGAGCGAAAAACAAAAATCCTAACTCCTACAATCCTCCACCACCCGGGTGATTTCCGGATAAGCGGGCACGTAGATCGGCTCTGTCCCGCCGACTTCCACAGCGAAGCGGCCCTTGGAAAAAGCGATGGCGTCCAGCAGCGGATCACGCGCGTCGACGTGCGCCAGCAGCAGCGGGGCGAAGCTGACGGCGGGTTCTGCCAGCAGCGCGCCAGTCTGGGTTTCGGTGCGAATGATCATCGAGGTTTCGCCCTCGGGTTCACCCATGCGGCTGATGCTGATGCGGCTGGCGAGAATCTCGCAGGCGATGATCAGTTCGACGCCGTCTTCCTCGCCCGTGCCGAAGATCGCGGCGGTCTCGGTCGGTTCGGCGACGTAGCGCCAGTCACCTGGCGTCTGCTCCTCGTTCATCCAGCTGTGATCGTCCTGCGAGGCCTGCGGTGCCGGGGCGGCTGGTTCGGGTGCGGCAGGCGAGCAGGCGGCGGGCAGGGCCAGCAGGAGCGAGCCTGCAGCAGCGGCGATGGAGAAGGGACGGATCAACTGCATGCGTAGAGGACCTGGCTGATGCCGGGATGGGTGGGATATTGCATGCGTTCTCCTGTCGGCGAGGTGAGCACCACGACTTCGCCCGCGTTGGACATGGCGTGGAAGATGGCGAGGCTGCCTTCGATTTGCGCGGTGAGGCCGCCCGCGACGGGCGTCATGTCGATCCGCGCGGCTTCGCCACCGGCGTCGATGCGCCAGGCTTCGTCGCCGCTGGCCGCACGGCCCAGGCTAAGCGTGACCGCACCGGTCGCGCGGTCGCAATCGATACGCAGGGCCGGTTCCGTGCCCTCTTCGCCATAGGATGCAAAGCCGCCCTCGGCGCTCTGGTTGACCGTCCAGCTGCCGGGGACCAGCGCCGTGCCATCGGGCGCGGCGGTGGGGGTGGGGGCAGTGGTGAGCACCGGCGCGGGCGCGGCGACTTCTTCCGGAGTTTCGGCGTCTTCGCTGCTGCCGCAAGCGGCCAGCGCGGTGCTTGCAAGGGTGACCAACAGGACATGGCGGAAGTGCATCGGATTCGTTCCTTCTGGACGGATTGCCTTTGCCCATTCTATCGCCGTGCCGATGAACGAGCGCAAGCCATCTCGCCGCCGGATCGACCAGTTGCTCGTGGAGCGCGGTGAAGCGGAAAGCCGCACCCGTGCGCAGGCGTTGGTGATGGCGGGACTGGTCTTTGCCGGGCCTCCCGGAAAGCTGGAACGGATTGGCAAGTCCGGCCAGCAAGTTCCTGAAGACTGGGCTGTAGAGGTTCGCGGGCGCGATCATCCGTGGGTGGGGCGCGGCGGGGTCAAGCTGGCCCATGCCATCGAGCACTTCGGGCTCGACCCGACCGGCGCCGTGGCCATGGATATCGGCAGTTCGACCGGTGGCTTTACCGAAGTGCTGCTGCACCACGGGGCAGAGCATGTCTTCGCTGTCGATGTCGGCACCAACCAGCTGGCGTGGAAGTTGCGGCAGGACCCGCGCATCACCGTGCTGGAACAGACCAACGCCCGCGCCCTGACGCCCGAAATCATCGACCGGCCATGCAACTGGGTGGTCTGCGACGCCAGCTTCATCGGGCTGGCCAAGGTGCTGGAAGTGCCCCTGGCGCTGGCCGCGCCGCAATGCCGGGTGGTGGCGCTGATCAAGCCGCAGTTCGAGGTCGCCAAGCACGAGGTCGGCAAGGGCGGCATCGTGCGCGAGCCCGAGCTGCGCCAGCGGGTTTGCGACGAGGTATGCGCGTGGCTGGAGCAGGGTGGCTGGACCATCGAGGGCCTGACCGAAAGCCCGATCACCGGCACCGAGGGTAATGTTGAATTCCTCGTCAACGCAACCCGCGGCGGCTGAAGCGCGGATGGCCGGACAAGGACTTTCTGGCGCTTGCCAGCAGCCTAGCCCCTCGTCAGATTGCGAACCAAGCCGAATCACGGAGTTGCTTTCCCGATGAACCGTCTCGCCAGTCCCGCGCAATTGCGCGCCAGCCTGATCCGCTGGGCACTGTTCCTTGTGCCGCTGGTCATGCTGCTGGGCTTCCTGTCCGGCCAGCTGAGCGGCAGCGGCGCGGGCAGTCCGTGGTTCCAGTCGCTGGAAAAGCCTGACCTGTTCCCGCCGCCCGCCACCTTCGGCATCGTCTGGACCGCGCTCTACTTCATGATGGGCCTGTCCTTCGCCATGATCTGCGCGGCATGGGGATCGCGCCTGCGCGGCTGGGCGATCCTGTTCTTCATTGTCCAGCTGGTGCTCAACCTCGCCTGGTCGCCTGCTTTCTTCGCCATGCACGACATCATGCTGGCGCAGATCATCATCATCGCGCTGGACGTGGTCCTGCTGGTCACCGTGGTGCTGGCCTTCAAGGTGCGCAAATGGGCAGGCGTCCTGCTGCTGCCCTACCTCGCCTGGGTGTTGTTCGCGACGCTGCTCAACTACCAGTTCCTGCAAGCGAACCCCGATGCCAGCGAGATCGAGGAAAGCGGTGCGCAGCAACGCATAGAGTTGTGAAGACGGCGCGGCGTCAATTCCCCTTGAGAAACCGAGCGCGAGGCTCCAGATACTTACCCATGCAAAGCGAAAACAAGATCATCTCCGACTTCGTCAAGGTCGCCAACTCGGCTGCGGGTACGCTCGCCGGCATGACGCGCGAGGCGCGTGATGGTGCGCGCGAACGCATGCGCGAAGCCCTTGGCGGGCTCGACTTTGTCAGCCGCGAGGAATTCGACGCGGTGAAGGACATGGCGGCCAAGGCGCGTGAGAAGGTCGACGACCTCGAAGCGCGGATCGCCGCGCTCGAAGCCAAGCAGGGCTAAACTTCCGGCCAGGTCCGCCAGCTAGATCCGGTCGTCGAAGTACTCGCTGGCCAGTTCGTTGTTGGTGAGCCGCTGGCAGCGCGTCATCAGTGCCATCTGGTTTTCCTCGATCGCCCGGTCGCGGCGACCGCCCGGCGGCATTGCCAGCAACCCGTTCAGCGTCGACGTGATCTCTTCCAGCTTGTCTTCCTTGCGGTTGATGATCGCGCTCTGCCGTTCCGGATCGACGGCAGCAATTGACCGGTTCAGGTGTTCTGCCAGCGCATCCGAACGCACTGCATAGCGGCCATATTGCGAGCAGATTCCGGCCATCGCCCACATTTCGGAGAGCAGTTCCACCTCGCGGTCTACCGGCGCGGCGTCCTGCGCCTGTGCACCCGATGTGGCGGCCAGTGCCAGTCCCGCTGCAAGTGCCCATCGCTTGTGCATATGCCTCTCCCCCGAATGTGGTCGCAGGCAAGATAACCCATTGCTTGCAAAGTCGCCAGCTTGCACAGCCGTGGTCATGCAAGTCCGCGCCCCCGCCATCCTCGTTGCCGCCCGCCAGCATGGCGAGACGGCGGTCGTGGCACGCTTCCTGACCGAGGAATACGGACTGGTCGCGGGCTATGTCGCGGGCGGGCGCGGGCGGAACCTGCGACCGGTGATGATCCCCGGCAACGCGGTGGAGGTGCAGCTGTCGGCCAAGTCCGACAGCCAGCTGCCCTTCGCCAAGGTGGAACTCACCGAAAGCCGCGGGCCGTGGCTGGCCGAGCCGCTACCTGCCGCCGCCATCGGCTGGCTCACCGCACTCACCGCTGCCGCCTTGCCCGAACGCGAGCCCTATCCGCCGCTCTACGATGCGCTGGGCGCGGCGCTGTCTGCGATCTGCCATGCGCCATCCGCACGCGGCTGGGCCGGGGCGCTGGTCGGCTACGAGATTCTGCTGCTACGCGAACTGGGCTATGGCGGCGCGGACCAGCGGCCCGAAGGCGACATGGCGCAGGTGCTGGAGGCGATGGACGCCATCGGCCCCGCGCTGGACCACTACCTGCTTGCCGACCGCGCCGGAGGCGTTATGGCCGCGCGGCAACGCTTGCGCGAACTGCTTGGACGGATGACCTGATGAAAATCGCACTCTTCCCCGGCGACGGGATCGGACCCGAAATCATGGGCGAGGCGCGCCGCGTGCTCGACGCTATCGACCTGCGCGGACTGGTGCTGTTCGAAGGCGATGTCGGCGGTGCGGCCTATCGCAGGTACGGCCACCCCTTGCCGCCCGAAACGCTGGACATGGCCAAGGCCGCCGATGCCGTGCTGTTCGGTGCCGTGGGCGATCCCGCCTGCGACAACCTCGAACGCCACTTGCGCCCGGAACAGGCCATCCTCGGCCTGCGCAGCCAGTTGGGCCTGTTCGCCAACCTGCGGCCCGCCACCATGTTCCCGGGTCTGGAGGACATGTCTGCCCTGCGTCCCGAAGTCGCCAGCCAGATCGACCTGCTGATCGTGCGTGAGCTCAACGGCGACGTATACTTCGGCGAAAAGGCCATGCGCGTGCTCGATGACGGGCGGCGGCAGGGCTATGATTTCATGTCCTACGCCGAAGACGAAGTGCGCCGCATCGCCCATGTCGCCTTCCGCGCGGCGCAGGGCCGAAAGGGCAAGCTGTGCTCGGTCGACAAGGCCAATGTCCTCGAAACCAGCCAGCTGTGGCGCGACGTGGTGATCGAAACGCACGCGGAATATCCCGATGTCGAGCTCAGCCACATGTATGTCGACAATGCTGCCATGCAGCTGGTGCGCAATCCCGGCCAGTTCGACGTGGTCGTTACCGGCAACCTGTTCGGCGACATCCTGTCGGACCAGGCCAGCATGTGTGTCGGCTCCATCGGCCTGCTCGCCAGCGCCGCGCTGGGCGAGCGGCAGACCGATTTCGGCACTTTCGGCATGTACGAACCGATCCACGGTTCCGCCCCCGACATCGCCGGGCAGGGCAAGGCGAATCCGATGGCCATGATCCTCTCGCTCGCCATGCTGCTGCGCCACTCGCTGGGGCTGGAAGCCGAGGCCGCGCGGATCGAAGCCGCTGTCGGCAAGACGCTGGAAGACGGCGTTCTGGGCGCCGACTTGGGCGGTTCGGCAGGCACCAGCGAAGTGGGCGATGCAGTGCTGGCAAGGCTGTAAGTCTTGCGGCGGTAACCTTATGGTTAATATTTCGCCGTAACCCGCCTGCATGGACATGAGCCTCGACGACCTTCAGACCCAAGCGAAAGCTGCGACCAAGCCGCTTGAACTGGCGGTAGTGCTGCCCACGCTCAACGAGCGCGGCAACATCGCGCCGATGGTCGAACGGCTGGAAAAAGCGCTTGGCCCCTCGGGCTGGGAAGCCGTCTTCGTCGATGACAATTCGCACGACGGCACGGCCGAGGAAGCTCGCCGCATCGGGCAGACCGACCCGCGCATCCGCGTGATCCAGCGCATCGGCCGCCGCGGCCTTGCCAGCGCCGCGATCGAGGGCATGTGCGCCACCGCCGCGCCTTTCGTGGCGGTGATGGACGCCGATCACCAGCACGATCCCGCGCTGCTGAAGGACATGCTCGAAGCCGTGAAGTCGGGCGAATACGACCTCGCCTATGCCAGCCGCTTTGCCGTGGGCGGCAATGCCGACGGGCTGACCAGCAAGGGCCGCGAGAACGGCAGCCGCCTGGCCAATGCCCTTGCCCGCAAGCTGACCGGCACCGAACTGACCGACGCCATGAGCGGGTTCTTCCTCCTGCGCACAGACCAGTTGCGCAGCCAGGCGGAAGACCTCTCCGGCATCGGTTTCAAGATCATGCTGGATATCCTCGCGACTGCCGAGCCGCGCCTCAAAGTGAAGGAATTCCCCTTGAAATTCGCCGAACGCCTGACCGGCGAAAGCAAGCTGGACCACGGTGTGGTGCTGGATTTCGCTGCCGGCCTGATCGAACGTTACCTTGGCCGCTGGGTCCCGGTGCGCTTTGCCCTGTTCGGCGTGGTCGGCGGGCTGGGCGTCTTCGTCCACATGGCCGTGCTTGCCGCGATCTACTGGCCCGACGAGGTCGGTTTCGGCCTTGCCCAGGCGACGGCAACCATGGTCGCCATGACCTTCAACTTCTGGCTCAACAACCTGCTGACCTACCGCGACAAGAAGCTGTCGGGCGCGCAGGACATGTTCTGGGGCTGGCTGAAGTTCTGCGGCGCCTGTGCGGCGGGTGCCTTTGCCAATGTCGCCGTGGCTACCCTGCTCGAACAGAAGGGCCTCGTCTGGTGGGGCGCAGCCTTGGTCGGCGTGGCGATTGCCTCGGTCTGGAACTACGCCTTGTCGAGCAAATTCGTCTGGGGCCGCTTCCGCCGCTAGGCCTCCCTAGTCAGTGCCTGTCCGCCCCGGCGGATCAAGAAATTCGGAACCATATTCGATTTCCACCCGTTCCTAGGTTCAAGAAGGACGCAGCCCCCCGGCGTCCCAAGGTTAGGAGCAAATCATGGAAATTCTTGGACTTCTCGTCCTGCTGCTGGACATCTACGCGATCTACAACGTGCTCGTGAGCGGCTCGTCGCTGCCTGCCAAGGCACTTTGGACCCTGGGCATCATCGTGCTGCCGGTCATCGGCTTCATCGTGTGGCTCGTTGCCGGCCCGCGTGGCTCGGGTCGCGCCATCGCTTAAGCGATAACGACGATAACGACACAATCAAACAACGGCGGCCGGTCCCGAAAGGGGTCGGCCGTTTTGTTATGTAATGTCGCCGCGGTGCCAGTAATCGCGCCGTGCCCGGAACTGGAAGCATGGTGCCGTTTACCGGACGAGGTCAGCCGCCCATCGAAAGACTCGCCACTTCGCCGTCATTGTGTATTATATCACCAATACAGTAAGGCAGACACACCACGGAGGCGCAAATGCTCAGTTTCCTTTTCTGGACCACGATCATCGTGCTCGACATCTGGGCCGTGCTCAATGTCTGGCGGGTCAGCCGCAGCGACGTCGCCAAGGTGTTGTGGGCACTGGGGATTGTCGTCTTTCCTGTCGTCGGGCTGCTGGCATGGGGCGTCGCCGGGCCGAAAGACCCGGCGCTGCTGCCCGGCCCGCGCCGCTAGAAGCGAAAAGCCCGGGACCTCACCGCCAACCCCCGGTCCATGCCCACATCAGGAAATCCTGCGCATCGCCCAGCGGGGCGGCGGTCAGGATCGGGTACCAGAAGGCGAAGAAGCCCAGCGCGCCCAGTGTCAGCGCCAGCGGCACCAGTCGCTCGCCGCGTTGCCAAAGGCGCTCGACGGCCAGGGCCAGCGCTGCGCTCAGCACCATGCCGGCGAGGAAGTAGTGGAAGTAGAACTGCACCGCCTTGGGTGCGACCACCCATAGCGCGAGGCTGGCGACATAGAGCACCACCAGCGCCAAGCAGTCGCGACGCTGCTGTTTCCAGCCGGTCCATGCGCACCAGCCGAGCGCGAGCAGGCCGAACCACATGGTCACCGGGTTGCCGATCAGCATGACCCCGCGCTGCGCTCCGTCGATATTCTCGTAAAGATACCAGATCGCGCGGCGGTTCAGCACCCAGTCCCACCACTGGCTCTGGTAGGGATGCGGCTCGGGCACCTGAGTCTGCAGCGAGAGCATGGTGCGGTGCAGGTCGACCAGACCCTCCGGCGTGCCCGAATGGACCTGCCAGTAGAGGAACGGCCAGAAGGTGGCGGCGTAGACCAGCAGCGGCACGACGCCGAGCCAGATTGCCGCTTCCCACAGGCTCATGCCGCCCACCGGCCAGCCGCGCACAGAGCGCACCGGGCGACGGCGTCCGGCATAGAGGCGGGCGGCGAGGAAGGTCAGCCCCGGCAGCACGGCGAGGGGGATCGCGTTCCACTTGCAGGCCATGGCTGCACCCAGCGCCACACCCGCCACGGCCAGCCGCCAGCGGGCGGTCTCGTTCTCGCGGACGGCGCCCGCGCACATCCATAGCGCCAGCATCATGAAGCCGACCATGAACACGTCGAGCATGGCGATGCGGGCATGGACGAAGAGCAGGAAATTGGTCGCCACGAACAGGCCCGTCAGCAGGCTGGCGGCGCGGGTCTGGCTGGCGAACCACATGCCGCGCATGGTGGCGAACAGCGCCAGGGTGCCGAACAGCACCGACATGATCCGCCAGCCGAACGCGGTATCGCCAAACACCGCAATCCCCAGTGCGATCAGCTGCTTGGCGAGCGGCGGATGTTCGAGGTTGGTCGCCCAGTCGAGCTCGATCACCGCGCGCGCGGCGGGCAGGTAATGCACCTCGTCGAAGTAGGGTTCGCTGGGCACGCCGATGCGCACCAGGCACAGCACGAGGAAGGCCAGGGCGATGGCGCAATTCCACAGGAAAGGGTCGCGGGAATGGTCTGGCGGAACGCTCATGCCCGTGTGGCGATAAGGGGGCAGGGGACCAAGGGCAATTGGCAAATCGGCAAGTGGCTCCTACACGGGCGGCGAAATGAAGAAAACTACCGGCTCCGATCCTTCCGTCACCGCGAAATGGCGTCCTGCGACGCAGGCCGTGCGCGCGGGCACCGTCCGCAGCCAGTTCGGCGAGACCAGCGAAGCGCTGTTCCTCACCTCGGGCTTTACCTACGACAGCGCCGAAGAAGTCGCCGCGCGCTTCGCCGGCGAGGCCGAGGGCATGCAGTACTCGCGCTTCAAGAACCCCACGGTGGAGATGCTGCAACAGCGCATCGCCGCGATGGAGGGTGCCGAGGCCTGCCTCGTGCAGGCAAGCGGGATGGCTGCCATGACTTCCTCGCTGCTGTGCATGCTGTCGGCGGGCGATCACGTGGTCGCGGGTCGTGCGGCCTTCGGCTCGTGCCGCTGGATCCTCGACAATGTCCTGAACCGGTTCGGCATCACCCATACGGTGGTGGACGGCACGGACAATGCGGCCTGGGAAGCCGCCGTGCAGCCCAACACCAAGGCCTTCTTCTTCGAGACCCCGGCCAACCCGACCATGGACCTGGTCGACCTCGAATTCGTCTGCGGCCTCGCGCGGTCGAAGGGGATCACCACTGTGGTCGACAATGCCTTTGCCACGCCGGTGCTGCAGCGGCCGATGGATTTCGGTGCGGACGTGGTCGCCTATTCGGCCACCAAGCTGATGGACGGACAGGGCCGCGTCATGGCGGGCGCCGTTTGCGCGTCGAAGCAGTGGATCGAGGAGAAACTCTCGCCGTTCCAGCGCAACACTGGCCCGATCTGCGCCCCGTTCAATGCCTGGGTGGTGCTCAAGGGGCTGGAAACGCTGTCGCTGCGCGCCAGGGCGCAGAGCGATAACGCGCTGCAGGTCGCCAGCTTCCTCGAAGAGCGCGGCCTGCGCGTGCTGCATCCCGGCCTTCCCAGCCACCCGCAGCACGACCTGTGCAAGCGACAGATGGTCGCCGCCGGGCCGATCTTCAGCTTGTTCGCGCCGAAGGGTCAGGAGCAGGCCATGGCGCTGTGCAATGCGCTGGAGCTGATCGATATCTCCAACAACATCGGCGATGCGAAGTCGCTGATGTGCCACCCGGCCAGCACCACGCACTACAACATGGGCGCCGAAGGCCGTGCTGCCGCAGGCATCGAGGACGGCATGTTGCGCCTCAACGTGGGGCTGGAAGATCCGCTCGATCTGATCGAGGACCTGGACCAGGCGCTGGGCCGCGTGGGGGTCTAATTCCCTCAGCATCCTTGCCTAACGCACTGCTTTCGTTATCCCTTAGGGGATGACGGAGGGACTGATGGCTTCTTCTTGGGTAAGGCTTGCCGCTGCGGGCCTGGTATTCGCAGCTGGCTTTGCGGCCACGCCGGCCTTGGCGCAGGAAGTGGAGGCCGCTTCGGTAATCCCGCCGGAAATCCCTACCAGCGCATTTGCCTCGCAGGCTGCCTTGCGCGGGGCGGAGCTTTCGCCCGACGGCAGCATGTTCGCCTATTCCACCCGGGTAAACGGCAGCACCTACATCGTCGTGCACGACGCCGACTCGCGCGAGATGGTCAACGGTTTCAACATTGGCGACGAGCTGGATTTCGGCTGGTTCCGCTGGGCGGGGAACGACACGATCCTGTTCTCCATGACCGGGACCTGGCGCGACGATTACCGCTTTACCCGGCTCTATGCCTTCAACCTGCCGCGCCAGCAGGTCAACATCCTGCAATTGCGACGCATGGAACTGGACGGGAACGACATCGTCCATATCGATCCGGATGGGCGATACGTGCTCGTCAGCATTGCCGAATCCTATCGCGACTGGCCTGACGTCTGGCGGTTCGACCTTGATGGCGAGGGAGAGCCCGAGGGCGAAAAGGTGCTGAACAAGCAGGACGGTGTCTTCCAATGGATTGCCGACAATACCGGCGTCGTCCGGATCGGCCTGCGCGTTGCCACTGCCAGCCGGGTGGCGGTACGTTATCGCTCCAGCGCCGATGACGACTGGCGCGAGATCGCCCGCACCCGCTTCGACAACAACGACGAGGTGGACCTGTGGGATTTCTATGGCCTGCGCGCGGGCTCCGACATGGCCTATTCGCTGGCGGTCCCGCCGGGAGCCCAGCGCCGCGCGCTGATGGAATTCGACTTCAACACCGGCGAAGTGGGACGGATTGTCCACCAGTCGGAAGAAGCGGACATCACCTCGGTCACTTTCGATGCGGAGATGAACCCGATCTCGCTGGGCCTGGCAGGCGACGATTTCCGCCGCGAATGGCTGGACGAAGATCTGCGAACGACCGTCGAAGCGCTGCGGCGGGCCTTGCCGGGCAGCTGGGTCTCCTTGCGGGACTGGTCGCGCGATCGCTCGCGCATGCTCGTACTGCAGTCGGGGCCCGCCGATCCGGGTGCGCTTTACGTGTTCACGCCGGGCGAACGGCGGCTGGACCTGATGGCCGAACTGCGCCCGCAAGTGCAGTCTGACTGGCTCAGCGAGCCCGAGGCGATCCGATACGATGCCCGCGACGGCACCTCGATCCATGCCTACCTCACCCTGCCACAGGGGCGCGAGCCGGAGGGCCTGCCGCTGATCGTGCACCCGCACGGCGGCCCTTACGGCGTTCGCGACAGCGACAATTACGACGATACGGTGCAGTTGCTCGCCAACCGTGGCTACGCAGTGATCCAGCCGAACTATCGCGGGTCGGGCGGCTATGGCGAGGACTTTGAAGACCTGGGTTACGGCCAGATTGGCCGCGCCATGCAGGACGACCTCGACGATGCCGTTGCCTACCTGGTGAGCGAGGGTATCGCCGACCCCGAACGGGTATGCATTGTCGGCGGTTCCTACGGTGGTTTCGCTGCCGTCTGGGGCGCGATTCGCAACCCGGAGATCTATCGCTGCGCCGCCAGCTGGGCGGGGGTCATGCATTTCGAACGGCAGCTGGGGCACGATCGCAACTTCCTGTGGGGGCGCAATCGCAATCGCTGGGCCAACCGGGTGGATGGCGACCAGACCAACTTCGACCTCGACGACGTGTCGCCTGCCGTGCAGGTCGCGCGGCTGACGCGCCCGGTGCTGCTGGCCCACGGGGAGGAGGACAACACCGTCCCCTTCAACCAGTTCACCTTGATGGTGAGCCGGGCAGAGAACGCCGATGTCGAGCTGGAGACACTGGTGCTGGAGGAGTCCGGGCACAACTTCGCCGGCGTGGATGACGAACAGGCCTGGTACGACGCGCTTGTTGAATTCCTGGAGCGCCACAATCCGGCGGACTGATGCGAGAGTCCCCTTGTGACGGGCGGGAATCCCGTTACGCTGCACGGGTAATGACTCAGGCCACCATCTCTTCACTGTTCCAGCATGTCGCGATCACTGCCGGGGTTACCGTGCGCGTGTCGGTGAACTTCATGCCAGAGCAGTCGCGCGTGGGCGCGGGCCGCTGGTTCTGGGTCTACCATATCCGCATCGAGAACGGCCGCGACGAGCGCGTGCAGCTGAAGACGCGCCACTGGCGCATCAGCGATTCGAACGGGATGGTGAACCTCGTTGATGGCGAGGGCGTGGTGGGCGAAACGCCGGTGCTCGAACCCGGGCAGACGCACGACTACGTCTCCGGCTGCGAACTGACGACCAACATGGGCGCGATGGAAGGCCACTACACCTTCGCCCATGCCGACGGCACGCTGTTCGAGGTGGCCATTCCGCATTTTACCCTCGCTGCTCCCGCGGAGCAGGAAGGGTAATTACCTAACCCGCGCAGGCGCCACGATCACCGCGTTGGCCAGCAACAAGTCCAAGCCGTCGAGGTATCCACGAACGGTCGGGTCATGCACGAAGCCGATGGCGAGGCCGCGGCCTGTCTGTTCGGCGATCATGTAGGGCTTGTAGGCCATCTGGCGGCGGTTCTCGTCCCAGACGTAGCCCGATGCCACCAGCTCTTCCGGTCCGGCATAGCGCACAACGTTGGTGCCGTTCGACAGGCTGAGCGGGGTGAGGATCAGCGATCCGTCGGCGAAGACGACCGGCGCGTTGCCGTCGTATCCGGCAGCGAGGAAGCTTTCGCCATCGACCACCGTATTCAGCAGCGCGCCCGGCAGGGTGTCGGGGCGGCGCGAGGGATCGACGATGGCTTCGCGGTACTCCGCCTCGTCCTCGATCGCCGTTCCGGCTACGGTGTCTTCCGCTTCGTCCTCGTCCGGATCGCCGCCCAGCACCGTCTCCCGGCTGGTGGAGAACAGCGCGTTGTCGCCGCTGGCAAAGCTCGCCAGCGCGTCGCCATAGGCCACCAGCACGCCGCCGTCCCGGACATAGGTCGTCAGGGCAGAGCGGGCAGAGGAGGGCAGGGTGTAGACATCGGGCACGATCACCACGTCCCAGTCATCCAGCTGAGCGCGGGCCACGGTGCCGCTGCGGATCGGCGCGACGGGCAGGCCAAAGCGCTGCTCGATCACGTAGCGCGTGGCACCGGCGGACAGCGGCGAGATGCCATCTTCCCAGACCATGGCGATCCGCGGCGCGGCGAGGCGCACGAAGCTGTCGCTGCCGAGGTTCGGACCGTCCTCGACCCAGCCGCTGTCGAGCGGTGCGGTTTCGGCTCCGATGGCAGCGGCGAGGGTGGCGAGGGCATCGCCCATGTCCGGGTTGTCGCCGTGGGAGAAGACCACCGTGCCGCGCGGGAAGCTGCGGCCATTCACGGTGAAGGCGGTGTCGGTCGCACGGCCAACCAGTCCGCGCTTCAGCGCCTCGGCCACCAGTTGCACCTGTCCGCTATCGGTCCACGGCACGGCCACGCCGAAAGCCCCGGCGGCTGCGGTAAGCGAGGGCATGGCGTCGTCCGCCGAGACCAGCGTGCCTTGCTCGGCATTGGCGCATTCGGTGACCTCCAGCCCGCTCATCAGGCCGACCGACCAGGCGGTGGTGTCATAGATTTCGTGCGGCAGGTCACTGGCGCGGCGTTCTTCCTGCGCGTCGATGAAGTCGGCGGGCAATTCCACGTCGCGGTCCAGCAGGCTGCGAATCAGCCGCGCAGTGGGCTGGCGCATCGAGATCGAAAGGTAGCCGCGCGGATAGGACCGTCCGCAGGCACTGACCGGGCCATCGACGCGGCCTACGCTCACGCCCTGGTGGGCCAGGCGGCGGGCGAGCTGTTCGGCGTTCCACCGGCGGTCTGCCAGGTCGATCACGAACCAGCCGCTGCCGGCGTCGCCCTGCGCGGCGGTGCGGCGGTAGGTGGCATAGTCATTGAGGAACATGTCCGCATTGCGCGCCACGGTTTCTGCCGTCGCCAGCGTCGAGACGAAGTGATTGCGCACGGTATCGGCGTAGGTCAGCGTCTCGCCGTTGCTGCGATCCCAGACGAGGCCGCGCGCGGACGATTGCTCGAAGGTCATGGCAATCGCACCGTTCAGCGTTGGCCAGGTGTCGCCGTAGCCGGGGTAGAAGGCGTCGAAGACCTCGCGGGTGAAATAGGGCTGGCCCATCCGGTCCAGCCAGGCGCCGATATTGCGGCCCAGCACGTGCTGCTTCGCCCGCTGGTCGGCGGTGATGTAGGGGTTGAACGGGTCCGCGCTCGGCGGGAAGAAATAGGTCGAATCCCCGCCCATCTCGTGGGCGTCCACCAGCACTACCGGCTGCCAGTCGCGCACGGCGGCGACCTTGCCCTGCGTTTCCGGCTGGGTCAGCGCGAACCAGTCGCGGTTCATGTCGAACAGGTAGTGGTTGTAGCGCCCGCCCGGCCACGGCTGGTCATGCCCGGCCGTGTAGCGATCGCCCGAAGGTGCGATCCCCAACTGGGCGTAGTAGGAATTGGTGAAGCGCGCGCGCCCGTCGGGGTTCTGCATCGGGTCGATGATGACCACGCTGTTGGAAAGGATGGTGTCGACCAGATCGTCTCCCTGCGCGGCGAGCAGGTGGTAGGCCAGCGCCAGCGCGGCGTCGGAGCTGCTGATCTCGTCTCCGTGGACGCCATAGGATAGCCACGTAACGGGCAGCGAGTCCGGCGCGGGTGCACCGCCAGCGGCAATGCGCTGCATGTCCGCCTGCACCGCCTCGATCCGCGCCATGTTCGCTTCATTCGTGATCACGGCATAGACCAGCGGGCGGCCTTCCCAGCTTTCCGCATATTCGACCAGGCGCATGCGTTCCGGCGCGGCTGCGGCCAGCGCCTGCATGTAGGCGATCACCTGTTCGGGGCGGCTGATCTGTTCGCCGGAGCGGTGTCCTACGGCCTCTTCCAGCGTCGGGATCGCCGGGTCGAACCGGCCGTCGAGGAAGCTTTGCGCTTGCGCCGGAACGGCGAAAGCGAGGACTGCGGCCACAAGGCCGGCGAACATGCGGATCATCGAAGACTCCAAGGGTTCCCTGTTACAGGTGAAACTGTCCGCAGGCGGGAGCGCGGTCAAGCTGCCCCTCGGGATAAGTGCAAGAATCTTGCCGCCAGCCGCATGCCTGCCTAAGTGCACCAGCCAAGCACCATGAAACGCACGCACCTGCCCCTGAACGCCTTGCGCGTATTCGATGCCGCCGCGCGGCACCTCTCGTTCACCCGCGCGGCGGACGAACTGGCGGTGACGCCTGCCGCCGTAGGGCAGCAGATCCGCGCGCTGGAAGACGTGCTGGGCGTGGTGCTGTTCCGCCGCACGTCGAAGGGGCTGGAGTTGACGGGAGAGGCCGAAGCGGGCCTCGATTCGCTGCGCGACGGCTTCCTCAAGTTCGAGGAAAGCGTGCAGGCCATGCAGGCCGGGCAAAGCTCGTCCAACTACGCCATTGCCTGTCCGCGCGAATTCTATGCCCAGTGGCTGGCCCCGCGACTGGCGGCTTTCCGCCGCGACAATCCCGACGTTACCGTGCAGCTGACCGCTGACGAAAACGCCGATTTCACCGAGGCCAACCTCGATCTTGCCATCC
This sequence comes from Alphaproteobacteria bacterium, assembly GCA_030431875.1. Taxonomy (GTDB): domain Bacteria; phylum Pseudomonadota; class Alphaproteobacteria; order Sphingomonadales; family Sphingomonadaceae; genus Alteraurantiacibacter. The sequence goes on from JAUIIG010000033.1 coordinate 17,220, forward strand.
GGCTGGTCGAGGGACCTGGCGAACTGGAGGGCGAGAAGCTGGTCGGCGGGTGCAAGGTTTGCGTGGCCGCGCCAGGCGCTCCCGACAGCTGGATTTCCTGGCCCACCTACGAACCGCCCGAGGGCGCCCGCGTGGCGCTGCAGGTGGGCAACGCCGGACAGGTACTGTCCTCGGCCATTGCCGGGCTGGGGCGCGCATGGCTGCCGCTGCCGCTGGTATCCGAAGCACTTGCCGACGGTCGGCTGGAAGTCATCGGCGAACCCGAGGATTGCCGCCGCAACTACTGGCTGGTCGCCCCGCGCCCGCAGTGGCGGCAGAAGAAGGTGAAGGCGCTGGTGGCGCATCTCACCGGCGATGCCTGACACGCCCACGCTGACCTCGCCGCGCTTCCTGTGCCGCCCGCTGCGACAGGGTGACGAAGGTGCCTTCTGGCCGGCGTTCTCTAGCGAAGAGCAGATGCGCTACTGGTCGCGCGGGCCGTTTGACGATCGCGGTGAGTTTCGTGACTACCTGTTCGACAGCAAGGGCGAATGGGGCGGGCGGACCTGGATCTGCGAACCGCATTCAGGCGGTGCTCCGGTGTTCCGCATGGTCGCCAGCAGCAATGTCGAGCAGGTGGCAGAGATCGGCTATATCCTCGTCCCCGGCAACGAAGGGCAGGGCATTGCCCGCGAATGCCTGACCGCGCTGATCACCCACCTGTTCCGGGTGGAGCACTTTCACCGTATTTTTGCCGACGTCGACCCGCGCAATCGCCGCTCCAACGCCTTGCTTGAGCGCCTGGGATTCACCCGCGAAGGACACCTTCGGCATACCATGAAGACCCACATCGGCTGGGCCGACACGTGGATGTGGGGGCTGCTGGCAGATGAATGGCCGCACTAGGCGCGATTAAGCTTTGACGCGTTAAGCCAGATGTGCTGCCACAGGGCAGTTACACAAGTTACGATCCAACAGGGGGTATCGACAGATGTTCAAGACGTTCCGCAATTCCGCCCGAAAATCCGCAATGCTGCTGGCAGGCGCTGCCGCAGTGCTTGCCACACCCGCGCTGGCGCAGGTGCGCGATCTCGATAACGAAGCCAGCGACGTGCGCGTGTTCCAGGGCCGGGTCGCGGGCGAACCCGCCGTATTCTACGTCACCACGCCAGCCGAGGGCTCGCTGCAGATCGACGTGCTGGCCCAGGGCGAGCTCGATCCCATCGTCCGCGTGCGCGACGCCGAGAGCGGCGAGACCATTGCCGAGGACGACGATGGCGGTGAAGGGCTGAACTCGCGCGTCACCATCAGCGATGCTTCGCGCCGCATCGTGATCGAAGTCGACAGCTTCGGCGCCGACTGGGCGGAAGATGGCGAGGACTATGGCGGTTCCTTCGACCTGCGCCTGGCGATCAGCAATTGTACCGCCGGGGGCGGCACCGCGATCACCTATGGCGCCAGCGAAAACGGCTCCATCTGCGGTGCGGAGAACCTCTACACCTTCGCGGGCGAAGCCGGCCAGACGGTCGAAATCGCCATGATCGCGGAAAGCGACGATCTCGATCCCTACCTCGAACTGCGCGACGCCGATGGCGAGACCGTGGCCTTCAACGACGACGGCGGCGACAGCCTCAACTCGCTGCTGCGCCACACCTTCGAGGAAAGCGGCACCTATACCGTGGTCGCCACCAGCTATGGCGGCACCACCGGCGACTACCGCCTGCGGGTGCGTTCGCAGCGCGTCGCTTCGGCGCAGCTGCCGCTGCAGGTGATCGGCCTCGATGACGAGGCCAGCGGCGAACTGGTGTCGAGCTGGAGCGGCGGTGAAGACGGCCTTGGCCTGACGCACATCGATTACCAGCTGAGCGATGCCGCACGGGCCGCGCTTGCGCGGGGCAACGGTGAAGTGACGATCCGCATGACCTCGGCTGGCGGCGCGGATGCCGACTTCGGCGGTTCGATCGACCCCTATGTCGAGATCGGCTTCGACACCCCGCTGGGCTTTGCCGTGATCGACGCGGACGACGATGGTGCGGGCGACCTCAACTCGCTGCTGCCGATCGACCTTGGCCCGATTGCCGGCAATTCCGCCCTGCTCGACATGCTGCGCATCCGCGCCCAGGGCTTCGGCGGTTCGGGCGGAGCCTATACGCTGACCATCACCGAAGGCATGGAACAGCGCGTCACCGACGGCTGGGGCATCGAATAGACCGGACGGCTATTAGCACGCGAACAACGAAGGGCGGGGAGCAATCCCCGCCCTTTGCGCTTTCCGGATTATCAAGAGGCGCGCGTAAGTGCCTGCTTCGCCAATATTAAATTGCTGTAAGGAAGCGTGAACCCAAACAATACATGCTATGGACCTAATTGTTGCCACGCTCTGCCCTTGTTAAGTCGGCAATGAGGGGAAGCGACGGTTTGACTTAAGCGGGGTGCAGCAAGGCATGCCGACAGGGGGTTGCCATGGCTGACCGAGACGACGCGTCCGATCTATCGACCGACGAAAGCGTGTCCGCTGCCGACTTCGTACGCGGCTTCGCCAAGTGGCGCGATACGGCGCAGACTTCTCCGGTGTTCATTTCCACCCACGGGCGGGTGACCCATGTCCTGACCAACGTGGAACAGTTCCAGCGCATGGCACTGGCCGCTTCGGATACCAGTAGAATGAGCCAGAGCTCGCTTTACGGTTTGGCCGACTATGTGCGGGAAGGGGTCGTGGTTGTCGATGCGGAGGAGCGCATCCTCTACGCCAATCCCTTCGCCAAGGCCTATTTCGGATTTCCCGACCAGTTCATCGGCGAGGCAATGCTGGACCTTCTGCCCGGCATCGCTGGCTCGATGTTCATCGCGCAGATACGCCGGACCGGCAGCTCACGCGAACCCTTGGCTGCCGACCTGCCATCGGTGCTGAAGCCGGATCGGTGGCTCCATTTCCAGACCATTCCCCTGCATGCGAACGTGGCCATCACCTTCCGCGATATAACCGAGGAGGTCTCTGCCCACCGTCTCGCCGACGTCAAACAGGCTACCATCCACGCCATCAGCCAGCATCCCGATGTCGGCTATATCCGCCTGTCGCCGACGGCCTTGATCGAGCGGGTCGACGAAACCTTCAGCAACTGGATCGGGCTTTCGGAAGAACGCCTGGCCGGCGTGAAGATCGTCGACCTGTTGCAACGCAAGGACCGCGCCGAGGCTTCCGAAGCGATCAGCCTGGCTGTCAACGAAGGCAAGGAATGCCGTTTCCGTGCCAACTTTGCTCCCAATCGCGAGGGGCTGCTGGTTGCCGATTGCTCCTGCGTGCCCTTGCGGGGTGCCTATGGCCTGGAAGGGGCAATCATCGTGTTCACCCGGGTACACGACTGACCAACCCGGCCAAGGCCGATTGCACGGATTGTGCAAATTGCATGACCGCTGGCGGCCAATGTCTTGCAGCGGAATTTACCATGGCGACCCGACAGGGGTAAGCGGGACAGCGGGTGGCCGCTGGTCGTTATGTAAATTCTGCAAAACGGCCAGTTCGGGGCATTGCCAAACGCTTGAGGCTTGCATGGCAACCTTGGTTGCATGGAAAAGTCCCCAGCACCACAAGCACCCGCCAGCCTTTGCCGCTGGCGCCGTTTCACCTGTCGCCTGCTCGGTGAAGAACGCGGTGCAGTCCTGATCGAAGCGGCCTTCGGGCTGCCCATCGTCATCCTGCTGTTGCTCGGGTCGGTCAGCTACGGCGTCTGGTTCATGGCGGCGCACAGCGTGCAGCAGGCCGCCAACGAGGCCGCACGAGCGGTGATAGCGGGCATCGACGCCGAGGACCGCGAGGCAATCGTCGCAGACGTGGTGGCCGACGGGGTGCTGTCCGCCGGCACGGTCGATGCCAGCAAGGTGACCGTCGATACGGAGCTTGTCGGCAACGTCTTCACGGTGTCGGTCAGCTACGACATTTCCGACAGCCTGCTGCTGTCCACCTCCATTGTTCCCCTCCCGCAAGGGCCGATCACGCGCGAGGCGCGCGTCCGGCTCAGCTCAATCTGATCAAGAGGCCAGCCATGTTCTCAATCCGCAAACTTGCTCGTGATGAAGACGGTACCGCTGCGATCCTGCTGGGTATTTCGCTGCCGCCGCTGATGGCCGTCGGTGCCCTGGCGCTGGACCTTGGCTCGCTCTACCTCGCCGAACGCGAACTGCAGTCCATCTCTGATGCAGCCGCAGCGGCGGCCGTGGCCGAAGGGCGCGACGGGAACGAGGCAGAAATTGTCGCGGCGGTTATCGCCGAGAGCGGCGTCGAAGACGTGTCGGTCGTGGAGCTTACCCTTGGCGAATATACCCGCGATGTTGACCTGGCATGGGACCAGCGGTTCGATCCGACGTCGCTCTATCCCAATGCCACCCGGGTAGTGCTCACGCGCGAAGTGCCGCTGTTCTTCGGCAGTTTTGTCCTCGATGAAAACCAGGCGCAGGTTACCGCGCAGGCGACGGCGGCAAAAACCGACATGGCCGGGTTCATGCTGGGGACGCGGGTGGTGGACCTGCCGGGCGACCTCGCCAACAACCTGTTGTCGGCGCTGGCCGGGACGGCACTGGACCTGACCGACAACGATGTTGCCCGGCTTGCCAATGTCGAGATCGACGTGCTGTCCCTGGCCGAGGAACTGGGGCCCATCATCGGCATGGAGGGCGAGACTTTCGGCGAGATCTTCGATGCCGACGTGCCGCTGTACCAGGTGGTGCAGGCCATGGCGGCGGCCACCGACGACCCGGTGCTGGCCACCGTGCTGGGCGACGTCGCCTCGCGCGTGGGCAGTGATTACGTGTTGCTGTCCGACCTTATCGATCTCGGCCCGCTGGGAAACAGTGATGTCAACGATGGCCAGTCGGGCGTGAAGGTGGATGCCTATTCGCTGCTGCGCAGCGTTCTGCAGGCAGCCCACGGCGACAGCTACGAGGTGACGATGGACACCAACCTGGCCGGGCTGGCCAATGTGGAAGGGCGCTTGGCCGGCGGATTCTCGGAGGAGCGTTCACCCTGGCTGACGGTCGATACCATGGGCGACGTGACGCTGCGTACCTCGGAAACGCGGTTGCTGGTCACGGCTACCACCGGATCGCTGGCAGGCTTGCCGGCAGCGCTGGAAGTGCCGGTCTACACCGAGCTGGCGTCTGCCGAGGCGACCATGGCCGACATCGTCTGCGCCGCAGGTGATGGCAGCGAAGGCGTCTACGTCGACGTCACGCCATCGCTGGGAACGGCCGCGATCGCCAAGGTCAATCTCGACATGTTCGATGATTTCAGCGTGCCGTTGTGGCTGGAACCGGCGACGCTGATCGATACGCCGCTGGTTGCGGTAGATGCCTATTCCGACATTGCGCTGGGCGGCGAGGTGACGCAGCAGCTGCATTTCACCCCGGAAGATGTCGAAGACCGGCTGACCAAGACCGTCGGCACCACCGATGTGCTGCAGGGTGCGGCAAGCTCTCTGGTCGAGGATGTCGACCTGACCGTCGAAGTCGCCGGGCTCGGCCTGGGCTTGGGCGGATACACTGATCTTGTCGGCAACACGCTCGGGTCGGTCGCGCCGTCGGTAGACGAGCTGTTGGGCCAGTTGACCGAATTGCTGGGCGTGAAAGTTGGTGCAGCGGATGTGACGGTGGATCGGCTGCGGTGCGGTCAGCCCACGATCGTTGCCTGACGACTGGTTGCGCCGTTACCGCTACCCCATCGGCGATACCGGCAAGCAGCCAGGACAGGGGCGGGGCGGGGAGCGATCCTCGCCCCGTTGTGCTTGGCGGACGGATTGCCGATCAGGCGCTAGGCAGCAGGATGACGGCGGACAGCCGTTCGGAGGCTTCGTCGGGCAGGTCTTCCAGCGCACCGTAGATGGCCCGGCCCAGGCGGCACTGGGCGTCTTCCGACAGGCTGAGGAGCGGGGCGCCGCCGTAGAAGAAGGCATCGACTTCGTCGGCAGTCATGCCGTTTGCCTGCAGCGCGACAGCGTAGGCATCCCAGTCAGCTTCGGTGGCTTCGCCGCGTTCGACCGGGTTGTCACGCCCGGCGGCCATGGCGCGCACCTGCGCGACCGTCAGCCGTGACAGCTGCATCTCCGTGCGGTTGGACAGGAAGTCGTCGTGAGCGAGGCCGGACATGGTGTAGCGGGCGCATTTGCCCTGGCCTTCGCTGGCCACCATTTCCATGGCCCGGACCGAATGCGCGCGGACCTCGAACAGGTCCTCCCGCGGGGCGGCGGCGAAGTGGTGCATGTTGCGCGTCATGAACTGCAGCATGAAGTCCTGCGCGCCGTAATAGCCAGACTGCCCGCTGCGGTCGGTCTGCATCGAATCGAGCAGGGTCTGGCGCAGCGCGGCATAGTCCTCGGGGAATTCTTCCTCCAGCGCGGCATAGAGCTCCGCGAGGCCGGGATCGGAGGCGATCTCGGCGTCGAGCTGGTCCTCGTTGGACATGAACACGGAGCTGTCGCAGGCCGCCAGCGGCACGGCGAGCGCCAGTGCGGCGGCGAGACGAAACCCCGTGCGCATCAGCCCTCTGCCGGGTCCGCCTCGTCATCGGCGGGCGGCGGCGGGGGCGGGCCGAAGCCCGGGCGCGGGCCGGTGCCCGGATCGTGGTCGAACGGCTGGGCAAAGCGGCTGCGGTCGTCGTTTTCGGCGGTCACCGGCTCTTCCAGCCCCTGCGCGATGCGCTCCTGCTGGGCGCGGCTGGCGCTGATGTAGTCGCGCGGCATGTAGTTGCCCTCGTGACAGGCGTATTCGAAGAACTGGTAGTCATCGTCACGCACCCAGGCGAGGCGGGTGGTCCACGGCTGGGTGTAGACCTGCGGGTCCGAATAGGTCAGCTCGTGGATGATGGTGTTCGGGCCGGTCATGGTCAGGCGTTCCACCGTCATCGCCTCGGTGCTCATCGGCACGGTGTTGAAGGCGGGCACGTCCAGCGTACCGGTGAACTGCGTCGCCATGTTCAGCGGGCTGGCGGAGCGGGCGTAGACATCCTCTGTCGCGCTGTCACCGGAGACGATGTTGGTCGTCTCGATCACCAGCGTGCGGCCTTCCCACCAGCCGCGCGAGTTGCCCATCCATGCTTCGGTCCGCTCGTCCCACTTGGCGGCGCGGGCCTCTTCCTCGCTGTCGTAGATCTTCACCACGCGGGTGCCGAGCATTTCCAGCATGATGGTGATGTAGCCCGGCGACTGGAACACGCGGATGCCGTTGTTGTAGCGGAACGGGTACATCGAGGCGGGGAAGCCGCGCGATACGCAGCGGTCCCAGGAGTCGAAATCGTCGACCCAGTCATAGGCCTGCCCCGGCACCCAGCCCGAACGGCCCTGCTGGAACAGCTCCATGGCCTCGGGCGTCAGGTCGGGCAGCTGCCCGTCCGCGGGGGAGACCAGCATGGCGGTGGACTTGGCCCAGTCGGTGCTCTCGAACCATTCGGCCAGACCTTCCGTACCGCCAGCGCCGATGCCGCTTTCGTTGGCCTGGGTGAAGCGCCCGTCATTGCCGCGCGCGGCGTCCAGTCGGCGCTGGAATTCCTCGTCGGTCACCCAGAAGCGGTCGCCATAGGCGGCGGGGCGCTGGAACAGGATGCGGCCATTGTTGATCGGCTCGATCGGCCAGGTGCCGGTGAAATCGTAGTCGCCCCAGGGCAGCCGGTCCGGCTCGTAATCGGTGGGGACGGGCGGCAGCTCGGTCAGGTCGTCAGGACGTTCCTGCGCCACGGCGACGGCGGAAAGTGCCAGCGACGAAGCGGCGACAGCGAGCGTGATCTTGCGGAACATCGATTGGTTCTCCCAAACCCAAATTGATTTTGTCCAGTTGTAAGAGAGAATCGCAATAGCGGCAAGCGGGTTGGGTAATGGATGGTGGACGGTGTGCTGATGGAGAGGGAATGGTTTGCTTTTCGCTCCGACCTCCGTCGGAGCGTCCTCGGTGCTATTCGCTCCGCTTCGCTGCGCGGCACCTGCGGTCGGGCGGTCGCCCTCGGTCGTGCGCTAGTCGCGCCCGATCCCAGCGCATGATAGCCCACTTGCACCAAGGCCTTGGCGCAGGTCAGCTACCGTGTCGCGGAGCACCGCCCGCAGGGCCGCAAGCGCGACCGCGCGCCCGCAGCCGCCCCGTAGCGAAGCGGAGGGATTCAGGCGAGGATAGCCAAGTGAGCGGACGCGAACGCCGGCGCTTGAGGCCAAACAAACATTCTCCCCACTACCTTTCCTCCTCCCCACCCGCGCCATCGCCGCTGGCCTTGACCAGTCCCAGCCGCTCTGCCGCCTCCCGCCGTTCGCGCATCTTGTCGATCTTGGCGTTGAGGCGGGCGAGCACGTCGCCGCGGTCGGCCTTGCGCTGCGCGGCAGCTTCGGCGAGCACTTCGGCCTTGATGCTCTCGTAGAGCGGGTGGCCGGGACGCACGTCGGCGCCGTAGCGATTGGCGCGGCGCTGGCGCAGGAAGAACATCACCAGCGCCTCGTTATGCCGCCGCTCGGTGCCCAGCACCTTGCCGGCAGAGACCACCAGCCGCTCCTCCCCCTCGATGGCGCGGGCGAGGGCGCAGTCCTCCAGCCGGGAGACGCCGCGATCCACCGCCATGTCCCAGGCCGCGCGGAATTCGTCGGCACCGGGCTTCTGCCGCAACTTGTAGAGCGCCTCCAGGCTCGCCCCGATGTGGAGCGCGGCCTGCTTGACGACGCCGGTGGCGGCGAGATGGGCGATGAACTTGCGCTGCCGGTCCGGCGTGATCGAGTTCCTGCGCGGCGCGACATGGGGGACGGGCGCAAAGTCGAGCAGCGGATCGTCCGCATCGACCGGCGAGGGCGGGGCGGTGACGTAGCTGGTGGCCCGCGACCGGGCTCGCGTGGCCGGGTCCTCGCTGCGAGACTGGCTGGAGGGGCACGCGGGTTCCGTCTCGGAGGGACGTTCCTCGGTCGCATCAAGACAAGAAGGCGAGGGCGTGGCGCGTGCTCGGCGGGCAGGGAGATTGTTGGGCATGCTCGGGAGGGGAGCATGGGTGTGGGGTTGTAGGGAAGACTTTTCGAGCTTCATAGGAAGCTCAGGACGGATAATCCTTTAGCCTTTCACAAGGTTGGATCTCTTAATATCGGTAGCAACTCGCGTTCGAGGTTACTGATCGCTTCTTCGATCGAAACGCCTACTGGGTTCCGCTCAGGCTTGCCCATTCCCATGTCCCATATATCTTGTTCAATTCGCGTACTAAATTCCTGATCTTGACGGTTATCCGTTGCATACATTTCTGCCGACACATTAACCGAAGTTACTTGCTGCCAGAGGGCCTGAAGTTGTGCCTCAACAATCTCGCCAAAATAGGCACGAGCTTTCGGCATAACATCGAAAATCATATCCCAATCGGAGTCGTACTGTTTCAGGCGAATTCGTGTGGCTTGTCCCTGTCTAGCTCGCCGCTGCCTTTCTTCAGGCAAGCTTCGATACCATTCCTGCTCTTTCAGGATTTCATCTGCATTTTCGAGTTCATAACCATGGGTCATTGGGCTGCGAACGGCTGCCATGTTCCGCTTAATTCTGTAGGCTAGAGTCAGGATTTCATCAGCCGTCTCAAGCCGGCGCTCGAGCAGCTTCTCCTTCCGGAATCCGTCGATTGTATTTGCTGCCCGGTGTGCTGCGTAAACTACTGCTCCAACGCCCGCCCATGCAGCGAGGCCGCCAATCATCGAACCTGTTGCGCCCCAATCAATCATCAAAATGGGATATCGTCATCGAGATCGTCGTGCGCAAGCTTTTCTCCATCAATTAGAGATGTCTCATCGATCTTCCACCGTCCACCGGTCGCATCAAGACAAGAAGGCAAGGGCGTGGTGCGGTCGCGGCGGGCGGGGACACTGTTGGGCATGCTCGGGAGGGGAGCATGGGGGTGGAGTTGTAGGGAAGTGAGCAATTACACAATTTTCACTTGAGCAGATATTGCCGTTAGTCAAACTTGCGCCTTTGGCCGCGCAGATTGGACTTGGAAATTTGGGATGAAGAATTGGGACGAAGACCTATTCGAACGTCGGCAGACCGCACAAAACCTCATCGCTTATTGTGAAAGTGTTTCAAAGGCTGGAGCCTTGCTTGACGAAGAGCGCTCGCTCGTGATCGCGGTGGACGCTGAATACGGATTAGGAAAAACGTATTTTTTGAAAGGCTTGATGCTCGATGCATGCGAGAAACATCCGGTTGCATATATTGATGCTTGGGCAGATGATCTCATCGATGAACCACTGATCGCGTTAGCGGCGGTTCTTAAGACGGCCGTCCGTCCGCTTATCGAAGCTGATCCAAAGCTAAAGTCCCGCTGGGGTGTCTTTGCCCGTAAGACAGGGAAGGTCTTCTGGCTAGGAAGCAAGGGACTCGCCAAAAGAGGAGCCCAACTGGCGATTACTTCGGGCGCAGTCGATCAAATTGCTGACGTGCTTGAAATCGATGATGCCGCACTTCGGAAGGAAATCGCGCAAGCAGCTAACGATGCAGTCACTGATACGGTGAAGGATGTTGAAGACGAGCTCAAAGCCCTAGAGGAAAACGAAGTTCTTTCGGCTGAAATTGAGCGATTTGAAGCCGGGCGGCAAGCCATAGAAGACATGAAGCGAAGTCTCAGCGCGCTGGTTTCAGCTATTGAGGCTCAAGGCAAATCGTTGCCTGTGTTTATTATTATCGACGAATTGGATCGTTGCCGGCCGTCATACGCCATAAAATTGCTCGAAGAGCTTAAGCACTTATTCTCAGTTCCGGGTGTTGTCTTCGTGTTAGGTGTCAATTCAACGCAATTGTCCCGGGCGATTGCAGGTGTTTATGGCAGCCAGTTTTCAGGTTCTTCATACCTTGAGCGCTTCATTGACCGGAGCATTTCGCTTCCATTTCCGCCGCTACGCCAGCTGACCGGCAAAATGTTGGAGAAGATTCCTGGGTTTGCACGCCTCAAATTTCCGAAGGTTACAGCCGCTGATTCAAGGAACGAGATACCTCCGATAGAAGTAGTCACCTGGATTCTAGAGTTTTACAAGATTTCCCCACGAAACATCTTCAAGTTTTTTGATCGGCTGCAAACTTGTCTTGCAATTAGTAAAGAAGGCGATGTGGATGGAATTTACTTGCTAGAGTTGATTGCGAGAAGCTTCGCTACGAATGAGATTGAGAATGGGCGGCCCTGGCAGGTCGGTGTGGGAGGAGGATTCAACAATTGGCAGTGGCTCGATGGTGATCTATTTTTTGCCGAGTTGCATGGGGTCTATTCCCTCACACAACGAGAGGCACGTAAGGTCGCGCAGGATGATAGTCCCATATCTGAACATCAAGCGTGGTTTCTTGACCAGTCCGGATCGTATGGATCACCCGTCACATATAGAGCCTTGCTCAATGCCGTGGGTGCAATCGGAGGCTAAACGCAGCGAGGTCTTGACCCCTGTAGGAAACCCACCTAAAGGCGCGCGCATCCGAGGCTCGCTCCTGTAGCGCCAGCCTTGGCCAGATAGAGCTGAACATTGCCGGTTATGTCCCGGGGCTCCGCACAAGGGAGCCTTTTTCTATTGGGGTAGATCGTGAGGCAGGCGGCCCCGGATCAAGTCCGGGGTTCGTATTTCTCGCGAAATACTCGGGCAGCCGTCAAAGTAACCCGGTGCCAATGGTTTCCGGGTGGAGCGTTTCAGGCTCGCGCGAACGGTCGCTTGGCCCGCTTTTGCGGTCAGGCTGCGGTTTGCACGATCCCGATACATTCCATCCGGCAAGCCCACGGCGCCATCGCAATTGGTGAAGTGAGAACTCATGCCGACTATTAACCAGCTGGTCCGCAAGCCGCGCCAGCCCATCGTCAAGAAGAGCAAGTCTGCGGCGATGGAATCCGCCCCGCAGAAGCGCGGCGTTTGCACCCGCGTCTACACGACGACCCCGAAGAAGCCGAACTCGGCCCTGCGCAAGGTGGCCAAGATCCGTCTGACCAACCAGCGCGAAGTCATCGCCTATATCCCGGGCGAAGGCCACAACCTGCAGGAACACTCCGTGGTGCTGATCCGCGGCGGCCGTGTGCGCGACCTTCCCGGTGTGCGTTACCACGTGCTCCGCGGCGTGCTCGACACGCAGGGTGTGAAGGACCGCAAGCAGAGCCGTTCGAAGTACGGCGCCAAGCGTCCGAAGTGACCATGCCGGGGGCATGGTCATCCTCGAAAAATCGCCGTCAGCGATTTAATCGGGGATCCAGTCCCGAGGCTTCTTGAGTTTATCGCCCTCCGCCCCTGGATCCCCGCCTTCGCGGGGATGACGAAATAGGGGGCAGGGCCAAGAGAAGGAAATCGTGCAATGTCACGTCGTCGTCGTCCCGAGAAGCGGGAAATCCTGCCTGATCCGAAGTTCGGTGATCAGGTGCTGTCGAAGTTCATGAACAACCTGATGCTGGACGGCAAGAAGGCCGTTGCTGAAGGTATCGTCTACTCGGCTCTCGACACTGTCGAAGCCAAGGCGAAGAGCGATCCGGTCGCCCTGTTCCATGACGCGCTGAACAATGTGAAGCCGCAGGTCGAAGTGCGCAGCCGCCGTGTCGGTGGTGCCACCTACCAGGTGCCGGTCGAGGTTCGCCCCGAGCGTGCCCAGGCGCTGGCCATCCGCTGGCTGATCTCCGCTGCTCGCGGTCGTGCGGAAACCACCATGAGCGCCCGTCTCTCGGGTGAGCTGATGGATGCCGCCAACAACCGTGGCAATGCCGTCAAGAAGCGCGAAGACACGCACCGCATGGCGGACGCCAACCGCGCCTTCTCGCATTACCGCTGGTAATACGCCGGTAACACCGGGGCCGCATCGGGCGGCCCCACAACCTCTCTCACGGAGTAACAGATATGGCCCGCGAATATCCGCTGGAGCGCTATCGCAATATCGGCATCATGGCCCACATCGATGCCGGCAAGACCACCACGACCGAGCGTATTCTCTACTACACCGGCAAGTCCTACAAGATCGGCGAAGTCCACGACGGCGCCGCCACCATGGACTGGATGGAGCAGGAGCAGGAACGCGGTATCACCATTACCTCGGCTGCGACGACCACCTTCTGGACCCCCGAAGATCCCGCCATGGATCCGCGTTCGGCTCCCGAAGACCTGCGCGCTGCCATGCCGAAGTACCGCATCAACATCATCGACACCCCCGGCCACGTCGACTTCACCATTGAAGTCGAACGCTCGCTGCGCGTGCTCGACGGCGCGGTTGCCGTCTTCGACGGCGTTGCCGGCGTTGAACCGCAGTCCGAAACCGTGTGGCGCCAGGCCGACAAGTACGGCGTTCCGCGCATGTGCTTTATCAACAAGCTCGACCGTACCGGTGCCGACTTCTACTACTGCGTCCAGTCGATCATCGATCGCCTCGGCGCGACGCCGCTGGTGCTTTACCTGCCGATCGGTGCGGAAAGCGACCTCCAGGGCGTTGTCGACCTGGTCAACAACCGCGGCATCGTATGGCAGGCCGAAGACCTCGGCGCGAAGTACGAGTTTGTCGATATCCCGGCCGACCTTGCCGACAAGGCTGCCGAATACCGCGAGAAGCTGATCGAGACCGTCGTCGAACAGGACGACGATGTCATGGAAGCATATCTGGAGGGTGAAGAGCCCGACGTTGCAACCATCAAGCGTCTCATCCGCAAGGGCACCATGTCGCGCGACTTCGTGCCGGTAACCTGTGGTTCGGCCTTCAAGAACAAGGGCGTCCAGCCCCTGCTCGACGCCGTGGTCGACTACATGCCTTCGCCGCTCGACGTTCCCGCGATCAAGGGCGTCAAGCCCGACAGCGACGAGGAAGAAACCCGTCCGTCGTCGGACGATGCTCCGTTCTCTGCGCTGGCGTTCAAGATCATGAACGACCCGTTCGTCGGCTCGCTCACCTTCACCCGCATCTATTCGGGCAAGCTGTCGAAGGGCAGCTACCTGAACTCGGTCAAGGACAAGCGCGAGAAGATCGGCCGCATGCTGCTGATGCACTCGAACAACCGTGAAGACATCGATGAGGCCTTCGCTGGCGATATCGTCGCCATCGCCGGCCTCAAGGAAACCACCACGGGTGACACGCTGTGCGATCCGGCCAAGCCGATCATCCTCGAGCGGATGGAATTCCCCGAGCCCGTGATCGAGCTGTCGGTGGAACCGAAGACCAAGGCCGACCAGGAAAAGATGGGCATCGCCCTCAACCGCCTGGCCGCCGAGGATCCGAGCTTCCGCGTGTCGACTGACCACGAAAGTGGCCAGACGATCATCAAGGGCATGGGCGAACTGCACCTCGACATCCTGGTCGATCGCATGAAGCGCGAGTTCAAGGTGGAAGCCAACGTCGGTGCACCGCAGGTGGCCTACCGTGAATCGCTCGGCCGCAAGGTCGATGTCGATTACACCCACAAGAAGCAGTCCGGTGGTTCGGGCCAATTCGGCCGTGCCAAGGTGACCGTGGAGCCGGGTGAACGCGGCCAGGGCATCGTCTTCACCGACGAAGTCAAGGGCGGTAACATTCCGAAGGAATATATCCCCGCGATCGAGAAGGGCATGCGCGAGCAGGCCGAAAGCGGCCACCTGGTCGGCTTCCCGATCATCGACTTCACGATCACGCTGACCGACGGCGCCTACCACGACGTCGACTCGAGCGCGATCGCCTTCGAAATCTGTGGTCGTGGCGCCATGCGCGAAGTGGCCGAGAAGGCCGGCATCAAGCTGCTTGAGCCGGTGATGAAGGTCGAAGTTGTGACGCCGGAAGAGTTCATGGGCGACGTTATCGGCGACTTGAACTCCCGTCGTGGCCAGATCCAGGGCACTGACAGCCGCGGCAACGCACAGGTTGTCGAGGCCCACGTGCCGCTGGCCAACATGTTCGGCTACGTTAACGAACTGCGTTCGTTCACCCAGGGCCGCGCCCAGTACACGATGCAGTTCAGCCACTATGACGAAGTTCCGTCGAATGTGGCGCAGGAGATCAAGGAGAAGCTTGCGTAAGAGCAGGCAAGCGTCTAGGGGCGGCGCCTGATTCAGCGGGTGCCGCCACTTCTCCCGTAAAGATTCAATTTCAAGCAGAGGTTATTTGAAAAATGGCTAAGGAAAAATTCGAGCGCAATAAGCCGCACTGCAACATCGGCACCATCGGTCACGTCGACCACGGCAAGACCACGCTGACGGCCGCGATCACCAAGGTGATGGCTGAGACCTATGGCGGTGCAGCTGTCGATTTCGCAAACATCGACAAGGCTCCCGAAGAGCGCGAGCGCGGCATCACCATTTCGACCGCACACGTCGAATACGAAACCGAAGCACGTCACTACGCACACGTCGACTGCCCGGGCCACGCTGACTATGTGAAGAACATGATCACCGGTGCCGCCCAGATGGACGGCGCGATCCTGGTGGTGAACGCTGCTGACGGCCCGATGCCGCAGACCCGCGAGCACATCCTGCTC
>JAUIIG010000034.1 GCA_030431875.1 Alphaproteobacteria bacterium
CCGCGATAACCTGCGCTACGGCGCCTGGGACGCGGACGAGGATGCCATCTGGGACGCCGCCCGTGCGGCCAATGCCGAGGCGTTCCTGCGCGACCTGCCCGATAGCCTCGACACCTTCCTCGGTGAAGGGGGTGCGCGCCTGTCGGGCGGCCAGCGGCAGCGTGTGGCCATTGCCCGCGCCCTGCTGCGCGATGCGCCGATCCTGCTGCTGGACGAGGCCACCTCTGCGCTGGACGCCGAAAGCGAACGGCTGGTGCAGGACGCGCTCGAGCGCCTGATGGAGAACCGCACCACGCTGGTGATCGCCCACCGGCTGGCCACCGTCCGCGCGTCGGACCGGATCGTGGTGATGGAAGGTGGACGTATCGTCGAACTGGGCGACCACGCCAGCCTGACCGCCAATGGCGGGCTCTACGCGCGCCTCGCTTCGCTGCAATTCGACGAGCCTGCGACCAGCTGAGCTTGCCCAGCGATGACTTGCGTCGAGCGGACTCGACGCTTAATCGATTTGGTAACGACAGAAACGGGTAGCCCTTCGCAGGCGAACTCCATCCCATCCCGCATTCTTACCAAAGGGACGTACAGCAACCATGATCCGTAAAATCCTAGCCACTTCGGTGTCGGCCATTGGCCTTGCCGTTTCCGCCCCTGCCCTGGCCGAGGACGAAGCCGCAGACCTGCCGACCATGGACTTCGGCACCTGGGGTGTCGACCTGACCCAGCTCGATCCCGCGGTCGATCCGGGCGACAACTTCAACGCCTATACCAATGGCCGCTGGGTTGCCGCCAACGAGATTCCGGCCGATCGCAACCGCTTCGGCGCTTTCGACCTGCTGCGCGAGGAATCGATCGTCGACGTCGAAACGCTGGTGGCGGACCTGGTCGCTTCGAACCCTGCGCCGGGCACCACTGCGCGCCGCATCGTCGATGCCTACAACGCCTATGTCGACATGGATGCCATCGACGCCAGCGGCCTGGCTCCGGCCTATCCCTACCTCGCCGAGATCTACAACGCGCCCGACCTCGACCGGCTGGTGCAGCTGTTCGAACAGCCCGGCTATCCCGCGCTGGTGAGCGCCGGCGTCGGCATCGATGCGCGCAACCCCACCGAATATGCCGTCTCGATCGGCTTCAACGGCATGGGCCTGCCCGACCGCGACTATTACCTCGTCGACAGCGAGAGCAACCTCTCCATCCGCGAGGCCTACAAGGACTACCTCACCTTCGTGCTGGGCCAGGCCGGCTATGCCGATCCGCGTGCTGCTGCCGAAGCCGTCTACGCCTTCGAGCATGACGTGGCCGAGCTGGAATGGGCGCGCCAGGTGCTGCGCATGCCGCAGCTGACCTACAACGTGCTGACGCCGGAAGATCTGGAAGAGCTGGCCGGTGATTTCCCCATCACCACGCTGCTGGAAGCTGGTCACTTCTCCGACCAGACGCGTTTCCTCGCCCCGCAGCTGCCGCCGACGGCGGAAGAGGTCGAAGCCCTCGGCCTGACCGAGGACCAGCTGGCCATGATCGGCGGCGGCCTGCCGGCGATGATGGAGCTGGTCACGAACACTCCGCTGGCGACGCTGAAGGCCTATATGGCCGTGCGCTTCCTGTCCTCGAACGCCTCGGTATTGTCGAGCGAGCTGGACGAAGCCAATTTCGACTTCTTTGGCCGCACGATCAATGGCCAGGAAGAGCAGCAGGAGCGCTGGAAGCGCGCCATCAGCTCGGTCGAAGGGGCCCTCGGCGAACAGCTGGGCGCGCTCTACGTCGAGCGCTACTTCCCGCCGGAGAGCAAGGCCCGCATGGAAGAGCTGGTGGGCAACCTCCAGCGCGCCATGAACATCGCGCTCGACAACAACGAGTGGATGACGCCGGAAACCATCGCCGAAGCCCGCACCAAGCTGGAAGGCTTCGTGCCCATGGTCGGCTATCCGGACGAGTTCGAGACCTACGACGGCCTTGAAATCACTGCCGACGATCCGCTGGCCAACCGCATCAACACCATCGCCTGGAACCAGGCCGACAACCTGTCGCGCCTCGGCACGCAGGTCGATCCCAGCGAGTGGGGCATGCTGCCGCAGACGGTGAATGCATACTATTCGCCGCTGACCAATCGCATCGTCTTCCCTGCCGCGATCCTGCAGCCGCCGTTCTTCAACGCGGATGCCGATCCGGCCGTCAACTATGGCGGCATCGGCGCGGTGATCGGTCACGAGATCGGCCACGGCTACGACGACCAGGGTTCGCAGTTCGATGCCACCGGCACCCTGCGCAACTGGTGGCAGGATACCGACCGCGAAGGCTTCGAGCAGTTCACGGCGCGCATGGCCGAATTCATCGAGGCCTACTGCCCGGTCGACAGCCCCGAGGGCCCGGTGTGCCTGCGTGGCGCGCAGTCGATGGGTGAAACGCTGGGCGACGTGGTCGGCCTGCAGATGGCCTATCGCGCCTACCGCCTGTCGCTCGACGGCGAGGAAGCCCCGGTGATCGACGGCCTGACCGGCGACCAGCGCTTCTTCCTCGGCTTCGCGCAGATCTGGCGCGCGATGGAGCGCGAGGAAAGCCTGCGCAACCGCGTGATGACGGCCAACCACCCGCCGGGTGAATTCCGCCTCAACAATGCCGTGCGTCACCTCGATGCCTGGTACGATGCCTTCGACGTGGGTCCGGAGGACGATCTTTACCTGCCGCCGGAAGAACGCATCCGCATCTGGTAATCACCGGTTCACGCAGAACCTTGGAGGGGGTGACGTCAGCCTTGGGGTTGACTTCACCCCCTTCGCATTGGAGGCGGGATTTCCAATAGTTTCCGGGACGCTGCGCTCGCCATGACCTTCCTCCAGATGCTGATCCTCGCCGTGGTGCAGGGGATCACCGAGTTCCTGCCGATCTCCTCGTCGGGCCACCTGATCCTTGTCCCGAAGATCATGGATTTTCCCGACCAGGGCCCGATGCTCGACATCGCGGTGCACATCGGCTCGCTGCTGGCGATCATCGTCTACTTCTTCAAGGATGCCTGGGGCCTCGCGCGCGGCGGCTTTGCTACGGTGGGCATCGGCCATGCACCGGAGCAGAAGAAGCTGTTCTGGTGGATCGTGCTGGGCACCATCCCTGCCGTATTGTTCGGCCTCGCCATCAAGTCCGGCGCGCTCAACGGCGTGGCCGAAAGCCTCTTCGGCCTCACCATCGTCGATGACGACCTGCTCGCCTCGCTGCGGCTGACTGACCTGATCGCCTTCAACCTGATCTTCTACGGCGTGCTGCTGGGGCTGGCGGACAAGTTCGGGCGCGAGGATCGCTCCTACGAGGAATTGACCTGGCGCGACGGCCTGCTGGTGGGCCTGGCCCAGGCGCTGGCACTGATTCCCGGCACCAGCCGCTCGGGCGTCACCATGACCATGGCGCGCACGCTCGGCTTCGGCCGCGTGGAGGCGGCGCGCTTCTCCTTCCTGCTGTCGATCCCCGCCGTGGCTGGCGCTGGCGTGCTGATCGTGCCGGACCTGATGGAAGCAAGCAGCGACCTGCTGGTCGAAGCGCTTATCACCGGCGTGCTCACCTTCATTGCCGCCTTTGCCACCATGGCCTTCCTGATGAACTTCCTGAAGCGCGCCTCGATGCTGGTCTTCGTGCTCTACCGGGTGGCCATGGGCGTGGCGCTGCTGTTGCTGTTCTGACCTCCCAAAGGCGCTGAAAACACGTCGAAAGGCGCCATCGTTTCGTCGCGTTCCCCGGAACCTTAGCGCGCCCTTTTCCGTTGATGGGGTGACAGCAAGAAGGAAACCAAGGACCGCACAATGGGTTACGCGTTCATGATCATAGTGGGAGCCGCCGCTGGCTGGCTGGCCGCGATCATGCAACGCGCGGTCAATTCGCGCAGCCTGCTGATAAATGTTGGCGCCGGCGTGACCGGGGCCGTGGTCGCCGGACTGCTGCTTGGTCCGATGCTGGTGGGCGGGAGCCTGTCAGGCGGCCACTACACCCCCAACGAACTGCTGATTTCGCTCGGTGGATCGATCCTGAGCGTCGGCGCAGTCTCGATGCTGCGCGACATGCAGATCCTCTAGGAAAATACTTTAGGCAAAGCCTTTAGGCAGACCCCCTAGACCGGCTTTGCGCTGCTGCCGCGCCCGCCGCGCAGGAAATATTCCTGCGTCCCGCGGTGCACCACGTTGTCGACATCGATCACCGCCGAATTGGCATAGGTAAAGCTGGCGCCGAGGTTGCGGTAGAGCCGGTCGAAATCGCGCTCCACCGTCTGCCGGTAGAGGTCTGCAAAGCTCTCGATCACGAAATAGGTCGGTTGCAGGTCGTCGATCACATAGTCGGTGCGCATGACCCGGTCGACATTGAGCATGATGCGGTTGGGGCTCTCGGCCTCCAGCGCGAAGACCGCCTCGGTCGGACCTGACGAGATGCCCGCGCCGTAGATGCGCGGTTCGCCGTTCTCCATGATCAGGCCGAATTCCACGGTGTACCAGTAGAGCGCACCCAGCGCCTTCAGCTTGTTGTAACGCATGGCCTTCCACCCGGCGCGGCCATATTCCTGCATGTAGTCGGCGAAGGTCGGGTCGGTCAGCAGCGGTACGTGGCCGAAGACATCGTGGAACACGTCGGGTTCCTGGATGTAGTCGAAGGTCTCGCGCGTGCGGATGAAATTGCCGGCGGGGAAGCGGCGGTTGGCGAGGTGCCAGAAGAACACGTGATCGGGGATCAGCATGGGCACGGGCACGACGGACCAGCCGGTCAGCTTGCCAAGTTCTTCCGACAGGTCGCCGAAGTCGGGCACGCCGCCCTTGCCCAGATCGAGCTTCTCCAGCCCTTCGAGCATGGCCGAGCAGGCGCGGCCGGGCAGGATCTCCATCTGGCGGGCGAACAGGTCGTTCCACACCGCATCGTCTTCGGAATCGTACCGGGTCTGGGCCGGTTCCAGCCAGTCCTCGCCGACGTGGGCGGGACGCTTGAGCGGCGCCGTGAACACGTCATCGGGGACTTCCGGCAGGTCGCGGAAATCGCTGGCGTCGTGGGATTGTTCGGCAATGCTGCTCATGTCCGCGACATTACCACGCCGCGCGGCAGCAATCCAGTTTCATTCGTTACCATCTTCGGTGAGTGGAACTTCCTCCGCCGTGTCAGGTGCGGGACGCTCGTCGAGCATCTCCTCGGCATCGGCGAGGGCGGCTGCCTCGCCCTCGCTCACGGGCTCGGGGCCGCTCCCCGTGCTGCCGTCATCGCAGGCGCAAAGTGCGGCAAGTGCAGCCAGGGCGCCAAGCGGCGCGAAGGGCCTGCACTTGCCGCGCTTCACTATCATTCAGCTGCGTCTTCCATGGTGTCCTGCGCCGCCTGGGCAGCGGAAAGCGCATCGTCGACAGTGGCCTGGGCCGCATCGCCGGCTTCCTCGGCCATGGCTTCGCCTTCATCCATTGCCGAGTCGACGTCCTCGTCGGTCATGGCTTCGTCGTCCATCGCCGGCTCCGGAGCACCTTCCATCGCATCATCGGCGGGCACTTCGACGGTATCGGCGATCGCGTCTTCCGATGCGTCGGTGGTTTCCCCGCAGGCTGCCAGCGCAAAGGCGGCGGTCACGGCGACAAAGGCAATCTTCTTCATGGTCTCTTCCTCATGGCGGCGGGGCCATTCCCCGGTGTTGTAAAGGCTGCAGAACCTAGCCGAGCGCGACACGCGTGGAAATGGCCAAATCGATGGTATGCGCGCGGGCTGCGACCTGCCACAGGACTGGCCATGGTCGAATCCCCGCAAATCGAGCAGGCGCGCGAGGCGCTGCGCCGGATCTACGGCTTTGCGGACTTTCGCGGGCGGCAGGAAGACGTGATCACCCGCGTGCTGGCGGGCCAGTCGACGCTGGCCGTCATGCCGACGGGCGCGGGCAAGTCGCTGACCTACCAGCTGCCCGCCACCATGCTGGATGGCACCTGCGTGGTGATCTCCCCGCTGATCGCGCTGATGCACGACCAGCTGCGCGCCGCGCGCGCCAACGGGATTCGCGCGGCCACGCTGACCAGCGCCGACGCCGACTGGCGCGAGACGCTTGACGCCTTCAGGGCGGGCGAGCTGGACCTGCTCTACGTCGCCCCCGAACGTGCCAGCCAGTCCGGCTTTCGCGACCTGTTAGGGTCGACAAAACTCAGCCTCTTCGCCGTCGACGAGGCGCATTGCGTGTCCGAATGGGGGCACGACTTCCGTCCCGACTATCGCCAGTTGCGCCCGCTTATGGATGCCTTCCCCCATGTGCCACGCCTCGCGCTGACGGCAACGGCGGATGCGCACACCCGGGCCGACGTCCTCAACCAGCTGGGTATCCCCGCTGATGGTCTGGTGATCGCGGGCTTTGACCGCCCGAATATCCGCTACGCCATCCGTCCGCGCGATGCGCTGGGGCGCCAACTGGCGCAACTTTGCGCCGAGCAGCCGGGGCCGGGCATCGTCTATGCGCCCACGCGCAAGAAGGTGGAGGCGCTGGCCGAACAGCTTGCCAGCGCCACGGGCCGTCCGGTGCTGCCGTACCATGCTGGCCTGCCGCCAGAGGAACGCGCCGCCAACCAGGCGGCCTTTGTCTCCAGCGAGGACATGGTGATGGTCGCCACGATTGCTTTCGGCATGGGTATCGACAAGCCCGACGTGCGTTTCGTCGCCCATGCCGGCGTACCCAAGTCGATTGAGGCCTACTACCAAGAAACGGGCCGCGCAGGCCGCGATGGTGACCCGGCCGTGGCGCTGATGCTATGGGGCGCGAGCGACTTTGCCCAGGCGCGCATGCGGATCGGCGAGGTCGATGCGGAACGCCAGCGCGGCGAGCGCCAGCGGCTCGATGCCCTTGCGGGCCTTGTCGAGACGCCCGGCTGCCGCCGTGCCGTGCTGCTGCGCCACTTCGGCGAGTCGCCGCCGGAAAACTGCGGCAACTGCGACAACTGCCTCGACGCGCCGGAGATGATCGATGTCACCGTGCTGGCGCAGAAGGTGCTCTCTGCCGTCTACCGCACCGGGCAGAGCTATGGCTTCGGCCACGTGCAGAAGGTGCTGACCGGCGCGGATGACGAGCGGGTGCGCAGCAAGCGGCACAACCAGCTATCGGTCTTCGGCATCGTCGACGAGGAAGAGGCGCGGTTGCTGCAACCGGTGGTGCGCGCGCTGCAGGTGCGCGGCCATCTCGCCCAGACCGAGCATGGCGGGCTGAAACTGGCCGGCGACGTGCGCGATATCCTGGGTGGTGCGATCAAGGTTGCCATTGCCAAGCCGCCCGAACGCAGCCGCACCCGCAAGCGCCGAGGCGATAGCGCGTCCAACCCGGTCGGCGATCCGCTGTTCGATGCCCTGCGCGAACTGCGCCGCCAGCTGGCTTCCGAAGCGGGCGTGCCGCCCTACGTGGTGTTCCACGACGCTGCTTTGCGCGCCATGGCTGCCGGACGTCCAGCGTCGCGCGCCGAGCTGGCCGAGATCCCCGGCGTCGGCGCCAAGAAGCTGGAGGCTTACGCCGAACCCTTCCTGAAGGTGATCCGCGAGAACTGACCCCGGCCCATTCGATTCTCCTTGAAAACCGCGAGATGTGATATAAATATGATATCATATTAACGAACAAGGAGATCGACGATGAGTGAGGGGCATACTCCCATGACGCGCAGCCGCGAGGTTCCGGCCAGCGGATACAACGGGTACCTGATGCTGGTGGTGACTCTGGCGCTGACGGCGGTTTCGGGGTGGGGTCTTCCCAACGGCATCTGGATTGCCGAAAGCGGCGGTGGCGCCCTGATGGTGATCCTGGCGGCAGTCGGACTGGTCGTGGCCCTATTGGCGTGGTGCGGCTTCTACATGATCCAGCCCAACCAGGGCGCGGTGATCACCCTGTTCGGCGAATACAAGGGCACCGATCGCAGCGAGGGCCTGCGCTGGGTCTGGCCCTGGATGGGCAAGAAGAAGGTCTCTGTCCGCGCGCACAACATCCATTCCGAACGGGTGAAGATCAACGACAAGCGCGGCAATCCCATCGATGTCGCCTGTAACGTCGTCTGGCGCGTGAAGGACACGGCGCAGGCGGTGTTCGATGTCGATGACTTCAAGGAATTCGTGAACATCCAGATCGAGGCTGGCCTGCGCACGGTCGGCGCGCGCCATCCTTATGACGATTTCGAGGAAGGCGAGACCACGCTGCGCGGTAGCCCTGAGGTGGTGAATACCGAGCTGCAGGTGGAGCTCAACGAACGCCTCGCAGTGGCCGGTATCGTGGTCGACGAAGCGGGCCTGACGCACCTTGCCTATGCCAGTGAAATCGCCGGGGCCATGCTGCGCCGCCAGCAGGCCGACGCGGTGATCGCCGCGCGCAAGAAGGTGGTACTGGGCGCTGTCGGCATGGTCGAGGACGCGTTGGAGAAGTTGTCGTCCGACGGCATTGTCCAGCTCGATGACGAACGGCGCGCCGCCATGGTGTCAAACCTGATGGTGGTGCTGTGCGGTGATCGCGAGACCCAGCCAGTCGTCAACGCCGGTTCGCTCTACCAGTAGCAGCAATACCAGGAGGCAGCCGTGGCCGCCCCCAAGAAGCAACCCGCCAAGAAGGCCTTTGCCCTGCGGCTCGACCCGGCGCTCCACGATGCAGTGGAGCGCCTTGCCGCGGGCGAATTGCGTTCGGTGAATGCCGAGATAGAAGTACTGCTGCGCGAGGCGCTGGCGAAACGCGGCATCAAGGTGCCTCTATCGGACCGTCCGCGCCGGGGGCGTCCGCCCAAGGGGGAGTGAGGGTATGAAGTTCGGGGTGTTCGACCATGTCGACGACAGCGGATTGCCCTTGCCCGACCACCTCGAAGCGCGCCTGCAACTGGCCGAAACTTACGACCGGCTGGGTTTCCATGCCTACCATGTCGCCGAACACCACGGCACCCCGTTGGGCCATGCGCCGTCACCGGGGATCTACCTTGCTGCCCTGGCGCAGCGAACCCGGCAGCTGCGGTTCGGCCCGCTCGTCTACCTGCTGCCACTCTACCACCCGCTGCGCCTGATCGAGGAAGTCGCCACGCTGGATGCCTTGTCCGGCGGGCGGCTGGAATTGGGCTATGGCCGCGGCGTCTCACCCATCGAGATGGGCTTCTATGGCGTGGACATGGCCGAACAGCAGGACCTGACTGCCGAGACTTTCGAGGTGCTGATCAAGGGCCTGACCAGTGAAAGCCTGACGCACGAAGGCCGTTTCTTCCTGTTTGACGGTGTGCCGATGGTGCAGCGCTGTGTGCAGCAGCCGCACCCGCCGCTGTGGTACGGCACCAATGCCCCCGGCTCGGTGGAACGCTGCGCCCGGCAGCGGGTCAACATGGTGACCCTGCTGGCAGGAGAAGCGATGCACGCAATGATCTCCGGCTATCGCCAAGCCTATGTCGCCTCGGGCGGCGATCCCGTTGCCATGCCGCTGCTCGGTGTCGGGCGGCACGTTGTCGTTGCCGAGACCGACGCAGAGGCCCGCGCGCTTGCCGGTCCGGCCTTCGCCCGCTGGCGCGCCAGCTTCGTGCAGTTGTGGGAAGCGCGCGGAGGCGACAATCCCTTCGTCAGGAACTTCCCAAAGGACTGGGACGCGTTGGTCGCTACCGGTGCCGCCGTTGCCGGATCGCCTGCAACCGTGCGCAATTTCATCGCTGCCGAAGCGGAGAATGCGGGCTTCACCTATTTCCTTGCCCAACTGGCCTTCGGCGACATGCCGCTTGCCGCCATGCAGCGATCTGCGGAACTGTTCGGCAGCGAGGTCATGCCCGCCTTGGCAAACGCCTGACTTTAAGGCCCATTAACCCTTTTCCGCTAGGCCTGCAGGCATGATGACGCATGCCCTACGCCCGCTGCCCCCGCGTGTTTCGCCGCGCCTGTCGCTGCGCCTGATCGGCGTCGTCGCTGCGCTTGCCGTTGCTGCCATCCCGATGGCTACGCTGCTGGCGCAGGATCGCACTGCCAGTTTCACCGTGGTCGAAACCGGGCGCGGCTATGACCGGCTGCAGGATGCCGTGAACGCCATCGGCGGCGCCAGCGGCACTATCGCCATCGCCCCGGGCCGCTATGAACAGTGCGCGGTGCAGGAAGCCGGGCAGATTTCCTACCTTGCTACCGAACCAGGCTCTGCCGTTTTCGACGGGGTCACCTGCGAAGGCAAGGCGGCGCTCGTCCTGCGTGGCAGCAGCGCAGAAGTGGCGGGCCTGGTGTTCGAGAACATGCGCGTGCCCGACTACAACGGTGCCGGCATACGGCTGGAACAGGGCAACCTGACCGTCGCCCAGTCGTGGTTCCGCGACAGCCAGCAGGGCATCCTGACGCATGATGACCAGACCGGACAACTGGTAATCGACCGGAGCACCTTCACCCGTCTTGGCACCTGCGAAGGCGCTGGCGGCTGTGCGCACTCGATCTACACCGGCGAATATGGCCACGTCCGCATCACCCGCAGCCGTTTCGAGGAAGGGCGCGGCGGCCACTACGTGAAGGCCCGCGCGATCCGCGTGGACATCGCCAGCTCCAGCTTCGACGACGCCCACGGACGCGGCACCAACTACATGATTGACCTGCCGGGCGGCGCCTCGGGCCAGATCAGCAACAACTGGTTCGTGCAGGGGCAGGACAAGGAAAACTACGCTGCCTTCATCGCCGTGGCCGCCGAAGGCCGCCAGCATGACAGCTCCGCCTTGCAGGTGGTCGGAAACGATGCGCGCTTCGCTACTGGCGTCGATCGCAATTCGATCTTCGTGGCGGACTGGTCGGGCGACATGCGCGGCGTGGGCGAGAACCGCCTCGACCGCCGCCTGACGCGCTACGAGGTCATCCGCTAGAACGAGCCTTTGGCGCGAAGGCCAAGCCCTGCTAGGCGCTGGCTCCGACAAGGAGACTTCGCATGGCAGGCCCGTTCATCTGGTTGCAGCAAGCGCTGCCGCATCATGCGGTCTCGCGCCTTGCGGGCAGGTTTGCCGACAGCGAAAAGCCGTGGCTGAAAGACCGGCTGATCCGTCGCTTCGCTGCCACCTACGACGTCGACATGAGCGAGGCCGCGCGGCCGATCGAGGCCTATGCCAGCTTCAACGACTTCTTCACCCGCGAGCTGAAGCCCGGCGCGCGCCCCTTGGCCGATGCGGCGAGCCATGTCCTCTCCCCCGCTGACGGCGCGATCAGCCAGATCGGGCAAATCGAGGGCGGACGGATATTCCAGGCCAAGGGTCGCCACTTCACTGCCGCACAGTTGCTGGCCGGGGACAAGGCGGCGGCAGAACGCTTCGCTGGCGGCAGCTTCGCGACGATCTACCTCAGCCCCAAGGACTATCACCGCGTCCACATGCCCGCTGGCGGCAGCTTGCGCTCCACGCGCTACATTCCCGGTGAACTCTTCTCGGTGAACCAGGTGACGGCGGAGAACGTCGACGGCCTGTTCGCCCGCAACGAACGCCTTGCCTGCCTGTTCGACGGGCCACACGGCAGCTTCGCCAATGTCATGGTGGGCGCGATGATTGTCGCCGGGATCGCCACCGTGTGGCAGGGCCGGGTCGAGGCCCATGCGACAAGGCTGAAGGTGCAGGACTTTGCCGAAGGCGATCACCGCTTTGCTGCTGGTGACGAGATGGGCCGGTTCTTCCTCGGCTCCACCGCCGTGCTGCTGTTCGAACCGGGCCGCGTCGCGTGGCTTGAGGATCTCAAGGCTGGCGACCCAGTGCGCATGGGTCAGGCGCTGGGGCGCTGGCTCTAGCGGCGATGCGCCTTGACCGGCGCCTGCGCGCTACGAAGTCATTCGCTGACTAGTGAAGCCATTCGCCGGACAGACCATACTCGCGGGTGATTTCGCCTGCGCGTAAAGCTGCCAGCTTGATGTCGATATCGATCTCGAGGAAGGCGGTCTGCAGATAGCCCGATGCCACTTCGTCGCCATGGGTCGCAGCCACGACGAACCATGCCAGGGCCTCTTGCGGGTCTGGCGCAGTCCCTTCGCCGAGCATGTACATGACCCCGATCTCGTTGAAGGCATGGGCATTGCCACCGCGCGCCGCTGCCTCGAAGCTGGAGCGGGCAGCGGCGAAGTCCTGCGGCGTGCCGCGTCCGCCCGCATGCATCACGCCCATTGAGAGCATGGCATTGGTCCACCCTTGCGCTGCGGCCGCTTCGAACAGTGCCATGGCTTCTTCGGCTGAACCGCAACCACATTCGCCCTGATCCATCATGGTGCCCAGACGCCACTGCGCATGTGGCACGCCCATGTCGGCGGCCTTGCGGTACTGGCGCGCGGCCATGGCAAGGTCCTGATCCACCACCCTGCCAGAGTCGTAAAACCAGCCGAGATAGTCGATAGCATCGGCATCGCCCTGGCCGGCGGCCTGTTCCACGAGATTGAAGGCTGCCTGTTCTTCGCCATCGTTCATCAGCTGGCTCGCCTGGTCCGTTGCGTCGCTGCCCATGAGCGCGAATCCGGCCAGCATCAGCAAGGGTATCCTGGCAAGCTTCATCAATGGTTCTCCCGGTTTTTGCTCAAGTTACAGTATATTCGCCGGATAACGAAATGCGTCACCCAAAGGCGCGTGCGTAGCTGATCTCGGCGGCCGGGATCGGTGCGCCGAAGCTCTTCACCTGCAGGTATTCGCCCAAGTCGCCCGGTAGCGTCATCGGCGTATGCTGCGCGTAGCCGAAGCGGGCATAGAGGATCGGATCGCCGAGCACGGTTATTCCCTTCGCGCCCTGATTGCGCATCGCCGCTTCGCCCGCCTCCATAAGTGCGCGGCCGATGCCCTTGCCCTGGGCGGTAGGGGCGACGGCCACCGGCCCGACCACCATCCAGCCTTCCTCGCCATTCGAGAGCCGTGCTGTGGAGTAGGTCGCTTGTCCCACCACATCGTCGCCTTCCACCACCACCAACGACAGCAACAGGTCACCATCGGCACGCAGCCGATCGATCACGTCCGCCTCGTCGCCGTCGGAATAGGGATGTCCCTCGAAAGCGGCGAGCACCATGGCGCGTATCGCCGGTTCGTCGCCGGGCAATTCCTCGCGGATCGACCAGCTCACGCCAGCAGGTGGCCCGCGCGGTCGCGCTTGGTGGCGAGGTAGCGCACATTGTGAGGGTTGGCGGGCAGCTGGTGCGCCACGCGTTCTGTGACCTTCACCCCCGCATCCTCCAGTGCCACCACCTTTTCGAGGTTGTTGGTCATCAGCCGCACTTCGGCGATCCCCAACAGGTCCAGCATCCGCGCGGCGAGCGGGAAGTCGCGGGCTTCCTCGGGCAGGCCAAGGCGGCGGTTGGCTTCCAGCGTGTCGACGCCTTCGTCCTGCAGGCGGTAGGCGCGCAGCTTGTTGACCAGGCCGATGCCGCGCCCTTCCTGCCGCATGTAAAGCAGCACGCCCCAGCCGCCCTCGCGTCCGGCCTCGGCCATGGCGGCAAGCGCGGCGTCCAGTTGCGGGCCGCAGTCGCACTTGAGGCTGCCGAAGATGTCGCCGGTCAGGCATTCGGAATGCAGCCGCACCAGCGGCACCGAATCGAGCGAACGCGCCCCCAGCACCAGTGCCACGTGTTCGCGCATGTCGCCCGGCGCGCGGAAGACGACGATTTCGGCCTCCTCCTCTGCCGTGATGGGCAGGCGCGCGCGGGTGGCGATGGCCAGGGTCTGCGGGTCTTTCCAGGCGGCGAGGTCCACCGAATTGAGCGTCACCGGCTCGCCTGCCGGATCGGGATCGACAAGGAAAGCGGGCAGGACGCCCGCGATCCGCGCCAGCTCCAGCGCCACCTTGGCCGCGGTCATCCATTCCAGCTGCTCGGCGAGGAACGGACCCTTCAGCGGGTTCACGCTGTCGAGCGCGGGATCGGCAATCGGCAGGGCGTGCGGGATATCGAGCGGGTCGGCCGCGCGCATCAGCACCGGCGAATGGCCGTCCGCCGCCGCGCGCTGGTTGGTAAGCTTGAGGGTCTCGGCCCGTGCCGCCGAGATCAGCATGTGATCCGAGCGCGCTTCACTGGTGAAAGCGGTTTCCACCGGCAGCAGCACCGGGGCATCTCCCACCTTGATCGGCCAGCCATGGCGCAAGGCGTCGACCGCCTGCGCCACGCGGCGTTCGGGAGAGGGAGGGGCCGCGTCGCTCAGATGTCGAACTCCGTGATCAGTGGCACGTGGTCGCTGGGCTTTTCCCAGTCACGGGTGTGTTCGGCAATGCGGTGCGTGCGGCTTTGCGCTGCAAGGTCAGGCGAGGCCCACATGTGATCGAGGCGACGGCCACGATCCTTGCCCTGCCAGTAGGTGCGATAGGACCACCACGAGTAGTTGCGCTCCGGCGCGGGGATGTGCTTGCGGCCAAGGTCAACCCAGTCGTGCGCGGCCTGCAGCTTGCCCAGCGTCTCCACCTCCAGCGGGGTGT
Source organism: Alphaproteobacteria bacterium (assembly GCA_030431875.1). GTDB lineage: Bacteria > Pseudomonadota > Alphaproteobacteria > Sphingomonadales > Sphingomonadaceae > Alteraurantiacibacter. Next base: position 14,359 of record JAUIIG010000034.1, read on the forward strand.
GGCTGACCACCTTGAGCAGGGCCTTGTGATTGTAGACGTCGCATTCGAGGGGGGCGATGTTGAAGTCGCCGACCAGCAGGGTGGGGCGGTCGATCCGTTCCGACCAGCGCGTCATGCGTTCGAGGAAGTCAAGCTTCTGGCCGAACTTGGGATTGACCTCGCGGTCCGCGACGTCGCCGCCCGCAGGGATATAAACGTTTTCCAGCAGCAGCCCGCCGGCAGAGGGGATTTCGACCCCGACATGGCGCGCCTCGCCATTGTCCTGCCAGTCGTGGCGCGAGAATTCGCTCATCGGCAGGCGGCTGACCGTGGCGACGCCGTGGTAACCCTTCTGCCCGTGCACCGCCTGGTGCTCGTAGCCCAGCTCGGCAAAGGCCTTGGCGGGGAATTGGTGCTCCTGGCACTTGATTTCCTGCAGGCACAGCACGTCGGGCGCAGCTTCCTTCAGGAACTGCTCGACAAGGGGCATGCGCAGGCGGACGGAATTGATGTTCCAGGTGGCGACAGAGATCATGGATTGCACCTAGGCTGGAGGCGCAGATAAAAAAACCCCCGTCGCGGGGGCATGTGCGACGGGGGTTTCGTTTTTGAGCGTTCGTCACGCTTCACAAGACACGGGCTTTATCGAGGTCAGGGCAACAGGGGGGAAACCTTGCCTCACCGCGCATCTCTGACTGGGAATCTAGGGATTCGGGGCTGTCTCGCCAATGAATATCACCACCGTCTTGTCGTAAATTTACAACATTTCGGCTCCAGACTGTTTATCCCGGACGACGACTGGTCCGGCGCGGATCGCGGAAACGGAATTCGCTGTCCGACACGCTCATGCCGTAGCGATGGTTCCGCAGGCGCACCGTGGTGCGCTGGTTCTGGCTGTCGAGCGCCACCCAGGCGACCAGTTGCAGGCCACCGGGGGCAGAGCTGTTTTCCTGGAAGATAAGCGTGATGGCGGGGAATTCCGGACGGTCCGGATCGTCCACCAGGATGGAAACCACGCCGCCGCTGCTTTGCTGCAGCGTGCCGTAGCGGCGCATGTCGCGGTCGGGATCAAGCAGGGCGCCCAGCGGGCTGTCGCCGATGGGATAGCGTTCGACCTGGTTCACCTCGTAATCGATAACGGACAGCGCAGAGCCGTTCGACACCACCAGCATGTTCACGTCGTCCGAATATTCGAAGCGGATCTTGCCGGGGTTCTTCAGCGTCAGCTCGCCCGAGACGACGTTGCCCTGCCGGTCTTCCTGGGTGAAGTCGGCACGCATGGTGGTGATGGCGCGCAGCGCGCGGGTGGCGCGGTCGAGCTGGTTGGCCTCGCTCTGGGCTGCCAGCGGCGCGGTGGGCACGGCCAGCGAAGCGGGGACGGCAACAGCCATGGCGCCGACAATCGCGGCGGTCACGGGCTTGCGGATGAGTGTTTTCACGCGGTTCATGGCCTCACCATCTAGTGTCGAGGCGTTGAACTGTCACTGAACCCGGGTGGTTCCCGATGTTCATAAGTCGCGCGATCAAGCGGGCCGGAAGGCCTCTTACTTGATCTTGCCTTCCTTGTACTCGACGTGCTTCTTGGCGACGGGATCGTACTTGCGGAAGGTGAACTTTTCCGTGTGGTTACGGGGGTTCTTCTTCGTGACGTAAAAGTGGCCGGTACCTGCGGTCGAGTTCAGGCGGATCTTGATGGTTGCGGGCTTCGCCATGGTCTTGCCTTCAAATGTCTTGTGAGGGGCCCCCGAAAACCCGGAGAGCGGCCCGAAATAACACAGGCGACGCAGCGCGCCGCCCTTCAAGGGCGCGCCAATGGGTGAGAATCACCTGAAAGTCAAGCGTTGAGGGTGCCCGACGCTACAGGTCGATCTTGCCGCGCAGGGCCTTTTTCTCGCCGTGGGCCTTCTTTGTTTGCAGGCGCTTGGCCTTGCCGACGCGGTTGACGCGGGTCTTGGCGCGCTTCTTGGGTTCCTTGAGCGCCGCCTCGATCATCTCGGCAAGCCGGTCGCGCGCCTCGCGCCGATTCGCTTCCTGCGTGCGGTGGTTGCGCGCGTCGATCACGATCTCGCCCGCCTGGTTGAGGCGGCTGCCGGCCAGGTCCTGCAACCGGTGGAACACGCGCGGCGGCAGGCCGAGGGCGTAGATGTTCACTCGCAGCTGCACCGCCGTGGCCACCTTGTTGACGTTCTGCCCGCCCGGCCCGGACGCGGCGATGAAACTTTCCTCGGCAATGGCATTGGCCCGGTCGAGGATCGCGCCCATCACTCGGCCCCGAGCGCCACGAAGTCGGCCGGCAGCGGTGCCTCGGCGATAATGTCCGGCTTGCCTTCGCGCGGGACCACCAGCTTGCTGGCGTGGAGCATGGTGCGGGTGACGCGGGAATCCTTGTGACCATAGACGGGGTCGCCCAACAGCGAGCGGGCGAAGGTGTGTTCGGCATGGACGCGGATCTGGTGGGTGCGGCCGGTTTCGGGCCGGAATTCGACCAGCGTCAGGCCGCCGTCCAGTTCCTTGCGCTTGGTCCAGTGCGTGATCGAGGGCTTGCCCTTCTTCGCCGGGATCATCCGCCAGCCCTTGGCCTCGCTGCTGATCTTGGCGAGCGCGATCTCGATCGTGCCTTCCTCGCCTTCGACAGGGCCAGCGACGATACCGAGGTAGGTTTTCTGCACGAGCTTGGCCTCAAAGGCGGCGTTGAAGCGTTTCAGCGCCTTGGGGTTGCGCGCCAGCAGCAGGCAGCCCGAAGTATCGGTGTCGAGCCGGTGCACCGGCATTGGGGCGCGTTGGAAACCCAGCTTGAGCTGGTCGAGATGGTCTTCGAGGCTCGGGCCGCCCTTGCGCGGCGTCTCGATCGGCAGGACCGCAGGCTTGTCGATGACGAGCGCTTCGCCGTCTTCGAAGAGGATGGGTATACGGGTCATGCGAGGGCCTTTTCGATACGGTCCAGCGCTTCGACCAGCACTGCTTCGTCTGCGGCAAAACTTATGCGGAATCCGTCGCGTCCGCCGAATGCGCTGGCGGCCACGGTGGCGACGCCTTGGTCCAGAAGGTGCAGCGCCAGCTTGCTGTCGTCCCCGCCGAAGCGGTCCATCAGCGGTGCGGCGTCGACGAGGCAGTAGAAGGCACCGTCAGGCACCGGGGTCGACAGGCCGGGGATGGAATTGATGCGCGAGACGACAAGGTCGCGGCGGCGGCGGAAGGCGAGGCGCCAGTCGGCGAGGAAATCCTGCGGGCCCTCGAAAGCAGCTACGGCGGCGGCCTGCGAAATCGAAGCTGGGTTGCCGCTGGAATTGCTCTGCAGCTTGCCCATGGCCTTTACCAGCCAGTCCGGCCCGGTGGCGACGCCGATGCGGAAGCCGGTCATGGCATGGCTCTTCGACACGCCCGAGATGGTACAGATACGGTCCGCCAAGTCCGGGCACTCGACGGCCAGGGTGGCGTGCGGGGCCTGGGTGTAGATCAGCGGCGAATAGATATCGTCCGACAGCACCAGCACCTGCGGGTGGCGGCGCAGCACGTCACCGATGCCGCGCAGCATGTCCGCCGGGAAGACCGCCCCGGTCGGGTTGCCGGGCGAATTGAGCATCAGCCAGTTGGTGCGCGGCGTGATCAGCGCTTCCAGCTCGCTGGGCGAGAAGCGGAAATTGTTCTTCGCACTGGTGCGCAGCGGGACGACGGTGCCGCCGCAGAAACGCACCATCTGCGGGTAGGAGACCCACCATGGCGAAGGCACGATCACCTCGTCGCCCGCGCTCACCGTCGCGGCCAGGGCCTCGAAGATCGCCTGCTTGCCGCCTGCGGTGACGATCACCCGCGCAGGATCGGTGGCAATGCCGAGGTCGCGCTCGAAATGCAGCGCGGCCGCCTTGCGCAAGGTGGCGGTGCCGACGACAGGTGTGTAGCGCGTATCGCCCGCATCGAGCGCGGCCTTGGCGGCTTCGATCACGTGCGGCGGTGTGGCGAAGTCAGGTTCGCCGACGCTGAGGGAAATGATGTCACGCCCTTCGGCGCGCAGTTCGCTGGCGCGGTCGGTCATCGCCGTGGTGGGGGAGGCCTCGATGCGCTGCAGCGCCTGGCTGAGATGCTGGGTGCTCATGGCACACGCAGTGTAGCAGGCATCAGGCCGCGCAGGGCGTTGCCGATGAAGAAGCCTTGTTCGAGGTCTTCCAGCGCAAGTTCTGCCTCCGCAGCGCGGCCTTCCTCGATCAGCGCGCGGCGCAGCACGCCGGGCAGCAGGCCCAGCGCCAACGGCGGGGTCAGCAGTTTGCCGTCACGCTCGACAAAGATGTTGGTCCAGCAGCCCTCGATTACCTTGTTGTCGCGCACGAGAATGGCCTCGACCGCGCCGACGCCTTTGGCCACGGCCAGCGCCGCTTCGTAGAAACTGCGGTCGCTGCTCTTGTGGCGCAGCCGCCAGTCGTGCGGCACGGTGGGATGCGGCAGGATCACGCAGGGCGCGGGGTCGGGCAGCGGGGCCGGCATGGGATGCGTTTCCAGCGTCACCGCGCCCGAGCGGGCAAGGACGAGGCGCAGCTTGGCCGCCTTCTCCAGCTCGAAGCACAGCGCCTGGATGCGGTTGCGCGTTTCATGCCGGTCAAAGGAAAAGCCGAGTTCGGCAGCGCTCGCCTTCATCCGTTCGAGATGCAGTTCCAGGTGCGGCATGCCCTCGTGGGGATCGAACCGCATGGTCTCGATCAGGTCGTGCCCGCCCGCCGCGCCGCGAACGAAGGCACCTTTCACCAGGCATTCGCGCCATTCTTCCATGCCGTCACTATCGGCGACAATCGCGCCGCCAACGCCGAGCACGGCCTTGTGTTTGAGGTTCTCTCCCGGCGTGAGGCGAATTGTTCGGATGCCGACGTTGAAGGCGGCATCACCATCTGGGTCAATCCGCCCGATGCCGCCGCAATAGGGCCCGCGCGCGTCGCGTTCGACCTCGTCGATCAGCTCCATAGCGCGAATCTTGGGCGCGCCGGTGATCGAACCGCAGGGGAATAGCGCGTGCAGCAAGTCGATCGCACCCTTGCCCTCCTGCAGGTCGGCGAGGACAGTCGTCGTCATGGTGTGCAGCGTGGGATAGGTCTCGACCGCGAAGGGATGTTCGACCCGCACCGTGCCTGCCTGCGCCACGCGCGACAGGTCGTTGCGCATGAGGTCGACGATCATCAGGTTTTCGGCCTTGTCCTTCACCGACTGGCTGAGTTCCTCGGCCAGCGCCGCGTCTTCAGCCTCGGTCCCGCCGCGCGGGCGCGTGCCTTTCATCGGCTTCACCTTGGCCGCGCGATCACGCAGGGCGAAGAACAGCTCGGGGCTGAACGACAGTAGCCAGTCCGATCCGTCGAAGATCAGCCCGCCATAGCCCGCCGCTGCCGTCGGGCGGATCTTGGCGTAAAGCGTCAGCGGATCGCCGCGCGCCGGCCCGGCCAGCGGCATGGTGAGGTTGGCCTGGTAGATGTCGCCTGCGCGGATGGCTTCCTGCAGGGTGTTGAAGGCATCGAGGTAGGCGCCCGTGGTGACCTGCGGATCGAGCGGGCCGATGCTCGCCTCGCCAGTGGAGCGATCTGCCAGCCATGCGGGCATGTCAGTCGCCGGGATGATCTCGGGTGCATCGAACAGGCCGAGCCAGACCAAAGGGCCGGTCGCCCCGCTGCGCTTGGCGGCCAGTGGCAGCAGCCGTTCTTCCAGCGCCAGCCCCGCCTCGTATGCGAGGTAACCCGCGAGGTGCTTGCCCGTGGCCATGCGCGCTGCCTCGGCGGCGGCGAGCACCTCCACCACTTCTTCCGGACGACGGGCGACGAAGACTTCTGCGGGATTGGCAAAATAGTGGGCATCGCTCGCGCCACTGGCGCGCGCGTCGTCGAGCAGCACGAAGGGGGACTTGCCATCCATCGCCTCCGCTCTAGGGTCACTCCCGAGTTACGGCAACAATCGAATAGGGACCCGAATGGCGGACATTTTTCTCGGCAATGACCTGGGCGGCAACCGGCAGGCGCTGGATCTTGGCCGGGCCAACCGCCACGGGCTGATCGCGGGCGCGACCGGCACCGGCAAGACGGTGACTCTGCAGGGCATGGCGGAAAGCTTCTCTGCCAACGGCGTCCCGGTCTTCGTGGCGGATGTGAAGGGTGACCTTTCCGGCATCGCCATGCCGGGTTCGCCCACTTTCAAACATGCCGACAAGCTGGAAGGCCGGGCCAAGGAACTGGGCATGGATGACTATGCCTACTCGGATAACCCGGTGGTTTTCTGGGATCTCTATGGCGAACAGGGCCACCCGATCCGCACCACCATTTCCGAAATGGGTCCGCTGCTGCTCGCCCGCCTGCTCGATCTGAATGAGACGCAGGAAGGCGTGCTGCAGATCATCTTCCGCCATGCCGACGAGAACGGCCTGCTGCTGCTCGATTTCGGCGACCTGCAGTCGATGCTGTCGTGGGCGTCGGAGAACGCCAGCGAGCTGTCGGGCAAGTACGGCAATGTCACCAAGCCCAGTGTGGGCGCGATCCAGCGGCAGCTGCTCAGCTTCGAATCGCAGGGTGCAGACAAGTTCTTCGGCGAACCCGCGCTGGAAATCGCCGACTTCCTGCAGGTGGACGAGCAGGGCCGCGGTTATGTCAACGTGCTCGCCGCAGACCAGCTGATGCGCAGCCCCAAGCTCTACGCCACCTTCCTGCTGTGGTTGCTCGCCGAACTGTTCGAAAGCCTGCCCGAAGTTGGTGACCCGGAGAAGCCGAAGCTCGTCTTCTTCTTCGACGAGGCGCACCTGCTGTTCGACGATGCGCCCAAGGCCTTGCAGGAGACCATCGAACGCGTGGTGCGCCTGATCCGGTCAAAGGGCGTGGGCGTGTTCTTCGTGACGCAGAACCCCATCGATATCCCGGAAGAAGTCGCGGGCCAGCTGGGCAACCGCGTGCAGCATGCCCTGCGCGCCTTCACCCCGCGCGACCAGCGCGCGATCAAGGCGGCTGCCGAGACCTTCCGCATCAATCCCGATCTCGACGTCGAGGAGGCGATCACGGAATTGCGCGTGGGCGAGGCGCTGGTCTCGACATTGGACGAGGACGGCGCGCCGACAATTGTCCAGCGCACCCTGATCAAGCCGCCGCGCAGCCGCCTTGGCCCGCTGACCAAGAAGGAACGCGCGATCATCCAGTCGGTGAGCCCGGTCGACGGGAAGTACGACGAACTGGTCGACCGCGAGAGCGCCGAGGAGGTGCTGGCGCAGAAGGCTGCCGATGCTGCCGAAACCGCGAAAGAGGTGGAGGAAAAGGGCGAGGAAGAGGTGCGCAAGCGTGAACGCAAGTCGCCCTCGCTGTGGGAACGGGCAGGCAAAAGCGGACTGCGCGCTGCTGCCGGTTCGCTGGCGACAGTGGCGGTGGCGGCTGCAACTGGCCGCCGTTCGCGCGCCGATCCGTTGCGCACGGGGCTCAACGCCTTCGTGCGCAATATCGTTGGCGGGTTGATGCGGTAGGGCTAGAGCGGAAGCCGAATTTCCGCCAGCAGGCCGTCCACCCCGCCATCTTCGCCGATCCGGTTGACCAGCGTCAGCGAACCACCGTGCTGTTCGGCAATCGCGCGGGCCAGCGTCAGGCCGAGGCCCGCGCCACCCGTTTCCCGGCTGCGCGAACCTTCGCCGCGGGTGAAGGGCTCGAGCATGCCGGCGATCTGCTCTTCGGGAATGCCGGGGCCCTTGTCGGCGATACGGATCACTGCCTGCTCGCCATCGCGGGCAACGCTGATGCGGGCCTGCTGGCCATAGCGTAAGGCATTGCCGACAAGGTTACGGATCGCGCGGCGCAGCCAGGTGGCGCGGACCGGCAAGGCAATCCGCTCGGTTTTCCCGAGTTCGACGGGTTCGTCCATGTCCTCGTATTCCTCGACCACGCTGGCCACCAGCGCGGAGAGCTCGGTGCGCTCCAGCGGGTCGCTCGGGCGGCCGACGCGGGCCAGCGAGAGGATGTCGTCGAGGGTCGAGGTAATGTCCTCGATCGTCTTCGCCATGCGCTCCCGCTCGTCGTCATCCTCGACGCTTTCGATGCGCACGCGCAGGGCGGCGAGCGGGGTCTTGAGGTCGTGCCCGATGGCACCGAGCATGACGTCCTTTTCGTCCAGCAGGCCAGCGATACGCGCCTCCATGGCATTGTGCGCGGTGATCAGGCGCCGGGTGTCGTCGGGGCCGGAAGGCTCCATCGGCTCTGGCGCAGGCGCGCTGCCGCCGAAGCTCTCCACCCGCCGCGTCAGGGCCGCCAGCGGACGGCTGATCCGGCGCAGCAGCAGGGCGAGCCCGCCAACCAGCACGAGGTAGAGGATCACCGTCTGCATGATGACCCCGCGCAGGGCGTTTGAATCGGGACGCGGCAAGGGTGCACGGGCGATCAGCCAGCGATCGTCGCCTACGCGCTTGAGGCCCGCAACGATCAGTTCGGAGCCTTCCCACTCGGGCGGACCACGCCATACCGGGCGGTCGCGCATCGCGGCCTGCACCAGGGGATCGTCGGCGACGGCGCGGCTTGTCACGACCAGGGCTTCGATCTCGACATCCTGGTTTTCCAGCAGCTCGTGCAGCAATTGCTCGCGACGCGGCTGGCGCCGTTCGCCTGCCAGCAGCGGATCCTCCTCGCTGTACTGCATGCGCAGGACGCGCGGACGGCGGCCACCACGGCGGCCTTCGCGGCGCCCGTCGCGCGCCTCTTCCACCCGCACGTCGATCCGCGGTTCGGCGACCAACTGGTAGGCGAGGGCATTGGCGGTGCCGAATTCGTTGCGCGCCTGCTGCGCGCGGTAGAGCAGGACGGCCGAAATGGTCTGCGCCACCAGCAGCGCGAGGGCCACGGACAGCAGCATCTGGCCATGCAGGCTCTTTGGCAGGAAGCGGCGCATCTGTAGTCCCGTCAGTCCCGTCTCAGCCCTCTTCGGGCACGAAGCGACGCACGTCGCAGGCGAGGCGGTAGCCGCCGCCCCAGACCGTCTGGATCAGCTTCGGATCGCGGCTGTCTTCCTCGACCTTGCGGCGTAGGCGGCTGACCTGGTTGTCGACCGCGCGGTCGAACAGGTGCGCCTCGCGGCCCTGGACCATGTCGAGCAGCTTGTCGCGGTCCATCACCTGCTTGGGATGGTCCAGCAGGGCCACCAGCAGGCGGAATTCGGCGGAAGAGATGGGCACCACGGTGCCGTCGGGATCGGTCAGGCGGCGCTTGAGCGGATCGAGCAGCCAGCCATCGAATTCGTAGTGCGCGTCCTCGTCGCGCGCCGGGGCGCTGCCCTTGCTGGCGCGGCGCAGGACCGAGCGGATGCGGGCGACCAGTTCGCGCGGCTCGAACGGCTTCACGACGTAGTCGTCCGCACCGATTTCCAGCCCCACGATGCGGTCCATGGCCTCGCCCTTCGCGGTGAGGAAGATGACCGGGAGGCTCCTGGATTCGACCAGGTGGCGGCACAGCGAAATACCGTCTTCGCCCGGCATCATGATGTCGAGCAGGACCAGGTCCGGGCTGGAATCGAGCAGGACCGAGCGCGCCTTGGCGGCGCTTTCGGCTTGCGTCACGCCAAACCCCTGGCGCGACAGGTAGTCGGCCAGGGGTTCACGCAGGCTGGCCTCGTCATCGACCAGCAGCAGTTGGACCTGCTCTTCGCTCATTCGGCGTTCTGCCTCCGGCGGGCTTCACGCACCGGGCGCATGGCTTCGCGGTGAGCGCGGCGTTCCTGCATGGTGACGGTGCCGTCATGGTCGGCATCGGCACGGTCGAAGCGGACCAGGGCGTTGGCGGTGAATTCGGCTTGGCTGATGGCGCCGTCGCCATCGGTATCGGCATTCTGGCGCATCAGGGCGGCAAAGCCGGGGCCACGCTGGCCCTGCATCCGGCCGCCGCCACGGCGGCCCATGCGATCACCGCCACGACGTCCGCGGCGTTCGCCAGCCTCGGCGCGGTTGGCGCGGCGTTCCTGCATGGCTTCGCGGCGGCCTTCGCGGGCGGCCTGCATTTCCTCGAAGCTGAGCTGGCCGTTGCCGTCAGCATCGACACGGGCAAAGCGTTCCTGCGCCCGGGCGTCACGGTCAGCGGCATTGAGCAGGCCGTCGCCGTTGGCGTCCATGCGGGCAAAGGCCGCGGCGGCGCGCGTTTCGGCGTCGGCGCGGGTGACATCGGCCCCGCGCTGCGGACGGTCCTGCGCGACGGCAGCGCCGCCCAGGGTCATGCTTGCGGCGGCCAGGGCAAGGGTAAGGGTCTTCTTCATCTGTCGCTCTCCGTTGGGATCAACTGGTAGAGCAACGAAACGCCGGCTTGAAGGGGGGAGGGAGGAGTAAGTCGGCGTCTCGTCACTCTCAACGCCGCTTCTAGGCCTGTCTTGTCGCAGCATTATCCCTGGATGGACAAGAATTGTCGCATATTGTCGCTAGTGGACACTGCCGTTCATGCGCCGCTTATCAGCGTGGGCGGTGCTGCGTTCCCGCCCCTGCCGTGATGAACAGTGCTTCGCCCGATTCATCGATATCGGCCGTGTGCCAGACACCGGGCGCATTGATGACATATTCGCCGGGAGTGAGGGTGGAGCGCACTTCTTCGCCGTCCACTTCCTGGATCAGGGTGAGCGATCCTGCCGTGCAGACCACGACCTCTGCACCTTCGGGGTGCATCTCCCACATCGGCCAGTCTTCGGTGAAGCGATACTGCGAGACGAGTCGGCCTTCGTTGCCGTCGGCGGCATGGCGTGCGCTGTAGTCGGCGTACCATTCCATGCCGTCGAACGGCGGCTGCGGTTCGGCAGTCGCGCCCAGACCCAGGTGAATCCAGTGCTCGTCGAGCCGCTGCTTGCTCATAGTGGCGCGCAGGCCGCTTCGAGCCATTCAAGGTCCGCACCTTCCAGCTGCGGAGCGAGCAAGTCGCGGGTGCGCTGGTGGTAGCTATTCCACCAAGCGATCTCGGCGGGCGAGAGCAGTTCGCGTTTCACCATCATCTTGTCGATGGGGGCGAAGGTGAGCGTTTCGAAGCCCAACCACTTGCCTTCCATGCCGTCGATCTCGACGTCTTTCACCAGCACCAGGTTCTCGATGCGGATGCCGTATTCGTTGGCCTTGTAGTAGCCCGGCTCGTTGGAAAGGATCATGCCCGCCATCAGCGGCTGGTCGGTCCCGGCCTGTGCGCCGCGCCCCTTGGCGATGCGCTGCGGGCCTTCGTGGACACCCAGGAAAGCGCCGACGCCGTGGCCGGTGCCATGGGCATAGTCGAGACCCGCCATCCACAGGTGCTGGCGCGCCAGCGTATCGAGCGCCGAACCCGGCGTACCCGGCGGGAAGGTCTGCATGTCGAGCGCGATGTGGCCCTTCAGCACGCGGGTGAAGCGGTCGCACACTTCGTCCGGCGGGCTGTCGGGGCCAACCCAGATCGTGCGGGTGATGTCGGTCGTTCCGTCCGGATACTGGCCGCCCGAGTCCACCAGGTAGACGCTGTTGGGCTTGAGCGGGATATTGCTGTCTTCGTCGACACGGTAGTGCGGGCTGGCACCGTTGGGGCCAGCGCCGGAAATGGTGTCGAACGACGTGTCGCGCAGCAGGTCGCTTTCCTGGCGAAACGCGTGCAGCCGCGCGGCTGCGGACAGCTCGTCCACGCCGCCCTTGGGGGCCTCGACGCTCAGCCAGTGGAGGAACTTGGCGATGGCCGCGCCATCGCGCTCCTGCGCGTCGCGATGGCCCTGTTGCTCGGCCGCGTTCTTGATCGCCTTGGGCAGCACGGTCGGATCGTCCTCGGTGACGATCTCGGCCCCGACTTCGTCGAGCCGTTCGAAGATCGCGGCGACCGAGCGGGCCGGGTCAGCCGCAACGCGCTTGCCTGCCAGTTCGGCGAAGGCAGCGGAGAATTCGTCGCGCGGGCGGATGCGCACGGCATTGCCCAGCGCTTGCGATACTGCGGGCGTCACCTTCTCGGGCGCGATGAACCAGTCCGCCGTGCCGTCCGACTGCACCATCAGGTAGGACAGCGCGACAGGCGTGTGATCGACGTCAGCGCCGCGGATGTTGAGCGTCCAGGCGACCGAATCGAGCGCGCTGATCACCACGGCATCGAGCTTGTTCTTGCCCAGCCACTCGGCAATTTCGGCGCGCTTTTCGGCGCTGGTGCGCCCGGCCAGCTTGTCGTCCTGTACATAAGCCACGGCGGGGGAGGGGGCCGGCTGGTCTTCCCAGACGGCGTCGATGGGATTGCTTTCTACAGGCACCAGCTCCGCGCCGACCTTCTTCAGTTTCTCCGCCACGCCCCTGGCCCAGCCGCGGGTGTGGATCCACGGGTCGAAGCCGATCTTCGCGCCTTCCTCGACGTTCTCGGCCAGCCAGTCGCCTATATTGTCTTCGGGCACCGACTTGTACTCGTAAAGCTCGCCGCTCACCTGCTGGCGCACCTGCAGGGTATAACGACCGTCGACGAACATGGCTGCCTTGTGCGCCAGCACTGCCGCACTGCCTGCCGAACCGCCGAAACCGGTCAGCCAGCCGAGTCGCTGGGCATAGGCACCGACATATTCGGAAAGGTGCTCGTCACTGATCGGGACGACGAATCCGTCCAGCCCGCGGCGGGCGAGTTCTTTCCGGAGAGCGTCGAGGCGGGCTTCGTGTGTGTGCATCAGCATGGCTTGCAGTCCTTCGTTTGGGCCTACATAGGCCCCTTCCATGAGCGATTCCACCCGTGCCCCCGTGGCAGCCAAACATCCCGTCGTATCTTCGCATCACGGCCTGTCGGTAACCGACGATTACGCGTGGTTGCGCGATCCCGGTTATCCCGAGGTGACCGACAAGGAGGTGCTGGATCACCTCAAGGCGGAGAATGCCTGGTTCGAGGCGCAGATGGGCGGCCAGAACGACCGCGTGGAAGCGCTGTTCAAGGAAATGCGCGCGCGGATCAAGGAAGACGATTCCACCGTTCCGCAGAAGGATGGCGACTGGCTCTACTGGTCCGAATTCGAAGAAGGCGGCGAATATCGCAAGTTCTACCGCCGTCCGGTGGCGGGCGGGGAGGCGCAGCTGTTCCTCGACGGTCCGGCGCTGGCCAAGGGCCTCGAATACTTCAGCTTTGGCGATATCGCGGTCAGCGAAAGCGGGCGCTACATCGCCTATTCCACCGACACCAACGGTTCGGAACGCTACGTGGTGCAGGTGCTGGATACCGAGACCGGCGAGCTGCTGCCCGACCGCATCGAGGGCGTGAACACCGGCCTGATCTGGGCGGCGGACGACACCGTGCTGGTCTACGGCCGCGCCAACGAGCAATGGCGGGTGGACCGCGTGTTTGCCCACACCATGGGCAGTGATCCGGCCAGCGATGTGGAGATATACCACGAGGAACAGCTCGGCTTCACTGCCCATCCCGAACTCAGCTCCAACCGTGAATGGCTGATCATTGCCACCGGCGACCACGAGACGAGCGAGGTCATGTTCACGCCCATTGGCGATCCCATGGGCACGCTGCGCATGGTCAGGCAGCGCAAGACAGGCGTCGAATATGCCGCCGATTTCCGTGACGACCAGCTCTTCATCTGGACCAACGACGAGCATGTGAACTTCCGCCTCGCCACGGCCCCGCTCAGCGATCCGGGCGAGTGGACGACGCTGATCGCAGGGTCGGATGAGTTCTACCTGACGGGCTTTGACCTGTTCCGCGATTTCTACGTCATCGAAGGGCGGCTGGACGGCCTCGACCAGATCCAGGTGCGCTATTACGACGATCCGGCACGGGTGGAGCCCATCGTCTTCCCCGAAGCCAGCTATTCGGCAGGGCTTGGCGACAATCCCGAATGGGCCATGGACACGCTGCGGATCGGCTACCAGAGCCCGATCACGCCCGGCACGGTCTATGACTACCACGTCGCCAGCCGCGAGCTGGAAGTGCGCAAGGTGCAGGAGATCCCCAGCGGGTTCGATCCCTCGCTCTACGTGGTTGAACGGCTCAATATCGAAGCGCGCGATGGCACCATGATCCCCGTGACGCTGGTCCAGCGCAAGGATCGCAAGCCGGGCGGGCCGCTGCATCTCTATGCCTATGGTGCTTACGGCATTGCCGTGCCGCCAAGCTTTTCGACCACCCGTTTCAGCTTCGTCGACCGCGGCATGGCCTATGCCATCGCCCATATTCGTGGCGGGGACGACCTTGGGCGCAACTGGTACCTCGCCGGCAAGCTGGCCGCGCGGGAGAATACCTTCAACGATTTCGTCGACGTCGCGCGCGGGCTGGTGGACCTCGGCCACACGGCGCCAGGCAAGATCAGCGCCAGCGGCGGTTCGGCGGGCGGCGAGCTGATGGGTGCGGTGATCAACCAGGCGCCCGAACTGTTCGGCGCGATCGTGGCCCACGTGCCTTTCGTCGACGTGCTCAACACCATGCTCGACGAGACCCTGCCACTGACGCCGGGCGAATGGCCCGAATGGGGCAACCCGATCGAGAGCAAGGAAGCCTTCGAGCACATCCTGTCCTATTCGCCCTACGAGAACGTGACGGCGCAGGCCTATCCGCCGATGCTGGTGACCGCCGGGCTCAACGATCCGCGCGTTACCTATTGGGAGCCCGCCAAGTGGGTCGCCCGCCTGCGCGAGCTGAAGACCGACGACAACGTGCTCCTGCTCAAGACCAACATGGGCGCGGGCCACGGCGGCAAGTCGGGCCGGTTCGAGGGGCTGAAGGAAACGGCGGAAGAGGTCGCCTTCATCCTGTGGCAGCTCGGGATTGAGGCGTGAGCAGCAGCTACACCCTCACCTTCACCGCCCTGCCCGAGCACATCGATGCCAACGGGCACGTCAACAATGCCGTCTGGGTGCGCTGGATGGAGGAATTGGCGGTGTCGCATTGGAGCGCGGATGCCCGGCCCGAACATGTCGAGGCCTATGTCTGGGTCGTGACCCGGCACGAGATCGACTACCGCGGCAATGTGCAGGAGGGTGCGCTGGTGAACGCGCTCACCGAAATTCGCGAAGGCCCGCGAGGCGCGCGGTTCGACCGCTACTTCACCTTCACCGATGCTGATGGTCGCGTTCTGGTGAGCGCGAAAACGACATGGGCGATGGTCGACAAGGCCAGCCAGCGGCTGATGCGGGTGCCGCAGGAAGTGGCCGCGCCGTTCCTGCCCGAAGCAGGCTAGGCGGCGGCGGGCCGTTTTGCCGCTGCCCCGGGGCGCGGGAAGGCCATGACGCGTTCCACCATCAGGCGATTGCGACCGGCTTCCTTGGCCTTGTACAGCAGGCCGTCGGCACGCTTGTAGAGCGTGGCAAAGTCGGTTTCGGGCAAGTCCGCAACCGTGGCTTCGACCAGGCCCATGCTGGCGGTGACGGCCCGGTCGATGTCGACCAGGTCAGCGACAGCCGTAGCAATCGCCCGGCGATAACTTTCGGCTCGCTCGCGAATACCCTCACCGCGCATCAGCATGGCGAATTCCTCGCCGCCCACGCGGATGGGGATGGTGTCGATGTCGAACACGCGGTTGAGCGCCTTGCCGACAGCGCGCAGCACGGCATCGCCCACGTCGTGGCCATAGGTGTCGTTGATCGACTTGAAATGGTCGAGGTCGAGCGCGGCGAGGCTGGTGAAGCCCTCTTCGCGGAGCTGCTCGAAATGCTCGTCGAGGAAGCGGCGGTTGTTGAGGCCGGTCAGCGCGTCGCTTTCGGAAATGCGTTCGGCGCGGATCGCCTCGTCGCGGGCATCGTCGGCCTGGCGCTTGAGCGCGAGGAAGCGGTCCGACACGCCCAGCGTGGCGGCCATAACCTCGATAACGCAGCCGGCATAGAACAGGGTCGTGGCGTCCACCGGCAGCTCCACCGGGTGCCACTGGTTCACGATCAGCGCGGCGGCGAGCACCATCAGCGGGGCCCAGCCGACCAGCTGGAACTTCGCCGCCCGGCTGCCGCGCAGCAGCGCATCGACCAGTGCCGTAATGTAGATCCACAGCACCGGCAGGTAAGCGATGATGTACTGGCGCTGGTGGGTCTCGCGCGACCAGAACGGGAATTGCGCATGCAGGGTTGCGATCGCCAGCGCCCAGATCGCCGCGAGCACCAGCAGGACGCGGAAGCCGCGGAACAGCTTGTCTTCCTCGATAAAGCTGTAGGCAAACATGCCGGCGGCAGCCACGGTGATACCGGTCAGCGCGGAAGTCGCCATGTCGAGTCCGCTCGGGCTGATGTCGACGAAGTAGAGCAGCAGGCCGGACTGGACGACGATCACCAGCAGCAGGGCAATCGCCAGCACCGTGTGCCAGATCACGAAAGTGCTGCGCAACGCCCGCAGGAAGGCCGGGGTGAACATCAATGGCATCACCAGCATGCCGCAGAAGAACGACAGCATCAGCAGCAGCCGGTGCGCCGAAGGCTGGTTGCCGGGGTCATCGGCTGACAGCCGGGCATTGGCCATGGTCACCGGACTGACGGGGCTGTCGACGGCGGCATAGATGGTCCGAGATGACGCCGTGACTTCGGGAAGCTCGGCAAGGACCTGCCCGTCGAACATGACCGGTTGCAGGTCGTCGTAGGCCAGGGTGCTGGTCCGCAGGCTGCCATCGGCGTCTTCCACGGCAAGGTGGAGCGTGACGAAGGGACTGCGCGAGGTGACGAAGTAGCGCGCCAGGCCTGCATCGGCGTCCTCGGCAAGGTCGAAGCGCAGGACGGTGCGGGGCGCAGCGAGCGAGTAACGCGCTTCGCCCTCGTCCGCGCACTGCCATTCAAGTCCGTCGAGGCTTTCGGTCAGGGCGATATCCGGGGTTGCAGATGACCAGCAGGCTTCGCGGGCGGGAACCTCTTCCACCGGCTCGGTATCGGCGTCCGGAACGGAGGCGTGAAGGGCGGCCGGCAGCAGCAGTGCCAGCAACAGCATCGCCATCCGCAAAACAATCCTGTGGTACGCCTTTCCCATCATGCCACAAGCGCTAGGCAAACATCCTTAGTTTGACGTTAATTTCGCCGATCAAGCTGCCCGATACGTCCGAAATGTGACACGGGGATCAGGCGGCGCTCCGGCGTTCGACATGCTTGCGGGGGCGAAACAGCTTCAGGCGTTCGCTGACCGTCCGGTTGCGGCCCTGTTCCTTGGCTTCGTACAGTAGCTGGTCGGCACGGGCGTAGACGTCGGCAAACCCGGCATTGGGCATTACGGCGTGCGGGAAGGAGACCATGCCCATCGAGGCGGTGACAACCCGGTCCAGCCCGACGACATCGCGGGCGATGCGCAGGGTGATTGCCTGGCGCAGCTTTTCCGCGCGTCCAGTCGTGTCGTCCCCGCGCAAGAGGACGAGGAATTCCTCGCCGCCCAGCCTGATCGCGAGAGATTGAGGATCGCTCTGCAGGGCCTTGGCGACTGCTTGCAGGGCAGCGTCGCCAACCTGGTGGCCAAAGGCGTCATTGACCGCCTTGAAGTGGTCGAGGTCGATCAGCGCGAAGGTATCGTAGCCTGCGCGGTGGAGGTCGTTGAACTGTTCGTCGATGGCGCGGCGGTTGAGCAGGCCGGTCAGCGGATCGCGCGTGGCGAGGTCCTCCAGCGCGCCTTGCTGCGCCCGCGCAAGGTCGCGCTCGCGCTTGATCTTGAGGAACCGGTCGGCAACGGCATAGGCGGTGACCACCACTTCGAAGGCGAGTGCCATGTTCTGCCACCAGTAGTTGTCGACGCCGACGCCTTCGGGCGCGAACAGGCCCATGGCGACATTCGATACGCCGACCAGCAGCAGCGGCGTGTACGACAGCAGGATCCAGCGGATTGCCACGCTACCCATGCGC
>JAUIIG010000035.1 GCA_030431875.1 Alphaproteobacteria bacterium
ACGCTGGAAAACCGCCCGGCCTTCCTCCACGGCGGCCCCTTCGCCAACATCGCCCACGGCTGTAACTCGGTGATCGCCACCAAGACCGCGCTGAAGATGGCCGACTACACCGTGACCGAAGCCGGTTTCGGTGCCGACCTTGGCGCGGAAAAGTTCATGGACATCAAGTGCCGCCTCGCCGGCCTTAAGCCCGACGCTATCGTGCTGGTCGCCACCGTGCGCTCGCTGAAGATGAACGGCGGCGTGCCCAAGAACGAGCTGACCAACGGCGAAAACGTCGAGGCAGTGCGCGCTGGTTCAGTGAACCTCAAGCGCCACATCGAAAACCTGAAGAAGTTCGGCATCACGCCGACCATCGCCATCAACCACTTCTATCTCGATACCGACGCCGAAATCGCCGTGATCGAGGAGATGGCCAAGGAATTCGGCGCGGACGCCGTGGTCTGCAAGCACTGGGCCGAAGGTGGCGCCGGTGCCGAGGAACTGGCCCGCATCGTGGCGGCCAAGGCCGACGCCGGAGCTCCGGACTTCGACCAGCTCTACCCCTCGGACATGCCGCTGGCCGACAAGATCACCACGGTTGCCACCGAGATCTACCGCGCCGGTGAAGTCTCCATCTCCCCCGCCATCCGCAAGCAGCTGAAGCAGTGGGAAGACATGGGCTACGCCAACTACCCGGTCTGCATGGCCAAGACGCAGTACAGCTTCTCGACCGACCCGACCGCACTCGGCGCACCGGAAGATCATACCGTCGAGATCAACGAAGTGCGCCTGTCTGCCGGTGCCGGGTTCATCGTGGCGATCGCTGGCGGCATCATGACCATGCCGGGCCTGCCCAAGGTGCCGAGCGCAGAGAACATCTACCTTGACGAGAACGGTCAGATCGAAGGCCTGTTCTAGGACGAGTCCCCCGGGCGCGCGCCCCTTCCATCTCGCGTTCGCCCACCCGATAAGGGCCGCCTCACCCCCGAGGCGGCCCTTTACTTCTTCTTCAGTCCTCGAGCGTGGAAGCGCCCCAGCTTTCGACTTCAGCGACCCACTCCTCTGGCGTTGGCATCACCGTGTGGTCGACGCGCTCGGCGATCTTCCAGCCGTCATCGGTGCGCACCAGCCGGTCGTGGTATTGGCCAGACAACTCGTTCGTCGGGGCCCCGCCCTCACCGCGCATGACGAAGATGAAACGCGACTTCGCTGTCGCCTCATCGCCATCCACGTCGATCTCGAAATTGCTGATCTGGTGGAAGCTGCTGGTATTGACGAAATCGTCCGGCACCTCGCCGAACAGGCCCGTCAGCATTTCCCGGATCTCTTCCTGCCCTTCTCGCCGGGTGTTGCCGTTCGCCCAGACACCATCCTCGGTGAACAGGCCGACGTAGCCGTCGTAGCCGCGCGCATCGAGGTAGGCAGAATAGTCGGTAATCACCCGCTGGATGGCGATCTGGTCTTCCAGTTCCTGCACCCGCGCCTCCAGCGCGGAGGTGTCG
Organism: Alphaproteobacteria bacterium; assembly: GCA_030431875.1. Taxonomy (GTDB): domain Bacteria; phylum Pseudomonadota; class Alphaproteobacteria; order Sphingomonadales; family Sphingomonadaceae; genus Alteraurantiacibacter. Next base: position 1,485 of record JAUIIG010000035.1, read on the forward strand.
TTGCAACCCGCCAGCGCCAGCGCACCGGCAGCAATCGCGAAACCGATTTTCATGGCTTCACCCTCCCTGCAGCAATCTATCGGTGGATCGAATCCCAGTGTTCGACGATCATCCCGTCCTCGATCCGGTAGGTGTCGTACCACCAGACCGGCACCAGCGTGTCGGGATCGTCGCGGCTGGGCAACTGGCGCTGGTGCATCAGCTGCACGAGGTCACCCTCGGCCAGCACGAACTCGAATTCGGTAAGCGGAAAGGTGCCCGGCTCGAGCGGCTCGGCATCCGGGCGCGAGGTGTGGAGATAGTCCAGCAGGCCCTCCAGACCGCCTTCGATGCCCGGGCTGTGCTGGATGTAATCGGGCGAGATGTACTCGCGCGCGGCGTCGAAATCCTGCCCGTCGAGGACGGTGTGCCACATGTCGAGCACGAGCTGCTTGTTCGCTTCCAGCTGCGCTTGCTCGTCAACAACGCCAGTTTCAGTCTGCCCCTCGCCAGCTTCTGCGCAACCAGCCAGCAGCAATGCGCCGACAGCAACCGCGTGATGAAGTTTCATGCCTTTCCCTCCCCGAATCGTGTTCCGGGAGGGAGACTAGCCGATCAGGCGGCCTGGCGCGCCTTTTGCAGCTTCTTCAGCGCCATCGAACGCTTGAGGCGGCTGAGGTGGTCGATGAACAGGATGCCGTTGAGGTGGTCCATCTCGTGCTGGATGCACACGGCCAGCATGCCGGTCATCTCTTCTTCGTGCTGGTTGCCCTCAAGGTCCTGCCAGCGCACGCGGCATTGGGCCGGGCGTTCGACATCGGCGAAGATGTCCGGCACCGAAAGGCAGCCTTCCTGGTAGGTCTTGAGGTCATCCGAAGGATCGAGGATCTCGGGATTCACGAAGACGCGCGGATCGTTGATCACCGGCTGGTGGGTGTGGTGGTGCCCGTCATGGTCGCAGGGAATCGGTTCTGCGTCAGGGTCTTCCTCCTGCAGGTCGATCACCAGCAAGCGCAGCGGTTCGCCCACCTGGATGGCAGCGAGGCCAATGCCCTTGGCGGCATACATTGTCTCGAACATGTCCTCGACGAGCGTCTTGAGATTGTCGTCGAACGTCTCGACGGGCGAAGACACGACCTTCAGCCGGGGATCCGGCGCTTCCAGGATTTCACGAATAGCCATAGAGTGTAGATAAGCCCTTGCGCGTCGCCAAACAAGCCGCCGCTAAAGCCTCTTGGCGAAACAAACCGCCTCCGGACGGCCGCGATACTTGCCGAAATTGTCGATCAGATCGTAACCGTGCCTTTCGTAAAACCTCACCGCCTGCTGGTTCACCCGGCGCGTTTCAAGCCAAGCCTCTCGGTAACCCATCTCACGGGCCACGCTTTCCAATGCAGCCAGCAGGGCTGCGCCGACGCCTTTCGTACCGGGCCGTGCATACATACGCTTTACCTCCACGATGCCCGGATGAAGCCGGCGGAAGGCCCCACAACCGACGGCTCCTCCCCCAATCGTCGCCAGCAGCAGGCAACCGCCTTCTGCGGTCACTCCGGCTGGATTGAAAGAGGCGCGTCCCGACGATCCGGTAATCGCCTCCAGCGTTTCGGAAAGTTCGTCAAACAAGGTCAGCACACGCGGATCATCGGGTGCCGCATGCTCGATCGCGATCATCCCAGCGGACGCCGTGCGCGCAAGGCCTGTGCCAGCGTGCCTTCGTCGAGATAGTCGAGCTCCCCGCCCACCGGCAGACCGTGGGCCAGCTGGGTGATGCGGACGGGGTGGCCCTCCAGCCGCTCGGCGATGTAGTGGGCGGTGGTCTGGCCTTCGAGCGTGGCGTTCATCGCCAGCACCACCTCGTCGACCCTGCCCTGCTCGACGCGACCCAGCAGGCTGTCGATGGCGAGATCTTCGGGGCGCACGCCGTCGAGCGCCGACAACCGTCCACCCAGCACGTGGTACTTGCCGGTGAACAGCCGCGCGCGGTCAAGCGCCCAGAGGTCGGCCACGTCCTCCACCACGCAGATCGACTTGGCATCGCGGCGCGGATCGGCACAAACCGAGCACGGGTTCTGGGTGTCGACATTGCCGCAGGTCTCGCACTCAACCAGCTTGTCCTGAACGGCACCCAGCGCATCCAGAACCTGCTTGAGCGCGGTCTCACGGTGCTTGACCAGCCACAGCACGGCCCTTCGCGCGGAACGTGGTCCCAAGCCCGGCAGGCGCGCCAATGCAGCAGCGAGGTTTTCGATCTCTTGCGATGCCATTCACCCGCAGATAGGGCCACGCGCAACGGATAGGAAGGTGCAGCTTGCGCATAATCTTCATGGGAACGCCCGAGTTCGCCGTACCGACGCTGAATGCGTTGCTCGAAGCGGGGCACGAGGTGGTGGCGGTCTACAGCCAGCCGCCCAGCCGTGCCGGTCGCGGAAAGCAGGAACGTCCCTCTCCCGTCCACGCCCGCGCGCTGGAACTGGGTGTCGAAGTCCGCCACCCGACAAGCCTGAAGGGCGAGGACGAGCAGGCCGCCTTTGCTGCACTGGAGGCCGACGTCGCCGTGGTCGCCGCCTACGGGCTGTTGCTGCCGCAAGCGGTCCTCGACGCGCCGAAGCACGGCTGCCTGAACGTCCATGGATCGCTGCTGCCGCGCTGGCGCGGGGCAGCACCGATCCACCGCGCGATCGAGGCTGGCGACGAGCGGACCGGCGTGACGATCATGAAGATGGAGCTGGGCCTCGACACGGGACCGATGCTGATGAAGGCCGCGACCCCGATCGACAGCAAGACCACCGGCGAATTGCACGACGAGCTGGCCGAACTTGGTGCGGGCCTGATGGTGGAAGCGCTCGCTGCCCTGCCCACGCTGCAGGCCAAGCCGCAAGACGATGCACTGGCGACCTACGCGCCCAAGATCGACAAGGCCGAGGCGCGGCTCGATTTCACCAAGCCCGCTGATGTTCTGGAACGCGAAGTGCGAGCATTCTCGCCCTTCCCCGGTTCGTGGTTCGAACTCGACGGTGCCCGTATCAAGCTACTTCGGGCCCAAGTGATTGATGCTGTCGGAGAACCCGGCGTCGTGCTGGATGACAGCTTCACCATTGCTTGCGGCGACAGGGCACTGCGACCGATACGATTGCAACGCGCAGGCAAACCGGCGATGACGCTGGACGATTTCCTGCGCGGCAACCCTTCACAAGAGGGCGCTCGGACGCAGTGAGCCTCGCGCCTCGCATCGAAAGGAACAACCCGATGAATTTCCGCCACGCGACGCTTGCTGTCGCCACGCTTCCCGCCCTGCTCGTTTCCTGCGGTAATGGAGATGCCTCCAGCGCCGAACCGGCAGCAGTCGAGCCGCTTGCCGAAGCGACCACACGCAGCGACGTTCCCGACGCAATGATCCGCTGTGCCATGCGCGACTTCGATGGTGCTTCCGGCCTGACCGTCACTGAGACCTTCCTCGTGATCGATGGCGAAGTCCTCCGCTACGCCGAATCGCAGAATGGCGCCTTCGCCCTGTGCGCGCCGGGGCAGGAGGACTGCCGCCTGGGCTTTGTCGGCAATACGATCGTGATGGACTGGACGAGCCCTTCGGGCACCGGCACCAGCTATGCCGTCGACCTCGACACCTTGGAGATCACGGCACAGCGGACCGAAGACGGGGTGCAACGCACTGTCGATTTTGCCGATGGCAGCCTGTGCGAAAGCAGCTCCCTGCCCGAAGGCCTGCAAAGGCTTTGAGTCGAACGCAATCGTGACCCGCTTCGCGCTCACCATCGAATTCGACGGCGGCCCCTTCTTCGGCCTGCAGAGGCAGGAGAATGGCCCCAGCGTCCAGCAGTCCATCGAGGAAGCCGCGCAAGCCGTGACGGGCGAGCAGGTCACGCTGCACAGCGCGGGGCGCACCGACAGCGGCGTCCATGCGCTGGCCATGCGCAGCCATCTGGATATCGACAAGCAGATCGAACCGTTCCGCCTGATGGAGGCGCTCAACGCACACCTTAGGCCCGATCCCGTGGCGGTGATCGCCTGCGAGGTGAAGCCTGATGACTGGCACGCGCGCTTTTCGTGCACCGGACGCAGCTACGAATATCGCATCCGCAACCGCCGCGCGCCGCTGACGCTGGAGAAGGGGCGCGCCTGGCATGTCGCCAAGCCGCTGGATGCCGACGCCATGCACGAGGCCGCGCAGGCGCTGGTCGGACAGCACGATTTCACCACCTTCCGTAGCGCGCATTGCCAGTCGGTCAGCCCGGTCAAGACGCTCGACCGGCTCGACGTCAGCCGCGAAGGCGACGCCGTGCTGATCCGCGCCGCCGCGCGCAGCTTCCTGCACCACCAGGTGCGCTCGATGGTCGGCTGCCTCGCGCTGGTCGGACAGGGAACCTGGCGGATAGAACAGGTGGCCGAAGCCCTGGCAGCGCAAGATCGTGCCGCGCTGGGCCTCAATGCCCCGCCAGAGGGTTTGTATTTCGTCGCAGCACGTTATCCTGACGAGGAATAGGAGAGGAACACCATGACCACCGGACGCCAGCTAATCTCGACATTGACCGCCGAAGGGCAACTGACACTGGCGCTGGAGGAAAAGGACTTTCCCGATCCGACCGGCAACCAGGTGCTGGTGAAGATGGAAGCCGCGCCGATCAACCCGTCGGACCTGATCCTGATGACCACGGGCGTGGACCTGGAGAACGCCGAGTACTCGCCGGGCAAGGTGGTCGCCAATGTCGCCCCGCCGCTGGCGGCTGCACAGGCCGGTCGCCATGGCAAGCCGCAGACGGTCGGCAACGAAGGTGCCGGCACCGTGATCGCTGCTGGCGAAGGCCATATGGCACAGGCACTGATGGGCCAGCGGGTCGCCTGCGTACCGGGCAATGCCTACAGCGAATATGCGCTGGCCGATGCCATGATGTGCATCCCGCTGGGCGATCACTCCTGCGAAGAAGGTGCAAGTTCCTTCGTCAACCCGATGACTGCGCTGGGTTTTGTCGAGACCGCCAAGCGCGAAGGCAATGAAGCGATCATCCACGCCGCAGCAGCATCCAACCTCGGCCAGATGCTCAACCGCATTTGCCAGGAAGACGGCATGGGACTGGTGAACGTGGTCCGCAAGGAAGCCCAGGCAGACCTGCTCCGGAGCCAGGGCGCGAGCCATGTGGTCAATTCCTCGGACGAGGATTTCGAGAAGCAGCTGGTCAAGGCGATCGCCGCGACCGGTGCCTTCCTCGGCTTCGATCCCATCGGCGGCGGGCGCATGACCGACACCTGCCTGCGCGCCATGGAACGCGTCGCCGCCGCCAAGCTGACCGAATACAGCCGTTACGGCTCCGACCAGCCGAAGAAGATGTACATCTATGGCCGGCTCGACATGTCGCCGACGATCCTGACGCCCAGCTACGGCTTCGGCTGGACCGTGTCCGGCTGGCTGCTGATGCCCTTCCTCGGTAGCTGCGACATGGCCACCCTGATCGGCCTGCGCCAGCGCGTCGTGGCCGGCCTCAAGACAACCTTCGCCAGCAGCTATAAGGCGCGGGTAAACCTGGAAGAAATGCTCACCAAGGACGCCATGATGGACTATGCGCAGATGGCGACGGGCGAGAAGTACCTGGTGACCCCCTAGGGTCCCGCGCCCTGTAGCTCTTCCTCCAGCTTTCGCCGGATCGCCTCCTCGTCGACATCGAGCGAGATGTCACCGTCGCGCACACCGAGTTCCACGGGCACGCCGTCGATATCGGTGACGAACACGGCTTCGCCATCGCGCACGATCAGGCGGCGGCCGTCGCCCAGCGGGATGTCCTGCAATTCGGGCACGTCCTGCGGCTGTACGGGTCCGCTGGGGTCGGGGCTTGGCGTGGGACGCGGCGGTGCGACAGACTGGCCTAGCGCCTGACGCATGAAATCGCGCCAGATGCGTGCGGGCACACCGCCGCCAGATACGCCATCCAGCGGCGAGTTGTCGTCATTGCCGACCCATACGCCGACAACCAGCATGTCCTCGCCTTCGCCCGCATAGCCGACGAACAGCGCGTCGCGATTGTCCTGCGTGGTGCCGGTCTTGCCGTAGTTGGCGATCGACAGCATGGCTGCCCGCCCGGTGCCTTCGTTAACGGCAGCGCGCAGCATTTCCTCGATCTCGCGATGGTCGCTGGAATTGAGGCTGCTCTCGCTGCTGAACAGCCATTCGAGCCAGCCCTGCTCTTCCTCGACAAAGGCGTGCGGCGTCACCGGATAGGTGTTGCCGGCCACACCGGCATAGGCCGCCGTCAGTTCCAGCAAGGTCATGGTGCTGGTGCCAAGAGCCATCGAGGGATCACCAGCGGTAAGCGGGGAGGTTACGCCAAGGTCGCGCGCGGTTTCGATCACCGCCTCGCTGCCAACCTCGTTGAAAAGTCGGACTGCAGCCACGTTGGAGGACTGGGCAAAGGCATCGCGCAGGGTGATGGTGTCCGAATAGCGACCGTTGGCATTGCTCGGGCGGTAAGACCCTTCGGTGAATTCCGTATTGTCGATCAGGTCGTCCGGGTTCCAGCCGTTGCGCAGGGCGGCGAGGTAGACGAACAGCTTGAAGGTGGAGCCGGGCTGGCGTCGCGCCTGCGTAGCCCGGTTGAACGGCGTTTCGGCGTAGTCGGTGCCGCCGATCATGGCCACGACTTCGCCATTAGGCCGCATGGCCACCAGCGCCACCTGCGCCCCGCCCAGCGGCGCGCGCTCGACCGCACGGCGGGCGGCGGCCTGCAGGTTGGAATCGAGCGTGGTGGTGATCGTCTGGCGGGCGTAGCTTACTTCGCTTTCGGCGCGGGCAGCGGGGAGCGCCCAGTCCGCGAAATAGGTGCCGGTGGGCAGGTCGTTGCGAGTGCGCACGTCAAGTTCGGGCACCCGCATGGCGTCCGCCTCTTCCTGCGTCAGGTATCCGGCGGCCACCATGGCGTTCTTCACCAGCTGGAACCGCTGCGCGGCAAGGTCCGGATTGCGCGTCGGGGCAAGGCGGCTGGGCGCCTGCAGCAGCCCCGCCAGCATGGCGGCCTGCTCGGGCCGCAGGTTCTCCGGCTGGCGGTAGAAATAGTGCAGGCTGGCGGCGCGCAGGCCGTACATGTTGTCGCCGAAATAGGCGTTGGAGAGGTAGCGTTCGAGGATTTCGTCCTTGGTCAGCCAGGCCTCCAGCCAGAAGGCGATCAGCATCTCGCGCGCCTTTCGCGTCAGCGTGCGCTCGGGCGTCAGGAAGGTGAACTTGGCCAGCTGCTGGGTAATCGTGGAACCACCGCCCACGCCCGTGAACACCGCCCGCGCCACGCCGCGCGGATCGACGCCCCAGTGATCGTAGAACCGCCGGTCCTCGATCGCGAGGAAGGGCTGGATCACGTGGTCGGGCAGCTCGGCCACCTCGACCGGATCGTCCACCACGGCTCCGTTGCGGGCAATCGGCGTGCCGTCTGCCGCCAGCAGGGTGATCTGCGGTGCGGCGATCGGCTGCAACGAGCGGTCCAGCGGCGCCGTGATGGCCAGGTAGGCCACCAGCAGTACGAACAGGCCGATAAAGGACAGGACGAAGCGTCCCGCCCACCACCAGCGCGAGCGGTTGCGGAACCGGTGCGGCATCCACCGGCGCCAACCGCTGTCATAGCGGCTGGGCGGGATCGGGGCGTGGCCTGCATCGAGATCGTCGAGACCGTGCAGCGGCGTCCACGGCGCGCTCTCGAGCGCGAGGTCGCGCTCGGTCCAACGCTCTTGTGCCGGTTCACGCCGGGAAAAGAATCGTCCGAATATGCTCACGCCACTGTCTTACCCATGCAATACACACATTGCGAGGGTGAATATCGGAACCCGTTCGCGCCCCCGCAAGATGGCTGGTCCGGACACAATCAATTTGCCTGATTGCCTTTCCCCAGCATCATGGCAGGATAGTCCTCAGACAAAGATCCTGCATGAACAAGCGCGGGACGGAGTGGATGTTTAGGAGCACCTTATGCGAATCCTGATGGGGCTGGCTGCTGCCGCCCTGGTGGCCAGCGCGACGCCAAGTGCAGATGCGCACCATTCGATGGCCATGTTCGACCAGACCAGCGAGGTGGTGGTCGAAGGCACCGTGCGGCAGTTCCAGTGGAGCAACCCGCACGCCTATATCCAGCTGGTGGTGGAAGACGAGGCAGGCAATCCGGTGGAATGGAGCCTTGAACTGGGCTCGCCGGTTTACCTCTATGCTCGAGGCTGGCGCCCGCGCACGCTCCGTCCCGGCTCCGAAGTGCGCGTGCGGATCAACCCGCTGCGTAGCGGCGGCCCGGGCGGTGCCGTGCTCGACGTGACCGACATGGATGGCAACGCCGTGGGGTCCAACCGCCGATGATCCGCAAGCTCGCCTGTGCAGTCTCGCTCGCGGCCCTCGCCGCAGCCACACCCGCCCTCGCCGACCACCACGAGGAGAGCGAAGCCCGCGCCGAGGCCTTCGCCGAACTGCCCTACTGGCCCGGCTACTGGGTCAGCGAATTCCAGGCCGGAACCGCCATCGGCGGGCAGAACACCCAGGTCGCCGAAGCCATCGCAAATGGCGAACCCATTCCCAATTTCATGGCGCTGAGAGGGGCCGATGCCCCGTGGACCGAGGATGGCCTGCAACGCTTTGCAGACGTGCGCGCCATCTCGCGCGGGCGCAAGGCCACCGGCTGGGGCTTCCCGATGATGATGAATGCGGCCACGCCGCTGCAAATCACCATAACGCCCGAGCAGGTGATCATCATCAACGCCTATAACGAGGCGCGCTACATCTACACCGATGGCCGCCCCATGCCGGACGAGATCGACATGTGGCCGACCACCTACGGCACCTCCGTGGGCCACTGGGAAGGCGATACGCTGGTGGTGGAAACCCGCATGGTGACCACGCCCAGCGACTTCTTCCACGGCGCCCCGCCCTTCTCCGAAGAAGCCGTCTACCACGAACGCATTACGCTGGAGGGTGACCGGCTCGTCAGCCAGATGGTGATCGAAGACCCGGTCCTGCTGACCGAGCCGTGGGAAGTCGAGGTCGCCTTCGTCCGTGACGAGGGCTTCGACCGGATGATCCAGTTCGACTGGGACAACGATCGCACCGGTTTCGACGGCACCTACAACACCATCGAGATGGTCGGCGAGAACGGCACGGCAATGTTGCTGCCCGCCATTGATGGCGTGCTGGAAGCAGGGGCAGCTTGGGAAGTGGCGTGGACCGGCCCGATGACCGCGGACGGCATGAGTGTGACGCCCGAAGGCCACCTGCTGTTCGCGCAGGAACAGTCGAACGCGATCTGGCGGCTGACGCCTGACGACGAAGCCTTCGTCGAATATCCCTATGTACTGGGCGCCGGTGCCGTCTCGGTTGCCGCAGACGGGACCGTGCTGGCCATCGAACGCGGCTGCACCGATCCCGGTCTCGAAATGCTCCAGTGCGACCGGCGACCCGCGCTGATGCAGCTGGGCGAAACGCGCAGCATCATTGCCGAGGAATTCGGCGACGGCAGCTCGCTCGGGCGGCTCAACGATGTCCATGCCGACGGACATGGTGGTGCCTGGGTCACGCAGGGTGCGCTCTGGCACATCAGCCACGATGGCGAGACGACGCAGGTCTACCAGCCGGAAGCCTTCACCAACGGCGTCACTACCAGTCCGGACGGCGAAACGCTCTATGTCACCGACATGCGTAACGTCATGGGCATCACGCTCAACAACGGCGTGAGCGGAGAGACGTCGCTCTTCGCTACGCTGGACGAGGATACCGAAGGCTTTGGCGGCGACGGCATGGCCGTCGATGCCGATGGCCGCCTCTATGTAACAGGCGATGCTGGCATCTACGTCTTCGCACCCGATGGGACGAAGCTGGGTGTCATCCCCGTCCCCCGCCGCGCGATCACGCTGGCCTTTGCCGGGGCGGACCGCCGCACGCTTTACGTCGGAGCCATGGGCGCGCCCACTCCCGAAGGCGAGGACTGGGTGCCGCCGGGCGACGAACGCAACGTGGCGATGACGGTCTACAAGCTACCCATGCTGGCAGCGGGTCTGCGCTAGAGCCTATTCGGCGTCCTGCATCGGCCCGCCGTAGGTGAGACCGTAGATATTGCCCGCATTCCACGCCGGCCGCTCTGCCATGTTCGCGACGTTGCGCGCGATCAGGTAGTTCACGCCGGTGAAGCGATAGAGCGCGTCCCAATCGATCAGGTCGATCTCGTCCGAAGGCCGGTGATAGTGCTCGGCAAAGACAATGCCCTGCGCTTCCTCGCCGCCATTGCCGAAGCCGAGGTCGAGATAGACTGCGGGAATGCCCGCGAGGACATAGGAATACTGGTCTGACCGGGTGAAGAAATTCTGCTCCGGCTGCGGATCGGGGCTCACCTCCAGCCCGTACTCCCGGGTCGCCGCAAGCACTTGCGGATAGAGGTTCGAATGCTCCGCACCGAAAGCAACCACATCGCTGAAATCATAGGTGATCACCGGCATGTCGAGGTTCACGTTCGCCGCTAGGTGTTCGGCCGGGACAGTGGGATGGGCAGCGTGGAAGGCAGAGCCGAGCAGGCCTTTCTCTTCTGCCGTCAGAGCTACCACCAGCACCGGCCGCGCGGGCGGCGTTTCCACCAGCAGGCGCGCAACTTCGAGCATCGAGGCAACACCCACGGCATTGTCGAGCGCACCGTTGTAGATCTCATCGTCGCCCGGAGTATCCGTCGGGCGCACGCCGACATGATCGAGGTGGGCCGAGAGGATAACGTACTGGTCTGCCAGTGAAGGATCGGTGCCGGGGATCAGGCCGATGACATTGGGCGAGTGGATGTCCTCGAACTCGCTCGAGAAGGCAACGCGCGCACGGCGCTTTATCGCGAAGCTGGGCATCAGCCCTTCGTCGGTCGCTTCGGCACTGGCCACATCACCATAATCGAAGTCCAGCCCGTCGAGCAGGGCGCGGCTCAGGTGCGGCGAAAGATAGCCGGTCACCAGCAGGTCGGCCTCGTCGGATTCGGCTTCGCCAGTGGGGCTGAGCCAGGTCATTGATCGGCTGCTGGCCCCGATGCGCGACAGCCGCGACCACGGAAAATCCTCGTCCAGCGCTGGCGTGTGCAGCAGCAGGACGCCCAGCGCCCCACGCTCCGACAGCCGCTGTGCAAGTGTCGAGCGCTGGCGATTGGCTTCTGCCTGCCCCAGGCTTTCCGGGGCACCGGACAGTCGCACTGCGATGGCCCCCTCCAAGTCGACTCCAGCCAGGTCATCGCGGCCATCCAGCTGCAGGCCGTAGCCGATGAAGACCAGCGGCGCGGAGAAAGTGCCGCTCTGGACACGCGGACCGCCCGACAGGACGAAGTCGTCACCAAAAGCCTGCTCGCCCAGCCCGCTGACGGAAAGCGTGTTTCCTTCCGCCGTGTGGGCGTATTCGCGCAAGGGAACCTGTTGGAAATAGGTGCCGTTGTCACCCGCCGGCTCCAGCCCCAGCGCCGCCATGCGCCCGGCGACATAGCCTGCGGCCCGGTCATAGCCGGGCGTGCCCGCTTCGCGCCCTTCCATGTCGTCCGCAGCAAGGATGGTCAGGTCGCGCTCGAGCATGGACTCGTCCACCGCCACCTGCGCGGCGACGGGAACGGACATGATGCAGGATATGCCGATAGCTGCGGCAAGCAGGTTCTTGGTCAACTCGTATCCCCGGAAATCAAATTTCCCGAGTGCTAGCCCAGTTTGCGCCGCGCGCAACCCGGGCGTTACCGAATTTGCAGGTTTGGCGGCGGCTTATGCCTTCGCGACCACGCTTTCGGGCAGGTCTTCGCCGAACACGCGCTGGTAGTATTCCGCCACCAGCATGCGCTCTGCCTCGTCGCAACGGTTGAGGAAGCTGAGGCGGAAGGCGAAACCGGCATTGCCGAAAATCTCGGTGTTCTGCGCCCAGGTGATGACCGTCCGCGGGCTCATCACGGTGGAGATATCGCCATTCATGAAGCCTTGGCGGGTGAGGTCCGCCACGCGGATCATGTCAGCCACGACCTTCTCGTCCAGCGAGGTCTTCGCCCCGACGATGGCGCGCTCGGTCTCTGCGGGCAGGTAGTTCAGGCCAACGATGATGTTCCAGCGGTCCATCTGCGCCTGGTTGATCGCCTGCGTGCCGTGATAGAGCCCGCTGGTGTCGCCCAGGCCAACGGTGTTGGCCGTGGCGAAGAGGCGGAAATTCGGGTCCGGGCGGATGACGCGGTTCTGGTCCAGCAGGGTCAGCTTGCCGGTCTGTTCCAGCACGCGCTGGATCACGAACATCACGTCCGGACGACCAGCGTCGTATTCGTCGAAAACCAGCGCCACCGGGTGCTGCAGCGCCCAGGGCAGCAGCCCCTCGCGGAATTCGGTCACCTGCAGCCCGTCGCGGAGCACGATGGCATCGCGGCCGACAAGGTCGATACGGCTGATGTGTGCGTCAAGGTTGATGCGCACGGTCGGCCACTTCAAGCGCGCGGCGACCTGTTCGATGTGGGTCGACTTGCCAGTGCCGTGATAGCCCTGGATCATCACCCGGCGGTTGTGAGCAAAGCCGGCCAGGATCGCGAGCGTGGTGTCCGGATCGAAGACGTAGCTGTCATCGACATCAGGCGTGCGCTCGTCTGCCTCGCTGAAGGCCGGCACCTGCATGTCGACATCGATGCCGAAGGTCTCGCGGACATCGACGGTGGTATCGGGTGCGGCCAGGACAGTGCCGCTGGATTCGTGCGTATCGGTCATATCGTTCATCTCGCGCCGCTGCCTAGACGGGCGCTCGCACTGCTGCAACAAGCATGTGCGAGGGAATAGGGAGAACAGCATGCTGACGATCTATGGATTTCCTACCAGCCCCTACGTTCGCAAGGTGCTGGTCGTGGCCGAGGAGAAAGGGCTGGACTACGATCTTGTGCCCGCCACCCCGCACAAGCCGACAGAAAACTTCCTCGCCGCCAGCCCGTTTCGCATGATGCCTGCGATGGAGGACGACGGGTTTGCCCTCGCCGATTCCACCGCGATGGCGCTTTACCTCGATGCCAAACATCCGCAGCCGCCGCTGCTGCCCGCCGATCCGCAAACCCTCGGGCGGGCGATGATGTTCGATGAATTCGCGGACACCTTGCTGGCGGACAATGCCCGGGCGATCGGGTTCAACCGGCATATCGGCCCCGTGTTGCTGGGCATCGAAGGCAACGCCGAGGCTGCCGATGCTGCCGAGGCGAAGGCCGGGCCACTGCTGGACTGGCTGGAAGAGCAAGCGGGCAGCGATTGGCTGGCCGGAGAATTCTCGTTGGCGGACATTGCCGTTGCCTGTGCCCTGCGCACCATGGCCTACGGCATGGATGTTGCCACGCGACCCAATACGGCAGCATGGCTTGCCCGGGTTCATGCGCGGCCTTCCTGGCAAGCCATTGCAACTGCGGAAAGAAATCTGTTTGCGGAGGCGCAGGATAGCGGCACACACAAGCAAAGTTGATGGAGAGAAGCGATATGTACGTGCAAGGATTCCTGATCGCGGTGCCGGAAGGCAAGCAAGCGGCTTACCGGGAGCTGGCGCAGAAGTCGGCGGCCAAGTTCGCTGAATATGGCGTCACTGAGATCGTCGAAGGCTGGGAAGAGGATGTCCCCGACGGCAAGGTCACCGACTTCCGCATGGCGGTAAAGGCCGAGCCGGGAGAGAAGATCGTCTTCAGCTGGATGATCTGGCCGGACAAGGCCACCTGCGACGCGGCCCACGGCAAGATGCAGGAAGACCCTTTCTGGGAAGAGGAATTCGGTGACATGCCCTTCGACGGCAAACGCATGATCTACGGCGGGTTCTCCCCATTGTTCACAATGGGACGGGATTGACCCGGACACGTTTGTTCTAATAATGTTCTCACCGAATCAGGGGAGGTCCGCATGTCGCGCTACACACTATTCTTTAACCCGATGAGCCGCGCGCTGATCGCGAGCTGGGCCTTCGCGGAAGCGGGCGTGACGCCCGAACTGGCCATGGTGGAATGGGACAACAAGCCCGACGCCCTGCTGGCGGCGAACCCGATGGGCAAGCTGCCGACGATCATCCACCACGCCGACTTCGGTGACCGGGTGGTGAGCGAGGCTTCGGCAATCTGCCACTACCTTGCGGAAATGGAAGCTCCCGAATTGCTCCCAACGCCCGAGGAAAAGGCAGACTACTTCCGCTGGCTGTTCTTCGCCGCGGGTCCGGTGGAAAGCGCTGTCACCAACAAGGCCATGGGCTGGGAACCGCAGGATGCGCGGCAAGAGATGACCTCTGGCTTCGGCTCGTTCGAGAGAGTGGTCGGCGCGCTGGAAAGCTGGTTCGAAACGCACGACTTCGTCTGCGGCGATCGCTTCACCATGGCGGACGTCTATGTCGGCAGCCAGGTCGACTGGGGCATCCGTTTCGGCACCATGCCCGCGCGCGACAGCCTGTCGGCCTACCAGGCCCGCCTGCGTGGGCGGCCTGCCTATCAGGCGACGCTGGGCGACTTGCCCGGTTAGGTCTCGCTTTCCGGCTGCACCTGCCCCAAATGGGTTAGATGGCCCGCCCCGACCCCATCGAGATTGCCCGCAGCAAGCTGGTGAACGGGGTGCGCGCCGTGTTCAACGACACGGCCAGTGGCGAAGCGCCTATCCCGCCATCGGACGAAGCCTGGTTCGCCAAGGATTCGCCGATCCGCATGGTCCACGCGGACGTGGTGAGCATGATGGTGGGCGGCGTGTCGGCGCTGCTGTTGCAGATGCTCCACCCCCATGCCCTGCGCGGCGTGCTCCACTTTTCCGACTTCCGCAACGACATGCAGGGCCGCCTGCGCCGCACCGCCCGTTTCATCGCCGTGACGACCTATGGCCACCGCGACGATGCCGATGCGGCGATCGATCGGGTCAACCGCATCCATGCGCAGGTCAAAGGCACTTTGCCCGACGGCACGCCCTATTCCGCCACGGACCCGCGCGTGCTGGCATGGGTCCATGTGACAGAGGCACTGATGTTCCTCGAGGCCTGGCTGGTCCACGTCCGCCCTGCCATGCCCATGGCCGAACAGGACGAATACTTCCGCCAGTTTGCACTGATCGCCCGGCGACTGGGGGCCGATCCGGTGCCGGAAACCAGGGCCGAAGCGCTCACGGTTTTCAAGGACTTGCGCGGGGACCTGAAGATCACCCCTGAAGCCCGCGAAGTGGCGCAACTGATCCTCAAAGGTCGCGCGCCCGGTGCAGTTGGCGCGGTGCAGCCGTTCCTCGCCAATGCTGCGGTCGAACTGATCCCGCCATTCGCCCGCACCATGCTGGAGCTGGAACGCCCACGCTGGAGCGCACTGCCATCGCGGTTGGTCACCAACGGGATGGGCAAGACCCTGCGCTGGGCCTTCAGGCAGAAGCCCTAGGCTATCGCCGCAGACTTCCGCAGCAATTGGTATGCCTCCACCACGCGTTGCAGCCGCGCCTCGTGCGTCCGATCGCCGCCGTTGCGATCCGGGTGGTAGCGCCGCACCAGCTCGGAATAGCGGCGGCGCAGTTGCGGTCGGTCAGCCTTCGGCCCCAGCCCCATAACGGTCAGCGCTTCCCGCTCGCGCGGGGTGAAGCGGCTGTGTTCGGTGTGCGAACGCCCGGCGGCAGCCGTCTTGATGTCCGCCGCCCGCGCGCCGATGGCATCCAGCGGATCGGCAAAGTCGGCCCAGCGCGGCATGCCGTCGACGCCCGCCGTTGCCTTGAACGCCGGGCTTTCGGTCGCCCAGCCAGCACCCGGCGCCTGTGCGGCATAGATCTCGTCCGCGCTCATGCCTTCGAACCAGTCGTAACCGGCGTTGAACTCGCGCACGTGTTCAAGGCAGAACCAGCGCCATTCGCCCGGCCCGTCAAAGCTGGAGCCGCGCATGCCCGGAGCACGGTATTCGCCCGCCTCGGTGCAGGTGGGGTGTTCGCACACCCTTCCCTCGCTCTCGTGGCGGCCATGGAATCGCTGGTTACGCATGAACCACCCTGAATGGGGATTGCGCCCGCGGAAGTGAACCCCCAAGTGTGCCCGCATGAGTGGACCTGTTGCACAAGAGATCGAAAGCCTGCTGACCCAGGCCCTGTCCCCCACCCGGCTGGAAGTCATCAACGACAGCGCCCATCACGCGGGCCATTCGGGCGATGACGGCAGCGGGGAATCGCACTTCACCGTGATCGTTGAAAGCGCGCAGTTTGAAGGAAAGAACCGCCTCGCACGCCAACGGCTGGTGCTCGGCGCGCTGGGCGATATCCCCGGCAACCGCGTCCATGCCTTCGCCATGAAGTGCCTCGCTCCCGGAGAGGCGGCATGAGCGTCGAGCTCTGGTACTGGCCGGACATTCCGGGCCGCGGCGAATTCATCCGCCTGTTCTGCGAAGCCTTCGAAGTCGACTATGCCGACATGGCGCGCGAACAGGATGCCGATGCGCTGGTGGAACACATCCATTCGTTGCAAGGCGTGCGCCCCTTCGCTCCACCCTACATCGTCGATGGCGAGGTAGTGATCGGCCAGACCGCGCTGATCCTGCAATACCTCTCTGACAAGGAAGGCCACGGTTCCGGCGAGATGGAGACTGACCTGCAATTGCTGCAATTGCAGATGGATATCGCCGATTTCGTGGAAGAAGTGCACTCCGTCCACCACCCCATCGCCAGCGAGCTCTACTACGCGGACCAGATGGAAGCCGCCTTCGACCGCGCGCAGAACTTCCGCGCCAACCGCATCCCCAAGTACCTGATCCATTTCGACAACGCGATTGCTGCCAACGGTGGCCCGTTCAGCCTTGGCCAGCAGCCAAGCCATGTCGACACCAGCCTGTTCCAGGTGATGGAAGGGCTCGACTACATGTTCCCCAATTACATGAAGACGATGCAGGGCCACTGGCCGCACCTCGAAGGCCTGCAGGGCGCCGTGCCGGAGATCGACGGCCTCGCCGAATACCTCGCCAGCGAACGCCGGATCGAATTCAACGAAGACGGGATTTTCCGGCACTACGAGGAGCTGGACGAGCAATAGGAGCGCAAGCCGATGAGCATTATCAAGACGGTCACGCCTACCAGCCACGACCTTGGTGGCTTCACCGTGCGCCGTGCGGTGCCGTCCAAGGAAGCGCGGATGGTGGGACCCTTCGTCTTCGTCGACCAGTTCGGACCCGCGCAGCTCGACCTCGGCACCGGCATGGACGTGCGGCCGCACCCACATATCAATCTCGCGACAGTTACCTGGCTGTTTGAAGGCGCGATCGACCATCGCGATTCCCTCGGCACTTTCTCCACCATCCGTCCTGGCACGGTGAACCTGATGACCGCGGGTAGCGGCATCGTGCATTCCGAGCGCAGTCCCGAAAGCGAGCGCGCCGCAGGGCCGAAGCTCTATGGGATGCAGACATGGCTCGCGCTGCCCGACGGTCAGGAAGAGATCGATCCGGCTTTCGAGGCCGTGAGCGACCTGCCGCTGATCGAGGACAATTGCGCCACCGCGCGCGTCATCATGGGCGAACTGTGGGGCCAGCGCGCTGCGACCACCACTCATGCCGCGACGATCTATGCCGAGATCATGCTGGCGCCCGGCGGTTCCATCCCGATCGATGCGGAGGCGGACGAACGCGCCGTCATGCTTGTGGGCG
The DNA here is from genome assembly GCA_030431875.1 of Alphaproteobacteria bacterium. Lineage (GTDB taxonomy): Bacteria > Pseudomonadota > Alphaproteobacteria > Sphingomonadales > Sphingomonadaceae > Alteraurantiacibacter. The sequence goes on from JAUIIG010000035.1 coordinate 19,058, forward strand.
GCGAAGCGAGCATCGACGGCCAGCCGCTTGGCCTCTACGACCTCGTCGTACTGGCACCCGGCGCGGCGATGAAGCTCGCGAGCAACAAGGGCGGACGCGTCATGCTGCTGGGCGGCGAGGCATTTGCCACCAAGCGCCACGTCTGGTGGAACTTCGTCAGCTCCGATCGCGAACGGATCAACCAGGCCAAGGCCGACTGGCGCGAGGGCCGCTTCCCCAAGGTGCCAGGCGATTTGGAGGAATTCATCCCCCTGCCCGAAGGCAAGCCACTGACAATCAGCGAACCCTAGTCTGGTCATTCGCGCCAAAGCGGCTAAATCCGGCGCATGATCAAACTGTTCACGACTGCAATCGCCCTCACCCTTGCCGTGCCCGCCATGGCGCAGGAAGACACCAATCCCGAACTCGAAGCCGCGCGGCTTGCATGGATGAACGACCAGCAAGTCGCCCTGCACACCCGCACGGCGGACGACGGCTGGTACACACTGGAGGGCGGCATCAAGTTCCGCCGCATCGCCGGTGACGGCACCGGCCCCGCACCCACGGTGCGCGACCAGATCACCATCCACTACACCGGCAGCTTTACTGACGGGAACGTGTTCGACAGCTCGGTCCAGCGCGGCGAACCAGCGACTTTCCCGCTGTCCGGCCTGATCCGCGGCTGGCAGGTGGCCATCCCCTATATGGGCGTGGGCGACACGGTAGAAATCGCGATCCCGGCGGAAATGGCCTACGGCCTCGCCGGTCGCGGTCCGATCCCCGGCGGCGCGACGCTCATGTTCGAAATCGAACTGCTCGCCATCCCCAGCCAAGGAGTATGACATGAGCGACCGAAAGCGCGTCAAACTGTCCACTGGCGTCGAGCTGGACGTCTGGGACACCGGTCCGCGCGATGCGCCGGCGATCATCTTCCTGCACGGCTTTCCCGAAAACCACCGCACCTGGCGGCACCAAGTCGAACACCTTTCCGATCGCTTTCGCTGCATTGCGCCGGACCAGCGCGGCTATGGCAATTCGTCGCACCCGCAGGACGTCAGCGAATACGAGACCGGCAAGCTGGTAGCGGACATTTTCGCGTTGTCCGAAGCGCTCGAGACCGGCCCCTTCACCATCGTCGGCCACGACTGGGGCGGAGCAATTGCCTGGCTGATCGCCATGTTCGGGCAGGCCGATGGCCGCGTCACCCGCGCCGTGATCGCAAATTCGCCGCACCCCGGCGTGTTCCAGAAGCTGCTCTTCACCGATCCCGACCAGCGTGCGGCGAGCCAGTACATGCGCGCCTTCCGCGACACAGCCAACGATCCGCTGGTGCGCGAACATGGCTTGCCCGGCCTGCTGCGCGAAGCGCTCGATTGGGACGACCGTCCCGAATACGATCCGGCGGAGATCGGCATGCTGATCCCGCACTGGACCAATCCTGACAACGCCTTCGCCATGCTCAACTGGTACCGTGCCAGCGCCATCGTCGTGCCCGCGCCGGAGGACCCGCTCGGCCTGCCGGACGACTTTGCCCCCATGCCGCTGCCGCCATTGGCGATCCCGACCCTGGTGGTCTGGGGCATGAAGGACCAGGCCCTGCTGCCCGGCAATATCGAGGGGCTGGACGCGGTCGTGACCGATCTCACGCTCGTTGAAGTACCCGAAGCGGGTCACTTCGTGCCGTGGGAAGCGCCCGATGCGGTCAATGCCGCGATGGATGCCTTCCTCGGCTAGTTGCCGGTCCATTCCACCCATGCGCCGTGCGGATGGGCTTCGGTGAGCTGCACGATCCCATCCCCGCCCGGCCAGTAGCGCACGCGGCATTCGTGCTTGAAGGTCTCGCGGTTGGTTTCAAGGCTGATCCACGCCAGCGGCTTGTCAGCCGTCGCCTTGGCGCCCGCTTCCTCCATCATGTCCTTGATCGCCGTCCGGGTCGCGGCCGGGAGGTATTGCCACATGATGGTGTGGAACAGCACGCGGGTGGTACCCTCTTCCTGCTTTGCAGCGAGCACTTCCTTCACGAATTCGCCGGCGTCCTGCCGCACCAGGTCAGGCGGCATGCGCCCCGCCATGGCGATGGCGGCATCCATCCGCGTCATGCGATCACGCGCATCGGCCCAGATATAGGCCTTGAGCCGGTTCGCCTGCCTTTCGTCGGTCAGGTCGATGGGAGAAATGTCGCAGGCCCGCGCCGCCACGATCTCGACCGGATTGGCCGGCGGCGGATCGCCGCGCCATTCGGGCTTTATCGTGATCGAGGATAGTGATGGTCCGGCAGTCACACCGCCAAGGTCAAAGCGAAACCGCGCCATCATAGAATTGATGCCGGCAGAGGCACCGATTTCGTTGAGCTCGAACCGCGGTCCCAGCTTGCCCGAGAGCCACATCAGCGCGGCCATGACGCTTGCAGAGCGCCCCGCCTCGTTGGTCTGCGGCGGCCCGTCGAACCACGGCAGCAGGCGGTGATCGAACGTCTTGGCCGCCTCGACCACTATGGCGTCCACCTGTGACTGGTCGGTAATCATGCCGGTAAAGACCGGCTCCAGCCGCGGCTCCTCGCCAGACAGGTGCAGGCTATGGAACCCGGCAACCGCGCGCAGGGCCAGCGCATCCTCGATGCCCTTGCCTTGCCAGTTCGCCAATCGCCGCCCGCTGGCCGCATCGGTCTCCATCACGGCAAGCAGGCTACGGATCACGCGGGCAGTAATAGGGGCATCGGAACGTTCGCAGTGGCGGGCGTGCCATTCCAGCGCTTCGGGGACACTTTCGATCTCCATCGCCGCAACTCCGCCATTACCTGCCATGTGCATTGCCCTTTCGTGCAGTCCGCCCTACAGGCGCGCCCATGACTTCGACCGCCGCCGAAAGCCGTTTCGGGCCACTGATCTTCGCCGTACCCAAGGGCCGCATCCTCGATGAGGCCCTGCCGGTCATGGCGGATGCCGGCCTCGTGCCGGAAAGCGCCTTCCACGACAAGATGGACCGTTCACTCAGCTTCGCAACCGAAGACGGTGCCGCCCGCATCCTGCGCGTGCGCGCCTTCGACGTTGCCACCTTTGTCGCCTTCGGGGCAGCACAGGCGGGCATCGTCGGTTCGGACGTGATCGAGGAGTTCGACTATTCGGAGCTTTACGCCCCGGTCGACCTTGGCATCGGCAAGTGCCGCCTGTCTGTGGCAGAGCCGCAGCAGCCGGTCGAATACAAGTACGGCAATGCCAGCCACCTGCGCGTCGCCACCAAGTATCCCGGCCTCACCAGCCGTCACTTCGAGGCACAGGGCATCCAGGCCGAATGCATCAAGCTGAACGGCGCGATGGAACTGGCCCCGTCGTGCGGCCTTGCCGGACGCATCGTCGACCTTGTCTCCACCGGCGGCACGCTCAAATCCAATGGCCTCGTCGAGACCGAGGTGATCATGCAGGTCAGCGCCCGCCTGATCGTCAACCGCGCCGCGTGGAAGACCGATCCGCGCGTTGCCGAACTGGTCGAACGGTTCCGCGCCGGGAGCGAGAAAGCTGCTGACTAATGCGCCGTCTGATCGCCTCTGATCCCGATTTCGAGACGAAGTTCGCCCGGATCGTCAACGACCGGCGCGAAAGCGACGCCAACGTCGCTAATGACGTGCGCGCGATCATCGACCATGTACGCCAGAAAGGCGACGATGCGCTGGCCGAACTGACCAGCCGCTATGACAAGCACGCCCTGACCGCCGAACTGTCGAGCTGGCGGATCGGCAAGGACCAGTGCCAGGCCGCCTACGACTTCCTCGCCCCCGAGGCGAAGTCCGCGCTGGACCTCGCCGCAGAGCGCATCCGCGCCTACCATGAAGGCCAACTGCCGCAGGACCGCGACTATCGCGATGCGGAGAACGTCCGCCTCGGTGCACGCTGGAGCGCGGTGGAAGCTGCGGGTCTATACGTTCCGGGCGGCCGCGCGGCCTATCCCTCCAGCCTGCTGATGAATGCCATTCCCGCCAAGGTGGCTGGCGTCGAGCGGCTGGTGGTCACCACACCCACGCCCAAGGGCGAGATCAACGAACTGGTCCTCGCCGCAGCCCACGTTGCGGGCGTGGACGAGCTGTGGCGTGTCGGCGGGGCGCAGGCCATCGCCGCGCTTGCCTATGGCACGGCACGGATCAAGCCGGTCGACGTCATCACCGGCCCCGGCAACGCCTGGGTCGCCGAAGCCAAGCGCCAGCTGTTCGGCGTGGTTGGCATCGACATGGTGGCTGGCCCCAGCGAAATCCTCGTCATCGCCGACAACCAGAACGACCCCGACTGGATCGCCGCCGACCTGCTGAGCCAGGCCGAGCACGATCCGTCCAGCCAGTCGATCCTGATTACCGACGATGTCGCTTACGCCGCCGCCGTTGAAGATGCTGTCGACGTGCTCCTGAGCCAGCTCGAGACGGGCCGCACCGCCACCAGCAGCTGGGAAGATCACGGCGTGGTAATCGTGGTGGAGGACCTGGTGGCCGAAGCCCCTGCCCTCGCCAACCGCCTGGCAGCCGAGCACGTACAGATCGCGCTCGACGATCCCGAAACCGTCTTCGCGGGCATCCACCATGCGGGCAGCGTCTTCCTCGGCCGCTACACGCCGGAGGCCATAGGCGACTATGTCGCAGGGCCCAACCACGTGCTGCCCACCGGACGCCGTGCACGCTTTTCCAGCGGGCTGTCGGTGCTCGATTTCATGAAGCGCACCAGTTTCATCTCGCTTGACGAGCAAGCGCTGGCCGCTATCGGCCCGGCCGCTGCCGCCCTTGCCGATATCGAAGGCCTGCCCGCCCACGCGCGCAGCGTAAGAGTCAGATTGCCATGAACCAGCCCTCCCGTTCGCGCGCTCGCAGCGCAGCCCGTCTTGCAGCCGTCCAGGCACTGTACCAGCGCCACATGGAGAACACGGCCACCGCCAAGCTGCTCGACGAATTCCACCAGCACCGGCTGGGCAAGGAAATCGAAGACGACCAATACGAAGACGCCGAAGTCGACTTCTTTGATGACGTCGTCTCCGGCGTGATCGCGCGCGGCGAGGAAATCGACGCATCGCTGGTCGCCAAGCTGGCCGAAGGCTGGACCCTTGCCCGCCTCGACAAGACCATGCTGCAGATCCTGCGCTGCGGCACCTACGAGCTGATGGCTCGCAATGACGTGCCTGTGGCCACCGCGATCACCGAGTATGTCGATGTCGCCCACGCCTTCTTCGACGAGCGTGAAGCCAAGTTCGTCAACGGTGTGCTCGACGCCGTCGCCAAGGACGTGCGGTCCTGAACGAGACGGACTTCATCGCCGCCATGCGCAGATTGCCGCTCCACCCCGGAGCGCGCGGACTGGCGGATGACTGTGCGGTGCTGGAAATCGGCGGCGAGACGCTGGTCATCACCCATGATGCCATGATCGAAGGGCGGCACTGGCTGTCCGGACAGGACGTGGCCGATGTGGCGTGGAAGCTGGTCGCCACCAACCTGTCGGACCTCGCCGCCAAGGGGGCAGAACCGATCGGCGTGCTGGTTGGCCATTCGCTGGGCCATGACGATGTGCAGTTCCTTGCCGGTTTGCACGATGCGCTGGCGCACTACGGCACCGGCCTGCTTGGCGGCGACACCGTCAGCGGCGACGGCCCGCGCACGCTCGGCCTCACCGCCATTGGCCGGGCCACGCACACACCCGTGCCCAGCCGCGCCGGTGCGCAGATAGGCGATGCGCTCTACGTTACCGGCACGCTGGGAGCAGCTATGCTCGGTTATGAGGCGCTTCGGGACGGTACGGACGCTGAAACCACTGCCTACATCCGGCCACTTGCCCGTCTGCCGGAAGGGCAGGCGCTGGCCGGCATGGTCTCCGCCATGATGGACATCTCCGACGGCCTGCTGCTCGACGCCTTCCGCATGGCGGAAGCCAGCGAAGTCTCGCTAGCCATCGACAGCAAGTCAGTTCCGGTCGCCGCGCCGGACCGCGTTCTCGACTGCCTCAAATGGGGCGATGATTACGAGCTGCTGTTTGCCCTGCCCGCAGATATCGCCCCGCCGACCCCAGCCACCCGCATCGGCCATGTCGAGGCGCGCGGCTACGCTCCGCTGTTCATTGACGGGGAGCCCGTTACCAATCCGCAGGGCCTCGGATATGTCCACCAACAGGCATAAAAGGGTGCCGCGCGGGGAAAAGCGGCATTTCTGCCCGTTTTCGCCCTTGTGAAGACGGACCAACTTGCTTAGCCAAGGCCCACCTTAGGACCCGGCATAACCGGGCCGTTTTCATTTTTGGAGGGGACAAAAGGGTCATGGACCTCATCTTGATTGCAATTGGACTGGGACTGCTTGCCGTCGTCTACGGCATCTTCACCAGTCGGCAGGTTCTCGGTTCCGATGCCGGTAACGAGAAAATGCAGGAAATCGCCGGTGCCGTCCAGGAAGGCGCGCAGGCCTACCTGAACCGTCAGTACACGACCATTGGCATCGTCGGCATTGTCGCCGCCGTGCTCGTGGGCGTGTTCCTCGGCCTCGTACCGGCCGCCGGCTTTGTTGTCGGTGCCATTCTGTCGGGCGTCGCTGGATATATCGGCATGAACATCTCGGTGCGTTCTAATGTGCGCACGGCTGCTGCCGCCGAGAAAGGACTGCAACAGGGCCTGACCATCGCCTTCCGCGCTGGCGCTATCACCGGCCTGCTCGTGGCCGGCCTGGCCCTGCTTGCCATCGCGGTGTTCTTCTACGTCCTGGTCGGCCCGATGGCACTGGGAGCCAACAGCCGCACCGTGATCGACGGACTCGTCGGCCTGGCCTTCGGTGCTTCGCTGATTTCGATCTTCGCGCGTCTGGGCGGTGGTATCTTCACCAAGGCTGCAGACGTGGGTGCCGACCTTGTCGGCAAGGTCGAAGCCAGCATTCCGGAAGACGATCCGCGCAACCCGGCAACCATCGCTGACAACGTCGGCGACAATGTCGGCGACTGCGCGGGCATGGCGGCTGACCTGTTCGAAACCTACGTCGTCACCGTTGGTGCCACGATGGTTCTGACCGCCTTGCTGTTCGCCGAACAGCTGGGTGATCTGCTGCTTCCGCTGATGTCGCTGCCGCTGCTGATTGGCGGTGCCTGTATCGTCACCTCCATCATTGGCACCTACTTTGTCCGTCTGGGCAATGGAACCAATGTCATGGGGGCGATGTACAAGGGCTTCATCGTCACGGCAGTCCTGGCCATTCCGTTGATCTGGTTCGCCACCCAGTATGCGCTGGGCGACATGAGCACCGTGCTCAATCCGGGCGACACCGTCGAGTTCCACGGGCGCGACCTGTTCTACTGCTCGCTGATCGGCCTTGCGCTGACCGGCATCATCATCTGGATCACCGAGTATTACACCGGCACGAACTACCGTCCGGTGAAATCGATCGCCAAGGCATCGGAAACGGGCCATGGCACCAATGTGATCCAGGGGCTGGCTGTGTCGCTTGAGGCTACCGCCCTGCCGACCATCGTCATCATCGCAGCGATCATCGGTGCCTATCAGCTGGCTGGCCTGATCGGCCTCGCCTACGGCGCAACCGCAATGCTTGCGCTGGCTGGCATGGTCGTGGCGCTCGACGCTTACGGCCCGGTGACGGACAACGCAGGCGGCATCGCCGAAATGGCAGGTCTGGACGAAAGCGTTCGCGAAAAGACCGACCTGCTCGATGCCGTGGGCAACACCACCAAGGCCGTGACCAAGGGCTATGCCATTGGTTCCGCCGGTCTTGCAGCGCTGGTCCTGTTCGCAGCCTACACCGCCGACCTTCGGGAATACTTCCCGAGTGCTGACGTCAATTTCAGCCTCGAGAACCCCTATGTCATCGTAGGCCTGCTGCTCGGCGCGCTCCTGCCCTACCTCTTCGGGGCCATGGGCATGACCGCTGTGGGCCGCGCTGCTGGCGACGTGGTGAAGGATGTGCGTGAGCAGTTTGCTGCCGATCCCGGGATCATGGCTGGCACCAGCCGTCCCAACTATGCCCGCACCGTGGACCTCGTCACCAAGGCGGCGATCAAGGAAATGATCGTTCCCTCGCTGCTGCCGGTCCTGGCTCCGATTGTGGTCTACTTCGTCATCCTGTGGCTCGCAGGGCAGGAAAATGCCTTTGCCGCGCTTGGCGCACTGCTGCTGGGTGTGATCGTTGGCGGCCTGTTCGTGGCGATTTCCATGACCGCCGGTGGCGGTGCCTGGGACAACGCCAAGAAGTACATCGAAGACGGCAACCACGGCGGCAAGGGCTCCGAAGCCCACAAGGCCGCGGTTACCGGTGACACGGTTGGCGATCCCTACAAGGACACTGCCGGTCCGGCGGTGAACCCGATGATCAAGATCACCAACATCGTGGCGCTGCTGCTGCTCGCCGCGCTGGCCGGACACGTCTGAGGCCAGACACCCGTTCACCCGCTTTGGGTTAACAAAGACCCTCCCCGGCCCGCGCCGGGGAGGGTTTTCTTTACCTTCCAGCTTAAAGCTTCCTTGGCGGCCTCTCCCCTAGGAAAGGGGTGCATCGCGGGACGACTCCCGCGAATGGAGGTTAACCCTTTTCGTTGGCGTATGAGATCCCCCTTTCCCGCCTGACCGGAATCGGCGCTGGTGCGTCATCATACAGCCACGTCCCCGCGGCACCGCTGGTGGTGATGACTGCCCGTCCGTGGCGCGAGCTCGATCGCCGAACAACGATCACCGCCTGGGATACGCTTGCCCGCCGCGCCAGCGAGCCCAACCCGTTCTACGAAAGCTGGTATCTCCTGCCCTCGCTGCGCGCGCTGGCTGGCGACAAGGACATTCGCCTGCTGACGCTGGAAGCGGACGGCAAGCTTGTCGGCCTGCTGCCGATGCTGCGCGAAACCGATTACTACGGCTATCCACTGGCGCACCTGCGCAACTGGATGCACCCCAACTGCTTCCTCGGTGCTCCCTTGGTGCAGCGCGGTTTCGAACGGCAGTTCTGGGATGCCCTGCTGGCCCATTGCGACCGCCGCAAGAGCCGGTCGCTGTTCCTGCACCTAAGCCACCTGCCGGATACCGGCGCATTGCACGAAGCCTTGCGCGATGCCGTGGCGGAAAGTGCCCGTCCCGCAGCTACCGTGCACCGTGAAGAACGCGCTGTTCTGGCCTCTGCCGAAGCCCCGGAAGACTACCTCACCGCCTCGCTCTCCTCCAAGAAACGCAAGGAATTGCGACGGCAGCACCGGCGCCTGGCCGAGCTTGGTGACCTGCAGGTGGAGCGCCTTACCGACTACACCGATGTAGCCACCTGGACCCGCGAGTTCACCGAGCTGGAAGCACGCGGCTGGAAGGGCGAGGCCGGCTCAGCCCTCGCCAGCGATCAACGGACCAACGAGATCTTCACCTACGCCATTGCCGGTGCCGCCGCACGCGGACGGCTGGAACGCATTGCCCTGCGCCTCGACGGCAAGCCTATCGCCATGCTGGCAAACTTCCTCAGCCCGCCAGGAGCCTTCTCGTTCAAGACGGCTTTTGACGAGGACTATGCCCGCTTCTCGCCCGGCGTCCTGCTGCAGCGCGAGAACCTCGCCCTGCTGGGCCACGAAAGGATCGCCTGGGTCGACAGCTGCGCTGCGCCCGATCACCCGATGATCAACCATCTTTGGCGTGAACGCCGCACCATTGCGCGTCATTCCATCGGCATTGGCGGGCGCATGCGCCGCGCCGCCTTTGCTGCAATCGCCCGCTGGGAAACGGGTAAAGGCGCGGGGGGAATAGGATGAGCCATCACGTCGGAACACTCAAAGGCAGATCAGTCGGAGCGAGGCAGATTTTCCCGGCACGCAGCCGGGCCTACTTTGCCAGCACCTATCCGGAAGGCGCCCACACGCTGGTGCACGACCTGATCGAGCACCCGTTGCTGGAGCTGGAAGCACTGGCCAGCCTGGGCGAATGGCTGCCGGAGGGGAATGTCGAATACAACCGCGGCAACCTGCCCATCGGCGTGGACGGCAAGCCGGGCGGCAACGGCATGACCATTGGCGAGACGATCCGCAACATCAATAGCGCGGACAGCTGGGCCGTGCTCAAGAACATCGAGCGGTCTGCGCCCTATTCGGCGCTGCTGGACGAATTGCTGGGCGAACTGCGCGAAGTGATCGAGAAAGCCACGGGCCGAATGATGACGCCGCAGGGCTTCATCTTCGTTTCCAGCCCCAATGCCGTCACGCCCTATCACTTCGATCCGGAGCACAACATCCTGCTGCAACTGCAGGGCACCAAGACCATGACGGTTTTCCCGGCGGGCAACTCCGTCTTCGCCGGTGACGAGGTGCACGAGGCCTATCACACCGGCGGCGGGCGCGAACTGGCGTGGAAAGAGGAATTTGCTGACCAGGGGATCAACTTCCCGCTGGAACCGGGCGACGCGCTCTACGTGCCGGTGATGGCGCCGCACTACGTTCGCAACGGCCCCGTGCCGTCGATCTCGCTGTCGATCACCTGGCGGTCTGACTGGTCCTATGCCGAGGCGGACGCGCGCGCTTTCAACGCCTTCCTGCGTCGGCGCGGCTTGACGCCGAAGCCGCCCAAGCGCTGGCCCAAGCAGAACAATGCCAAGGCCTATGCCTGGCGCGTGCTGCGACGCCTGCCCGGTGTCGACAAGAACTGACGCGATAACCAGGTTGCTTGACGCCATGGGCGTTGGCGCGCATTGCCGGAAAAGATGGCCAACAGCACTTCGCACGAACACACGCCCGAGCAGCTTGTCGCCAACCTGGCGCTGCTGCTGAACCTGGAACCCACCGGCGCCGATTCCTTCGTTGGCCGGCGCAGGCCGGATGGTACGGGACGGGTTTTCGGCGGCCAGGCGATTGCCCAGGCGCTTGGCGCCGCCAGCCGCACGGTGGAGCCGGACCGCGCCGTTCACTCGCTGCACGCCTATTTCCTGCGTCCGGGCAGCGATTCCCTGCCCATCGAATACCGCGTGCGTCGCGATCTCGACGGGCGCAGCTTTTCCAACCGCCGCGTGGTGGCCAGCCAGGAAGGGCAGCCGATCCTGAACCTGGTCGCCTCGTTCCAGACGCAGGTCGATGGTCCGGGCCACCAGCATCCCGACATGCCCGATGTGCCTCCGCCGGAGGAGCTGGAATCGGACATCGTCTCGGCCCGCAAGATCGCTGACCAGCTGCCTGAGGGCACGCTGAAGACGCTGATCACCCGCCCGCAGCCGATTGACTTCCGTTCCGTCGAGCCGCGCGACTGGCTGCACATGGAAACGCGCCCGCCCAAGGCGCACGTGTGGTTCAAGACCGTGGCCCCACTGCCTGCCGATATCGAGATGCAGCGCACCTTCCTCGCCTATATCTCGGACTTCCAGCTGCTGGGCACGGCCATGCAACCGGTAGGCGTTCCCACGGGCAATATCCGCGTCGCCAGCCTGGACCACGCCATGTGGTTCCACGAGGATTTCGCCCTGGACGACTGGCTGCTCTACGCCACGGACAGCCCCTGGGCCGGCCATGCGCGCGGCTATGGCCGGGGGCAGATCTTCACCCGCGACGGCACTCTGGTGGCAAGCGTGGCGCAGGAAGGCATGATCCGACACCTGTGATCGGATCGCCGCCCGCCTAGTGCGCCATCAGCACTGGCATGGGCGGATCGGCCAGCATGGTGCGCGTCGTCCCGCCAAACAGCGTTTCGAACAGGCGCGGCTGGCCATAGGCCCCCATCACCATCATCCCCACCTCGCGCGCCCGGGCAGCTGACATCAGCACATCTTCCACCGAATCCGAACCGCGCGGCAGGTCGACCTGCTGGCAATCGACGCCATGGCGGTCGAGATAGGCAACGGCGGCCTCTGCGGGCAGTTCATGCGCATCGATCTGCACCTTGTCGCCGACCGAGACCATGTGCACCGCGTCAGCGCAGCGCAGCAGCGGCACGGCCGCGCGCATGGCGCGTGCGGCCTGTTCCGAACCGTTCCAGCAGACCATGGCAGGTGCATCAGCATCGAAACCGCGCCATTCCCCTGGAACGACGAAGACCGGGGCTCGGCAGTGAATGGCCATCAGGCCCGCCAGCGGCGAGGCCATGCTGCCCTTGCCCTCCCCCACGCGCTCGCCGACCAGCGCCAGGTCGTTTAGCGAGGCGTGCTTGATCATGGCCGAGCCGTCGAAGCCCGATTCTTCCTGCCAGTCCCAGCGCACGTCCTCGTTCGACAGCCTGCCGGTGATCTCGGTGCGGA
>JAUIIG010000036.1 GCA_030431875.1 Alphaproteobacteria bacterium
CGTTAAAGTTCGCAAGATGATGTCTGAGGAATGTGGCCCGGTATGACTTTCGGTGAGAAGGCTAGTTCCCAACAGCCCCACTGTCCCTCGCGCTCCGAAGCAAAACCCTCGAATACAAGATATGTGGCCGAAGCATAAAGCGCCAGCCGGATTGCCCCAGCCTGCCGACCCACGAGCCAAACATCAGCCGCGTCCCCGGCTCACAAGGCTCAACCGCCAGCCAGCTGGCCGTGCCGGTATCCTTCGACTCCAGCAGTATCTCGCTCTCGCGCCGCTCCACCAATTCCCACACCGCGATGCGATCCGCTACGCCGTGGGCCAGCGCGCTGATGTCGGCTTTCGGTGCGCCGCGGCCTAGCAGACGAAGAACCAGCCGTTCCGGCCCGAACGCCGCGCTCGAATAGAAGCGCTCGATGAACTGCTCCAGCGAGACCGCGCCCGGCACCTCGCGGCAGAAGGCGTCCCGATAGTCGTCCGGCCCGCCGAACGCGGCAAGCAGGCTGCCTTCCGGCACGGCAATGGCGGTCACCTTGCGCATGGCGGGGAGCCTAGGGCCTGTTCGGATCAGGGGGAAGGGCCGGCAGCTGCCGCGCGACCATCCCGCAACCTCTAAACCCCCGTTTACACATCGGAAATCATGCTGGCGTAAGTTCGCGCCATGTCGCGCTTTCGTTCGCCTCGCAGACGGTCCTTCGGCTATACCGACATCGCGCTTTGCGCGGCGGCGGCCTTTGGTGGCACCTGGTACTTCGCCGACCAGTTCGAATACCTCGGCATGAGCGAGGAAGAGCGCGTGGCCGTGGAGACGAGCGTCTATTACTCCGGCTGCGACGAGGTCCGCATGCTAGGCCGCGACCCGATCTATCGCGGGCAGCCGGGCTACCGCGAAGGCATGGACGGTGACGGAGACGGCGTCGCCTGCGAGCCCTACCGGCGCTGACACGGCCATCACTGCTACCAGACCCCAGTGACCGACATCACAGCGCGGCTTGCTGCAATGTGCGATTCAAACTCCCGAACAGGCAACTGCTGGGAGAACACCCATGGCCACAGTGTCCAAGTCCATCACCGCCCATGCTGACGGTCTGGCCGCATCCGCGCGGGAGGCGCGTGACATGGTCAGGCAAGTGCTCGAAGCCTTCACTGGCGAGCATCTCGGCGTCGACCAGCCCTTCCTCGACATGGGCCGGGAACTGGTGGGCAAGCCGCTTACCGAGGATTTTCTCGACAAGGTCAGGACGCTCCGCGAGCGCTACACGGAGGCGGCGCGCGAGGCCATTGCCCGTATCGAGCGGATCCTGGAGCAGATGGATCCCGAACTGGTCGAACAATCCCGAAACTTGCAAGATCGCCGCCGGACATGGAATTGGGGCGTCATCCTCCTGCAGGTGGTGGAAGACAGCGTGAAGACAATCCGCACGTTGGAGGAATCCATCGCCGTCTTGCGCGCCAACGCCGCCAATCTCGCCGCCATCGGCATGTGACGCGAGACTGGCGGCGCAGCGTGCATCTGGGCTCTTTCGCTTCCCGCCCGTGTTCGGGCTATTTGGCCGAGACAAGTACTTCCGCATAAGGCGCCGAAGCAAGGCTGGTGGCTACAAGCATCCGCCAAGCACCTCATTTAAGTCCATTTTTACCCTGTGCCGCTAGGCTTACCCCTCCGCAAGACGGGAGACAGGTGCCATGTACTACGTGAAAATGGCCATCGGCGTTGTCATGTGCGCCGTGGGCGGCTGGCAGCTTGCCGGCGTCCTGAACGAAGGCGAGGGGGGCAGCGGATCGGGTTCGCTCTTCTCTTCGGGCAGCGTCGAATGGAACTCGCGCTGCAGCGACGTTGCGCGCAGTGCCTTCGGTTCGGGCTCGGTCACGGAAACCAAGTACCGGGCCGGTATGCTCCGCCTGCGTGAACAGGGCTGCGATCCTGCCTATGCGCCGTCGGGCGTGCTCCCGATGATCGACGATGCCGGGCCCGATCCCGACTCTGGCCGCCCGCCGGCGGACTGGGGCAGCGAAATGAACAATGCCTCGCGCGGCATGGACGACTGGGGCGAATAGGCCTCGGCGAGGCCCTGCCAGCCGCGCGGTTATTGCACCCTCACCAACCCCAGGCCGGGGGCGGCGCGTCGATTGTGCGCGTCAGGTCGAACTCCACGCGGAACAGCCGGGTCGGATCGTTGCGGCGGGTCAATTGGTAGGCGAAGCGGGCGCCGGGTTCGCCTTCCGCATCCACTTCCACGCGCCAGACATTCGTGAGTGACTGGTCCAGTCCCTCACTGACGAACATCATCACCGAGTCGGCGTCGACGGGGAAGTCCTGCACCCGCGCGGTACCGGCAGAGCGGGTGTCGCCGCCGTACTGCGTCACCGCGTCTTCCTCGCCGTCGGCGTGGCGGTGGTCGTGCTTGAGGCGCAGGCCGTCCGCCGTGCGGGTAACAACCCATGTCCGGCTCCGGTCCCAACCACCCGGCGCGCCGTGGTCCTCGATATGGAAGGCGACGGCCACGCGGCTGTCGCTGCATTCGGCCCAGTGCGCCACCATTGCGCGTCCGACGAAGTCCGCATCGCGCTCGTCCGAACTCGCCAGCGCGCCGGCATAGGCATTTCCGCAATGGCTGGAGAGCGCCTGCCAGAAGGCCTCCTGCGAGGCGGGCAGCGGGGCGGGGCCGGTGCTGGCGCAGGCCGACAGCAACAGGGCGAGCGAGGAGGCGGCAAGCGCGCGGCGGGCAAAGGGAAGGGTGGTCATGGCGACTGCCTGCCATGTCGCAGCCCGCTTGGCGAGCGCCTTGCAGGCCCATGGCACGCATGGTCACGGGCTTTCGTCCATGCCTCTCCGAAAAAGCTTGAAACTCTCGCCAGTGATACACATTATCATTGCTGCGGACCGGGCCCCTCTGGCGCGCGCTCTCATTTGGCGCACGTGATGTCGGACCGCATCGGACAGCCGATGCGTGTTTGACGGGGCCCTTCTCCATCCCCCTCCAAGAACACCCCGGCAGAGACGCAGACGGCTGTCCGATCACCTGAAACTCACTTTGGGAGATCAAGGATGAAGGCCCGTTTCTACAAGCTCACCGAGCTGCACCAGAAGCTCGACGCTGCCCTGCGACGCGAGATCAATCGCCGCGCGCCAGACCAGTTCAAGGTCATGATGCTCAAGCGCCGCAAGTTGCGCGTGAAGGACCTGCTTGCCCGGATGACCGCAGCGCCCGCACGGGGCTGACGGTCACCTGGCCGCGAGGGGCGGGCTGGCGAACCAGTCCCTTCCCACCCCGTGCCGCCCGTCCCTCGCACTACCTTGAATTACCCAACAGCCACCGGCCGGAGACCGACCGATGATCGACCCCATTACCAGGCCCATCAGGGAAACCGTGGCCCCCGCCATGCGTGATTTCCTGCAGCAGGAAAGCGCGGGCGGCATCGTGCTGATCGTCGCTGCCGCACTGGCGCTGGCCCTTGCCAACTCGCCCTTTGCCGCCAGCTACTTTGCCGTCCTGCAGGTGCCGGTGGTGGCGGGCATCGGCGATGGCGTGATCGACAAGCCGCTGCTGCTGTGGATCAACGACGGGCTGATGGCGGTGTTCTTCTTCCTCGTCGGGCTGGAGGTGAAGCGCGAGGCGCTGGTCGGCCAGCTCGACAGCTGGAACAAGGCCTCGCTGCCGTTGATGGCGGCGATTGGCGGCATGGCCATTCCGGCGGCGATCTACGTCGCGTTCAACGCCGGTTCGCCGGAAAACCTGTCCGGCTGGGCCATTCCCGCCGCGACCGATATCGCCTTTGCCCTCGGCATCCTGATGCTGCTCGGCCCGCGTGTGCCGGTGGCACTCAAGGCACTGCTGCTGGCCATTGCCGTGATCGACGACATCGGCGCGATCACCATTATCGCGCTGTTCTATACCGCCGAAACCGACATGACGATGCTGCTGGGGGCAGCCGCGACGCTGGCCGTGCTGGCGCTGTTCGGCCGGGCGAAGGTCGGCTCCAGCATTCCCTACGTGATCCTGGGCCTGGTGCTGTGGGTCTTCGTGCTCAAGTCCGGCGTCCACGCCACGCTGGCCGGTGTCGCGGCTGCCATGTGCGTGCCGATTGCCGCCAGCGACGGCGAGCGCCCGCTGGAGCGGATGGAGCACGCGCTGCACCCCTATGTCGCCTTCCTGGTGATCCCCATCTTCGGTTTCGCCAATGCGGGTGTGTCGCTCACGGGCGTCGGCCTCGACACGCTGCTGTCGCCGCTGCCGCTGGGCATTGCGCTCGGCCTGCTGCTGGGCAAGCAGATCGGCATCGTCGGTTTCGCCTGGGCGGCGGTGAAGACCGGGATTGCCAGCCTGCCCGAAGGCACCAGTTGGCGACAGGTGCATGCCGTGTCGCTGCTGGCGGGTATCGGTTTCACCATGAGCCTGTTCATCGGCAACCTCGCCTTCGCCGATCCGGCGCAGGTGGACGCGGTAAAGATCGGCGTGCTGTCCGGATCGCTGGTGGCCGCCGTGGCGGGCTACCTGATGTTGCGGGCCAGCCTGCCGCAGCCGCAAGCGGCGGAGTCTTGATCGAAGGCAAAGCAGGGTGCAGCCTGCGGCATTAGAATCCCTCCCACGACACCACAGGAAGGACCATCAATGTCGCAGCATACCCCGAACGAACTGACCGAGATCTTCAAGCGCGATCACGAGCTGATCTCGAAGCTCAAGCAGGACAATGCCCACTACGCCAAGCTGGCGGACGAGTATCACGAAGTGAACCGCGCGGTGCACCGGCACGAAAGCGAAGTCGAGCCGCTAAGCGACGAGCATGCCGAAGCGCTCAAGAAGCAGCGGCTGGGACTGCTCGACGAGATCACCATGATCGTCACCAAGGCACGGGCCGACGCCTGACCACTTGCCAGCCTGCACCGGCAACGGCACATTCGTTGCCGCATCCTAGGAGACACGACTCATGAAGATCACCAGCTTTGCCCGTACCCTGCTGCCGCTTGGCGCCGCGCTGGCGCTCGTCGCTTGCGGCGAGGCAGAGGAAACCACCTACGACACCGACACCGAAGACCTTTCGGGCGGTGAACTGCAGGTGGCCGATCCCGGTGCCGAGGACGTGCCAGTCGACCTTCCCGAGACCGAGATGACCAACGCTTCGCAGGAAGAGATCGAGGCGGCAGCAGCAGAAGACGAAGCCGCCGAGTAAATTCAGGACTTAGCCGGCGCGCGGTTCGCCGCGCGCCGCGTCGTCGCGGCGGCGCGGGCCCTTGCGACGATCTGCAAACGGAATCGAGACCTGGCGCTTGCGACGGTCGCCACGACGACGTCCGCCTTCCATGCCTTCATCTTTATTGGCAGTCATCCCTGCCTCCATGCTGGCCCGGTGCCCATCACACCGAGCTTCTGGACAAGCGTATAGGGGCAAATGGTTAGCGGCCTGTAAACGTTAATTTTTCCTGTTTCAGCACCAGCCGCGATCGAGCCGTGATCGGCGTGCGAGGCCGCGCTCCACCATGGTATCGGCCAGCGCCTCCCCGCCGCGCCGCACTTCGCGCAGTTCGCGGCCATACTGGTCGCGCGGGGGCTCCGCGCCGCCACTCATCTCGAAGGGGCCAAGGTTGAGCCAGGCCGCCAGTTCGTCACGTGCGACGCGGGCGAGGCGGCTTTCGGCATCGCACTGGCCATCCAGTTCGGGTGCATCGTAGCCTGTCAGGCGCAGGCGCCGCTGGCCGATCCGCAGGGTGTCGCCGTCGACCACGCAGGCGGCCGCGGAGCCTTGTCCGCAAATGGTGAACTGGCGCTCGACCGCGTCCCACGGCCCCGCCCCCCAGCTGAACTGCCGGGCGATCGCCCAGCCAAGCAGCACCAGCGCCAGCATCACCGGCCAGCGCCAGCGTCGCCACGCCGCGCGCCAACGCCGTCGCCGCTGCCAGGCAGCATCGAAACGGGGCTTGCGCGGCAGGGTCAGTCGTCCAGCGGGAAGGGCGGCAAGGGCTGGAGCAGGTCAAACTGTTCTTCCAGCGGCTCGTGGCCCAGCTCGGGCCAGTCGAGAATCTCTTCTTCCACACGGGTATCGGGCATCCGGTCCAGCAGGTCGCGGATCAGCGTCAGGCGCCCGTGCTTCTGGTCGTTGTAGTCGACCACGGTCCACGGTGCATATTCGGTATGGGTGGCCGCAAACATGGCTTCGCGCGCCCTGGTATATTCGCCGAACTTGGTGCGGCTGGCGACGTCGATGGGTGACAGCTTCCAGCGCTTGAGCGGGTCGGCCCGCCGCTCGGCAAAGCGTTCCTCCTGCGCTTCCTGGCTGGTCGAGAGCCAGTACTTGAACAGGCGGATGCCGTCATCGACCAGCAGCTTCTCGAAGATCGGCACTTCCTCCAGGAATTTCTCGACCTGCGCGTCGGTCGCAAAGCCCATGACCTTTTCCACGCCCGCGCGGTTATACCATGAGCGGTCGAACAGCACGATCTCGCCGGCCGCCGGCAGGTGCGGGACATAGCGCTGGAAATACCACTGGGTACGTTCGACATCGCTCGGCTTGGGCAGGGCCACCACGCGGCACTGGCGCGGGTTGAGCCTTTCCTTGATCGCCTTGATCGTTCCGCCCTTGCCCGCCGTGTCGCGACCTTCGAACACCACGCAGATGCGCTCGCCCGTGGCCTTTGCCCAGCGCGCCATGGCCACCAGTTCGTGCTCGAGCGGTTCGAGCAGTTCTTCGTAGAGCTTGTTCTTCATGGGAGACACTTCTTCCACCGCCAGCGCCCGCCCGCAAGCAGCTATTGGCCAAAGGCCGCGCGCCAGCTAATGCGCGAAGCACCATGACCGACGAAACGCACACCCGCATGCTGGCGAAAGCCGAAACGCTGATCGAAGCGCTGCCCTATTTCCAGCGTTACGCGGGGCGCAGCTTCGTGGTGAAATACGGCGGCCACGCCATGGGCGATCCCGAAGCGGCGCAAGACTTTGCCGAGGATATCGTCCTGCTGAAGGCCGTGGGCATCAACCCGGTGGTGGTGCACGGCGGCGGCCCGCAGATCGGGGCCATGCTCAAGAAGCTGGGCGTGGAAAGCCAGTTCGTCGACGGCTTGCGTGTCACCGACAAGGAAACCGCCAGCGTTGCCGAAATGGTGCTGTCGGGCGCGATCAACAAGGAACTGGTCAGCTGGGTCAACCAGGCGGGCGGCAAGGCCATCGGCATCTCCGGCAAGGACGGCAAGATGGTGGTGGCAGAGAAAGTCAGCCGCACGGTGAAGGACCCCGACAGCCAGATCGAACAGGCGGTGGACCTGGGCTTCGTCGGTGAACCCAAGTTCGTCGATACCACCATCCTCGAAACCGCCAGCAATGCCGGGATGATCCCGATAATCGCCCCGATCGCGGCAGGCGCCGACGGGCACACCTACAATATCAATGCCGACACCATGGCGGGCGCCATTGCCGCGGCGCTGGGTGCGGCACGGCTGTTCCTGCTGACCGACGTGGCCGGCGTGCTCGACAAGCAGGGCCAGCTGATGACCGACCTGCGCCCTTCCGACGTCGCCCGCATGCGCGCGGATGGCACGATCAGTGGCGGGATGATCCCCAAGCTGGAAACCTGCGTCCACGCTGTCGAAGGCGGCTGCGAGGCAGCGGTGGTGCTCGACGGGCGCGTGCCGCATGCCATGCTGCTCGAATTCTTCACCAGCCGCGGTGCCGGTACGTTGATCAGCCTGGGTGAAGACGGGGGCGAGCGCTGAGCTTGACCCTCGCTTGACGCGTATTACCTAAACGATACACTCGACGCAGTTGGAAGGAGTAGAGCGTGGACGCTCTTATAAGCATTCTGATCATGGCGAGTCAGGTTATCCTGATGCTGGTGATCGTGCAGTTCATCATCAGCCTGCTGTTTTCCTTCAACGTGATCAGCCCGCGCAACGAGTTCATGTTTCAGGTCCATCGCTCGATCAACATGCTGCTGGACCCGATTTTGAGCCCGATCCGTCGTATCATGCCAAATACCGGTGCTATCGACTTTTCTCCGATGGTGCTTATCTTCGGCATTCAGGCAATCATCATTATCCTTGGCTCGGTCTAGTTTGACGGCCCTCTGACCCTTTGACATTCGCCAGCGGCAAGAGCAGGGCGCGAAAATGATTTCTCGCGCTACCATCGTGCTGGCCGCTGTCGCCATGCTCGCCGCCTGCACCTCGCCGCAGCAGCAGCGCGTCAATCGCCAGCGCGAGGCGGCGACCCAGTTCCTCCAGCGCCAGGGCTCGATCGGCGATCCGGGCCGCGTGGCCGCTGCCGACTTCGCCTTTGCCCGCATGGCCCGCGACGAGGGCACTTGGACCGCCTTCCGCGCCTATGCCGCGCCCGACGCGGTGCAGGACACGCCCGGCGGCTTCATCGCCGCCAGCGAGGCGCTTGCGGGCCGTGAAGACCCCGCCGAACCGATCCGCTGGGCCCCCACCGATGTCTGGTCGAGCTGCGACGGCACGCTGGCTGCCAGCCTTGGCCGCTTCGTGCTGCCGAACGGCATTGTCGGCGACTATGTGACGATCTGGGAACTGCAGTCGGATAACAGCTACAAGTGGGTCTACGACACCGGCACTCCGGACGATCCGCAGCCCGCGCCCGAAGTCGACGAGGAACTGCCCGAAGACGCCATCGTGGTGCCGGGCATGACCTCGATCAACGGGCGCATTGCCGATTGCCAGCCTGCCGTTGGCCAGACGGCCTTGCCGCTGGTGATCTCCGGCAATGCCAGCTGGGCATCGACCGCGGACGATTCCAGCCTGACCTGGCAATCCACCGTGCTGCCCGATGGCTCGCGCGAAGTGCAGGTCATGTACCTGCGGCAGGGTTTGTGGGAACAGGTTGTCGACATGGTCATTCCGGCAGGCGAATAGATCATGGAACAGCTCTTCATCTCTGCCTTCATCACCCTGTTCGTGGTGATCGACCCGCCCGGATGCGCACCGATCTATGCGGGGCTGACCAAGGGCGCTGATGCCGCGCAGCGGCGCAACATGGCGATCCGCGCCAGCGTGATCGCCTTCATCATCCTGCTGGTCTTCGCGCTGTTCGGGCAGGACCTGCTCGGCGCGCTGCATATCGAGCTCGATTCCTTCCGTATCGCGGGCGGGCTCATGCTGTTCTGGATCGCGTGGGAAATGGTCTTCGAGAAGCGCACCCAGCGCCGCGAGGAACGCGCCGAGCGCGCGACGCGTGAGCATGTTGAGGACGTGTCGGTCTTCCCCATGGCCATGCCCATGCTGGCAGGCCCGGGCGCGATTGCCGCCGTCATGCTGCTGCAGAACGAGGCCGAAGGCGTGGAGGAATCGCTGGTCGTGCTCGGCGCGCTGGCGGCTGTGCTGGTGCTGACCATGCTGGCGCTGATAGCGGCCGGTCCGCTGATCAAGCTGCTGGGCGATCGCGTCGAGGCGGTGATTACGCGGCTGCTGGGCGTGCTGCTGGCGGCACTGGCGGCGCAGTACGTGATCGACGGGCTAAGGGGTGCGTTCGGGATTTGAGTGAGCGCGATGCCGATACTCCCCTCCCGCAAGCGGGAGGGGCCGGGGGTGGGCAGGAGCGCAAGTTCAAATCACGCAATACGGCCCGTGCGAAGAAACTCCGTCGCGAAGCAACACCTGCCGAACGCGAGCTTTGGCGGCAATTGTCAGGCAGCCAACTGGGGGTGAAATTTTCACGGCAGATGCCGGTTGGACCATACTTTGCCGACTTCCTGTGCCGGTCCCGCAAGCTCGTCATCGAAGTCGACGGGTTCTCACATGATGTTCAGCCTGACAGGGATGCAAGACGGGACAGGCATCTGGAAGAACTCGGTTATACCGTGTTGCACTTCACGAATGATCAGGTGCAAGACGACGTTGAAAGCGTTGTGAGAGCGATCAAGCTCGCGCTTGCCAAGGCCCACCCCTAACCCCTCCCGCAAGCGGGAGGGAGACTACGGTTACTGCAGCGTTACCCGATCATCGTCCGGATCGCTTTTCCCGAAGAATTCCATCAGCTGCACCAAGAGGTCGCACCGGGTGCGCAGGTCGGGGGCTTCGAGCAGGGCCTGCTTGGCGGCGCTGTCGAAGGGCGCGATCTGGCTGACGCCGTTGATCAGCGAGACATCATCGAGCCGCGCGACCGAATCCCAATCGATCGAATAGCCCTGGCTATCAGCGAACTTGCGCGATTCGTGTTCGAAACTCGCGCGTTCACCCAGGGTCAGGTACTCCTCGGCTGGTTCCTCGATCAGTTCGGCTTCGACCTGGCGGAAGGGTGTGCTCACTTCCAGTTCGCGGATCACGCGGAAGCGCGATTCGCCGGTCAGCACGATATTGTAGCGTCCGTCCTCGCTGGTCTCGACGTCGTCGATCTTGCCAATGCAGCCGACTTCGTAGAGCGGCGCTCCTTCGATCTCGTCGGTCGGCTGGATCATGCCGATCAGCCGGTCCCGCGCCAGGGCATCGCCCACCATGGCGCGATAACGCGGCTCGAAGATATGCAGCGGCAACTGCAGGTCCGGGAAAAGGATCGCCCCCGTCAGCGGGAAGATCGAGATCCTGAGGCTCATCCGAACAGAATCAGCGAGAGTTTGCGGCGCTGTGCGGATACCCACGGGTCTTCCATGCCCACCGCTTCGAACATCTGCAGCAGCTTGGCCTTCGCCTCGTCGTTGCCTTCCTCGCCGCCGCCCTCGATCGCGCGCAGCAGCACTTCGGCAGCCTCGTCACGCTCGCCAGCGGCAAAGGCGGCTTCGGCAAAGGCCAGCTGGGCGCCGGTATCGGCAGGCTGTTCGGCGGCAATCTTGCGCAGGTTGTCCAGCTCGCCCTGGTCGACCTGCGAGCCCGCCAGTTCGAGCGCGCTGTGCGCCTGGGCCACCAGCGGATCGTCCTTCAATTCCTGCGGCAGGGCGTCGTAGGCCTGCTGTGCGGCTTCGGCCTGTCCGGCAGCCACCAGTGCGCGGATCAGGCCCGAGTGCACTTCGGGCTTCTCAGGTGCCATCTGGGCGATCTGCATGAACACCGAGGCGGCGCGTTCGGCATCGCCATCGGCCAGCACCTGTTCGCCCATGGCCACCAGCTGATCGAGATCGGGCTGCTGCGGATCGCCGTCGGCCGCCCCCGCCTTGATCGGCAACTTTTCCAGCAGCTGGTCGAGCGCGCCCTTCAGCTGCGATTCGCTGCGCGCAGGCGTCAAGTCCGCCACCGGTTGGCCCTGGAACATGGCATAGACGGTGGGGATCGACTGCACCTGGAACTGGCTGGCGATAAAGCGTTCCTCGTCGACGTTGATCTTGGCCAGCACCACGCCCTTGTCGGCATATTCGGCGCAGACCTTCTCGATCACCGGGGCGAGCGCCTTGCACGGCCCGCACCATTCGGCCCAGAAATCGACGATCACCAGCTTGGTCTGGCTGGGCTCGACCACTTCCTTGCGGAAACGATCGACCGCTTTCTGTTCCTCGAGGTTCAATCCCATGCTTGCCACGCTGCGCGCTCCTGTAATCCGGTCTTGTGTCGCCTGACCATGTGGCGACTTTGCGCCCATTGTGAAGGGTAAAGGCGTCCCTGTCCAAGCATTGTCCAAGCTTTCGTGGCGCGCTGCATTTTTGCCCTTGCGGGGGTTATGACTCGCTGCTAACTGCGCCGCTCCCCACCCGGAGTCACCTCCGGGAAACGTCAGTGAGCGGGCGTAGCTCAGGGGTAGAGCATCACCTTGCCAAGGTGAGGGTCGGGCGTTCGAATCGCCTCGCCCGCTCCATTTTCCATCATCGACGGATGTTGCTGCGCGAGCCGAGGCTCGCCGCATTGGCCTTTGCCAATTCGAGGGGCGATACATGTCCAAGTACGAAGACTTACTGCGCAATGCACCGCGCGAGCGGCTGCCGCTGTTCCTTGCGTCGAGTATCCACGCGTTCACCATTATGGCGCGCGATCCCGAAAACTCGCCGACAGTGAATGCCGCGATAATCAACCGTATCCACCGCTTGGCGGGGCACCTGATGTGGTTGCTGGATCACGGCAATGCACTCGACGTCTGGCGCGTCAGAGGAATTGTCGAGGACCTTGAGCACCTCGTGCCGAGCCTGCGCGAGAATGCGACCAAGCGCCTGCGCGGAGAGGTTTAGGGCCTAACCGTCGTTGTCGTAGCTATCCAGCTCGTCGCCCTGCACGGTGACGATGTGGACGAGGTTGGTCGCACCCGCCTGTCCGAAGGGCACGCCAGCCATCATCGCCAGCTTCGACCCGCCTTCGGCAAAGCCGTGGCGCAGGGCCATGCGTTTGCCCTTGGCGATCATCTCTTCGAAGCTGCCGATATCGCGGGTGGCGATCGAGTGCGCGCCCCACAGCAGGGCCACGCGGCGGCCCACTTCGATGGAGGGCGTCAGCACCATCACCGGCACGGCCGGCCGTTCGCGCGCCACGCGGCGGGCAGAGCTGCCCGAGCTGGTGAACACGGTGATGGCATTGATCCGCACCGTGTCGGCGATGGTCATGCAGGCATGGGCCAGCGCGTCCGCCGTGGTGGCGTCGGGCGGCGTATCGAGCATGCGCACGCGCTGCTTGTAGCCTTCGTCCTTTTCCACCTGCCGGGCGATCGAATCCATCATCAGTACGGCTTCTTCGGGCCATGCACCGGCAGCCGTTTCGGCGCTGAGCATGACCGCGTCGGCCCCGTCGTAGACGGCATTGGCGACGTCGGAGACCTCGGCGCGCGTCGGCGCGGGGCTTTCGATCATCGATTCGAGCATCTGCGTCGCCACGATCACCGGCTTGCCGGTCAGGCGCGTCATGTTGACGATCTTCTTCTGCAGCGGCGGCACCTCTTCGGGCGCCAGCTCCACGCCAAGGTCGCCGCGCGCGACCATGATGCCGTCGGCCTGCTCAATGATCTCGTCGAGGCGGCGGATAGCCTGCGGCTTTTCGATCTTGGCGCAGAGCGCACCCTTGCCGCCCATCAGCTTGCGCGCTTCGGCAAGGTCGTCCGGACGCTGCACGAAGGAGAGGCCGATCCAGTCGACCCCCTGTTCGATGGCGAAGGCGAGGTCCTTGCGGTCCTTTTCGGTGAGGGCAGGGATGGGGATTTCGGCGTCGGGCACGTTCACGCCCTTGCGGTCCGAAATCACCCCGCCGACTTCGGCCTTGCAGACGATCTGGCCGTTGCTGACGGACTTGATGCGCAGGCGGATCTTGCCGTCGTTCACCAGCAGCCGCTGGCCTTCCTCCACCACGTGGAAGATTTCCGGGTGCGGCAATTCGACGCGATGCGCGTTGCCCGGCGTGCCGTCGCGGTCGAAGGTGAATTCCGCCCCGTGCGGGATGGTGGCGCGGCCGTCGGCAAACTTGCCCACGCGCAGCTTCGGCCCCTGCAGGTCGGCCAGCACGGCGATGGGACGGTGGAATTCCTTCTCCAGCGCGCGGATATTGGCGATCGTCTGGGCGTGCACCTCGTGCTCGCCGTGGCTCATGTTGACGCGGAAGGCGTCGGCACCGGCCAGGAACAGGGCGCGCAGGACGTCCGGATCGGCCGTGGCCGGACCGGTGGTGGCAAGGATCTTGACCTTTCGGTCGCGAGGCTGGAGCTTGGTCATGCAATGGGCCTATGACAGGCGGGCAAGACAAGACAAGGACAGAAATGAGCCAGAACCCCGATCCGATCGACGCTTTGCCCGATGACGTCGCCGCCGCTGCCTTCCGCCGGCTGGTGCGGCACCTGCGCCACCGCCACGACGCGCAGAACATCGACCTGATGGGCCTGTCCGGCTTCTGCCGCAATTGCCTGGCGGACTGGATTCGCGATGCCGGTTACGATGGTGACAAGGCTGCTGCGCGCGAAGTGATCCACGGCATGCCGATGGAGGAATGGAAAGCGGCCTACCAGACCGAGGCGACGCAGGAACAGCTGGACCGCATGGCCGCCAGCCTGGAGCGCAACAAGCAGGGCTAGATCCGTTCGAGCCGGTAGAGCTCGACCTTGCCATAGTTCTTGGCGAGGTCCTGCTTGCCGACCGAGGTGAAGCGGCAGTTGTCGCACTTTGACACCAGCAGGGCGGCAGCGAAGCTGTCCGTGCAGTAGACCCCGCCCACCGGCGTGACCGGCTCGATGCGCGCCGTGCGGTTGACCTCGCTGCCATACCACAGGCGGTTGCCGGTAATACGGTCCGTCCCGACCCAGATTGGCCCGTAGTGCACGCCGATGCGCATGCCTGCCTGGTCGCCATCGGGAATGAGGCCCGGCGGCAGGTCGGCCAGCTGGTCCTGCAGTTCGAGCGCGAGTGCGGCGGCGCGCTGGGGCTCGTCGATGATGGCATAGATGGCATCGCCCCAGGTGTTGCGGAATTCGATGTGGTCGCCGTGGTGGCGCAGCACGTCGCCGATGCGGCCCATCACGTGGTGCATGAACAGGACCAGCTCACGCTCGCCGAGGCGCGAGAAACCCTTGTAGTCGGCGAACAGGATCGAGCGGATTTCGCGCCGGGTGCCGCTGCCGATGGGTTCGTGATCGGGAAAGGTCAGCTCGCGCCGCACATTGCCGGCAGCGATGCGTTCGGACTTGCGGCCCAGCGATTCCCACAAGCCGATATCGGCGTTGGTCCCTGCGAGGCCGGTCTTCGACAGCGAGGCAATCTTGTCCGACACCACGGCCAGCTGCACCGTGTCTTGTCCGTCGATCTGCGCATGCAGCGCTGCGAGGCCCATCGCGTAGCGCGAGTTGTAGGCGAACTGGTTGTCGTCACCGACATAGGCCCCGGGGGTGGCGAAATAGACCTCTGCCGCCGCATCGCGGCAGGCGTGGTAGCGCGGCAGCCAGTCTTCCCCGCCGCACAGCACGCTCTCGGCAATGAAGTCTTCCTCGCAGAAGGGTAGGACCACGCGCAATTCGTGCCCGCGGCGCAGCAGCTCCTCGGCGATCATGATGTCTGCGCCGCAGGCCAGCGGGCCATAGCCCACCGTCACGTCCTGCTCGGTGATTTTCTCCGCGATCCGTTCGCGCAGCACGGCCTCTGCCGCTTCGTCCCGGGCATTGCCGGGAGCGGAGTTGAACATGTGCCCGCAGTACATGGCGACCTTGCTCATGAGGCTATCGTCCTGTTGCGGAGTTCAAGAGGCGTGGGGCGGGCGGTGCGATCAGTTGAAGTAGATCTCGTAGACGCTGCACACGTTGACGTTGCGCCGCTCGATCTGCCGTTCGCTGGCGGTAACCGCCATGAAGTCGAAGTAGCAGGCGCCCGTGCCGTCATCGACGGTGACGAACCAGTTCTGCCCGTCGCCCATGATCTGGGTGCCGAGCTGGTCCTGGCCCCACGAATCCATGTCGACGTTGGACCAGTACAGGAACATGATCGTTTCGCCCGACTGGTTGATCAGCGTGACATCGCGGTTGTAGCCGTCCCCGTTGGGCGTGACAGGCGTGTCGACCTGCGGGACCGTGCCCTGGTTGGCATCCGGCATGGGCGCGATCGGCGGCGGGACAGCGTCACCGCCACTGCTGGATATTTCAAAATCGTCTGATCCGCCGCTGCTGCTGAAATCGGGATCGTCCCCTCCCATTGACGTCAGGGCAAACGCCCCGACACCTGCAAGGGCAATCGCGCCGATACCGCCGCCAATGATCCAGGCGGTGGAATTGGATTTCTTGCCCTCGCCATCGGGTTCGATCGGCGTGCTGCTGCGCGTGGAAGCGCTGTCACCCATCAGGCCGAGGACCTGCTCCGGTGCGCCGCTCGTCTGGAAATCGGCCGGGCCGGTGCGTGTCGGGGGAGGCGGGGGCGGAGGAGGTGCAGGTGGCGGAGGGGGCGGCGCCGCCACGACCGGTTCCGGCGCCGGTTCGGTGGCCGGTTCGGGCTCGGGAGTTGGCGGCGGCGGCGCTTCCACCGCAGCAACGGCGGCGGCTGCTGCAGCGGCGGCTTCGGCCGTGGCCTTGCTCTCGCGCTCTCCGCACAGGGCCGTCAGGCTGGCGCGCACCTTGCGCCAGCCGGGGTGGTCTTCCTCGCCGTTCCAGTCTTCCAGGTTGGCGCACTGGATCTGGTTGAACGGCAGCGGCGGGATGATGTCCGACAGCGCGGTCTGGATCAGCTTGCGGTGGTTACGCGCGGCATCGGCCTCGGCCCGTACCCATTCGCTCTTCGAGGCATCGGCAGACCAGACCACCACGGCGGCCTTGGCGTTTTCGATCTTCTCGGTGATGACTTCGCCATAGCTCTGGTGCGGCGGCAATTCGTCGTCCCACCACACGGCATAGCCCTCGGCCTCGATGGCGCGAGCGAGCATCGCGACCTTTTCCTTGTCGTGGCGCGAATAGGAAATGAAGACATCGGTCATTTGAGTGTCGCCCCCCGGCTGAAAACCCTTCTGGGGGATGATAGACCAGCCCGACGCAATTGCACAATGCACTTGGGGTGGACCGAGGGGGCAAACCGAGGGAGACGGGCCGAGTGGGGCGGAGAATCGCGTGGAGAAGGCCAAACTTGGTCGCAACTGGGCTTCAAACGGCGCCAGCAGGCCGCTAACGACGCGGGCGACTGATTCTCAAACACATTGGAGCTCAACCCACATGGCCGACGCCACCGACGACCGCCTGCGCCTCTTGATCGAACGCATCGAACGCCTCGAAGAGGAGAAGAAGGGCATCGCCGACGATATCCGCGACGTTTATGCGGAGGCCAAGGCGGTGGGCTACGATCCCAAGATCATGCGCCAGGTCGTGCGCCTGCGGAAGATGGACGCCAACGACCGCAGCGAACAGGAAATGATCCTCGACACCTACAAGAACGCGCTCGGCATGGCGTGATCGCTGCCTGCTAGAGCAGGTTGAAGATCACCACATAGACGAGGTTATAGCCGGCGTGGTGCACCATGGCCGCGCGCAGGCCGAAGCGCGTGCGGCTGTAGGCCAGCAGCAGGCCGCCCAGGGCTTCGGGCGCGATGATGAGCACGTCGACGGGCGAATCGAGGTGGTCGAAGTTGACCAGGTGCAGGGCGCCGAAGGCCAGCGAGCTGCCCCAGACGAACCAGTGGAAGTTGTTGGCGAACCAGGCGGGCACTTCGGTGTCGCGGCGGCAGGTGCGCAGCCACTGGAAGAAGGCCAGCCCGACCAGCACGATCGCCATGGCAACGGGCACTATGTAGACGTCTGCCAGCAGCGGGCTTTCCGCCACCAGGATCAGGCCATAGGCAACCGCGCCCCAGCCGGCGAAGCGCAGGGCTGCCTTGTGCCCGCTCAGCCAGCCGCGGAACAGCGCCTCCTCGATGATCGGGGCAAGGATCAGCAGGGACAGCACGTCGCCGATCAGGCTGTATTCGAAGTCGATCGGTTCGGGCATGTCCCACAGGCTCTGGTCGACATGGTCGAACAGGAAGCGGATGCCGGTATCGATGGCCAGGTCCAGCGTGACCACGGCGATCAGCAGGAATACCATCAGGCGCGACCAGCCCATGCGGGTGTCAGGCAGGCGCGGGCGAACGATGAACGCGACAATGTCGCGTCCTAATGCACGCAGATGGGACAGCGCAATCCTTGCGCTTGCGTCCTGCTTCACCATCAGAGTAAGGCCCCATCAACCTCAATCCAGACGGCAGATATAAGACAAATCCATGGCAGGCCATTCCAAATTCAAGAATATCATGCACCGCAAGGGTGCGCAGGATAAGAAGCGCAGCAACCTCTTCTCCAAGCTCTCGCGCGAAATCACCGTCGCGGCGAAAATGGGCACGCCCGATCCGGACATGAACCCGCGCCTGCGGCTGGCGGTCAACACGGCCAAGGCGCAGTCGATGCCGAAGGACAACATCCAGCGCGCGATTGACAAGGCATCGGCCAACGACGGCGAGAACTACGAGGAAGTGCGCTACGAGGGCTATGGCCCGGGCGGCAGCGCGATCATCGTCGAGGCGCTGACCGACAACCGCAACCGCACCGCCACCAACGTGCGCAACTGCTTCGCCAAGAACGGCGGCAACATGGGCACCGAAGGCAGCGTGGCCCACGGCTTCGAACGCAAAGGCCTGATCGAGTACCCGGCCTCTGCTGGCGATGAAGAGACTGTCCTCATGGCGGCCATGGAAGCCGGTGCCGACGACATTGAAAGCTCGGACGACGGCCACACCATCTGGACCGAAGCCAGTGCCCTGCACGAAGTCGCCACGGCGATGGAAAAGGAACTGGGCGAGGCCGAAAACGTCAAGCTGGCGTGGAAGCCCAACATCACCGTCGAACTCGACGAGAAGGATGCGGGCACCCTGCTCAAGCTGGTCGACGCGCTCGACGACGATGACGACGTGCAGACCGTATGGGGCAACTACGACATCTCCGACGAGGTGATGGAGAAGTTGGGCTGATAACTCCCCTCCCGAAATCGGGAGGGGTTGGGGGTGGGCATGGGCCTGAAAGGCCCACCCCTCTGCGACTAGGGCTCGCCGGTGGCTCGCCAAGTCTCGCGACCCTCCCGCGAGCGGGAGGGTTGAATTAGAGTGATTATCCTCGGCCTCGATCCCTCGCTCAGCTGCACCGGCTGGGGCGTGGTGCGGGTCGAGGGGAGCCGCCTGTCGCACGTGGCCAATGGCCAGATCCCGACTGACGCCAAGGCCCTGATGGCCGCGCGACTGGCGCACCTGCAGGCGGAACTCGCGCAGGTGATTGCCGAGCACACGCCTGATCGCGCAGCAGCCGAAGAAGTCTTCGTAAACAAGAACCCGCAGTCGACGCTCAAGCTGGCACAGGCGCGCGGGGCGGTGCTGGCGGCGTGCGGCGCCGCGGGGTTGGAGGTGCGCGAGCATGCCGCGCGCAAGGTGAAGCAGGCGGTGGTCGGCACCGGCGGGGCGGACAAGGTCCAGGTGCAGGCGATGCTCAAGGTCTTGCTGCCCGGCGCCAGGGTCGCGGGTGCCGATGCGGCAGACGCGCTGGCCGTGGCCATTGCCGACGCGCATCTGGGATAGGAGATCGCCCCATGTTCCTCGTCGTTTTCCGCAACCGCAAGCGCGCCGATATCGACGCGGACGAATATGGCGCGGAAGCGGACCGGATGGAGGAAATGGCGCGCCAACAGCCCGGCTTCCTCTCCTTCAAGAGCTACACGTCCGACGATGGCGAAGTCATCGCGCTGTCCGAATGGGAAGACGAGGCATCGGCACGCGCCTGGGGCCGGGTCGCGGAACACCGCGCCGTGCAGGCCAAGGGGCGCAAGTCCTACTACGCCGACTACACGCTGTTCGCCTGTGACGATCCACGCGTGCACCGCTTCGCGGCGAAAGACTGAGTGCGCTTTCCTACACCAACGGCACCGTGTCACGACGCTGCCATGACACGACGCTGCCATGACTCGCTGCCAATCCTCTTGCAGCGACCTTCGGGGTGCCGGTTTCGCCTTTGGAGAATTCTCTCTAGGACACTGTCACACCTGTAACACCTTGCGAGAGACTGCATGACAATCGAGTTCTACGGCATCCCCAACTGCGACACGGTGAAGAAGGCGAGGCTGTGGCTGGAGGCCGAGGGCATCGACTACACCTTCCACGACTACAAGAAGGAAGGCGCGGACGCAGGCAAGGTAGCGGCATGGATTGCCGACAAGGGCGTCGACGTCGTGCTCAACAAGCGCGGCACCACCTTTCGCAAGCTTTCCGATGCCGAGAAGGCCCAGGCCGATGATGAAGCGGGTGCTGTGGCGCTTCTGGTGGCCAACCCCTCGATGATCAAGCGGCCCGTGGTCGAACACGAAGGCGGCCTGCTGGTGGGCTTCAAGGCCGACGAATGGGCAGCCGCGCTCAAGTGAAGTGGCTGCTTGCCTTGGCGGCGCTTGCGCTCTCTACTCCGGCCATGGCGCAGGACCCTGACTTCATCATTATCGCCCATCGCGGCGCTTCGGGCGAGCGGCCCGAGCATACGCTGGCGGCCTACGAACTGGCGATCGACCAGGGTGCCGACTACATCGAGCCGGACCTAGTGCCGACGCGTGACGGGGTGCTGGTGGCGCGGCACGAGAACGAGATCAGCGGCACCACCGACGTTGCCGACCGTCCCGAGTTCGCCACCCGCCTCACCACCCGCGTGATCGACGGCGAGGAGGTGACCGGCTGGTTTACCGAGGACTTCACGCTGGCCGAACTGCGCACCCTGCGCGCCCGCGAGCGCCTGCCCGACATCAGGCCGCAGAATGCACGCTACGACGGGCTCTACCAGGTGCCGACGTTTGACGAGATCATCGCGCTGGTGCGCGCCAAGGAGGCCGAGACGGGCCGGGTGATCGGCCTGTACCCGGAGATCAAGCACCCGACCTACTTCAAGGATATCGGTATCGACGTGGCGCACCTGCTCGTTACCCAGCTACATGCGGCCGGTTACGAAGGTGCCGACGCACCGGTGTTCATCCAGTGCTTCGAAGTGGCCGAGCTATGGCGCCTCGCCTCGATCACCGAACTGCGGCTGGTGCAACTGGTGGCAGCCGAGGGTGGTCCGGCGGACAATCCGTCGATGACCTACGCGCAGATGGTGACGCCCGAAGGGCTGGCCGAGATTGCGGACTATGCTGACGGGATCGGGGTGGATTTGCGGATGTTCCTCGACGCCCAGGACTTTCCACCACCGTTAGTGGCACAGGCGCATGCAGAAGGACTGCTGGTCCACGGATGGACACTTAGGCGCGAGAACGTGTTCCTTCCAGAGGCCTACCAATCGCAGGAAGAGGGGGCGGTCTATGGATGCGCAGATGACCTTCTCACCCACCTTTCGGGCATTTTCCGATTGGACGGAGTCTTCACTGATAATCCGTCATTAGAGCGTCGTTCTCGTTCTCGTGCAGCAATTGGCAATTCCGACGGCCAGTGTACGGCTGCACGGGTCAGACCTGCTGAGTAGTCCGCGCCGTAACCACATAGTTCAGCGCCATATCGTCCGACAGGTGCAGGCCCTTGCCTACAGACCAGGCGATGCCCTTGGGTTCGCCCATGGCCAGCCCCGCGCCTTCCAGTAGCTCTCGCAATTCGTCAGGCGTGACGAAATCGTCCCAGTGATGCGTGCCCTTAGGCACCGCGCCGATCGCCTCGGCAGCGCCGATCAGCAAGGTGCGGCTGGCCAGCGTGCGGTTGGGGGTGGAAAGGACCATCAGTCCTCCCGGCGCGAGGTGCGCGGCCAGCTGGGCGACGAAAGCCGCCTTGTCCTCGACGTGCTCGATCACCTCCATCGATGTGACGAGGTCGAACTTGCCGAGGCCCAGCGAACCAAGCTCGCCGTGGCGGTAGTCGATGGCGAGGCCCGCGCCCTCCGCATGGGCCGCAGCCGCCGCCACGTTCTCCGCCGCCGCGTCGACGCCGGTCACGCTTGCGCCCAGCCGGGCCAGTGGCTCGCACAGCAGGCCTGCGCCGCAGCCGACATCCAGCGCGGTCTTGCCCGCCAGCGGCTTCACGCTCTCCACATCGCCGCCCCAGTGCAGGTCCACCGCTTCGCGCAGGAAGGCGAGACGCACGGGGTTCAGCTTGTGCAGCATGGCCGACGAACCCTTGGGGTCCCACCAGTCTGCCGCCAGCGCGCCGAAATGGGCGGCTTCTTCCGGGCGGATCGTCGCCGAGTTGGTTGCAGTTGTGACAGTTGCGTTGCTCATCGCACCCCCCTAACAGCGCGCGGGGAATTCAACCAGACTGACAAGGGAATCGCGTGGCCCGCATAGTGATGAAATTTGGCGGCACCTCGATGGCGGGGACGGAGCGGATTCGCCGCGTCGCCAATATCGTGCGCGCCCAGGCAGCGGGCGGCAACCAGGTGGCCGTGGTCGTCTCCGCCATGGCGGGCGAGACGGACCGGCTGGTCAACTTCTGCCGCGAAGCCAACCCGCTTTACGATCCTGCCGAATACGACGTGGTGGTTTCCAGCGGTGAGCAGGTGACTGCCGGCCTGCTGGCGCTGACGCTGCAGGCGATGGGCTGCAAGGCGCGCTCGTGGCTCGGCTGGCAATTGCCGCTGCACACCTTCTCCGCCCATGCCAATGCCCGTGTCGGCGATATCGATGCCGACAAGCTGCTGGCTTCGATGGAAGCGGGCGAGATCGCCGTGATCCCGGGTTTCCAGGGCGTTTCCGACGATGACCGCATCACCACCATGGGCCGTGGCGGTTCGGATACTTCGGCTGTCGCCATCGCTGCGGCGGTGAAAGCGGATCGCTGCGATATCTACACCGACGTCGACGGCGTCTATACCACCGACCCGCGCATCGTTGCCCGTGCGCGCAAGATCCCCTTCGTCTCGTTCGAGGAAATGCTGGAGCTGGCCTCGGTCGGTGCCAAGGTGCTGCAGACCCGCTCGGTCAGCCTCGCCATGAAGCACAATGTCCGCGTGCAGGTGCTGTCGTCCTTCGTCGACGACAATGCCCCGCCCGCCGATACCCTGCCCGGCACGATGATCGTCTCCGAAGACGAGATGCAGGAAATCCTGGAGAATACGAATATGGAACGCCAGTCCGTCACCGGCATCGCCCACGACAAGAACGAAGCCCGCGTGGTGCTGACCCGCGTGCCCGACAAGCCGGGTGCCGTGGCCGAAATCTTCACCCCGCTGGGTGAGGCCGGCATCAATGTCGACATGATCATCCAGAACGTCGGCCGCGACAAGGGCGAGACCGACGTGACCTTCACCGTGCCCCAAGCCGAACTGGCGCGCGCGCAGGCCATGCTGGAGGACCGCAAGGAGAAGATCGGCTTCAACCGCATCATCACCGACAGCAAGGTGGCCAAGATCTCGGTCGTCGGCATGGGCATGAAGAGCCACGCCGGCGTGGCAGCCACCATGTTCCAGTCGCTGGCCGATCGCGGCATCAACGTGCAGGCGATCTCGACGTCGGAGATCAAGGTCTCCGTGCTGATCGACGAGGACGAGACCGAACTGGCCGTCCGCGTGCTGCACACCGCCTACGGGCTGGATGCGGAAGACCCGGTGATCGAGGGGGCGGCCTGACGCCCGCTTGCCTGCGACAGGCTGAAATGTAGTATGCCCAAGCCTTCAAGGGGGTAGGGCGAATGGTCGAACGCGCATCGGGCCGGCGCTACAGCGCCTTCTTCAGCTACTCGCGTGCCGACAGCAAGCTGGCGGCGAAGCTGCACAAGGCGCTCGATTCCTACAAGGTGCCCAAGGCCTTGCGCGGTGTCGAGGGATCGCGCGGCGCCGTGCCCGATACGCTCCACCCCATCTTCCGAGACCGCGAGGACCTGTCAGGCGGCGGGGCACTGGCCGAACGCCTGCAGGTGGCCCTGCTCGATTCCGATGCGCTGATCGTTTTGTGCACGCCCAATTCGGCGCAGAGCCAGTGGGTCAACGAGGAGGTGAAGACCTTCCAGCAGCTCGACCGCGCGCACGAGATATTCCCGGTGATCGGCTTTGGCGATCCCGACAGCGACGATCCGGAACTGTGCTGCCTGCCGCCTGCCCTCAGCGACAACCTCGTGCTCGCCGCTGACTTGCGGGACATCCGGCGTGACGACGGGAGAATCGTCGGCGACGGTTTTGAAGGCGGCAAGCTGAAACTGATCGCCGGCCTCTTGGGCGTCGAACTCGACCAGTTGCGGCGGCGGGAGGAGGCGCGGCGGCGCAAACAACTCGCCTTTGCCGGTGTGGCGGCCATCGTGTTCCTCGTATTGGCCGTGCTGGCGGGGTTTTTCGGCGTGCTCGCCGACCGCAATGCCCGCGAGGCCGATGCCCAACGCCTGATTGCGGAAGACAATGCCGACCGGGCCGAGCGCGGCGAAGCGCTGGCCGAACAGCGCGCTGTTGCCGAAGCCGAGGCGCGACTGGCCGAGGAGCGCCAGCGCGAGCGGGCGGAGCAGAACCAGCTGCTGGCCGAGGCGAACGCCGCCGAGGCGGAGCGGCAAGCCGATATTGCCCGCAGCAACCAGGCCCGCGCCGAAGCCGAGAACGAGCGTGCCCAGCTGGCCCTGGCGCAAGCCATGACGCAGGGCGCGCGGCTGGCGGAGCAACAAGGCAAGTCCGACACGGCGGTTCGAATGGCGCTCGCCAGCGGGGCGCTCTCGGACGGGATTGAGCAGGAGCAGCGCGTCTTGCTGGCCCGCCTCGCGAGCGCGCCAACCATGGCAGCGGAATACAACGTGCCCCCGGAAGATGTCGTCACGTTCCTCGCGGTCAGCCCGGATGGCAACCTGGTAATGACCGCCGGCATGGGCCGGACATCGCGGCTCTATGATGTGCTGGACGGTCGCATTGTCCGGGTCTTGGGCATGGCAGAAAACGAGGCTCTCGGTCGCGATCTTGATGACACGAGCCGAGCCAGGACCGGCGCGGTACGGCAGAAATCGCAAAGCAATGACAGCAAGTCGCCGCAAAGGGCTGGCACAAGTCTTGTCATTGCTTCCGACGGACCGTCAGCGGAAGATTATCCGCCGGGTCGTCAACTTCAGTCCGACGAAATCGTCCGTCTGGAAACCGGAGACGTGCTGCGCGTGCTCGAGAATGGCGTGATCAGAGAATTGCGCGGCCCCGGCGCATTTCGCTTGGGCAGCGCGGCTAGCGAGCGAACCGAACGTCCACGGCGCCCCCGCCGCGTAGGTGTGACGCGCGGTATTGTGGGCGGGCGGACTGCGGCGATCGCCGGTGGGCCTGTCGATGCTGACGGATTGGGGGTCGGCGGCACGAAGCTGTCCAACAACTGGTTCAGCAGCGACGGCAGCCTGTACCTCAACACCTTTGCAGATGGCACTTTCGAAGTGCGGCAAACCTCGGACGGGGCGCTGGCTGTCCCGCCGGCCGAAGGGCACTTGGCCGAAGTCGTCTCGGCCAGCTTTCATCCCTTCGATGACCGGATACTGACATCATCGCTCGATGACACGGCGCGCATCTGGGAACGGACTGCCGACGGCTATAGGCAAGTTGGAATCTACGAGGTCGAGAACCTGAGATCTGCGGCCTGGACTCGCGATGGAAGCGCCTTCTTCACGATGTCGACCACGCGGGGCTTGCAACAGTGGCGCAGCGGCGAGGTGGTGGCACAACTGCCCAATGAAGCACGGAACGCCGGGGCCTTGGCAATTTCCAGTGATGACCGGCAGGCAATCATGATCGACGAGGCGGGAGTCCTCCGGCTGGTGGATATCGCAACCGGAGAACTCGATGCGGTGCTCGATACAGGCAATGTCGCGGACGGGTCCTTCCTGATCTCCAGCGATTCCAGCTTTGCGGTGGTGGGGCGCCGCGATGGCCGCGTCGTGATCTGGGATATTGCGACCCGTCAGCAACTGGCGGACTTCGCAGCGCACGAGGAAAGCGTATCGGCCCTGGCACTGTCACTGGACAACCTGACATTGGCTAGCGCGACGCCATCGGGACAAGTGCGGCTGTGGGACCTTGCCCCCTTATACGCCCCCTTGGCTGATCTGGTGCGATTGGCCTGTTCCCGTAACGGCAGCGACGGCGGTCGCTTTACGGCGGACGAGCGTGCGGCAGACCCCCTGGTCGCTGCCCTTGCAGACGAAGACCACTGCCGCCGGAGCGGCTGACGGAGCGGTCCGCCAGCCGCTGCCGGTTTGCCCGTTACTTCCCGGCGCCGGCGCCGACCGTGGCAAACTGCACCACGTAGACTTCGCAGACGTTGATGTTGCGCTGCTCCAACTCGCGGCCGTCGGCCAGGCGGGCCTTGAAGTCGAAGCGGCAGGCGCCCGAGCCGTCGTCGACGGTTACGTTCCAGTCCTGCATGTTGGCGAGCACGCCCGTGCCGAGGCGATCATCGCCCCAGCCGCTGGCGGCGACGTTCGACCAGTAGAGGTACATGATCGTCTGGCCGGTGCGGTTCTGGATGGTGATGTCACGGTTGAAGCCGTCGCCCGAACCGCGCGTTGCGACCGGGGCGCGGTCCTGCACCACGTCTTCCAGCTGCACGGTGTAGAGGTTGTAGACATCGCCGAGGTTGGAGGTGGTCAGCTCGAAACTCTCGCACTCCACCCCATTGCGGCGGTAGAGCACGGTGTTGGTCTGGTCCGTCAGGTCGTAGTCCGAATGGACGATCTCGCCGCGCGAGTTGCGGATGACGAAGTCGAGGTCGGTATCGCCGTCGCCCTGGATATTGATGCGCACCTGCGGTGAGCAGATGTTCATGTCCACCACGTGGGTGCTGTTGGCATTGACGCGGTAGCTTTCGGTGTCGACCGGGTTGCCGCTGTCGGTGCGAACGTCGTTGAGCGTGACATCGAGCGCGTTCCATACGTTGCCGAGGTTGGTCGTGCGCAGCTCGAACTCTTCGCATTCCACGCCGTTGCGGCGATAGAGCACGGTCTCGCTCTGGTCCGTCAGGCCATAGTCGGAGTGGACGATCTCGCCGCGCGAGTTGCGGATGACGAAGTCGAGGTCGGTATCGCCGTCGCCGCTCATCGTGATCCGCACTTCGGGATTGCAGATGGTCAGCGTGGCCGTGTGGGTGGAATTGGCTTCGATGCGGAAGGTGTCCGCCTGCGCGAAAGCCACGCCCGGCATGGCGGCCAGGCCCAGTACTGCGCAGACCAAAGCGACAAAGCGATGGAAAGTCATGGTGTATCCCCGTTGTTGTTGCCGCAGCGATGCATGATCGCCAGCGACTGCCCGCGCTAACGGATATGCCAGCCGTGCGCTTTGAGCAATGTCATTGCGGCGAGCCGTGGTGCGATGCAGCAAGCTTGTCGCGGAGATGCCTGCGCCCTAAGGGGCGGTGATGACAAATTATCCCAAAACGTCGGCGCTGATGGCGCGCGGCCGTGAATTCCTCGGCACCGATTACGCGATCCTCTGCGGCGCGATGAGCTGGGTGTCGGAGCGCAACCTCGTTTCTGCCATCAGCAACGGTGGCGGTTTCGGGGTAATCGCCTGTGGCGCCATGACGCCAGACCTGCTTGACGCCGAGATCGCCGCGACGCGGGCGCTGACCGACAAGCCCTTCGGCGTGAACCTGATCACCATGCACCCGCAGCTGTTCGACCTGATCGGCGTCTGCGAGAAGCACGGCGTCAGCCACGTGGTGCTGGCTGGCGGTATCCCGCCCAAGGGCAGCGTCGAGGCGATCAAGGCATTTGGCGCGAAAGTGATCGTCTTCGCTCCCACGCTGGCGCTGGCCAAGAAGCTGCTGCGATCGGGTGCTGATGCCCTGGTGATCGAGGGTAGCGAGGCCGGAGGCCATATCGGCCCTGTTGCGACCTCGGTGCTGGCGCAGGAATTCCTTCCCGAACTGGCCAGTGAATTCGTGGTTTTCGTTGCTGGCGGGATCGGCACGGGCGACATGATCGCGGCCTACCTGGAGATGGGCGCCTCGGGCGTGCAGCTGGGCACCCGCTTCGCCTGTGCGCAGGAGTCCATTGCCCATCCCGATTTCAAGAAGGCCTTCTTCCGCGCCAAGGCCCGCGATGCGGAGACCAGCGTGCAGGTCGATCCGCGCCTGCCGGTGATCCCCGTCCGTGCCTTGAAGAACAAGGGCACCGAGGAGTTTACCGCCAAGCAGCGCGAAGTCGCCAAGCTGCTCGATGCGGGCGAAGTCGACATGCTCGAGGCGCAGTTGCAGATCGAACACTTCTGGGCCGGTGCACTGCGCCGCGCGGTGATCGACGGTGACGTTGAGAGCGGCTCGCTGATGGCGGGGCAGTCGGTTGGCCTGCTCAAGGAAGAAGAGCCCGTGGCCGATATCATCACCCAGCTGATGGAGCAGAGCGAAGCCGCCCTGACGCGGCGATGAGCGAGGCGCGCCGCAAGATCGGGGCACTGCTGGCAGGGGCACTTGCTTTCGTAAGCAGTCCAGCCGCGGCGCAGGATGCCTTGCTGGTGACCAATGTCGGTCCCGACGGGCAGGCGATCTATGTCGAGAATGGCGTGGTGGTCGGCACCAGTACCAATGCCCTGCCACCCGACGCCGGCGAGACCGTGGATGTCGGCGGAGCCTTTGCTACCCCCGGACTGATCGACATGCACGTGCATGTCTGGGGTGAGGCCGAACTGTCGGCCTACCTTGCCTACGGCGTCACGACGGTGCGCAACCTCTCGGGGATGCCCTACCACCTGCGCATGGCGCAGCAGGTCGCGGCGGGCGAGCTGGAAGGGCCCAACCTGTTCACCAGCGGCCCGATCCTCAATTCTCCCGGCCCCAATGCGCAGATCAACCACGTGATGGTTTCGAGCGCCGAAGAGGCCCGCGCGGCGGTGCGCGCCCAGCACGCGGCGGGCTACACCCGGGTGAAGCTGTACTCCAACCTGACCGGCGAAGCCTTTGCCGCCGCGCTGGACGAGGCGCGGACGCTGGGCATGGCGGTCACCGGTCATCCGGTGGAGGGTGCACGCGAGGACGGCATTCCGCTGGAGCGCGACTTCCTTGTGGCCGTGTCCGACACGCTGGCAGCTCACTTCGAAACTATCGAACACACAGAGAGCCTCGCCTTCCACGGCCTGCGCTCGCAAGTCGACCGCACGGCAGGGGAAGCATTGGTAGACGATATCGCTGCCAGTGGATCGGTGGTCACGCCGACGCTGGTGGCCCATCGCAACCTGGTCCGCGTGGCCGAGAGCGATGGCGCCTACGCGCAGCGGCCGGGCGTTGAACTGCTCAACCCGGTCACGCAGACGACCGAGACAGAGAACATTGCTGCCTGGGCTTCACGCGACCCGGCCTACGAGCGCGAGCGGGCGGAGTTCTATTCCTGGCTGACTGGCTTGATGCATTCCGCTGGCGTGCCGCTGGTAGCAGGCAGTGATGCCGGTATCTTCACCAACATTCCCGGCGATGCGCTGATCGACGAGTTGGAACTGCTGGTGGAAGCGGGCCTGACGCCGGAGGAAGCCCTGGCCGCCGCGACGACGACGGCGGCGCAGGTGCTGAGTGAGGAAGGGCGGCTCGGCTGCTTGGAAGCGGGCTGCGCGGCGGACGTGCTGTTCACCGCCTGCGATCCGCGCTCCGACATTTCCTGCCTGCGCCAGCCGGTCGGCCTGCTGCGCAACGGTCGCTGGTATGATGCGGAAGGCCTGGCCATCCTTCGCCAGCAGGCTGCCCGGCACGATATCGAGCAGATCGTGGAGGACCTGGTGACCGGAATGGAGGCACAGGGCACCCCTCTCGATCCAGCACTGTTGGGAATGTAGGCCGGTTGCCACGAAGCTGGCAGCCCGATCCCTGGCATGGATGCGAAGCCGTTCCAGAGGCAAGGTGATTGCGAACCGGAGACCATGCCATGCCAGAAAACCTACCCCCGCTTTCCGCGCTCGTGCTGGGCAAACTGGAGCAGATATTCGCTGCGGATGACAGGGATGACGCC
This sequence comes from Alphaproteobacteria bacterium, assembly GCA_030431875.1. Lineage (GTDB taxonomy): Bacteria > Pseudomonadota > Alphaproteobacteria > Sphingomonadales > Sphingomonadaceae > Alteraurantiacibacter. The sequence goes on from JAUIIG010000036.1 coordinate 29,213, forward strand.
GCCCGCCTGATATTGCGCATTACCGGCATGGGGCCGCGACCGATCACCAGCGCGCGCGCGGACCGCTGCCGGCTCGCCGCGCTCAAGCTGAGCGGAGGCCACCTCGGCCGACTGCGCGGTGCCCTGCGCGAGTTCGAGACCGATCCGCGCGACCTGCTGATGGCGGCTGGCTTCGGCCAGGACCTGGAGGCCCACCTGCAGTGGGCCAGGGATGCGGACTAGCTGGCCAGGTCCAGCAGGACTTTCGTCGTCAGGTCGGGATCGTTCTGCATCACGAAGTGATCGGTATTGGTCTCGTGGTAGTCCCATCCGGCTGCCTTGGCCTTGGCCGCAAAGCCGGCGAAGGGCGTGGGCTGGTAGCCGGTGGCGAAGATGTAGCTCTTCTTTGGAATATCCTCCTCGTCGCCGCTGAACGGGATCGCTTCGAGCAGGGTCAGCAGCGGGTGGTAGCCAACCACGCCGGGCACGTGTTCGAAGTCGATCGAGCCGATGGGCTCGACCATGCCAGGCCGGTGGCGCTGGCTATCGATGTACCAGTTGTGCTCGAACTCGCCGGTAATATCCCACAGCGACTGGTCGCTCTCGGGCTTGAACGCGTCGACATAGCAGATGGCGTCGATGCGCCTGCCGAGGCGTGAGGCCACGGCGGAAATGACCATCCCGCCGTAGGAATGGCCTGCCAGCACGAAGCGGTCGATGCCTGCCGCCTCGATCTGCTCGCACACGGCATCGACATGGTCGGTCAGGGTGATGCCGGGATGCAGTTCGTCCTGCCGCGTGCCGAGACCGGGCAGGGTGGCGACGAGCACCGTGTGTCCTTCGGCCTCCAGCCGGGCGGGGACTTCTCCCCAGGTGTGGCTGCCGCCCCAGGCGCCGTGAACGAGAACGAAATTGGCCATCAGCAATCTCCCTTTTCCTGCATGCTAGCCTCGGACACGAAAAAGGGGAGGCAGTTTGGCACTGCCTCCCCCAATTCTGTTAGCCGTCTGGCTGCGAAGACTTACGAGAAGGTCTTCGAGGTACGCCAGCCGGTGGCGTAGGTATCGGCAGCCATCTTGCCATACGGAACCGGCGAGACGATGACCTTGACGTCCAGCTGCTTGTGCGGCTCGACGGTGGTCTTCTCGGTGCCGCCGTTTTCTTCACCCCAGGTGAGGGCCAGCTCGGTGCCCAGCGGCACGTCGGCGTCGACGTAGCCAAGCGACAGGGCCTTCTTCTCGTTCCACGAGTAGCCGGTGAACATCGACTTGCCGATCACGGTGCCGTCGGCGTCCTTCACCGCGTCGAAGCTGGAGTTGCCGTAGTTGGCCAGCGGCAGGTCGAAGAACTTGTACTGCTCGCCTTCCGGATCGAACATGGAACCGACGATCTTCTTCATGTCGTCAGCGTTCCATTCGAAGGTCACCTTCTTGTAACGCTCCTTGGTGCCGTCTTCTTCCATCTTCTTCAGTGCGTCGGCGCCGATGAAGTCGTGGTCGAACTTGACGAACGGACCGTAACCCAGCTGGTACGGGT
>JAUIIG010000037.1 GCA_030431875.1 Alphaproteobacteria bacterium
TACCGTCGGCATCCGTTGCCCGAAGGTCGGGGGCCTGTACCCACTCGTCGAGTTCGAGGAGTCCTACGCCATAGCCGTCCGATTCAACGAGTGGGATAGGTGTCCAGTCGTCGATGTCCGCTTCGACCGCGTCTGGCGTGGCGTGGCTGACGTACACCTGATCGAAGCCAAGTTCCTCGACAGCGCCGAAGCGCGCAAGCTGCACAAGCGCGGCGTCGAGCAGGCCGAGACCTATGCTTCGCCCGCCCGCCTGGTGAAGGCCGGAGCCGAAGCGGAAGTCACCGAGGATGGTGACGAGGATACCCCCGCCTTCGATCCGAACACGGCCATCACCCGCCCGACCCAGCTGCTGGAAGCGATCCTCGCCGCAGGCCGCAAGGGCCTGTCGATCAGCCGCTACAAGGGACTGGGCGAGATGAATGCCGAACAGCTGTGGGAGACCACGCTCGATCCGGAAAACCGCGAGCTGTTGCAGGTGAAGGTGGAAGACGCCGACGTCACCGACGAGATCTTCACCCGCCTGATGGGCGACGTGGTCGAACCGCGCCGCGAGTTCATCCAGGACAACGCGCTCAACGTGGCGAACCTGGACGTGTAAACCAGTAGCGCAGCCCGGGAGGGGCAAAGATGACGGCAAAGCAGCACGGACAACCGCTCGAACAGGGCGGCTTCCTCGTCTTCCTCGCCATTGTCTCGCTGGTGCTGCTCTACATCGTCTGGCCCTTCGTTGCCCCGCTGCTCTGGGCGACGCTGGCAGCGATCATGTTCCAGCCGCTGTTCCAGTGGTTCCGCCAGCGCATGGGCGGCAACAACCGCGCCGCCGTGGCCACGCTTCTGGTCATCACCTTCGCGGTGATCATCCCGGCGCTGTTCATCGGCGGCGTCGTGGTGGAACAGGCGACATCGGTGGTGATCGCCTTCCGCGAGGGACGGATCAACCTCGGCGAACTGTTCGACGCCTTCCATGCCGCCCTGCCCGATGCGGTCAGCAACCGGCTAGACCTCGAAGGCTTCGGCACGGCCGAAATGGTGCAGCAACGCGCGCAGGAACTGGCATTGGAAAGCTCGGGCCTGATCGCCCAGCAGGCGGTGTCGATCACCGGCAGCGCCTTCGGCTTCCTGCTGTCCTTCGGCATCGGCCTCTACGTTGCCTACTTCCTGCTGCGGGACGGGCGGGAGATCGGCCGCCAGGTGCTCGACCACCTGCCCCTGCAGCGCGACATCGCTTCGGAACTGGCCGCGCGGTTCCTCTCGATCGTTCGCGCCACCATCAAGGGCTCGATGGTGGTCGGACTGGTGCAAGGCGCGCTAGGCGCGGCGACCTACTGGATCGCGGGCATGCCCTCGGTGGTGCTGCTGGGCCTGCTCACCGCGCTCTTCTCGCTGGTCCCCGCCATCGGCCCTGCCGTGGTCTGGGCGCCGGTGGCCCTCTACCTGCTTGCAACGGGCGATATCTGGCAGGGCGTGCTGGTGATCGTCTCCGGCGTGGCGGTGATCGGCATGGCCGACAACGTCCTGCGCCCGATCCTGGTGGGACGCGATACCGGCATCCCGGACTGGATCATCCTGGTCACGACGCTGGGCGGGATTGCCGCCATGGGCCTGTCCGGCATCGTCGTCGGCCCGCTGGTGGCCGGCCTGTTCCTCGCCGCCTGGGTCGTGTTGGCCGAGCAGCGCAAGCCCGCAGCGCCTGCCGAGGATATGGCGGCGAAAGGTTGAGCCAGGCCGGTGTAAGCTGGGCCGCATGACACGCATTCTCCGACACTATGCCCGACTGGCGCTGGCAGCCCTTGCCGCCCTCGCCATGCCCGCAATCGCAAGCGCGCAGGACGCCGAAGCGCTCGATGCGCGCATGTGCCGCAATGGCCTGTTCGCCGCCTATGGCCCGTTCCAGCTTGCCCGCGTTCCCGGCGAAGGCCGCGCCTATTTCCTGCAGGACATGGATGGCTGCCCGGAGGCCGATGACTGCCGCGACTACGGCCAGCCCTATGTCGTGCCCGGCGACACCGTGATCGTCAGCCGCCTGCGCACCGGCCACGCCTGCGCTTTCTACCCCGGCGCGGGAGCCGGGACGGCGGGCTACCTGCCGCTGGAGCAGCTGGAATTCATCGCCACCGACACGGCGCCGGGTGACAGCGGCTGGTTCGACGCCTGGACCGGCCCGGAAACCGACATCACCATCAGCCAGACCCGCGCCGGACCGCGCGTAGCGGGCATGGCCTTCTGGTACGGCGCACCCACTTCCGACGGGTTCCACGTCGTGCACGATGGCGAGATCAACGGGCCGCTGACGATCTTCGGCAACCGCGCGCGCTATGACGACGGCCTGTGCATTGTCGACTTCACGCTGCTGGGCGACTACCTGCTGACCAACGACAACGCCCGCTGCGGCGGCGCAAACGTGCGCTTCGTCAACGTCTACAAGCGCGAGGAGCAGGACTGACCCATGGGCTGGAAGGCTACCCGTCCCGGATCACAGGAAGAACAGGTCGGCCGCCTGGTGATCGCCGGCATGCTGGTGGTGTTCCTGCCAACGGTGCCGATCCTTGGCTATGCGATCTATCCCTTCATCATCCTCACCACCTGGTTCCACGAGATGGGCCACGGCATGGCTGCACTGGCGACCGGCAACGAGTTCACCCAGCTGGTGATCATGCCCAACGGCTCGGGCGTGGCCTCCTCCGCCACGGCGATGGATTCGCCCGGCATTTCACGCGCGCTGATCGCCATGGGCGGACCGCTGGGGCCAAGCGTGGTGGGTGCCCTGCTGATCCTCGCCAGCAGCAACCACAGGTTGTGGAAGCCCGTGCTGCTGGGACTGGCGGCGGCACTGGTGATTTCGACGCTGGTCTGGGTGCGTTCGATGACCGGCTGGATCGTCCTGCCGCTGGTCGCCGTGCTGCTGGTCGCCATTGTCTGGAAGGGGCGTGACTGGCTGCAGCTGTTCAGCCTGCAATTCCTCGGCGTGCTGGCCGCGCTGTCGATGTTCCGCGACTGGGACTACCTGTTCTCCGAAGTGGCGGTGATCGGCGGACAGGGCATGCTGTCGGACACTGGCGCGATGGAGGCAGAGCTGTGGCTGCCGCACTGGGTCTGGGCGATCGTCATCATCGGCCTGTCCGGCCTGATGATCGGCGCAAGCCTGAAATACGCGCTGAACCGAGAGGGCTAGTCCGCCTGGGGGAACCACGGCACGAAGGCCGGCGTGCGGCGAACGTAGTCGGCAAAGGCGTCGCCATATTTCCTGCGCATCCCGCTCTCGGTCATGGCCGCGCCAGACCAGCGCACCAGTGTGAAGGTGAGGAATAGCGGCCCCGGCAGGGTCCAGATCACCGCGGCGGGAGCCACGGCCATGGCGGCAAGCCAGATCCCCCACCACGCGCAGGCATCGCCGAAGTAGTTGGGGTGCCGCGTGTAGCGCCACAGCCCGCCATCCATCACCTTGCCCGTGTTCGCGGGATCGGCCTTGAACCGTGCCAGCTGCCAGTCGCCGACCCATTCGAACAGGATACCGACAAGGTAGACTGCTACGCCGACCCACGCCCAGGCCGGAACGGGCTGCTCCGAATAGGCGGCGATGATGCCGACCTGTGCCGGACTGCTCACCAGCATGATCAACACGCCCTGCAACAGGAACACCTTCCACAAGGCAGTGAAGGCCCAGCGCCCGAAGGGCTCTTTCGGTGGCAGGATGCGGATGTAGCGCTGGTCCTCCCCGTGGCGGAGGTATCGCCGCAGCAGGTAGAAGCCGAGCCGCACGCCCCAGGCGAAAGCCATGCCGAAGAGCAGAAGAGCGGCGGTGCCGTATTTCGTGCCAGCAATGCTCAGCAGAGCCAGCGAGGCCATGGCAAAGCCCCAGACGCTGTCGATGAAGCTGACTTCGCGCAGGCCCACGGCCAGCAGCCACAGCACGCCCAGCGCGGCAAACAGCCAGGCAGCGTTCTCCAGCAGCATGTCAGCCTCGTAGGATACCGGGAGTCTCCACTTCACCGCGCGCCTGCGCTTCCAACACGTCCCACCGCTCGCAGTGGGGCATTTTCTCGCGGTAGAATTCCACCAGTTTGCCCAGGTCGGCAAGGAAATCGCCGCTCGGCATCATGGCCTCGCCAAAGCCCGCCCTACCCGTCTTCACGTCGAGCCAGGCGGGGACGATCGGAATGCCGGCACCTGTGGCAATATGGTAGAAACCGCTCTTCCACCGCCCGTTCGACGAGCGCGTGCCTTCGGGCGCGATCACCAGCGCGATCTCGTCGGCCTCCTCGATCGCGCGGATCACGCTCTTGACGTATCCCTGCGGCGCGGCGCGGTTGATCGGCATGCCGCCCATGTCGTACATGAACCGCGTCATCGGCCACTTGAACAGCGAATGCTTGCCGATGAAGCGCGGCTTGATGCCAACCTCCTGCACAGCCCCGGCAAAATAGATGAAATCCCAGTTCGACGTATGCGGCGCGCCGACGAGGATGAACTTGGGCATCTTGGGCGGGTGGTTTTCGAGGTGGTAGCCCTTCGCGCGATAGAGCGAGCGCAGGAGGCGCCAGACAATGCGCGACAAGAGGATCGGCTTGCTCAAGACGAGCGCCGCGGAAAGCCGTGCCGCTGGTGCAAGGCCGCCAGCAATCCGTCCTGGTCGTTGACGAAGCCGCCCTCGGCAAAGACCAGCGCGGGACAGTTCTGGTTATCCTCGCCGATGGCATCCACCACCGCCTGCCGCGGACGCGTCCATGGCACGCGCACGACCTCGATATTGCCGGACAGGTCCGGAAACAGCGCCAGCAGCCCGTCGATCTCGACACAGTCGCGGCAATAGAACTGCGCGCCGTCTGCATCGGTCTTGGTCCGGTCGAGGATGAAGAGGCGGTCCTTGCCTGCCATCGTCACATCCGGAACACGCCGAATTGCGGCCGCTCGGGGATCGGTGCTTCGAGGGTTGCGGCCAGCGCGAGGCCCAGCACATCGCGGGTCTGCACCGGGTCGATCACGCCATCGTCCCACAGCCGCGCGGTGGCGTAGTACGGGTTGCCTTCGTCCTCGTACTTCTGGCGGATCGGGGCCTTGAACTCCTCGGCCTCTTCGGCGGACCACTTGTCGGCATCGCGGTGGACGGTGGCGAGCACCGATGCGGCCTGCTCGCCGCCCATCACCGAAATGCGGGCATTGGGCCAGGTGAACATGAAGCGCGGGCTGTAGGCGCGCCCGCACATGCCGTAATTGCCTGCACCAAAGCTGCCACCGATCACCACGGTGACCTTGGGCACCTGCGCCGTGGCCACCGCCGTCACCAGCTTGGCCCCGTGCTTGGCAATGCCCTCTGCCTCATACTTGCCGCCGACCATGAAGCCGGAGATGTTCTGCAGGAACAGCAGCGGAATGCCACGCTGGCAGGCCAGCTCGATGAAGTGCGCGCCTTTCTGCGCAGACTCCGAAAACAGCACGCCATTGTTGGCGAGGATCGCCACTGGCATGCCCCAGATATGCGCGAAGCCGCAGACCAGCGTGGAGCCGAATTCCTTCTTGAACTCGTGGAACTCGCTGCCGTCGGTGAGCCGCGCGATCACTTCGTGTACGTCGTAGGGCGCGCGCACGTCGTCGGGGATGATGGAGTAAAGGTCCTCGGCGTCGAACTTCGGCGCACGCGGCTCCTTCAAGTCCACTTCAGCTTTCGCGGAATGTCCAAGGTGAGACACGATATCGCGCACGATCGTCAGCGCGTGTTCGTCGTTCTCGGCGAGGTGATCGACCACACCGGATTTCTTGGCATGCAGCGCGCCGCCACCAAGGTCCTCGGCGGAAATCTCCTCACCCGTCGCGGCTTTCACCAGCGGCGGTCCGGCAAGGAAGATCGTCCCCTGCTCGCGCACGATCACGCTCTCGTCGCTCATGGCGGGGACATAGGCCCCGCCCGCCGTGCACGAGCCCATCACGCAGGCGATCTGCGGGATTCCCTGCGAGCTCATCTGCGCTTGGTTGAAGAAGATGCGCCCGAAGTGGTCACGGTCGGGAAAGACCTCGGCCTGGTAGGGCAGGTTCGCCCCGCCGCTGTCGACGAGGTAGACGCAGGGCAGGTGGTTCTGCTGCGCGATCTCTTGCGCGCGCAGGTGCTTCTTCACCGTCATCGGGTAGTAGGAGCCGCCCTTCACCGTCGGATCGTTGGCGGCGATCATCACCTGCCTGCCGCTCACGCGACCGATCCCTGCGATCATCGAAGCGCCGTTGACGTCGCCCTCGTACATGCCGTTCGCCGCCAGCTGGCCGATCTCGAGGAACGGCGAGCCCGGATCGAGCAACCGCTCCACCCGTTCGCGCGGCAACAGCTTGCCGCGGCTGACATGCCGCTCGCGGTGCCGCTCAGACCCGCCCAGCGCCGCCTCGGCCACCTTGGCGCGCAATTCCTCCGCCAGCCCCCGGTTATGGGCCGCGCGCGCCCTGGCTTCGGGGCTATCCAGATCGAGTTTCGAGGTCAGGACGGGGGCGGTCATTCGTGCAGGCTTTCACGCATTTCTCTTGAGGCTATGTCCGCTTGTAGCATTTCGATGGTTTCTTCGGTGTATTTGAGAACATTATGATCTCTATCCACCCGTGCTTCCTGAAGGATGTTGATAGCATCCTCAGGTTCGAGATCCCCCGTCATGTAGAGGCGGTCGATCAATCTCACCGCCGAGTACCTAACCACCTCATCGTCACTGGCCCAAAGCTCTGAGTACCATTGCAAAGCATGCCCGTCGGCAAAGTCTCCTAGTGCAAAGACAGCTTTTCGCCCAAGCTCTCTGTCCGACGAGGTGCGGTATAACTCCATGCAACGATCCATCGCCGTAGAAGGGCGTAGCTCTCGCAGGATGGACCGTGTGAGCTCAGAACCCAGCCCCCCTGCCAGATAGTGGTCAAGACAGCTCCCGATGAGCTGCTCACCCAACACTTCAATCAAGGCCTCACGCGCAACGTCGGTGCCGCCGCGTTCACTGTAGCCGCTAGCAGTCCTGGTGATCGTGCCCAGCTGCTCGGCAAGGCCGGTCCAATCGGGTGCAGTCATTCCTCACCCATATCCAGGTGCTCGGCCATGAAAGGCAGCACCACGTCCGCGAAGCGTTCGCCGATGCGGTTGACGTGATTGCCTTCGTAGACTTCGAAGGTGTGACCGATCCCGAACTTGTTCAGCTCTTCGCTGATGAGCGTGTCGTCGCTCACCAGCCCGTCCGCGTCGCCGACATCCGAGCCGATGGCATCGAAGCTGCGCAGCGCCTCGACATGGCTGGAGACCATCGCCAGCGGCGAGTTGTTGGCCCAGCGGGCGAGCACGTGGGTGTCCACTTCGCCTTCTTCGGTAAGCGGCCAGTCGACGAAGAACGGCGGGTTCTGCGGGTTGGGAGACCAGGCGACGGCGCTGGCAAGGCCCGCCAGCACGCCGAAATTGCCTTCGTCGATCGTCGCCTGTGTGGTCGCCGCCATCCGCGCGGCGCTTTCGGGCGTTTCCATGCGCGGGCTGACGCAGCAAGCGCTCTGCGCCCAGATGGAGTCGAACACTTCGGGGTGTTCCATCGCCGTCACCCAGGTGCCGTATCCGCCCATCGAATGGCCGACCAGCGCCCGCCCCTCGCGCGTGGGAATGGTGCGATAGTTGGCATCGATGAAGGCCACCAGGTCCCGCGCAATGAAGTCGCGGAAATTGCCGGTGGTGACCGAGTTCGAATACATCGAGCCGCCCATGCGGGTGAAGGTGTCCGGCACCACCACGATGAACTCGCGGCCCTCGGCAGCGTTCTCGGCCACGGCCGTGGGCACCTGCATGTAGTTATAGAAATTGCGCCCGGTGATGTAGAAGCCGTGCAGGTAATAGATGACCGGGAAGTGCCGTTCCGGCTCGCTCGCGTAGCTCGGCGGCAGGACCACCATCACCTCTCGCGCAACGGCGTTGCCTTCCAAATTACCTTCCAGCGAGGTGCCATGCACCATCGGCGCCTCGACCGTGATGCCTTCGGGCACCACGGCATCGGGCGCGGTGATCTGCGCGGCGGCAGGAACGGCGAGCAGGGCCAGCGCGGCAGCAAGTACCTTATTCAGCATCGAGATGCTCCGCGAAGAAGGGCAGGACTTCGGTGCGGATACGCTCACGGATGCGGTTGCCGTGGTCGCCTTCGTAGAGCTCGAACTGGTAGTCGACGCCGAACCGGTCCAGCTCGGCACGGAAGGCAGCATTGCCCGCCAGCAGGAAGTCCTGGTCGCCGATATCCATGGCGAAGGCTTCCAGTCCGTTCAGTTCGGGCAGGTACTGCGGCACCAGCACGACCGGCGAATTGGCGGCGAGACGCTGGTTCACCAGCGGGTCGATGCTGCCGTCCTCCTGCAGGCCGGTGTAGACGTGGAACACGTTGTCGGCCGTCGGATCGGGCGACCACGTCGCGAGCGTGGACAGCGCAGCCAGTTCGCCGAAACCGGCAGCGGCGGCGTCTTCCTCGCTCATGCCCTCGATCGCCTGCGCCTGTTCCGCCGTCATCACCATCGGATCGAGGCAGCAGGCGCTCATCATGTAGATGCTGGAAAAGATGCCCGGGCGGGTCATGGCGATCCGCGCCGTGCCGTATCCGCCCATCGAATGGCCCGCGAGCCCGCGCGAGGCGGGATCGGCGATTGTGCGGTAGTTGGCATCGACCCAGCTCACCAGGTCCTCCGCCACCATGCTTTCGTAATCGCCCACGGTGGGGCCGGAAGAATAGAAGCCGCCGCGCAGCTTCGAGAAGCCGTCGGGCATGACCATGATGAAATCGTGGCCCGCCTCGCTCGCAGCCTGCACCGCCTCGTCGAGCCGGAAACCGGCCTGCTGCGCGCCCACCGGCATCCAGTAACCGTGCAGGTAGTAGACCACCGGATAGCGCCTGTCGGTGTTCTCGTCGTAGCCCGGCGGGGTCACCACCACCACGTCGCGGGTGGTGGAATTGCCTTCGAGGTTGCCCGCCAGCGAGGGGCTTTCGAAGGTTGTCGTGACAACCCGCGCCTGCTCCTGCGCGGCGGCGGGCATGGCAAGCAGCAGCACGGCTGCGGCGATGGTGGTTTTCAGCATGGATTCTCCTCTCTCGACGAGGCCTAATAGTCCGGCGTCGACAAGTCACCATCCCAACCGCCGGTCCGGCGAAATTGTGCTGCCGCTTCTTCGTTGACCAGTTCGTTGCGCGAGTGGAAAGTGCGCGTCAGGATTCTCCAGACATTCTCACGGCGTTCGCAAACATAGCTGATCCGCGAAACGGTGTAGTCGCCGGAATATCGACCATCGAAAGCAACCCGGGTAGTGATTGCTTTTAGGTGGATCGATTGTCGCTGCTCGGAAATTGGCTCGATTTCGATTTCGCGAAGGTATGTTCGATACTTCGGGCAAGGTCCGGTCAGCCGCGAATCTGCGAACGGTCGGGTCAATCCATCCGCCCACTGCGTTGTCGCGCCTTCCCAATAAAGTGCGTGATATTCCTCGGACGTCTGACAATCTGTTGCATTGCGGAGGGCAAGGACAACATCATAGCAGGTTGCAGGAACGTGCTCTTGCGCCAGCACGGGCTGACTTATCGCGAGCGTTGCGCCGACGAAAGGGAGGCCCTTCAAACCGTCATGCCCCAATCAACTCCCGCCCGATCAGCATGCGCCTGATCTCGTTGGTTCCGGCGCCGATGTCCAGCAGCTTGGCATCCCTGAGATACCGTTCAACCGGCCAGTCGGTGGTATAGCCCGCGCCGCCCAGCGCCTGCACCGCCTCTCCCGCCGCGCGGAAGGCGTTTTCGCTCGCCAGCAGGATCGCGCCCGCCGCATCGAAGCGCGTCGTCTGGCCGTTGTCGCAGGCGCGCGCCACGGCATAGGCATAGGCGCGGGCCGATTGCAGCGCGACGTACATGTCGGCGACCTTGGCCTGCAGCAGCTGGAAGCTGCCGATCGGCTTGCCGAACTGGGTGCGCTCGCGGACATAGGGGATCACCGTGTCGAGGCAGGCCTGCATGATGCCCAGCTGCACGCCCGAGAGCACCACGCGCTCGTAATCGAGCCCGCTCATCAGCACCTTCACGCCTTCGCCGACCTTGCCCAGCACGTTCTCTTCGGGGACATGGCAATCCTCGAACACCAGTTCGCTGGTGATCGAACCGCGCATGCCCATCTTCTCGATCTTCTGCCCCGGCGCGAAGCCCGCCATGTCCTTCTCGATCAGGAAGGCGGTAATACCCTTGCTGCCCGCGCCCTGGTCGGTCTTGGCATAGACCACCAGCGTCTCCGCCACGTGGCCGTTGGTGATCCAGAACTTGGTGCCGTTGAGCAGGAAGCCGCCCTGCACCGCATCGGCCTTCAGCTTCATCGAGACCACGTCCGAACCGGCACCCGGCTCGCTCATGGCCAGCGCGCCGACATGGTCGCCCGAAATCAGCCCCGGCAGGTACTTGGCCTTCTGCCCGGCATTGCCCCAGCGCGCGATCTGGTTGACGCAGAGGTTGGAATGCGCGCCGTAGCTGAGGCCCACGGCGGCGCTGGCGCGGCTCACCTCTTCCACCGCGATGGTGTGTTCGAGATAGCCCAGCCCGGTGCCGCCATCCTCTTCGCTCACGGTCATGCCGTGCAGGCCCAGCTCGCCCATCTCCGGCCACAGCTCGACCGGGAACCAGTCCTCGCGATCGGCCTTGGCGGCGAGCGGCGCGATGCGTTCGTCGGCAAAACGGGCCACGCTTTCGCGAATCATCTGGGCTTCTTCGGACAGGCCGAAATCGAAATCTGGGGTAGCGCGCATGGGCGTATGGCTCCTCTTCTGCCACTGGCTCTAGCAACCATGTGCCTGAAGGCAAACAGGTTACAGGCGCAACTACCAATATTGCTAGGAAGTCATTGAAACCTAGGCTAGCTTCGCTGCCCTATGCCATTCAACGAACTCCTCGACGATGGTGCCATGCCGGCACCAAATGCCGCCTTTGCCAACGAGGAGACCCGGCTGGAGGTGCTCGACCGCTTCGAAACCGAAGCGCTGGAGGACGACCCGGAACTGCAGGCCATCGTCGAATTCGCCGCGCGCCTGTGCGACGCCCCGGTGTCCATCATCACCACGCTGGAAAAGGATCGCCAGCGGTTCCTCGTCCGGCGCGGCGTGGATCAGCGGGAAACCCCGCGCGACGTCGCCTTCTGCAATTACACGCTGGGCAAGTCCGACCTACTCGAAGTGCCCGATGCCCCGGCTGACCCGCGCTTTGCCGACAATCCGCTGGTCACCGGCGCACCGGGGGTGCGTTACTATGCCGGGCAGCCGCTGGTATCGCAGGAAGGCGCATCGGTCGGCACGCTATGCGTGATCGATTCCGAAGCCCATGACAGGCCACTCGACGAATTCCAGCGCCAGGGCCTCGCCGTGCTGGCCCAGGCGGCCATGCGGCGGCTCGAAGCGCGGCGCAGCGCCCGTCATGCCAAGGTTATCATCGCCGAACGCGAGGAACGCCTGCGCCGCGTGCTCGAAGGCCTGCCGCAGATCGCCTGGTCCGCCGATGCCGCGGGCAATTTCGATTACTTCAACCGCCGCTGGCGGGAGTGGACCGGGGGCGAGCCGCCGCAGCTGGCAGAAGGCTGGCGGCCCTTTATCCACCCGGACGACGCCGATGCCGCCTTTGCCGAATGGGATCGCTGCTTCGCCAAGGGCGAGGAGTTCGAGGTCGAGTTCCGCATGAAGCATGCTGACGGAAGCTGGGCCTGGGTGCTGTCGCTGGCCGTGCCGGTGGCCGAACATGCGGGTGACCCTGTGCGCTGGTTCGGCACGGTAACCGACATCGACGCGACCCGCCGCGCGCTCAACGAGCGCGACCTGCTGGCCAAGGAGCTGGCGCACCGGATCAAGAACATCTTCGCCGTGGTGATCGGGCTTGCCTCGCTCAAGGCGCGCAAGCTGCCCGAACACCAGCCCTTCGCGGACGAGCTGACGCAGGTGCTGCGCGCGCTCAACCGCGCCCATGATTTCGTCCGCCCGCAAGAAGGCCCGGTGCAGGAAAGCCTGCAGGGCCTGCTCGAAGCGCTGTTCGCCCCCTATGGCGAGGTCGACGGGCAACCCGCCGTCCGGGTCAGCGGGATCGACACCCTGGTCGGCGGACGCGCCGCCACGCCGTTGGCGCTGGTGTTCCACGAAATGGCCACCAACTCGGCCAAGTACGGCGCGCTGTCCGAAGACGGCGGCCATATCGAACTGCGGATCAAGGACGAGGGCGATGCCATCGCCCTGTCGTGGTGCGAATTCGGCGGACCGCCGGTGGAAGACGGCGGCGCGCGCGGCTTCGGTTCGCGGTTGGTGGAAATGAGCGTGACTGGGCAGCTGCAAGGCACCTTCGAACGCCATTTCGTGCCCTCGGGCCTCGTTGCCGAACTGACCATGGCGAAATCCGCGCTGGTCGATTGAATGGCGGAAGCGGCAAGCCCCTTCCTCCGCTGCGAAGCGCTCTCCAAGACATATGCCGGCACCCGCGCCCTGCGCGACATCTCGCTGGACGTGGCGCGGGGAGAATTCGTCGCCCTGGTCGGCGCATCGGGATCGGGCAAGTCGACCCTGCTCAAATGCATCAACCGGCTGGTTGAGCCGACATCCGGGCGCGTGTTGCTGGATGGCGAGGACGTAACCACCGGCCCCGCCCCCGCCCTGCGCCGCCGGATCGGCTATGTCTTCCAGGGGATCGGCCTGTTCCCGCATATGACGGTGGCGGAAAACGTGGCCGTGGGCGCGCGGCTGAAACGGCAAAGGCTTTCCGGTGAACGCATTGCCGAACTGCTGGCGCTGGTGGAGCTTGATGCAGACCTCGCCAGCCGCCTGCCAGCCGAACTCTCCGGCGGCCAGCGCCAGCGCGTCGGCGTGGCCCGCGCGCTTGCAACAGATTCCCACCTGCTGCTGATGGACGAACCCTTCGGTGCGCTGGATCCGATTACCCGTGGCGGACTGGGCGAACGCGTGCGCCGCCTGCACGACGAACTGGGCCTCACCACGGTCATGGTTACCCACGACATGGCAGAGGCCCTGCTGCTGGCGACGCGGGTGCTGGTAATGGATGCCGGCGAGATCGTTGCCGATGCCACGCCGCAGCAATTGCTGGCGGGTGAAGGCGGGGAGGTTGCGCAGGCTCTCGTCGCCGTCCCGCGTGCGCAGGCGCGGGCGCTGTCTGGTCTTGGGGCGGGGATCGGCGAGTGAACGCGCTGCTCGATGCCCTGCTTGGTCTCGGCCCGCAGCTGGCAGAACATGTCCTGCTGTGCGCGGCGGCCATCGCGTTGGGGATCGTGGTCGCCTTGCCGCTGGCGGTCTGGGCCAGCCGCTCGCCGCACGTGGCGAAGGTGACGCTCGGCTTTGCCAGCCTCGTGCAGACCATTCCCGCGCTCGCGCTGCTGGCGCTGTTCTTCCCGATCCTGCTCGCCGCCCGCTCCGTCTTCGGCGAGGGCCTGCCGACGCTGGGGTTCCTGCCCGCGTGGCTGGCCCTGGCGCTCTATGCCTTGCTGCCGATCCTGCGCAACGCCGTCACCGCGCTCACCAACCTCGATCCCGAACTGATCGAGGCGGCGGACGGCCTCGGCATGACAAGCTGGCAGAAGCTGCGACTGGTCGAGGCCCCGCTCGCCGCGCCATTCGTCATGGCGGGTATCCGCACCGCCTCAGTCTGGACCATCGGCGCTGCCACGCTCGCCACCACCATCGGCCAGCCGTCGCTGGGCGATCCGATCTTCGCCGGACTGCAGACGCAGAACTGGGTGCTGGTGCTGGCGGGTTGTATTGCCAGTGCCGGGTTGGCCCTGGTGGCGGACGGCCTGCTGGGCGTGGTCGAACGCGGCTTGGCATTGCGTCGGCCCCGGCTGGCCTTAGCCGGCGCGCTGCTGGCATTGGCGGGGATCACGGCGGCGGCGTTGTCGCTGGCCGATTGGCGCGGAGGGGACGCGCGCGAAACGGTAGTGATCGGCGCCAAGAACTTTTCCGAACAGTACATTCTCGCCCGCGCCATCGGCCTGACCCTCGAAGAGGCAGGCTATGCCGTCGAATACCGCGAGGGGCTAGGGTCAGCGGTGGTCCACAGCGCCGTCACCACCGGCGCCATCGACATTGCCATCGACTACACCGGCACGCTCTGGACCAACCAGCTGGAGCGCAGCGACAATCCCGGGCGCGCGGCCATGTACGAGGAATTGGTACGATGGGAGGCCGACACCAGCGGCACAAGGGTGCTCGGGCGGCTGGGGTTCGAGAATGCCTATGGCCTCGCCGTAGCGCGCGACACCGCCGACATCTTCGACCTAGAGAGCATTGCAGACCTCGCCGCCGTCGCCCCGCCAATGACCGTGGGCGGCGATCCCGAGTGGTTCGAACGCCCCGAATGGCGCGCGGTTCGCGATGCCTACGGCCTGCGCTTTGCCGAGGAGCGCACCTTCGCGCCGACCTTCATGTACAACGCGCTGAAATCGGCCGAAGCCCACGTGATCAGTGCCTATACATCGGACGGGCGCATCGCGGCGGACGGGCTGGTGGTGCTGGATGACCCGCTTGAAGCGCTGCCAAGCTACGACGCCATTATCCTGCTCAGCCCGCGCGTGGCCGGGGACGAGGCGCTGGTCGAAGCGCTGGAGCCACTTATCGGCGCCATCGACGTCGAAACCATGCGCGAGGCCAATTACATGGTCGACCGGGATGACGACAAAGCCACGCCGGAAGAAGCCGCGCGCTGGCTGCTGAACGCTATTCGCTGAATCCCGCCCCATCGGGCCAGTCGTTGGCGGTCAGGCCCATCACCTTGAACAGGTCGCCCATCTGGTCCGTCTCGATCAGGCGATCACGCGCGCGCATCAGGGCGTCGCGGTGTTGCGGGGCAAAGTCCGCCAGGGCTTCGGCGCGGTCGCGGATGCCGAGGCGGGTGAGGAACTCGCCCTGCGTCACCGTGCCCAGCACGCGAGCGCTGCGCGAACGGGCAATCTGTTCCATCTGCGCGAAGTCGACATGGCAGGTCAGGTCGCTGTCGCCCGGCGCATCAAAAATGCCGATCTTCCTGTGATCCTTGACCGCCTGCAGTGTCGAACCGCTGCGGCCGTGGGTATAGCCGTAGTCGATGAACAGCGCGGCACCGCCCTGGTTGGCCAGCCGACCGGCGACTTCGAACATGACCGTAGCGGAAGCAGGCGAGGTTTCGATCACCGTCCCCGGGGGATCGTCGCGGCGCGCTTCGGGCACGGCGGAATCCATCGGCTGGCGGCCCGGCGTTTCGACGAAATTGCCGTCGCCATCCACCGCCACCATGATCTCGCGCCATCCTTCGACGGTCTTCACCAGTTGCCGCACCGGCATGGCATCGAGGAATTCGTTGGCGACCAGCAGGATCGGCCCTTCCAGCGGCACTTCGGACATGTCGCGGTAGTGCACGGCATCGGGAACGCGCGACAACTGCTCGTCGCGCATGCGGCGCGAGCCTTCGATCAGGAACATGCGCGGCTGCAGGCCATAACGTTTCATCGCCCGCTGCGCGTCGCGCGCAAGGGTGCCGTTGCCGGGGCCCAGCTCGACATAGTGGACCGGCTCGGTGCGACCGGCACGGATCCACATGTCGGCCAGCCACAGGCCGATCAGTTCGCCGAACATCTGGCTGATTTCCGGTGCGGTGATGAAGTCGCCGCCGCCCGCGCCGATCACCTTCTTGTCGTTGTAATAGCGCGCGTTCGATTCCCCCATGTAGTGCATGAGGCTGATCGGTCCGGTCGCGGCAATTAGGCGGCGGAAGGTATCGCCGAGGTCGCGTTTCGCGTCTTCGTCACGCAGGTCGCTCAAGCTGCCTCCGGATCGCTTTCTTCAGGTGCCGCCGCCTTCGCCTTCTTGCCGCTGGCCAGTTCAGGCCGCGTCATTGACCATGCCATCAGGCCCAGGCCGACAAGGATCAGCGGGATGGTGAGCCACTGGCCCATCGACAGGCCGGTCTCGGCAGCGAATTCGGCCAGCTGCGCGTCAGGCTCGCGGTAGAATTCCACCGTGAAGCGCGCGATCGAGATGACCGTGGTGAACAAGCCGACCAGGAACCCGGTGCGATAGCGTGCGCGGGTCAACCAGAAGGCGCAGAGCATGACCACGATCACCAGCAGCCCTTCGCCCAGCGCCTGGTACAGCTGGCTGGGGTGGCGCGGTTCGGGACCGGCGCCGGGGAAGATCATCGCCCAGGGCACGTCGGACTGCGCCGTGCGGCCCCACAGCTCGCCGTTCACGAAGTTGGCCAGCCGCCCGAACAGCATGCCGAAGCCGACATTGACGCTGATATAGTCCGCCACGCGCATGAACGGCAGGCCGCCGCGCCAGGAAACCCAGGCAATGGCCAGCACCACGCCGACCAGGCCGCCGTGGAAGCTCATCCCGCCGTCCCACAGCCGCAGGACCTTCCAGCTGACGAAGGTATCGGGTTCGAAAGTGGTCCAGTGGCTCGGCTCGTAGAAGGTCACATAGCCCAGCCGCCCGCCGATGATGATGCCCAGCGTGCAGTAGAAGAACAGGTCGTCGACATGCACCTGCGCCATCGGCGCGCCCGGCGCCTTGACCATCTTCGACAGGTGCCAGTAGCCCAGGATGATCCCGGCAAGGTAGGCGAGCGAATAGTACTTCAGCTCGAAAAAGCCGAGGTCGATCCCCTTTTGCAGCCCCAGATCGCTCCAGTGCATTGCCGTGCTTCCCGCGGCGGCCAGCATGTCCATTATCACCTTGCGCACCTCGAAACTGCCGGAGCATGTGGCGCTCCCAAAGGTCAGAGCGCTTTGGCACAGGGCGATGCGGCAGGAAACCCCTAGTGCATCCCCGGGAAGGGCTTTGCATCGCACCCTGCAGCGCCTATTCCCCGCCGGGTGAGCTTGCCCCGTATCCCCCGCCAGCGCGCGATCGTTTCGCGCCGAGACCTCGCCGCCGCCATTGCCGAAGCCGTCGCCGAAAAGGGCGCGGCTGCGGCACGGCAGGCCATTGTCGAGCTGCTGCGCAAGGCGTTGCAGGACGGGCGCAAGGAACTGCTCGACCGCCTGCTGGATAAGCCCGGAGCCGGGCACGAAAGCGCGCATGGCCACGCCTTCCTGATCGACCAGGTGATCCGCGTGGTGCACGATCACGTGATCGAGGATGTCTACCCCGCCGCCAACCGCAGCAAGGGCGAACGGCTCGCGCTGATCGCCGTCGGTGGTTACGGGCGCGGCGAGATGTCGCCCTTCTCCGATGTCGACATTGCCTTCGTCACCCCGGACAAGCCCACCGCCTGGTGCGAACAGGTGATCGAGGCGATCCTCTATTACCTGTGGGACCTTGGCCTGACCGTCGGCCAT
This sequence comes from Alphaproteobacteria bacterium, assembly GCA_030431875.1. Lineage (GTDB taxonomy): Bacteria > Pseudomonadota > Alphaproteobacteria > Sphingomonadales > Sphingomonadaceae > Alteraurantiacibacter. Next base: position 17,302 of record JAUIIG010000037.1, read on the forward strand.
TCCAGCCGCTCGCTGACCGAGATGGTGCGCATGGCCAAGGAAGACCTGACCATCCGCACCGCCCTGCTGGAAGGCCGCTTCCTGTGGGGCGACCAGGAAGTTTACGAGGCCGCCTCCGCGCGCTTCTGGGCCGAAGTGGTGCCCGGCACCGAAAGCCAGTTCGTCAGCGAGAAGCTGGAAGAGCGCGAGGCCCGGCACAAGCGCATGGGCGACAGCCGCTATGTCGTCGAACCCAACGTGAAGGACGGCAAGGGCGGCCTGCGCGACCTGCAGACGCTCTACTGGATCGGCAAGTACGTCCACCGCGTGAAAAGCGCCGCCGAGCTGGTCGACAAGGGGCTGTTCACGCAGAAGGAATACCGCAGCTTCCGCCGCGCCGAGGGCTTCCTGCTGGCGGTGCGCGCGCACCTGCACACCATCGCCAAGCGCGGCGAGGACCGCCTGACCTTCGACCTGCAGCGCGAAGTCGCCGCGCGGATGAATTACGCCGACCGGCCCGGCAAGAGCGCGGTCGAACGCTTCATGCAGTTCTACTTCCTGCAGGTGAAGCACGTCGGCCACCTGACCGGGGTCTTCCTCGCCCACCTCGAAGAGGAAACCCAGTCACGCAGCCGCATCAGCGAGTTCTTCTCCTCTTTCCGCGCGGCCAAGACCATCGACGGCTATCCCGTCGCCCATGACAAGATCGCCGCCCCGTCCGACGACTGGTTCAAGCAGGACCCGGTGCGCATGCTGGAGATCTACGCCGTCGCCGAGCGCGAAGGGCTGGAAGTGCATCCCACCACCAGCCGGGCCCTGCGCCGCGATGCCGCGCTGATCGATTCAGGCACGCGCAGGGATGAACGCGCCAACGACCTGTTCCTGCAGGTGCTGGCGGGCAAGCGCGACCCGGAGAACGCGCTGCGCTGGATGAACGAGACCGGCGTCTTCGGCCGCTTCGTGCCCGACTTCGCCAAGGTCGGCGGGCAGATGCAGTTCGACATGTACCACCACTATACGGTGGACGAGCACACCATCCGCGCCATCGGCCTGCTGAGCGAGATCGAGCGCGGCGCCTTGCGCGAAGACCACCCGCTAGCCAGCGACATGCTGCCCAAGATCGCCAACCGGCGCGTGCTCTATGTCGCCGTGCTGCTGCACGATATTGCCAAGGGCCGCGGCGGGGATCACTCGGTGCTGGGCGCCGAGGTCGCGCGGCGGGTCTGCCCGCGGCTGGGGCTCGACGAGGCGGAGACCGACCTCGTCGCCTGGCTGGTGCGCTATCACCTGCTGATGAGCGCCACCGCCTTCAAGCGCGACCTGTCCGACCCCAAGACCATCGCCGACTTCGTGGCCGAAGTGCAAAGCCTGGAACGCCTGCGCTTGCTGACCGTGCTGACCATCGTCGATATCCGCGCGGTCGGCCCGGGCATCTGGAACTCGTGGAAGCGCCAGCTGATCGGCGACCTCTACGAAAGCGCGGTCGAGCGCATGCGGCTGGGCCACAAGGCCCATGGCCGCGAGGAGCGCGTGGCGGCGAAGAAGGCTGCCGTGCGCGAACTGCTGGGCGACAAGGCGCACCTGGTCGAGGAACTCGACGACCGTTTCGACGACGCCTACTGGATCGCCGAGCCGGAAGACGTGATCGCGCTCAACCTACCGCACTATGCCGCCGCGCGGCGGCTGGAACATGCGCTGTCGATCCATACCGAGTTCTATCCCGCTCTGGGTGCCACGCTGGTGACGGTGATCGGCACCGACCATCCGGGCCTGTTCTTCCGCGTCGCCGGGGCGATCCACCTCGCCGGCGGCAACATCATCGACGCGCGCATCCACACCAACCGGGTGGGCAAGGCGGTCGACAACTTCCTGGTGCAGGACCCGATGGGCAAGCCCTTCAGCGAGCCGCAGCAGCTGGCGCGGCTGAAGAAGTCGATCGAGGACGCGTTGCTGAACAAGATCGACATGGTGCCGAGCCTCGCCAAACGGCCGCTCAAGCAGACCCGCGCCGAGGCCTTCCGGATCGCCCCGGTGATCCTGTTCGACAACGATGCCTCGAACCGCTTTACCGTGATCGAGGTCAATGCGACCGACCGACCGGCCCTGCTCAACCGGCTGACCCGGGCCATGTTCGAACAGAGCCTGATCATCAATTCCGCGCACATTACCCAGTACGGCGAGCGCGCGGTCGACACCTTCTATGTGACGGACCTGCTGGGCGACAAGATCGTGGCGCAGGAACGGCTCGACAAGGTCGAAGCCGCGCTTCGCGATGCCATCGCGGCGGGTGAGCCGAGCCTCGCGGCGGCGGAATAATCCGCCAGACTGCTAGTTGATGCGTTCGACGCGCAGGTAGCCGCTTCTACCCTCGACGCGCATTTCGTAGGCCCCGCTCCAGTGGCGCGATACCGTCACCGTCCAGCCTTCGCGAACACGGTTGCGCATGGTCGAACCGCTGATCTCGCGCCACAGCTGCCCGTTGTCGAGCAGGAACACCTGCGAGCGCCGGGAGCCCTGCAGCACTTCGACAATGGTGGTGGTGACGGTAATATCCTCTTCGCTGCGCTCGACGACACGGTCCTCTTCGCGGAAGCCGAAGACTTCCTCGACCGCTGCCTCGCGCTCCTCGATCCGTTCGGCAATCACGACGCGCTGGCTGGCATAGGTGCTGTCGAAACAGGCGAGCCGCGCGGCATCGTCGGTCATGGCCGCGCAGGGCGCATAGGGATCGTCGTCATCCTGCGCCTGTGCCGGAACGGCGGAAAGTGCCAGCAGCGGCAAGGCCAAAAAGGACAAGCGAGCGGCGGCGGCAGAGAGGCGGAGCATGGGCATATCCTGCATGTGTTCGGTTGCTGGCAGCTATCAACGCGCCTTGTGGCGCAAGGTCAACTGCTGGCAACTAGTCTTCGGTCACAAGTTCGTAGCGGATGGCAGGCCAGCCGGACCTTGTCAGGTTGAACGTGGCCCCTGCCACACAGCGCCACGGAGTATCGGGTGGAGTCTGGATGGTGGCGACCAGCGCTTCCATGATCTCGGGATTGGACAAGACCGCGTCAGGCCCGCCTTCGCGCATGACGATCATGTCCAGCTTCTCGAAGGCACGCTCATGGAGCTGGTCGGAGGACATGGCGCTGCCGTTGAATGTTGTCCGACAAGTTTCGGTGTCAGGCTGGTAGCTGACGAAGGCGGGGAACTCGTATTCTCCTGGTGTGCCGCGGAAGAAGGCGTCTCCGGGCAGGCTTTCACCGGTTTCGACGCCGCTGTCGAAATTGTGGAACTCGTAGATGCCCTCGATAGGCACACCTTCGAAACCATCCACATCTAGCATTTGGAATAACGGCAACGCTTGTGACATCGGCACGTCATCGTCGATTTCGAGGCTGGTGAAGTAGGACGTTCCATCAGGGTTTTCGGCGAGCAGCTGACCGAGCTCCGCTGCCGAAATCTCGGCACCATCGAGAGTGTAGGAACCATTTGCGACCAGCGCGATAACACGACTCTCAAGGTCATAGACAAGTCCGCGATCATCTTCCGCAAACGGTGACTGGTAGAGGGCCTGCGCGTAGCCAGCCCTTGTTTCATCGACCTCGTCTTCAGCAGGGTCGAGCACATCACAAGCCGTGCAGGTTAGTGCCGCCAGAATGGCGAGCCGCGCAAGTGCCGTGTTTCTCATGCCTACACCCTGCGCCCGAAAGCCCGTGCTTTCAATCCCTTGCCCCGAACAGTGCCGTGCCTACGCGCACGTGGGTTGCGCCGAGCATGATCGCGGTGGGGAAGTCGCCGCTCATGCCCATGGATCGGCCTTCCAGCCCGTGATCGTCGGCCAGCTTGGCCATCAGGGCGAAGTAGGGTGCGGGTTCGATGCCGAAGGGGGGCACGCACATTAGTCCCGCAAGCGGGATGTCGGCATCGCGCGCCTGTTCCAGCAGCGCGGGCAGCTCCTTGATCGCGCAGCCGCCCTTCTGCTCTTCCTCGCCGATGTCGACCTGAACGAAACAGGGCACCCGCTTGCCCGTCTTGTCGAAGGCCTTGGCAAGTGCGGTGACCAGGCTGGGCCGGTCGAGCGAGTGGATCGCGTCAAACAGCGCGACGGCATCCTCGGCCTTGTTCGATTGCAGCTGGCCGACGAGGTGCAGCTGCACGTCGGGATACTGCTCGCGCAGGACGGGCCACTTGCCTTGCGCTTCCTGCACGCGGTTCTCGCCAAACACGCGCTGGCCGGCTTCGAGCAGCGGGACGATCGCTTCGGCAGGATGGGTCTTGCTGATGGCGACCAGCGTGACATCGGCGGGCTCGCGCCGGGCGATCTTGCAGGCCTTGTCGATCTGTCCCTGCACTTCGGCGAGGCGCTGCGCAGCAGTCGTGGTGGAATTGTCAGACATGCCCGCGCTATAGCGGGGCCATGGCGACAATCCACTCCCTTCCCCGCCTGTGGCTGCTCTCCGACGAGCGGAATGATACCGTGCTGGAAGCGCGGCTGGCAGGTTTCCGGGAGCCGGTGGGGTTCGTCTACCGGCACTATCACCTCGCCCCGGCGGAGCGGGTGGCGCGGTATTTCGAACTGGCGCATTTGGCCCGTTCACGCGGCCATCTTGTGATCCTGTCGGACAGCGCCCTGACCGCGCGCGAATGGGGCGCAGATGGAATCTATGGCGCGCCGTTGTCGCTTTACCCGCGCCGCCGTGACCTGATCCAAGTAGCGACGGCCCATGACATGCGCGAGATTGCCCAGGCCAACCGGATCGGGGCAGATGCCGTGATGCTGTCGCCAGTCTTCCCCACCCGCTCACACCCCGGCGCACCCGTGCTGGGCACCGCGCGCTTCCGCACACTGGCCAGCCATGCGCAAATGCCGGTGATCGCGCTGGGCGGGATGACAGTTGCGAACGCCGCACGCCTCGGATGGGGCACCTGGGCCGCCATCGACGGGCTGAGCTGAAGGTTTGTTTTGCGAAGCCGCCTCCGCGGCTTCGTCCTCGCTAGATGCGCAGGCAAGCTGCGCCCGCTGCGGGCGGGCTGTCGCCCTTGCGGCCCTCCAGGCCGTGCTCCGCAAAACGGTAGCCAACTGGCGCAGATCTCGGTCGCACCTGGCGACCGACCGAGCGCGACTGCGCGACCGCAGGTGCCCCGCAGCGAAGCGGAGGGATCAGCACCGAGGACGATCCGGCGGAGGCCGGATCGAAAAGCAAGCCATTGACCCCGAGTCCCCCGTCTGCGATTCTCGAAACGGGACGCAGGAGACAGGAGCAGCACATGGCCACACGGGCCGCCAAACAGGGCGCGGACTGGCGCGCCGCCTTCCGGCGTTCGCTGGCGCGCTCGGCGCAGCTGACGGGCGCCGTGCTGCTGTTCGCCTTTACCGCTTTCCTCGCGCTGGCACTGGTCAGCTACGAGCAGACCGACCCCTCGCTGTCGACCGCCGCCGGCGACGTGATCGACAACTGGATGGGCCGTCCGGGCGCCTATGTCGCCGATCTGGCGCTGACGGCGTTCGGCTGGGTATCTGTCCTCTTCCTGCCGCTCACCTACGTCTTCGGGCGCAAGCTGTGGCGCGACGCCGATGCCGAAGAGCACTGGGACGGCAAGTGGTGGCGCGCCGTGGGCGTACTGCTGGTGGCCATGGTGCTGCTCGCCACGGCCTTCTCGCTGGTGACTGATCCCAGCCGTCACAACTGGCCTGCCGGTTTCGGCGGCCTGGCCGGGCTGCTGGGCGAAGGCGCGCTGGAAGCGCTCTCCGGACTGCTGCCCGAAGCCGGACAATTCTGGGGCATGCTTGCAGGCGGACTGGCCTGCCTTGCTGGCGGCGCGGTACTGGCCGGACGCGTGTTCGCGGTCGACTGGGCCAGCCTGCTGACCATGCCCAACTGGGCTGGCGCCCTGCCCAAACTTACCGGCTCGGCTAATCCTTTCAAACCCAATGAACCAAAACGGCGACAGGGCCGCCGTGCCAAAACTGGCGACGACGATGACGACGCGGGCAATGTGACGCCTATCGCAGACCGCAAGCCGCCGGAAATCGTCGATCCTGCCGCCCCCGCTCGCCGCGCCACGCCCAAGCCGAAAAAGCAGCAGAAAGACCTGTTCGCCGAGTTCGAACTGCCCAGCCTGGAACTGCTCGAAGAGGCCGACAGCGACGAGTCTCCGCCGCTCGACAAGCTGGCGCTGGAACGCAATGCCCGCCTGCTGGAAACCGTGCTCGACGATTTCAACGTCAAGGGCGAGATCACCGCGGTGAAGACGGGCCCGGTGGTCACCACCTACGAACTGGAGCCCGCGCCCGGGGTCAAGGCCAGCCGCGTCGTCGGCCTGGCCGAGGATATTGCCCGCAACATGAGCGCGATCAGCGCCCGCGTCGCCCCGATCCCCGGCACCACGGTGATGGGCATCGAACTGCCCAATGCCGAACGCCAGACGGTGAATTTCCGCGAGATGGTGGAAAGCGAGGCTTTTGCCGACGCCAAGGGCAACCTGCCGATCATCCTCGGCAAGAACATCGCCGGCGAACCGATCGTGGCAGACCTTGCCGCCATGCCGCACCTGCTGGTGGCGGGTACCACCGGCTCGGGCAAGTCGGTTGGCCTCAACACCATCCTGCTGAGCCTGCTCTACCGCTTCACGCCCGAGGAATGCCGTCTGATCCTGATCGATCCCAAGGTGCTGGAACTCAAGAGCTACGAGCATATCCCCCACCTGCTGGCCGAAGTGGTGACCGAACCGCCCAAGGCCGTGCGCGCGCTCAAGTGGGCGGTGGAAGAGATGGAGCGCCGCTACCGCATGATGAGCGACGTCGGTGCGCGCAACCTTCAGGGCTTCAACGACCGCGTCCGCGCCGCTGCCGCCAAGGGCAAGCCGCTACAACGCACCGTTCAGACCGGTTTCGACCCAGATACGGGCGAAGCGATCATCGAGGAAGAGCTGCTCGAATACGAGGTCATGCCGCAGATCGTGGTGATCGTGGACGAGCTGGCCGACCTGATGCTGGTGGTGGGCAAGGAGATCGAAGGCATGCTGCAGCGCCTTTGCCAGAAGAGCCGCGCGGCGGGCATCCACGTCATTACCGCCACCCAGCGCCCCTCGGTCGACGTCATCACCGGCGTGATCAAGGCGAACCTGCCCACCCGCATCAGTTTTGCCGTATCCAGCCGCATCGACAGCCGCACGATCATCGGCGAACAGGGCGCGGAACAGCTGCTGGGCAAGGGCGACATGCTCTACAAGCCGCTGTCGGGCAGCCTCACCCGCGTGCACGGCCCCTTCGTCTCGGACCACGAGGTGGAGCGCGTGGCCGAACACTGGCGCAGCCAGGGCGAGCCCGCCTACATCGATTCCGTCACCGAAGAGCCCGAAGACGGCGGCGGTTTCGGCTTCGACGATGACATGACCGCATCCGACAGCCCCGAGGAACGCAAGTATCGCCAGGCGATCCAGATCGTCTGCGAGAACCAGAAGGCCTCGGGCTCGTGGCTGCAGCGCCAGCTGGGCGTGGGCTACAACACCGCTGCCAAGCTGATCGAGCGGATGGAGGAAGACGGCATTGTCGGCCCCGCCAACCACGTCGGCCGCCGCGAAATCTACCGCGACCGGGATGGCAACCCGCTTTAGGCGGTTCGCTCAATTTGATTTAATAACCATTTTGGTTCTTAGTCGTTACCGGCCTGACAAGCTTCTGGTGCCCGAATTTGCCGGTCAGGGGCAAACCTTTCGATTTAGGGTTAGTATTTTCTAAACACTTGGCTGGGTAATTCCCCTGACCATGTTGGGGAAACCGCCTTTCCGCGCCCTGTTGCGCTGGCTCACTGCCGCTGTCGCCGTCCTGGCGTCGGCGCTGGTTGCTGCGCCTGCCGTGGCGGCAGACGATAGCGACAACTGGAAACTGGACCTGCTCGCCCGCGTCGAAGTGGGGATCGTTACCTCGCAGAGCAGCGACAGCGAGGACGAGCTCATCATCAACGGCGACGGCGGCTACCTGCGCGGTGCCGTGGCGCTGGAGCTGGAAGACGACAACACCACCTTCAGTATCGAGGCCGACCGGATCCAGGTCGAACGCTTCGGCTCGGCCACGGGCCGCCAGAGCTATGACCGCGACCGCTTCACCGCCAGCGTTGCCCAGGAACTGGGCGATGACTGGGAAGTGCGCCTGCAGGGCCGCATCTACGATGACCTTGTCACCGTTGAGAGCAGCGATACCGACGAAACCTCCGCCTCGCTGCGGATCGAATACGAACCGGTGCTTGCCCACCGCTTCCGTGCCACGGTGACTTGGCGCGAGCGCGAATATGACGACGGCGCCGGCCCCGGCGGCACCTCCTCGCAAGGTGACGGCGTGCGCGTCGACCTCGACTATCGCCACCGCCTTGGCCGCTATCACTATGTCGGCGTCGACCTGCGCGCCGAAGAGATCAATTCGGACAACCCGTTCCGCAGCTATACCCGCGAAAGCGCGCTGTTGTCCTATACCCACCCGCTCACCAGCGACCTGCGCGTGCGGCCCGCCGTGGAAGTGCGGCACACCCGCTTCGACGGTCGCCTGACGCCGACCGGCGATGTGCGCGAGGATACCCAGGTGGTGCCCGAGGTCGAACTGCTCTGGTGGCCGGGCAACTGGCGGCTGGAAGCCGAGGCCAAGTACATCTTCAGCGATTCCAACGATCCCGTGCGCGACCGTGAGGGTTATCGTTTCAGCCTGACTGTCGGGTATGTTTTCTGAGAAGATAACCTTCATCAAGCGGGTGATCGAACGCGCCACGCCGCAGATCCGCCGCCCAGCCATGATCGGCACGGCGGTGCTCTGCTGCCTGGGCGCGCTGGTCGTGCTCGGCCTCAGCAATACTGCCAACCCGCTATCGATGCCGTCCGCGCTGGGCGGCATTGCCGTTTCACAGGCGATCTGGGGCCTGAAGCCGTCGAACCTGCTGATGGTGCTGCCCATCGGATCGTTCCTGGTGGTGCTCGCCCGCAGCTTCATCGGCCTCAAGGCATTCGGCCTGTTCACGCCCATGCTGATTGCGCTGGCCTTCCTGCAGATCGGCCCGATTTTCGGCCCCATCGTGATGGTCTGCGCCATCGGCTCGGGCATGATCGTTGCCCCCTCGCTGCTCAAGCTGCGCATGACCCGCGTGGGCTTCCTCGGCGTGCTGATCTCGCTGGTGGTGTTCATCCTCGCAGCCCTGCAGGGCGTGCTCGATACCGAGCTGCAGGTCGACGCCTTCCCCGTCGTCGTGACCGCGCTGTGCGTGGAGCGCTGGTGGCGCCAGTGGGAGAAGGACGGCTGGTTCGAAAGCGCCCGGCTGGCGGCCAATACCCTGGTGCTGGCGCTGGTGATCCAGTTCGTCATGGTCAGCCACTTCGCGCTGATGCTGATCGACGTCTCGCCGCTGCTGCTGCCCGGCTTTGCCGCCATCGCGATCACCATCCTCGGTCGCTACCGTGGCCTGCGCGTGACCGAGATCGGACGCTTCTTCCCCATCTGGTACGAGGCCTGGCGGCGTCGCCAGGGCCTGCCCGTGGCCGACGCGCAAGTGGATGCCGGGACCGACGAGCTCAACGAGCTGCTGGCCGCGCGCGCAGCCATCGATAAGGTCGAGGAAGACGAAGGCGACACGGTCAAGCTGACGGTATTCCCGTCGCGCCCGCCGACAGCCGGCAGGCCGCTGGTGCTGACCAACCTGGCGCCGGAAAAGGCGGCCCCGAGGCCGGAGCCGGTACCCGCGCCACTTCCGGCAGCCGCGCCCGCCGCCAACGACGAGCCGGCCACCGAACTGCTGCCCGCCTTCGCCCGGGCCCTGCAGCCGATCATGCCGCCCGCTTCCGTCCCGGTCGCGGGCAAGAACAAGCCCCTCACCTCGGTCGACTGGGCGCAAGTCCGTGCCGAACTGAACCAGCGCAGCCAAGGATCAAGCAATGCTCAATCCCCTGTCGTTCCTCAAGCGCCGCTCGCCCCCTATCGCGAGCCTGTCCCCGGAGGCCTCTCCGCCTTCTTCAGCGAGCGCGCGCGCAAGGGGCCGCTCGTCGACCCTGCCCTCCTCGGATTCCTCCATCCCGATCGACGACATCCTGGGCATCAACCTGCGCAACGCGGTGATCGCGAAGTACAACCCGCGGCAGGCGATCGAGCGGGCACGCGACAAGGTGGCCGCGAAAGTGGCGCTGGTGGCGGGCGGCGTGAAAACCTCCGGGACGATAGCCGTCATCTCCGGCTATGGTCAGCTTAGCAGCTTCGACCCAACGAAGGTCCTCCCCGATGCCTGGTGCATCAAGCCCGCGCGCGGCTCGCAGGGCGACGGCATCCTGCTGGCCGTCGGCAAGCAAGGCGAGAACTGGCTGAAGGGTTCGGGCAAGCCGCTCACCCCCGACGACGTGCAGAACCATGTCCGCCGCATCGTCGACGGGCAGTTTTCGGGCGATGCCGCCTCCGACGACGCCGCGCTGATCGAACCGCTGATCCGGGCAGACCCCGGCTTCGCCTTCCTGGTCGACGACGGCCTGCCCGACGTCCGCGTGATCTGCCTGGGCAACAACCCGATGATGGCCATGGCCCGCTTCCCCACCAACGAGAGCGACGGCAAGGCCAACCTACACCAGGGCGGCATCGGTGCGGGCGTCGATCTCGACACCGGCATCATCTTCCGCGCCAAGCAGGGCAAGAAGGTCATCACCCACCACCCGGACACGGGCCGGTGCCTGATCGGGTTCCGCATCCCGCACTGGCAGAAGGTGCTCGACATTGCCAGCATGAGCGGCCCCGCCGTCGGACTGGGCTATTGCGGCGTCGATATCGTGCACGATGTCAACGAAGGGCCGATGGTGATCGAGGTGAATGCCCACCCTGGCATCGAGATCCAGAACACAACCCTGCAGGGCCTGCGCGGCAAGATGATCCTGCTGGGCGAAAAGTTCTGACAGTCCCTGCTGCCGCGTTAACCACGATCCGAAGGGTGACGCGAACCATGCCCCGCTAACGATAAGCCTCTGAATTATCGTGGAGGCATGCATGTTAGGTTGGTTCAAGCCCAAGATGGCACCCGAAGGCCCGGTCGAGATCGAGATGGAAATGGAGATCGAGCGCGCGGCAGAAGACGTCTACGCCATGGTCGACTTCGGCGACCCGCGGAACCACAAGGCCGCCGTCGGCACGATCACCCGCACCGGTCCGAAAAGCTTCGA
>JAUIIG010000038.1 GCA_030431875.1 Alphaproteobacteria bacterium
TAGAGCCGCTTCGATACTTACCAACCAGCCTCGGACAGGATTATGATCCGCCACATCGCGTTGTCGGCCGCTGCCGCTCTCACCTTCTTCTCCGCACCTGCCCTGGCGCAGGACGTAGACCTGTCGCCTGCGGTTGAAAGCACCGAAGCCACCAATGTCCAGGCCCGGCAGGTGCCGATCCGGGTGAACTTCGACATGCAGGAAGATCGCGAGAACATCCTCCTGCTCGACTTGTCGACCGGAGAACGCGTGGCGATCCGCCTCGTCCCCGAATGGGCGCCCAACCATGTCGAACGCATCAAGACGCTGACGCGCGACGGATTCTACAACGGCGTGCCCTTCCACCGCGTGATCGACGGTTTCATGGCGCAGACCGGCGATCCGACCGGTACCGGCCAGGGTGGCTCGACGCTGCCTGACCTCGAAGAGGAGTTCAACTTCCTCCCGCACGTGCGCGGCACCGTGTCGATGGCCCGCGCTGACGACGAAGACAGCGCCAACAGCCAGTTCTTCATCGTCTTCTACCCGCGTTTTGCACTGGATCGCCGCTACACCAACTTCGGCCGCGTCATCCAGAACATGGCTGCCGTCGACGCCATCCAGCGCGGCGAGCCGCCCAGCAACCCGACGCGCATTTTGCAGGCCAGCATCGCTGCCGACAACGTGCCGCAGATGATGCCCGCCGACGTGCGACCCGCCCAGCCCGAGCGGATCACGCTCGACATGCTGAACGCCCCCGAGGGCGAATGATGGTGGAATAGCGTCACGCCATGCGCGTTGACCTGTTCGATTTCGACCTGCCGCAAGAGCTGATCGCGCTGCGCCCGGCGCGGCCGCGCGATGCTGCACGCATGTTGGTGGTGGAAGGCGACAAGCCCTTCGCCGACCGCGGCGTGCTGGACCTGCCGCAATACCTGCGGGCGGGTGACGTGCTGGTGTTCAACGATTCGCGGGTGATCCCGGCACAACTCGAGGGTCGCCGTGGTGAGGCGAAGATCGGTGCCACGCTGCACAAGCGTATCGACCTGCGCCGCTGGCAGGCCTTCATCCGCAACGCCAAGCGGCTGCGCGAAGGCGACACGGTGGAATTCGGTGCAGGCGTTACGGCAGTTGCTGAAGCGCGCCATGCCGATGGCAGCTTCACGCTCGCCTTCGACGGTGACGAGCCAGTCGAGGTGCTGTTGGAGCGGGCAGGGCGTATGCCGCTGCCCCCCTATATCGCCGGCAAGCGTGAAACCGACGCGCAGGACCGCGAAGACTACCAGACCATGTTCGCGCAGAAGGACGGGGCCGTCGCCGCGCCGACTGCCGCGCTGCACTTCACCGACCGCCTGATCGCCGCGCTCGACGAGGCAGGCGTACAGCACGAAACACTCACCCTGCACGTCGGCGCAGGCACCTTCCTGCCGGTGAAGGCCGACGATACCGACGACCACCAGATGCACGCCGAATGGGGCACCATCGACAAAGCCACCGCCGATCGCCTCAACGCCGCGCGCGCCGCTGGCGGGCGGTTGATTGCGGTCGGCACGACAAGCCTGCGCCTGCTGGAAAGCGCAGCCGACGATGAAGGCACGATCCATCCCTTCGCGGACGACACGGCGATCTTCATTACGCCGGGTTACCAGTTTAAGGCGGTGGACGGCTTGATGACCAACTTCCACCTGCCGAAGTCGACTCTGATGATGCTGGTCTCCGCCCTGATGGGGCGCGAGAAAATGCAGGCGGTCTACGCCCACGCCATTGCGCAGGGTTATCGCTTCTATTCCTACGGTGATTCCAGCCTGCTTTTGCCGGAGCGGGATTAGTTCTCTTGTAAAACCGATCTGGTCGTCCGACTTATTTGCGATGCCAGAACCGATTCTCGACATTCGCGGTCTCGAAAAGACCTACAAGGGCGGCGTCCAGGCGCTGAAGGGCGTGGACCTGACCATCCGGCGCGGCGAGATCTTCGCCCTGCTTGGGCCAAACGGTGCGGGAAAGACGACGCTGATCGGCGCGACTTGCGGCCTGGTGAATCCCACTGGCGGTAGCATCGAGGCCTTCGGACTCGACACCCGCAAGCACTGGCGCGAGGTGCGCGCCCGCATCGGGCTGGTGCCGCAGGAACTGGCCACCGACATGTTCGACAAGGTGATCCGGCAGGTCCGCTATTCGCGCGGCATGTTCGGCCTGAAACCGGACGAGGCGCGGATCGAGGAGGTGCTGAAGGCCCTCAGCCTGTGGGACAAGCGCGATGCCGCCATCCGTGAACTGTCCGGCGGCATGAAGCGCCGCGTGATGATCGCCAAGGCACTGGCCCACGATCCGGAGCTGCTGTTCCTCGACGAACCTACCGCCGGTGTCGACGTGGAATTGCGCCGCGACATGTGGAAGCAGATCGACGCCCTGCGCGCGCGTGGCACGACGATCATCCTCACCACGCATTACATCGAGGAAGCGCAGGAAATGGCTGACCGCGTCGGCGTGATCAACAAGGGCGAGATCCTGCTGGTCGACGACAAGGATGCCATCATGGCGCAGCTTGGCAGTACCGAGGCGCATTTCACGCTGGAGAGCGCGCTGGCGGACATCCCGGCGCCGCTGGCCCAGTACCCGCTGCATCTCGAGGACGACGGCAAGCGCCTCGTCTATCGTGGCGGTGACGGCACCGGCGCGGGCAAGCGCGAGGTGGCCGATCTCGCCAAGCTGCTGGTGCAGCAGCAGATTGCCTTCACCGGCATCGAGACCCGCGAATCCACGCTGGAGGATATCTTCGTCGGCCTGCTGGAAGACCGGCAGGAGGTGGCGGCATGAGCAGCTACATGAACTGGAGAGGCGCCTATGCCATCCTGCGCAACGAACTGCTGCGCTTCTTCCGCACGGCCTTCGGTTCGATCGTCTCGCCGGTGCTGACCACCAGCCTCTATTTCATTGTCTTCGGCTCTGCCATCGGCAGCCGCATGGCCGAGGTCAACGGCGTGCCCTACGGTGCCTTCATCGTGCCCGGCCTGCTGATGCTGACCCTGCTGGCAGAGAGCACCAGCAATGCCAGCTTCGGCATCTACATGCCCAAGTTCACCGGCGCGATCTATGAGCTGCTTTCCGCCCCCGTAGGCGTCGCTGAGACCGTGATCGGCTTTGTTGGAGCCGCCGCGCTCAAGTCGCTGATCATCTCGGCGATCATCCTCGTCACGGCCACGCTGTTCGTCGACTACTCGATCGCGCACCCGGTGCTGGCGCTGGGCTATATCGTGCTGGTGGCAGCGGCTTTCTCGCTGTTCGGCTTCCTCCTGGGCCTGTGGGCCGACGGGTTCGAGAAGCTTTCCATAATCCCCATGCTGGTGCTGACCCCGCTGACCTTCCTCGGCGGCACCTTCTACTCGGTCGACATGCTCGACGAGCCCTGGGGCACGCTGGTGCAGGTGAATCCGGTGTTCTATCTCGTCAACGGCTTGCGCTGGACTTTCACCGGGCAGTCCGACGTGCCGATCGCCCTGGCTTTCGGCATGACGCTAGCATTCGTGGCACTGTGCGTCGCCACAATCGCATGGATTTTCAAGACAGGGTGGCGGTTGCGCGAATGATTGGCTAGCGGGGCGCGCATGAGAAAACTTGCCCTGCTTGCCACCCCCTTTTTTCTGATTGCCAGTCCCGCCGCTGCCCAGCTTCCCGAAGCTGCGCGCGCCATGATCGATGCCGCCATTGCCAATGGCGATGCCGACGATGTCGAGGCCGTGGTCAATTCCGCGCGCACCGCCTTTCCAGGCGATGCCGCCGAAATCGATGCGATCTTCGCTTCTTACACGGCGCAGCAGGCCGAGCTTGCCGAAGCCGAAGCTGCAGCCGAGGAAGAAGCCATCCGCCAGGCGGGCTTGTTCGACAACTGGAGCGGGGAAGGGCAGATCGGCGGCTTCCAGTCCTCCGGCAACAGCGACGAGATCGGCGTCAGCGCCGCCCTGTCGCTGGAACGCGAAGGTATCGACTGGGAACACCGGCTGCGCCTGGCTGCCGACTATCGCCGCCAGGACGGCGCGACCTCGCGCGAACAGTTCCTCGCCAGTTACGAGCCGCGCTACCAGATCAACGAACGCCTGTTCGCCTTCGGCCTCGCCCAGTTCGAACGGGACAGCCGGCAGGGCTTCTCGGGCCGCTATTCGGTTTCGGGTGGCCTCGGCTACCGCCTGATTGACACCGACACGATGGAGCTGTCCGTGAAGGCAGGTCCCGCCTACCGTGTGACCGAGTTCAACGACGGCACCAGCACCAGCCGTTTGGCCGCGCTGGCGGGCCTCGACTTCGACTGGCAGATCACAGATGCGATCAAGCTGACGCAGGACGCCAACTCCACCGTCGAAACGGGCGGGGAGGCGCTGGTGATCATCGACAGCTCGAATACCAGCCTCACGGCCACGACCGGCCTCGAAGCAAGTATCACCGACGCCCTGCGCGCGCGCTTGGCATGGTCGATCGAATATGACAGCAATCCCGCAGCCGGTGCCGTCAGCACCGATACACTCACGCGGTTTACCCTGATCTATGGCTTCTGATCGTCCCCGCTTCCGCTTTTCGGTCAGCGCCACCGACGGGAAGGCACGCACCGGCCAGATCGAAATGCGGCGCGGCACGATCCGTACACCTGCATTCATGCCGGTGGGGACGGCGGCGACGGTAAAGGCCATGAAGCCCGAGGCCGTGCGCGCCACGGGCGCGGACATCATCCTCGGCAATACCTACCACCTGATGTTGCGCCCCGGAGCAGAGCGCGTTGCAAGGCTCGGCGGCCTGCACCAGTTCATGCAGTGGGACCGGCCGATCCTCACCGACTCTGGCGGCTACCAGGTGATGAGCCTTGCCGAACTGCGCAAGCTGACCGAGGAAGGCGTGACCTTCCGCAGCCATATCGACGGATCGAAGCACATGCTGACGCCCGAGCGCTCAATGGAGATCCAACGGCTGCTCGGCTCCGACATTGTCATGGCTTTTGACGAATGCCCGCGTGCCGATCGGCCGCTGAAGGAGATCGAGGCGAGCATGGAGCTTTCGATGCGCTGGGCGAAGCGTAGTCGCGATGCCTTCGACGCAGGCGGCGAACATGCAGCGCAAGGCGCGCTGTTCGGCATCCAGCAGGGCGCGCTCAACGAAGGATTGCGCGCCCGCTCAGCCGAGGCCCTGCGCACCATAGGCTTTGACGGGTATGCCATCGGCGGGCTTGCCGTAGGCGAGGGGCAGGAGGCCATGTTCGCTACGCTCGACTTTGCGCCGGACATGCTGCCCGAAGACGCCCCGCGCTACCTGATGGGCGTGGGCAAGCCGGATGACCTCGTCGGCGCGGTAGAGCGCGGGGTGGACATGTTCGACTGCGTGCTGCCGACCCGCTCGGGCCGCAATGGCCAGGCCTTCACCTGGAATGGCCCGGTGAACCTGCGCAACGCCCGCCATGCAGAGGACACGGCGCCGCTGGATGAGCGCTGCACCTGCCCGACCTGCGGCAAGTACAGCCGCGCCTACCTGCATCACCTGACCAAGTCGGGTGAAATGCTCGGCGCCATGCTGCTGACCGAGCACAACCTCAGCTTCTACCAGCAGCTGATGCAGGCCATGCGCGATGCCATTGCCGAGGGCCGGTTTGCCGGGTTCGCTGCGGATTTCCGCCGCGACTACCTCGGCTAGGGGTTTTCCTGAGCTGGAACGAAAAAGGGCGGCCCGCAAGGACCGCCCTTTTTGATTTCGTGGTCCGTTACCGGATCAGCGCGAGTAGAACTCGACCACCAGGTTCGGTTCCATCTGCACCGGGTAGGGCACTTCGTCGAGCGTCGGGACGCGGCTGAAGGTGACCTTGTCGTTGCCGTCGACAACGACATATTCCGGGATTTCACGTTCCGGCAGGCTCTGCGCTTCGATCACCAGGGCCATTTCCTTGGCCTTGTCACCCAGCGAGATCACGTCGCCGACGTCGCAACGACGCGAGGCGATGTTGCACTTCACACCGTTGACCTTGATGTGGCCGTGCGAAACGATCTGACGGGCAGCGAAGATCGTCGGAGCGAACTTGGCGCGGTACACGATCATGTCGAGACGACGCTCGAGCAGGCCGATCAGGTTCTGGCCGGTGTCACCCTTCATGCGGGTGGCGTCCTTGTAGGTGGCGCGGAACTGCTTTTCGGTCACGTCGCCGTAGTAGCCCTTCAGCTTCTGCTTGGCGCGCAGCTGCAGGCCGAAGTCGGACATCTTGCCCTTCCGGCGCTGGCCGTGCTGGCCGGGGCCATACGAACGCTTGTTGACCGGGGAATTCGGACGACCCCAGATGTTTTCGCCCATCCGGCGGTCGAGTTTGTGCTTGGCGCGCGTGCGCTTCGACATAAGTCACTTCCTTCAATTTGCGGACTGCCCCAGCGGCAGCCATCCAACCCGGCATCGCACCGCCATTCCATTGCGAATGACGTGGCTACCGCTTCACCGGGGTGCGGAGCCAATTTCAGCGAAGGCGCGCAAATAGCGTTGCGCGCGGTTAAGTCAAGGGGTCAGCAGCCGCCAAACTGGTCCTGCACGCATTCGTGCCCGCCCGAAGCGTTGCGGCCCATCTCTCGGACCCCGCCGGCAGTATTGCGTTCAAGGTTGGCCCATTCGTTGCGGGTCATGCAGGTGCGCCGACGACGGGTGAGCGAACCCGTGATGCGTTCGGTGCGGCAGACGACTTCCTCGCCGGGATCGTCCTCGTCAGGCGCTTCTTCCTCAACCTGGGCGCTGGGAACGGCGGCAGCCTGTTGCTGCTCCTGCTGTTCCTGCTCCGCCTGCTGGGCCAGCGCCATCGAACTGCCGCCAAGGAGTATTGCCGCGGCAAGTACGTGATACTTCATGATCCAAATCTCCCATTCCGCCGAGTGCCATACCATGACCTCGACTGATTTTCAGGGATAAATTGTAACAGGCTGTCGTGGATGCCGTCAGGGATAGCTGGGTCGACCGGCGGCAAACTGCGCCTGGGAGATGGCGCGCATGCGGCGATCGGCCGACTGCTGATGCGCGATCCGGTCAAACACGGCCTGCCATTCAGTGGCTGTAAGGCAGGCACGCGCACCATCGGGATGGTCTTGCGGAAGGTCGAGGCAATGCAGTTCGGTCACCGAACCATCTGCCATCGCGGCGCGGGCGCCTTCGGAGATGAAGGTATCGGACTGCTCAAGCACGGGATCGGTAAGGGCGACAGGCGTGAGCAGGACCGCAGCAGTAGAAACCAACAGTATCATTGCCTAACCCCCTCTGTCGCTGAGAGAATATGCTCGGCCTCCGCAGCTGAACGGCAGGTTAATCCTGACGATCGGCCTTTTCCAGCGACGACAGCACACCGCGCAGGGTGCGCACCTCCAGGTGGTTCCAGCCCGGCTTGGTCAGCACACCGCGCAGGGTTCGCCGCGTGGCTGCAGAGCGGCTTTCCGGAAGGAAATAGCCCTTGGGTTGCAGCATGCGGTCCAGGTGGTCGATCAGCCCGTCGAGCTCGTCCTGCGGGGCCGGGGGCAGCAGTTCTTCCTCTGTCGGCATGACGAGGTCAGCATGTTTGGACAGCTCGTAGGCCACCAGGATCACGGCCTGCGCGAGGTTGAGCGATCCGAATTCGGGGTTGATCGGCGCGGTGATGATCGTGCGGGCCAGGGCGACGTCCTCGGTTTCCAGCCCGGAGCGTTCCGGCCCGAACAGGATCGCGCTGCGTCCCGGTTGGCGGGGAATGTTGCGTGCGGCCTCTTCGGGTGTCTGCACCGGCTTGGTGACGCCGCGCTTGCGCACGGTGGTGGCGTAGACATGGGCGCAGTCGGCCACGGCATCTGCCGTGGTTTCGTACACCTGTGCTTTTTCCAGCACCACATCGGCACCGGCAGCGGCGGGACCGGCAGAGGGATTGGGCCAGCCGTCACGCGGGGCCACCAGCCGCAGTTCGGTGAGTCCGAAGTTGAGCATGGCCCGCGCCGCCTTGCCGATATTCTCGCCCAGTTGCGGGCGGACAAGGACGATGACGGGAGAAAGCGTTTCAGTCGGCGCCATCGGCTCCTGCCTGTTGCACCGTGGAGGCAAATTCCTCGAAATCGCGGGCTTCGGAGAAGTCGCGGTAGACGCTGGCGAAGCGGATGTAGGCGACCGAGTCGAGCTGGCGCAGGCCTTCCATCACCATCTCACCGATGCGGGTGGAGGCGATTTCGCTTTCGCCAGCGGTTTCCACCTGCCGCTGGATGCCCGATACGAGCTGGTCGATGCGTTCCTGTTCTACGCCGCGCTTGCGGCAAGCCAGCGAGACGGACTGTTCGATCTTCGAACGGTCGAAAGCCTCGCGCCGGTCACCCGACTTGAGCACGGCCACTTCACGCAGTTGCACGCGCTCGAAAGTCGTGAACCGCGCGCCGCAGCCTTCGCATTGGCGCCGGCGGCGGATCGAGGTGTTATCTTCGGTAGGGCGCGAATCCTTTACCTGGCTGTCATCATGCGCGCAGAAAGGGCATCTCATGACAGGTCAGGGACGGATCCGCTTGTAGAGCATGAACCCGGCACCGGCGATCAGGCCCACGGGCCAGCTCACCACGGGCAGCACGGCCCCGGCAACGGCACCGATGGCGGCGCCGGTCAGCACCGGCCCTGTCGAAGGATGCTGCATCCCTTCGCGGCCCATGTCCTTTGCCTCGTTCACGGCATCCTTGAGGATGAAGCGGTCGATCTCGTTGTCGTTCTTGCGCGGGTCACTCATGGCTTACCTCCCGGGATAGACAGGGAATGCGGCACACAGTTCGCCAACTTCGCGGCGTACGCGTTCTTCGACCTGTGCATCGCCTTCATCACCGTTGCGAGCCATGCCGTCGACAACTTCCGCCAGCAGGGCGCCGACCTTGCGGAATTCGGCAGGGCCGAAACCCCGGGTGGTTGCCGCCGGAGTACCGAGACGCACGCCGCTGGTAACAAACGGCGAGCGCGGCTCGAACGGGATGGCGTTCTTGTTGCAGGTGATCAGTGCGCGGTCGAGACCCTTTTCAGCAGCCTTGCCGGTCACGTCCTTGGGCGTGAGGTCCGCCAGCATCAGGTGATTGTCGGTACCGCCAGAGACGATGGTGATACCGGCCTCCTGCAGGCTGGCAGCCAGCGCCTTGGCATTTTCGACGATTGCGGCGGCGTAGGAACGGAATTCCGGACGCAGCGCCTCGCCGAAAGCCACGGCCTTGGCAGAAATGGTGTGCATCAACGGGCCACCCTGCAGGCCGGGGAACACGGCCATGTTGAGCGGCTTCGACAGTTCCTCGTCATTCCACAGGATGATGCCCGAACGCGGGCCGCGCAGGCTCTTGTGCGTGGTGGAGGTCACTACGTGGGCATGCGGGAAGGGCGAGGGGTGCGCACCGCCGACCACCAGGCCGGAAAAGTGCGAGATGTCGGCCAGCAGGTATGCGCCGACTTCATCGGCGATCTTGCGGAACTCGGCAAAGTCCCAGGTGCGCGGATAGGCGGTGCCGCCGCAGATGATCAGCTTGGGCTTGCTCTCGTGGGCGAGGCGGCGGACCTCTTCCATGTCGATGCGGCTGTCGTCGCGGCGCACGCCGTAGGGCACGCAGTTGAACCACTTGCCGCTCATGTTGACCGGCGAACCATGCGTCAGGTGCCCGCCGCTGGCGAGGTCCAGCCCCATGAAGGTGTCGCCCGGGCTCAGCAGGGCGAGGAACACTGCTTGGTTCATCTGGCTGCCGCTATTGGGCTGCACGTTCGCGAAATTGCAGCCGAACAGCTGCTTCGCGCGGTCGATGGCGATGGTCTCCACCTCGTCGGCAAATTCGCAGCCGCCGTAATAGCGCTTGCCCGGATAGCCTTCGGCATACTTGTTGGTGAACACGCTGCCCGTCGCTTCCAGCACGGCGGGGCTGGCAACGTTCTCGCTGGCGATCAGTTCGATACCGTCGCGCTGGCGGCCCAGTTCCTTGCGGATGATGCCGTAGACCAGCGGATCGGCCTCTTCGAGGCTCTCGCTCCAGAAGCGGTCAAGCGGGTTGGCGGCGGGGGCGGACTGGCTGGCGGACATTACGGGGTCTTTCAGGACGGGTTGGACAGCTTGTCGACACGGCGCTGGTGGCGGCCACCGGCGAATTCCGTTTCGAGGAAGGCGGCGAGGCAGGCCTTGGCCATGTCGCTGCCCGTGAGGCGCGCGCCCATGGCGATGACGTTGGCATCGTTGTGTTCGCGCGCGAGGCTGGCCGATAGAGGTTCGGACACCAGCGCGCATCGCACGGCGGGGTTGCGGTTCACGGCCATCGAGATGCCAATGCCCGACCCGCACAGCGCGACGCCGCGATCGGCGGTGCCGTCGGCAACGACACCGGCCAGCAGGTAGCCGAAATCGGGATAGTCGACGCTTTCGGCAGTATCCGGGCCGAGGTCGGCAACCTCGTGGCCCTGCTCGATCAGCCACTCGCGCAGGTCGGCTTTCAGGTCGAGGGCGGCATGGTCGGAGGCGATGGCGATCTTCATGGCGCCCACATAGGGACGGAGCGGCTGCGATGCCACTGCAAAAGGGCTTTGTCCCCGATTAGGCTGGCTTCATTCGGTGCCGAAGACGAGCAGCATGTTTCCGGGCATCTTGCCAAGGAAGGCATAGCCCGAACTGACGATCAGGTTGCCGTCATAGATGACAGGTGCCGCACCGCCGCTCATGGAGCCGCCATTGCCGGTCGCGCCGTTGACACTGGTGAACTCGCGCGCGGTGTTGAAATCCCACAGGACTTCGCCTGTTTCCGCCGACAGTATGCGCACATGGCCGTCTGCCGCCCCGGCCACGACCATGTCCGGCGTCGCGGTGATGGCGGCGGTATAGCCGGGCTCACAGAACATGCGGCCAGCGCAGACATCGGGCGAGGGGGCGGACCAGACGGGTTCGCCCGTGGCGACGTCGAGCGCGTAGACACCGGGGCTGCGCGGGTGATCGGTTTCGGGATCGGTAGGGCCGTCGTTGATCGGGACGTAGAGTCGGCCGCTGTCGGCTGCGATGCCGAAGTGGACGCCGCCCAACACGCCGCCACGGCCCACACGGTGTTCCCACAGGAGTTCGCCGGTATCGGGATCGAAGGCATAGGCGACGCCTGATTTCTGTCCGGCGAGCAGGTAATCGCGCCCGTCCGCCCCGCGCGCCATGACCGGAGCTGCGCCAAAGTCAGCATCTGGTCCGGCATCCTCCGGACAATTGGCCCCTACCGTACCCGCCGGATTGGGCCAGCAGGCAACGTTCCAGGCGTCACCGGGAGTGACCTGCGTCGCCCAGCGGATCGCGCCGGTGGTTATGTCCATTGCCACGATGGCATCGCTGAGGTGGGTCGCCGGCTGGGTGTAGTTGTCGCCCGTCGCCACGTAGACGGTCTCGCGCGCTGCATCGACCAGCGGGGCGGACCAGATCGCCACGCCCGATGGCCCCAACGTTGGCGTGCCTATCTCGGTGGCGCCGTTCACGTGCGGCTCTCCCACCATGAAGGTCTGCCAGCGGGTTTCGCCAGTCATCGCGTCGAGCGCGATCAGCGATCCGCGGAAGGTGCAGCATTCATAGGTCGGGATGGCAGCCGAGCCTTCTTCACCCGAGGAGACGGGTACGAACAGCGTATCGCCGTGCAGGGCAGGAGTGCCGGTGAGCAGGGCGAAGCCGTGCCCCTCCACCCGCCGCGCCCAGACTTCCGCGCCTGTCACGGCGTCGAGCGCATAGGCATAGCCGAGGCTGTCGCCGAAGAAGACCAGCGGACGGGCTTCGGAGTCGCCTGCGTCCCACGGGCTGACCACCACGCCGCTACGCACGCTGGAGGCAGCCTGGTAGGTCCAGCGCGTGCAACCGGTGTCGAGATCCAAGGCGTAGAGCGTGCCGTCGCCGCCGCCGACATAGATCGCGCCACCGGCGATTGTGGGCTGCGAGCGGGTCTCGACCGTTTCAGGGAAAGCGAAGGCCCAGCGCAGGGTCAGCCGTTCGGCATCGGCAGCGGTCATCCCCGCGACTTCGGTCGGGATGGCGTGGGCATTGCCGGCGTCGAGGCCCCAGCCGACGAAAGACGGGGTGCTGCCATGATCGAATTGCGCGGCTTCGCCTTCGCAGCGGAACAGCGGAGGGGTCTGCGCCGCCAGTCCCAGCGGACGGTTGGCGATAACTTGCGCCACAGCAGCGCGTTCCTCGTCGGACAGGGCAGCAGCCTGCGCCTGCATCCGCCCGCTTTCCAGCACGCGCAACACGCGTTCGGGCGAGAGTCCGCCAAGTGCCATCACCGAAGGGGCATGGGTGCCTGCGTTGTCGTGACAGGCAGCGCAACTGCTGGCGTAAACCTCGCTGCCCAGCGCGCGGGTCGCGGCGTCGAGCGGGTCAGGCCCGCCCTGCGCTAGTGCTGCAGATGTGCTGCAGAAAGCGGCCAGCATGGCCAGGAACCGGATTACCGTGCGCATCATTCCCCCTCGTCCCGTCCGCGAATTGCCCTGCGGTCTTGCCTGTTCCTAAGGGCGGGCTATCGGTCGGTAAAGGGAGAGCCAAGTGACCGAAGACGACTATCACCGTTATATCGAAGCCTTCAACGCGCGCGACTATGACACGCTGGAGAAATTCTTCGCTGACGACTTCGTACTGGAGAACGCCGGTTTCGCGGTCCGCGGCAAGGCGGCGTTCCGTGCCTTCTACGCTTTCTTCCACGAATACTGCCGCGAGGAGGTGGAATTTCGCGAGTTCTTCCCTGGCAAGCGGGGATTTGTCTCCAACGTGGTGATCTGGTTCACCGGCCTGAAGGAACTGTCGCAGCAGGAGCTGGACCAGCGCGGCTATGGCGGCATGACGCCAATCCCGGTTGGCATGCGCGTACCGGTGGAGTTCTACATCCACTATATGCTGAATGATGCGGGGCTGATCCGCTACATCAAGGGCGCGGTCTGGGTGCCGGAAGCTCCCACCAGCTAGTAGAGCCGCGGGACCGGGTCTTCCGATGGCCAGCCGCGCCCGCGACCAATCGGCAGGAAGTCGAAGAAGGCGTTGATCGCGTGGATCGAGCCGCCCCAGATCTTGAAGGCTTCCATGGTCACCAGGGCGTTTCCGGGGCCGTAGGAATCGGTGTAGCCGAAGTTCATCCACAGCAGCACGGTGCCGTTCTCCTCGTCCACCGCGACAACGCTGGGGATCAGGCCGGGATGGACCATGATCCGCTGGCGGGCAGGGTCGCAGGGCGTAAAACGGCAGCCTTCACCTGCGGTGATGACGCCGTTCTCGACGCGGTAGGCTTCGGGCGCGAAGGGCACGCGGGCGTCGATGAAATTGCCCAGCCGCAACCCCTCGGCATAGCGATAGGCAATGTCCACCATGTCCTCGCGCGACTGGCGCATGCCTTCGGGGACGGGCATGTCCATGCCGCGCACCGGCTGGTCGAGCACGGCCGGCTGGAACGGCGAGTCCGGCGTGGCGCGGTGGACGATGGTTTCGATCCCGCTGATTGCCCCATCGTCGACATGCAGGGCTACCGAGATGAGCACCGGGGTTTCGCCCTCGAGGAAGTCGACATGGGCTGCCGCCACCTGCCTCGTGGTGTCGAGGTAATCGTGCCGGAAGGTGCCGCGCGCGGTCAGGCTTTGCCAGGCGCCTTCGCCCATGGGCAAAGCGCGGCCGCCCTCGGTATATTCGGCGCCTTCGGCCAGCGGCAATTCGGAAGGATCGTGTGCCATCATGGCGTCGACATACTGCGTCACCAGGTCGCCCAGGCAGGCCCGGTCGCAGTAATTGTCCTGTGCCATTGCCGGCGTCGTGACCAACGCGAGACATGCTGCGAGCAAGGCCTTGATAGTTCGCATCGAAAGTTCCTCCCCAAATCCCTCTTTCACTTGTCTAGCATGGCTGGTCAGCCGGTAAACCTGATCATGTCAGCCGCCTTTTCGCCGATCATCAGGCAAGCGAGGTTGGGATTGCCGCGCGGCAGGGCGGGCATGATCGAGGCGTCAGCCACGCGCAAGCTTTCGATACCGTGGACGCGCAGTTGTGGATCGACCACGGCCATCTCGTCGGTGCCCATGCGGCAGGAGCAAGCCGGGTGTGCCCGATGCGTGGCATTGGCGCGGACGAAGGCTTCGAGCTCGACGTCGCTTTGCAGGGTCTCGCCGGGCTCGGTCTCGCGGTCGATCAGCTTCGCCAGCGGCTCCTGCGCATAGATCTCGCGTGTCAGGCGGATCGAGCGGACCATGCCTGCCATGTCGCCAGCGGCCGAGAACATGTTGAGGAAAATGCGCGGTGGATCGCGCGGGTCGGAACTGCGCAGCTTCACCCAGCCGCGCGATTTCAGTGGCAGGTAGCCGGTGCGCACCGACAGGAAACTCTCGGGCTTGCGGTGCAGGCCGGGCACCCACAGGCGGGCGTTGCCGCTCATCGGCAGGCACATCAGTTGCATATCGGGCCGGTCGACGCCGGGCTCGGAGCGCATGAAGACGTTGGCGAGGGTGCCGGTGTAGGCGAAGGGGCCGCTGCCATTGAGGAACCACTTGGCGGCAGCCATGGCCGCGCGGTCGATCCGCAGGTGGCGCGTCAGGCCGAGGTCTTCCTTGAGCGCATATTCGTGGATCACCACCGGATGATCGGCGAGGTCGCTACCGACGCCAGGCAGGGCATGGATCGGATCGATGCCGAGCGTTCGCAATTCATTGGGATTGCCGATGCCGGACAGCATCAGGACTTGCGGCGAGCCATAGGCACCGGCGCTGAGGATGACCTCGCTGGCGGCAGTGATACGCTCAATCGTCGATCCCTGCGCAATCTCGATGCCCGTGGCGCGGCCATTCTCGACAACGATCCGAGTCACCAGGGCGCCCGTCATGACGGTCAGGTTGGGCCGCCCTTTGGCCGGATCGAGGTAGGCGCGGGCCGAGCTGGAGCGCCTGCCGCCTGCCACGGTCGATTCCATGTGGCTGATGCCGTCCTGTTCGACGGCATTGGGATCGTCGCAATAAGGGATGCCGGCCAGTTCCGCTGCCTCGCGGTGGGCTTCGAACAGCAAGTCAGGCCCTTGCATGCGAGTGATGCCGATGGGGCCGCTCCCGCCATGCCACTCGCTTTCGCCGCGCCAATGGCTCTCCAGCTTGCGGAAATAGGGCAGCACGTCGTCGAAGGCCCAACCGTGGCAGCCTGCCGCAGCCCAGTCATCGAAGTCCCGCCGATTGCCGCGCACGGCGATCATGGCGTTGATCGAACTGGTGCCGCCCAGGGTCTTGCCACGCGGCAGCCCAAGGGTGCGATTGTCGAGCGCGGGCTCCGGCTCGCTTTCAAATTGCCAGGTGCCGATATTGCCCAGCGCCACGCGCGGGAAGGCCAGTGGCATCAGTTGCAGGGGATGACGGTTGGGGCCGCCCGCCTCGACCAGCAGCACCGAACAGGCCGGGTCCTCGCTCAGCCGAGCGGCGATCACCGCGCCAGACGAACCGGCACCTACGACGATGTAGTCGTATCCTCTCCCCATGGGCGGAGCATGACGCCAATGGGGCAGCGCGTCCAGCCGGTTAGCCGAGCGCCTTCTTCACCCATTTCCACAGCGCCTTCACTTCGCCAGCGGCCTTGCCTTCGGGGTCGATCTCGCTGGCGACTTCGCCCTTGGAGGAAGAACGATGGAAATCGGCGCGCTCGCCGAACAGGATGGGGCAGGTCTCGAGGCCAAGTTCCTTCACCGTGGCCTTGGCTTCCTCGACCATCTTGGTCGCGCGCGCGGGCACGCCGTTAAGCACGACGTGGGCAGGCGTGCCGGTGAAGTTCACCATGTCGGCAATGCCTTCCAGCGCGTGGAGGTCGAAAGCGCGCGGGCGGGTGGGGATGAGGACGAGGTCCGCCGCCTTGATCGCCTCGCGCATGGCCGCTTCGGCATGGGGCGGGGTGTCGATCACCACCAGCTCGCAGCCTTCCTTGGCGGCATTCTCAATGGTGCGGGCGAGGCGGGCAGGCGGGCTGGTGACCACGGCGGGCAGGAAATCGCCGCGCCAGTCACCCCAGGCGGCTGCCGTGGCTTGCGGATCGGTGTCGATCACGCAGGTCTGCTTCTTCTTGTATGCCGCATGTGTCGCCAGGTGCAACGCGAGCGTGGTCTTGCCCGATCCGCCCTTCTGGCTGACGATGGCGATGACCTTGGTATCGGTGGACACGGGTACTGGACTCCCTCGAGAATTCGGGTCTGTCCTCTCCTGCCGCCTTAATTGCCATGCCGCGTGGCGGCTGTCCATCAGGTTAGCGGGCCTCGACCTCGCGAAACTGGCCGGGTTGCAGGCCATCCAGCTGCCATTCGCCGATCGACCAGCGCACGAGGCGCAGGGTCGGGTGGCCGACCGCCGCCGTCATCCGGCGCACCTGCCGGTTGCGGCCTTCGCGGATGGTGATGCGGAGCCAGCTGTCGGGAACGGTCTTGCGGAACCGCACCGGCGGATCGCGCGGCCAGAGCTGCGGGTCGTCGACGGCCTCAACATGTGCGGGCAGGGTGGGTCCATCGTTGAGCGTCACGCCCTTTGCTAGCCGATCCAGCGCGGCGGCATCGGGAATCCCCTCAACCTGCACGAGGTAGGTCTTGGGCAGCTTGAACTTCGGATCGGCAATCCGCGCCTGCAAGCGCCCGTCATCGGTCAGCAGCAACAGGCCCTCGCTGTCGCGGTCCAGCCTGCCCGCCGGATAGACCCCGGGCACGTCGATGAAGTCCGAGAGCGTGGCACGCTTGGTCGGGCTGCCGCGGTCAGTAAACTGCGACAGCACGTTCATCGGCTTGTTGAAGAGGATCAGGCGGGACATGTGCTCTGATTTCGAAGGGTTGGCGCCGGATGGCTGATCACTGCCCCGAGAATATGAGACCCTGCGACCTCAGCAACCACCGGTTCTCTGTCCGGAAGTAACTTCAACCACCTGCACTACCTCGATGTCCGGAGGCGGGCATTCCTCGCCTTCAACGCATTCGACGCCTGAGTTGTGATCAATCAGTTCGTCACGGGTGAAGGTCGAGGAGAAACTTGTCGGGGTGAACTCCGATTCCATCTGGTATGAGAGGCTTTCGCCCCGCCGCTCGCATGTGAAATTCATCGCAAAGTGGCTGTTCGAAGCAGACAGGGAATGAATTTCGCAGGCTTCGTTGGGAAGCGACCGCAAGAATCCATGATCTTCAAAGTAGACGCTGCGATCAATGAATTCAGGAAGGTCGTCTTGTGATACGCACTCCTGATCGAGCGGATACTCGCGATCACCGCGCCTGTGCTCGATGTCCCAATTGCCGGGCTGGAATTCAATAGCGGCAGCCTTGGCAAACTCGGCAGATGCTTCGTCAGGCGAAATATAGCCATCGCCATTCACGTCTGCGCTGGCTTCTCCGACTAAGTCAGAAGAGTCACAGCCGCCAATCAGCGTTATTGAAACCAGTACGAACGCCAATTTGCGCATTTTGTCTCCCCCTGTGACTTGATGCGTTACTGGTCGAGGAACGAACGCATCTTCCGCGAGCGGCTGGGGTGCTTCAGCTTGCGCAGCGCCTTGGCTTCGATCTGGCGGATACGTTCGCGCGTGACGCTGAACTGCTGCCCGACTTCTTCCAGCGTGTGATCGGTGTTCATGCCGATGCCGAAGCGCATGCGCAGCACGCGTTCTTCACGCGGCGTCAGCGATGCCAGCACGCGGGTGACGGTTTCCTTGAGGTTGGCCTGAATCGCGGCGTCGACCGGGATGACGGCGTTCTTGTCCTCGATGAAATCGCCCAGGTGCGAATCTTCCTCGTCGCCGATGGGCGTTTCGAGGGAGATCGGCTCCTTGGCGATCTTCATCACCTTGCGCACCTTTTCCAGCGGCATGGACAGGCGCTCGGCCATTTCCTCCGGCGTGGGTTCGCGGCCCTGCTCGTGCAGGAACTGGCGGCTGGTGCGCACCAGCTTGTTGATCGTCTCGATCATGTGGACCGGGATACGGATCGTGCGCGCCTGGTCAGCAATCGAGCGGGTGATCGCCTGCCGGATCCACCAGGTGGCATAGGTGCTGAACTTGTAACCACGGCGGTATTCGAACTTGTCGACCGCCTTCATCAGGCCGATGTTGCCTTCCTGGATCAGGTCGAGGAACTGCAGGCCGCGATTGGTGTACTTCTTGGCGATCGAAATCACCAGGCGCAGATTGGCCTCGACCATTTCCTTCTTGGCGATACGCGCCTCGCGCTCGCCCTTCTGCACCATGTTCACGATGCGGCGGAATTCGGTCAGGCTCATGCCCGTGGCGCTGGCGATGTCGGCGATCTCGGCACGGATGCGCTCGACTGCATCGGCTTCCTTCTCGGCGAAGGCGGCCCACTTCTTGTCCTTCTTTGCCCGCTCTTTCAGCCAGGCATCGTCAAGCTCGTTGCCGACGTAGTTTTCGAGGAAGTCGAGGCGCTTCACCTTGTGCCGTTCGGCCAGGCGCAGCATCTGTCCGCCCAGCGCCGTCAGGCGGCGGTTGAAGGCGTAGAGGTTGTCGACCAGGTACTCGATCTTGGTCGCGTGGAACTGCACGGACTCGACTTCGGCGGTCAGGTCCTCGCGCAGCTTCTCGTACTTGTTTTCCTTGGCCTTGGGGAATTCCTCACCCTGGCCCAGCACTTCGACGCGTTCCGCCTGCAGCTTCTCGAACTTCTTGAACAGGTCGGTGATGCGGGCGAAGCGTTCGAGTGCGTCGGGCTTCAGCGCGGCTTCCATCTGGGCGAGGGACATGGTGTTGTCTTCCTCGTCGTCCTCTTCGCGCTTGCGCGAGGAGCCTTCGCCGTCCTCGTCCTCGTCGCCATCTTCTTCCTCGTCCTCGACTTCGTCGTCGTCGCGGATAGTCGGGCCGGCGGTCTCTTCCGAGATCTCGCCATCGTCGTCGTCCTCGGCGCCTTCCTCCATCTTGTCGACGGGCGGCTCTTTCGAGAGCATGGCGTCAAGGTCGAGGATTTCGCGCAGCTGCATTTCTTCCGAGTTCAGCGCTTCGGACCAGGTGATGATGGCGTGGAAGGTGATCGGGCTTTCGCAGAGGCCCATGATCATGGTGTCGCGGCCGGCCTCGATCCGCTTGGCGATGGCGATCTCGCCTTCGCGGCTGAGCAGCTCCACAGCGCCCATTTCGCGCAGGTACATGCGCACCGGATCGTCGGTGCGGCCTTCGCCAGCGGTGGACTTCTTCTTCTCGGGGACGTTCTTGTTGTCCTCGGCACGCGATTCCGAACCGGTCGGCGCGATTTCCTCCGGACCGTCGTCGTCATCCTCGTCTTCGGCCTCTTCGGCGTTCTCGACGATCTGCACGCCCATGTCGGACAGGGCGGACTGGATGTCCTCGATCTGGTCGGAGCTCATCTCGCCGGAGGGCAGCGCCTCGTTGAGCTCGTCATAGGTGATGTAGCCCTTGCGCTTCGCCTTCGCGATCATCTTCTTGATCGATGCCTCGTTGAGGTCGATCAGCGGAGCGTCTTCGTTCTGCTTGGACTTGGCGTCGCTGGCCATAGACTCACTTAATCCGTTTCATGTTCGGCGGGCTCACTTTCGTCAGCTGCCGTATCCTGTTGTCCCTGCGCCCCAGCTTCTTCCTGGGATTGCGCTGCGCGTTTGCGTGCCATTTGCCCGAGTCGCGAATCGATTTCCAGCCTTCGTTTGCGCAAGCGTTGCTGCTCTGCAAACGCACCTTCCGGGTCGGTATCGAAACGACGGGTGGCCTCGGCAATAGCCGCTTCCAATGCTGGTCTTTCGACCAGCAAGGCAACGGCTTCGGCCAGATCCTCCCTCGCGTCGTCCGGATCAGATCCTTCGCTGAGGAAGGAGAAACGGGCTTTATCCGGCGGCGGTGGCAGGTTGTCTGAGGGAGATATGGGCGAATTCGCGGAAGGTTCAAGCTCTTGTGCATTATCGAGCAGAAAATCCACAGCCTGCGCCAGTTGGGCATCACCCTTGGCGAGCCCCAGCAGGGCGTCGGCGTGGCGATGGATTTCACCCGGATGGCGGGCGAGCCCGTTGAGCACGGCGGCGGTCAGCATGTCGCGGAAAGCGCCCGCCGTGGCCTTGCGCAGGCGCTGCGTGACTTCGGGAGGGGTGCGCTGCGGCTGGTCGTTCCACTTGCCGCCACTGCGCGGCTTGAAGTCGCGTTGGGGGCGGGGCGGGAAAGCAAAGGTGCCGTAACGATCTAGCAGCTCGCGACGGTAGAGCGACTTGATGTCGGGGTGCTCGATAGTGTCGACGTGATCCAGCAGTCGCGCCTTCAGGCCTGCCTTGTCTTCCGGCGAATTGAGCGGCTGGGCGGCTTGCTCATGCTCCCATATCAGGTCGAGCAGTGACTTCGTGTCGGCCAGCAGGCGCTCCATGGCCTTGGGGCCGTCACGCTTGATCAGGTCGTCGGGGTCGATGCCCGTGGGCAGCTGGACCACCTGCAGCGAATGGCCCGGACGCAGCAGGGGCAGGGCGCGCTCCGCCGCACGCATGGCGGCCCGCTGGCCGGCGGCATCGCCGTCGAAACACAGCACCGGCTTGTCAGCCATGCGCCAGAGCAGTTCGACCTGCTGTTCGGTCAGCGCCGTGCCCATGGGTGCGACGGCATCCTCGAACCCGGCAGCGGCGAGGGCGATGACATCCATGTAACCTTCCGCCACGATCACGCGGCCTGACTTGCGACTGGCGGCGGCGGCGCGGTGCAGGTTGTAGAGTGTGCGGCCCTTGTCAAAGAGCGGCGTGTCCGGGCTGTTGAGGTACTTGGCCACCCCGTCCCGGCTTTCGAGGATGCGGCCACCGAAGGCGATTACCCGTTCGCGCGCGTCCTGGATCGGCAGCATCACGCGGCCACGGAAGCGCGAATAGGGGATCTTGTTCTCGACCTCGATCAGCAGGCCGGCTTCGATCAGCAAAGGCACCTCGAACCGCGACAGGGCGCGAACGATGGCTTCCTTGCTGTCGGGCGCCCAGCCAAAGCCGAACTGGCGGATCGTCTTGTCCGACAAACCGCGCCGACGCAGATAGGCGAGCGCCTCGGCCCCGTTGGCACCCCACAATTCATCCACGAACCATTTCTGCGCCGCCGCCATGACGTCATGCAGCGTGGCGCGCTGTTCCGCCCGTTCGGCGGCGCGAGGATCGGGGGCAGGGACGTCCATCCCCGCTTCGGCAGCAAGCTCCTTCACCGCATCCATGAATTGGAGCCCGTGCTGCTCCATCATCCAGTCGATCGCGCCGCCGTGCTGCTGGCAGCCGAAGCAGTGGTAGAAGCCCTTCTGGTCGTTGACGTAGAAGCTGGGCGACTTTTCCGAATGGAACGGGCAGCAGGCCTTCCACTCGCGACCGGCGCGTTGCAGCTTTACCGTGCGCATGATGAGCGCGGACAGCGTGATCCGCGACTTCAGTTCATCCAGCCATTGGGGTGACAGCGCCATAAGCCCGCGACCATAGCCCAAACCCGCGATTCGCGGGGAAGTAGGATTCGATAAGCTGTGGAGGGCTGGGGATAGCCCTCAGGAGAGCGCTGCCTTTACCCAGCCGCTGGCCTTGCTCATGTCGAGTTCGGTACCGTGGCGCTTCTTCAGTTCGCCGATCACGCGGCCCATGTCCTTCATGCCTTCGGCACCCAGTTCGGCCTTGATCGATTCGATGATCGCCTTGGTCTCGTCCTCGCCCAGTTGCTTGGGCAGGAATTCCACGATGACGACCAGCTCGCCCTTTTCCTGCTCGGCCAGTTCGGTGCGGCCACCGTCCTCGTACATCTGGATCGATTCGCGGCGCTGTTTGGCCATCTTCTGCAGCACGTCGATCACCAGGGCATCGTCGTCGCCGGTGGAAGACTTGGTGCGTTCCTCGATGTCGCGGTCCTTGATCTTGGCGGCAATCAGGCGCAGCGCGGCCACGCGCGGCTTGTCGCCGGCCTTCATCGCGGTAACGGTTTCGGTCTTGATGGTGTCGCGCAGCATCTGTTTTCTCGCAGCTTTCCTGTGGATGATTGCGCCCCATGTAGGGGATGCCGAAATAAAGCCAAGTCTCGCGCTTGACGGTGCCCCGCCACGTCTCTAGCGGCTGGGACTTAGCACACATTGCCGGTCCACTGATTCACGGGAGCCACCATGGCCTTTCTCGCCTCTTCGTCTGCGCAACCAAAAGGCGCTACGGGTGTTTTGGTTCTTGCTGACGGGACGGTCGTCTGGGGCAGGGGATTTGGCGCCACTGGCGCAGAGGTGGGCGAGGTCTGTTTCAACACCTCGATGACCGGCTACCAGGAGGTGATGACCGATCCCTCCTACGCGGCGCAGATCGTCACCTTCACCTTCCCGCACATCGGCAACGTCGGCACCAATGCCGAGGACGTGGAGAGCGCGGTCGAAAGCGCCGTGGGCTGCATCGTGCGCGAGGACGTGACGCACTCCTCCAACTTCCGTTCCGAAGTCGAATTCACCGACTGGATGGTGAAGCATGGCAAGATCGGCCTCGCCGGCGTGGATACCCGCGCGCTGACCCGCCGTATCCGCCTGTCGGGCGCGCCCAACGCGGTGATCGCCCACGCGCCGGACGGCAAGTTCGATATCGACGCCCTGCTTCAGCGCGCGCAGGAATGGCCGGGGCTGGAAGGCATGGACCTCGCCCAGCGCGTTACCCGCGAAGGGCAGGAAAACTGGCAGGGCTCCTACTGGCAGCTCGGCCACGGATATCATTCGGGCGAGGGCGATGCCCGACCGCACGTGGTCGCCATCGATTACGGCGCCAAGGACAACATCTTCCGCAACCTCGTGCGTGCCGGTGCCAAGGTGACGGTGGTTCCGGCCAAGACCTCGTTCGACGAGATCATGGCACTCGAACCGGCAGGCGTGTTCCTGTCGAACGGCCCGGGCGACCCGGCGGCGACCGGTGAATACGCGGTGCCGGTGATCAAGGCGCTGCTGGACAAGGACGTGCCGCTGTTCGGTATCTGCCTCGGCCACCAGATGCTGGCGCTGGCGGCAGGCGCGAAGACGGTGAAGATGCACCAGGGCCACCGCGGCGCGAACCACCCGGTCCAGCGCGTGGGTGAGGGCTGGGGCGAGACCTCCGGCCTCGTCGAGATCACCTCGATGAACCACGGTTTCGCGGTCGACGCCGACACCCTGCCTGCGGGCGTGGAGCAGACCCACGTCTCGCTGTTTGACGGCTCGAACTGCGGCATCACGATCAGCGGCAAGAAGGCCTTCGGGGTGCAGTACCACCCGGAAGCGAGCCCGGGGCCGCAGGACAGCTTCTACCTGTTCGAGAAGTTTGTGGGGATGTTGGGGTGATGCTTAATTCTACCGATGAGAAGCTGCTTATGGCTCTTCGCAGAGGCAATCACTTTAAGGCGAATCCCGGCGATATTGTCGAGTTGTTGTCTGCTGAACTCGACGACATAGGCCCCTCAGAAGGTCAATCGAGCGCCAGGCGTTTGAAAGCCGAGCGTCTTGCGGATTTCGTCGACGATGAAAGTGGCGCGGGACGCACTCTAATGCGGATTACCGATCAAGGCATCGCATATGCGGACATAACAATCGAGCATACTCGCGAGAAGACCTTGCCAGAGAAATTCAAGAGTATCACTCGAAGTGATTGGATTGCACTCGGTGCGTTCGTCGTTTCCATAATCGCCCTCTTTAAAGACTGACTATGCCCAAACGTACTGACATCTCCTCCATCCTCGTCATTGGCGCTGGTCCGATCATCATCGGGCAGGCCTGCGAGTTCGACTATTCGGGCACCCAGGCGATCAAGGCGCTGAAGGAAGACGGCTACCGCGTCATCCTGGTCAATTCCAACCCGGCCACGATCATGACCGACCCGGAATTCGCCGACCGCACCTATGTCGAGCCGATCACGCCGGAAATCGTCGCCAAGATCATCGCCAAGGAAAAGCCCGATGCCCTGCTGCCCACCATGGGCGGGCAGACCGCGCTCAACTGCGCGCTGAAGCTGGAGGAAATGGGCGTCCTGGCACAGCACGGCGTGGAGATGATCGGCGCCAAGGCCGATGCCATCGACAAGGCCGAGAACCGCCAGCGTTTCCGCGCGGCGATGGACAAGATCGGCCTCGAAAGCGCGCGTTCGGGCGTCGCACACACGCTGGACGAGGCTTACGAGGTGCTCGAACGCACCGGCTTGCCGTCGATCATCCG
Source organism: Alphaproteobacteria bacterium (assembly GCA_030431875.1). Classification (GTDB taxonomy): domain Bacteria; phylum Pseudomonadota; class Alphaproteobacteria; order Sphingomonadales; family Sphingomonadaceae; genus Alteraurantiacibacter. Next base: position 24,093 of record JAUIIG010000038.1, read on the forward strand.
TCCGAGCTTCACGCTTGGCGGCACCGGCGGCGGCGTGGCTTACAACAAGCAGGAATTTGAACGCATCGTCCGCTCCGGCCTCGACGCCAGCCCCACGACAGAGGTGCTGATCGAGGAAAGCCTGCTCGGCTGGAAGGAGTACGAGATGGAGGTCGTCCGCGACAAGGCGGACAATGCCATCATCATCTGCTCGATCGAGAACGTCGATCCCATGGGCGTCCACACGGGCGATTCCATCACTGTCGCCCCGGCGTTGACGCTGACCGACAAGGAATACCAGATCATGCGCACCGCCAGCATCAACGTGCTGCGCGAAATTGGCGTGGAAACAGGTGGTTCGAACGTACAGTTCGCAGTCAATCCGAAGGATGGTCGCCTGATCGTGATCGAGATGAACCCGCGCGTTTCGCGGTCATCTGCCCTCGCATCGAAAGCCACCGGCTTCCCCATCGCCCGCGTCGCCGCCAAGCTGGCCGTGGGCTACACGCTGGACGAGATCACCAACGAGATCACCGGCGCAACCCCGGCCAGCTTCGAGCCGACAATCGACTATGTCGTGACCAAGATCCCGCGCTTTGCCTTCGAGAAGTTCAAGGGTGCCGAGCCGCTGCTGTCCACCGCGATGAAGTCGGTCGGCGAAGTCATGGCCATCGGCCGCAACTTCAAGGAATCGATGCAGAAGGCCCTGCGCGGCCTCGAAACCGGCCTTGACGGGTTCAACCGCGTGGTGGAGCTGGAAGGGCAGAGCCGCGACAACATCACCGCAGCGCTGTCGCAGGCGACGCCGGACCGGCTGCTGAAGGTCGCCCAGGCATTCCGCGAGGGCTTCACCGTCGAGGAAGTGCAGGCGATCACCTTCTACGATCCGTGGTTCCTGCGGCACATCGCGGAGATCGTCTACGAAGAGCAGATGATCGGCCAGGAAGGCCTGCCCAACCAGGCTGCAGAACTTCGCCGCCTCAAGGCCATGGGCTTCTCCGACAAGCGCCTTGCCACCTTGGCCGTGCGCTCGGTGGGTGTCGCCGGCGGGCTGGGCGAGACCCAAGCCAAGCGTTCGGGCCTGCTGCACGATGCCCTGCGCGCCATGGCCGGTGCCACCAGCGAGCAGGAAGTGCGCGAGCTACGCCAGAAGCTGGGCGTGCTGCCCGTGTTCAAGCGTATCGACTCCTGCGCCGCCGAGTTCGAAGCCATCACGCCCTACATGTACTCGACCTACGAGGCCCCCAGCTTCGGTGAGCCCGAGAACGAGGCATGGCCGAGCGACCGCGAGAAGATCGTCATCCTCGGTGGCGGCCCCAACCGCATCGGGCAGGGTATCGAGTTCGACTATTGCTGCGTCCACGCCTGCTTCGCGCTGAGCGACGCCGGCTACGAGACCATCATGGTCAACTGCAACCCGGAGACGGTTTCGACCGACTACGACACCTCCGACCGCCTCTATTTCGAGCCGCTGACCGCCGAAGACGTGCTGGAAATCCTGCGCGTCGAACACTCGAAGGGCACGCTCAAGGGCGTGATCGTGCAGTTTGGCGGGCAGACCCCGCTCAAGCTGGCCGGTGCGCTGGAAGAGGCAGGCATCCCGATCCTCGGCACATCACCCGACGCGATCGACCTTGCCGAAGACCGCGAACGCTTTGCCAAGCTGGTCAACAAGCTGGACCTGAAGCAGCCCGAAAACGGCATCGCCTACAGCCAGGAAGAGGCGCTCGCTGCCGCGCACCGCATCGGTTACCCGGTGCTGCTGCGCCCCAGCTATGTGCTCGGCGGTCGGGCGATGGAGATCGTCGACAGCGACGCCCAGCTCGAAAACTACATCAACACCGCCGTCGAGGTTTCCGGTGACAGCCCCGTGCTGGTCGACCAGTACCTGCGCGATGCCATCGAGTGCGACGTCGATGCGCTGTGTGACGGCGAGCAGGTGGTGATTGCCGGTGTCATGCAGCACATCGAGGAGGCCGGCGTCCACTCGGGCGACAGCGCCTGTTCGCTGCCGCCTTACAGCCTGCCCGCCGAGATCGTGCAGGAAATGGAACGCCAGGCAGAGGCGCTGGCCCTGTCGCTGGGCGTGCGCGGCCTGATGAACGTGCAGTTCGCGGTAAAGGATGGCGAGGTCTACCTGATCGAGGTCAACCCGCGCGCCAGCCGCACCGTGCCCTTCGTCGCCAAGGCCACCGGCGCGCAGGTCGCCAAGATCGCCGCACGCGTGATGGCGGGCGAGAAGCTGGCCGACATGCCGGCGATCCCGCGAGAGCTGGACTACGTCGCGGTGAAGGAAGCCGTCTTTCCCTTCGCCCGCTTCCCCGGCAGCGATCCGGTGCTGACACCGGAAATGAAGTCTACCGGTGAAGTCATGGGAATCGATAAGGATTTTCCTACCGCCTACACCAAGTCGCAGATCGCAGAAGGCACCAAGCTGCCGACCGAAGGGTGCCTGTTCGTGTCCGTGAAGGACAGCGACAAGCCCCACATCGTCGGCCCGGTGAAGCAACTGGTTGACCTCGGCTTCACCGTCGTCGCTACCGGCGGGACGGAGAAGTACCTTATCGAGCAGGGCCTGCCGGTCGAACGCGTCAACAAGGTGGCCGAAGGGCGTCCGCATATCGTCGACAAGATCGTCGACGGGGAGATCGCGCTGGTGTTCAACACCACCGAAGGCTGGCAGAGCCACAAGGACAGCCAGTCGATCCGTGCCTCGGCGCTGGAAATGAAGGTTCCGTACTACACGACAGCGGCCGCTTCTGCGGCTGCCGCACAGGCTATTGCCTCGGTAAATGCGAGTGATCTTGAAGTACGCGCCTTGCAGGACTATTATAACTAGGCCTTAGAAACACAGCTCCCCCCTCATTTAGACATGTGCCAAGCTGCCCACGTGGGCGGGACAGCCTCGTTTTGACGGGACGGACAGACAAAGACAGGGAATGAAATGCAGAAAGTGCCGATGCTCGCGGAAGGCTATGAAAAGCTGACCGCCGACCTCAAGGCATTGCGTGCCGAACGTCCGAAGATCGTCGACGCGATCGAGGAAGCCCGCGCGCATGGCGACCTTTCGGAAAACGCCGAATATCACGCCGCCAAGGAACGCCAGGGCCAGGTCGAAGCACAGATTGCCGAGCTGGAGGACAAGACCAGCCGCGCACAGATCATCGATCCCGCAACCCTGTCCGGTGACAAGGTCGTGTTCGGCGCGACCGTCACCGTGCTGGACGAGGATGACAAGCCGCTGAAGTACCAGATCGTGGGCCAGGCGGAGAGCGACGCCAAGGTCGGCCGCGTCTCATACGAAAGCCCGCTGGCACGCGCGCTGATCGGCAAGAGTCTGGGCGATGAAGTGGAAGTGACCGTCCCGTCGGGCGAGAAGTTCTACCTGATCGACAAGATCGAATTCATCTGATCGGTTTCCTGATACCGGATACGAAAAGCCCCGCATGACGCGGGGCTTTTTTGTTGGGTGATCACTTGCCGGGCAGGTCCGGCTCCAGCAGCTTGTGCAGGTGGACGATCACGTACTTCATCTCGGCATCGTCAACCGTGCGCTGTGCCCAGCCGCGCCATGCTTCTTCGGCGCTGGCATAGTCGGGGAAGAAGCCGACAACATGAATGTCCTTCAGGTCCTGGAAATTCACACCGCGCGGATCGGTTACGCGGCCACCGATGACGAGGTGGAGGAGTTGCTGGTCGTGCTCTTCGGACATGGGCGGCCTTTCGTTGCTGCTGAAATGAAAAATCCCCCTGCGCTCTAGGCATTCAGGCCGGGAGCGCAAGGGGACTGATGTCCATATTTGCTATCGAGGCCGTGCTCAGTGACGGCGGAAAGCCCGTGCAATACGCTTGCCGGTTTCGCGCCCTGCGATGCGCGCGGCATCGCCAACCTTGTCAGCCTTGTAGCTGGCATCACGGCGGATAGAGCGTGCGCGGTCGCCTGCAGCATCGCTCAGGTCTTCCACGCGGCGTGCGCCTTCGCGTCCCAGGTCCTTGGCGTCGTCCAGCAGCTCGCTGGTGAAGGCAGAGGCGATCTCTGCGCCAATGGCAGCCAGGCTGACGGCTTTCGTACCACCACGAACAGCCGCGCGTCGCGGG